>JAGXFR010000059.1 GCA_024637155.1 Burkholderiaceae bacterium | reverse complement strand
GCCGAGGCGTTTTTCGCCGAAGCGCTCGAGACGGAGAAATCGGGGGTCGTGACCGTTCCCTTCGCCTACCACGGCGCCACGCCCGGTGCGCCGGAGCGCGGTGCGCGTCCTGGATTGCCGCCGATCACCGGGGCAGACTTCACGGAATCCATGGCCGATGTGCACCGTGACGCGAAGACCGGTCGGCTCAAGGTCGATCTGGCACCGATCTGGAAGATGACCGCCGTTCCCAAGCGCATCGCGCCCGGACACGGTGCCTGCCCGGGCTGCGGGGCGTTCCCCACGCTGAACCAGTTCTTCCGCGTGCTCACGGGCGACGTGGTCGTGCTGTTCCAGACCGGCTGCGCGATGGTCGTGACCACGGCATACCCGGCAACGGCGCATCGGATCAACTACATCCACAACCTGTTCCAGAATGGCGCGGCAACGCTCAGCGGGCTGGTGGAGATGTATTACGAACGCGTGCGTCGGGGCGAAATTCCCGCCTCGAAGGACATCACTTTCGTGATGGTTTCGGGCGACGGCGGCATGGACATCGGCATGGGTGCAGCGCTGGGCGCCGCACACCGCAACCACCGGATGATCATTCTGGAGTACGACAACCAGGGCTACATGAACACCGGCGCCCAGCTGTCCTACTCGACGCCGTTCGGCCACCGGACCTCGACGAGCGAAGTGGGCGGAAAGCTGCCTGGCAAGCGTTATCACCACAAGGACACCGCGCAGCTTTTCGCGGCGTGCCACGTCCCCTATGTGTTCACGGCCAGCGAGGGCTACGCCGAGGACCTGATGCGCAAGGCCGCCAAGGCCCAGTGGTACGCAAAAAACGAGGGCCTCGTCTATGCGAAGGTCTACTCGGCCTGCCCGCTGAACTGGCGCGTCGAGGACAACGCAGCCGAGAGCATCCTGCAGGCCGGGATCGACAGCTGCTTCTTCCCGCTCTACGAAATCGAGAACGGGCACACAACGCTGAACTACGATCCTGACCTGACCGGGCGCCGGATTCCGGTGGCCGACTGGCTCAAGCAGATGGGCAAGACGCGCCACCTTCTCAAGCCCGAGTACGCCGATTTCGTCGATGGAATTCAGAAGGAAACGGACCGGCGCTGGGCGCGGATCAAGGCGATGGGCGAGCACCCGTTGCTCTAGGCTGGAGAGAAAACATGGCTCGAATCATCGAAACCCGGATGCTCACTCCGGTAACCAAGTACTTCCTGCTCGATGCACCGCTGATCGCGGCCTCGGCGCAACCGGGGCAGTTCGTGATGCTGCGTGTGCGCGAGGGCGGCGAGCGGATCCCCATCACCATCGCGAACTACGATCGGGAAGCGGGAACGCTCACGCTCGTGATTCAGTCGGTTGGCGCCACCACGCAGCGCATTCACAAGCTCGAGGTGGGCGACGAGATTCTGGATGTAGCCGGCCCGATGGGCAGTCCGATTGAGCTGCCCGCTGGCGGCCACGTCTGCGGTGTGGGCGGCGGCTTTGGCTCGGCCGCGCTCCTGTGCCTGATGCGCGAGCTCAGTGCGCGGGGTGACCGAACCACGGTGATCCTGGGTGCACGCAACAAGGACTTGCTGCTGCTCGCCGACGAGTTGCGCGAGGTCTGCGACAACGTGGAGATCTGCACCGACGACGGCTCGGAGGGATTCAAGGGTTTCGTCACGCAACGTCTGCAGCAGTTGATCGACGGCGACGGGCCCGGGCGTCCGGACCATGTCGTGGCGATCGGACCGATGGCGATGATGCGCGCGGTCGCGGAGACCACCCGCGGTCCGGGCGTGAAGACGCTCGTGTCGATGGATCCGCTGATGGTCGACGGCACCGGCATGTGCGGCGGCTGCCGCGTGACGGTGGCCGGAAAGGCGCAGTTCGCCTGCGTGGACGGACCTTGTTTCGACGCGCATGAGGTCGACTTCGATGTCGCCATGCGACGCAACAAGGCTTACGTGAAAGAGGAAAAGCGGGCCGTCGACCGGCTCAGCTGCATGGAAGAAAGGGGCACCATCTAATGCCGCTCAAGCGATCAGAGAAGACGACGATGCCGGTGCGCGAGGCACTGGCGCGCGCGCACGATTTCGAGGAAGTCAACGAAGGGTACTCAGGGTTCCACGCCGAGTTCGAGGCCGAGCGCTGCCTGCGCTGTCAGGACCCCGTGTGCGTCAACGGCTGCCCCGTGAGCGTGCCGATTCCGGAGTTCATCCACGCGGTCAAGGTCGGCGACATGGCGGGTGCCGCGAAGATTCTGCGCAGCGCCAACCCATTGCCGGCGATCTGTGGGCGGGTTTGCCCACAGGAGTCGCAGTGCGAGGCGGAGTGCAGCATGACGCTGCGTTTCAACCCGGTGGCCATCGGGCATCTGGAGCGCTACGTCGCCGACTGGGAACGTTCGCAGCCGCCGAGCGTCTCCGCGAAGCTCACGCGCAAGGAAAAGATCGCGGTGATCGGCGCCGGTCCCTCCGGACTGGTTTGCGCCGGCGAACTGGCCCGGCTCGGTTATCCCGTGACGATCTACGAGGCGCTGCACGCGCCGGGTGGCGTATTGCGCTATGGCATCCCCGAGTTCCGCCTGCCCAAGGAGGTTCTCGACTGGGAGATCGGGCTCCTGAAGGCGATGGGTGTCGAGATCATCTGCAACGTGATCATCGGCAAGACGATCACGCTCGACGAACTGCTCAACAAGCTGGGCTATTCGGCGGTGTTCATCGGCACCGGCGCCGGCCTCCCGCAGTTTCTCGGAATCCCCGGCGAGAACCTGAACGGCGTGATGTCCGCCAACGAGTTCCTCACGCGGGTCAACCTGATGAAGGGCTACGACGCCGACGCCGACACGCCGGTGCACGTCGGCAAGACCGTCGCGGTGATCGGGGCCGGCAACACGGCGATGGACGCCGTGCGCACGGCGATGCGCATGGGTGCCGAGCGGGCGATGATCGTCTACCGGCGCAGCCAGAAGGAAATGGGCGCGCGCGTGGAGGAGTATCACCACGCGATGGAAGAGGGCGTCGAAATGAACTGGCTCACCAACCCGCTCGAAATCATCGACGATGGCGAGGGCTGGGTAAGCGGATTGCGCTGCCAGAAGATGGAACTCGGAGAGCCAGACTCGTCCGGACGCGCACGGCCGATTCCGATCGAAGGCAGCGAATTCGTGCTGCCCGCCGAGAACGTGATTCTCGCGATCGGCACGACACCCAACCCGCTGCTCACGCGAACCACCGCGGGCCTCTCGGTCAACAAGAAGGGCTGTGTGCTGGCCGACGAGAAGACCGGGCTGACCTCCAAGGCATTGGTGTATGCGGGCGGTGACGCGGTGACTGGCGCGGCGACGGTGATCCTCGCAGCGGGAGCCGGCAAGCGTGCGGCGCACGCGGTCCACGAGGAACTCGCGAAGCGTACTGCCCAGTAGCGAAGAAAATCGCGCGCGCTCCGCTCGGGCGGGGCGCGCGCGGATCAGATCGCGCCGTCAGCCCTTGCGATGGGCCGCGGCGCGGACGTGCGCGAGTTGTCCCGGGGTCTCGATGGTTCCCGGGCGCGACTTGCGCACCGCCCGGATGGCGTCCTCGGGGGACCAGCCCGACTCGACCAGCAGGCGGGCTGCAATCGTTCCGGTGCGGCCCATGCCGGCCATGCAGTGCACCAGCACACGGCCTCCGCCGCCCAGCACTTCGCGCAGCCGCACGCCGGCCTCGACCCATGCCTGCTCGAACGCAGCGTCGGGCGTGCTGATGTCGCGGATGGGCAGGTGAAACCAGTCGATGCCGCGGGCCTGCACGGCGGCCCCAAGGCCACCGACCCCGGCGGCTTCGAGTTCCTCGTCAGGCAGCAGCGTGAGCATCGCATCCGCGCCCCACGCGGCGATCGTCGCAAGATCACCCTGGAGATCGCGGCCCCGGAAGCGGCTGCCGGGGCACGAGCACATGCCGATGGCGCCGCCCGGAGCGGGCAGGGCGAGTTCGGCGATGGGCAGCGCGTCGGGAGACGTCGAGCGATGATTCATCGTGCAATGCTACCGTAGCTTGGCGGCGTGGCGTGTTCGGCTTTCTCGCGTGGTGGGGCGGCTTTCGCGTGGCGCGCCGTGGTCAGGTGTCCGCAGTCGCGGCTCGTTACCCGCTTTGTGCGGACACCTGACCACACCGCGCTGAGTGTCGTCTCGGCTCGCTTGCAGTCGCTTCGTTGACGCGGTGTGGTTCACGCTCCATGCGTGCAGCAACGACGGCGAAGCGTCTCGCGGCGGGCGCCCGGCACGTGACCCGGGCGCCACGCGCCGCGAGGCCGCCCGCCGGCGACGGCGTGGGCCTGCAAGCAAGACAGCCTGGGCTTGCAAGCGTGACTACGGCGCATACATCCGCGCACCCACGCAGCCGCGACGGATGAACGCGCGCGCCAAAGCACCATCCAATATGGTTGCGCGCCGCTGCAATGCCCAGCGCGCCGCTGGCGGACGCGTGCCCGATCGGATCACGGGCCGATCGGGCGCGCGGGAGCGCGGTGCGCCACGCCAACGTCGGCGCGAGACCTGAGCGCGAGGGACTGGCGGCTGGTGCGGCGGTTGCCAACACGAGGGCTGTGCTTGCCGACTTGCTGGCTCATGCGCCCGCATGCCCAAAAGCGTGATGTGGTCAGGCCGATTCACCAAGTCGGTAACGAGCGACGACTGAATCGGCCTGACGACAGCACGCCGCGCCGAAAGCCGGCGCGCGGGGCCAAAGACAGCACGCCACTCCGCGCCGCGCCCTCAGCCGATCACCGATAGCGCGCGCCCGACCTTCGCGAACGCCGCCACCGCGGCATCGACGTCGGCGTCCGTATGCACCGCCGAGAGTTGCACGCGGATCCGCGCCTTGCCGTGGCCGACCACCGGATGGAAGAAGCCGACCGCGAGGATGCCTTCGGCGAGCAGGCGCCGCGAGAACTCCTGCGTGCGCGGCGCATCGCCCAGCAGCACCGGCGAGATCGGATGTCCCGCTCCCAGGATGGTGAAGCCCAGCGCGCTCATCGCGTCGCGAAAGCGCCGCGTGTTGGCTTCGAGCCGGTCGCGCAGCGCGCTCGACCCGGAGATCAGTTCGATCGCCCGCAGCGAGCCGCCGACGACCGCCGGGGGAAGGGTGTTCGAGAAGAGATAGGGGCGCGAGCGCTGGCGCAGCAGGTCGACGATCTCGCGCCGCGCCGCCGTGAAGCCACCCGAAGCGCCGCCGAGCGCCTTACCGAACGTGCCCGTGACGATGTCGACGCGCTCCATGCAACCGCGCAACTCGTGACTGCCGCGTCCGGTGGCGCCGAGGAATCCGGTCGCGTGGCAATCGTCGATCATCACCAGCGCGTCGTGGCGGTCCGCCACGTCGCAGATCCGATCGACGTGCGCGATGACGCCGTCCATCGAGAACGCGCCGTCGGTGGCGATCAGCACGCGCCGCGCGCCTTCGGCACGCGCCTGGCGCACGACGTCTTCGAGCGCGTCGATGTCGTTGTTGCGGTAGCGCAGGCGCCGCGCCTTGGAGAGCCGCACACCGTCGATGATCGAGGCGTGATTGAGTTCGTCCGAGACGATGGCATCGCGCTCATCGAGCAGCGGCTCGAACAGCCCGCCGTTTGCGTCGAAGGCCGCCGCATAGAGAATGGCGTCCTCCATGCCGACGAAACGCGCGATGGCCGCCTCGAGCTGTTTGTGCAGATCCTGCGTGCCGCAGATGAAGCGCACACTCGAGAGCCCGAAACCGCGCGAGTCGAGCGCCGCGTGTGCCGCCGCCACCACGTCCGGATGTGCGCTCAGACCCAGGTAGTTGTTGGCGCAGAAATTGATCAGCTCTCTTCCGCCGACCACCACGCGAGCGCCCTGCGCCGAGGTGAGCACGGCTTCGCGTTTGGTTAGCCCCGCGGCGTCGATCGCGGCGAGTTCGGCGGCAAGCTCGGGGCGCAGGCTCGCGTACACGTTTTTCTCCTCAGACGGTGCAGGTCGCGTGCGCGGCGAGGTTATCGAGCATGTCGGCCACCAATTGCGGGAGCTCGAAGCGCGCTCGCCAGTTCCAGTCCTGGCGCGCCTCGCGGTCGTCGACCGAGCGCGGCCACGACGCGGCGATTGCCTGGCGGTAGTCGGGCCGGTAGACGATCTCCAGTTCGCCGATCCCGCGCCGGCGCATCTCGCCGCGAATTTCGGCGGCGATCTCCGCGGGGCTGAAGCTCAGACCCTGCAGGTTGTAGCTCGTGCGCCGGCGAATCTGCTCGGCCGGGGCGGCCATGATCTCGAGCGTCGCGCGGATCGCGTCGTCCATGTAGATCATCGGCAGGCGCTGGTCGGCGGCAAGAAAGCATTCGTAGCGTCCGTTCTCGAGCGCCTGGTGGAAGATGTCCACCGCGTAGTCGGTGGTGCCGCCGCCAGGCAGCGACTGATGACCGATCACGCCCGGGTAGCGCAGCCCGCGCACGTCGACACCCCAGCGGGCGTGGTAGTAGGCGCACCAGTTCTCGCCGGCTGCCTTGCTCATTCCGTAGACGGTGGTCGGATTGAGCACGGCATCGTCGGGGGTGCCATTGGGTGGCACATTGGGTCCGAAGACAGCGATCGTGCTGGGAAAGAACACGCGCGCGATCAGGCCCTCGCGAGCGGCTTCGAGGACGTTGATCAGCCCGTTGACATTCACCTCCCAGGTTCGCAGCGGATCGGCCTCGCCGCGCGCCGAAAGCACGGCGGAGAGATGGTAGACGGTTTCGATGCGGTGCTCGGCCACCAGTGCGCGCAGGCGCGCGGCATCGAGTACGTCGAGCGTCGCGAAGCGCTCCGCACACGGCGAGGCGGGTGGAGGCGTGACGATGTCGGTGCACAGTACCGCATCGCTGCCGTGGGCAGCGCGCAGTGCGGCGGACAGCACCGTGCCGATCTGGCCGGTGGCGCCGGTGACGAGAATTCTCTGGGGGGAGGTCATGATTCTTCCGGAGCGGTGTTATTTCCGATATAGTGGATGACTGTCGCGGACAAGTCAACATAAGGGAAATGTTTCCATGATCTCGGAACGTGAACCGCCGTCCGTTGCATCCACCATCAAGCGGCTGCGCAAGAGCCGGCACTTGTCGCTGGAGACGCTTGCCCAGATGTCGGGCGTCTCGCGTTCGATGCTCTCGCAGATCGAGCGCGACGCCACGAATCCCACCGTTGCGACGCTCTGGCGCATCACGACCGCGCTGGGCGTTTCGATCGGGGAGGCACTCGGCACGCAGCCCCATGGTGCCGACCTCGACGTCGTTCCCGGACATGCGCTGCCGTTGATCGGCAGCGCCGACGGACTGCTTACGCTGCGCGTGCTCGGCCCGATGTCCACGGCCGGCTCGCACGAGTGGTACGAACTGAGCGCGGACCCCAAGGGTCGGCTCGACAGCAAGCCTCACGCCCCAGGGACCAGCGAGCATATTTTCGTGACCGCGGGGACGCTGACGGTGACCAGCGGAGACACCGAGCGCGTGGTCAAGGCAGGTGAACTCGTGCGCTACAACGCCGACGTGCCGCACACGATTCGCAACACCGGCAGCAAGCCCGCCTCGGCGTGGTTGACCGTATTACATGCCTGAACGTCCGGGTCGGGCTGCAATGACCCCGCTCGAACTGCGTCACGTCCTGCACCGGCATCCGGAACTCTCGGGCGCCGAACACGGCACCGCGCATCACATCGCGGCTTTCTTCGCACCGCTGCGCCCGGACCTGAGCCTCACGGAACTCGGGGGCGCCGGACTCGCCTTCGCCTTCGGAGAAGCGACACACGGACCCACCGTGCTCTTGCGCTGCGAACTCGACGCGGTTCCGGTGGGAGCGCAGGGCGCGGCCGCGCATCGCTGCGGCCACGATGGACACATGGCGATTCTTGCGGCGGTGGGCAGTGCGTTGGCAGATCAGCGCACGCGCCGGGGCCGCGTGGTGCTGCTCTACCAGGGAGCCGAGGAGACGGGCGCGGGGGCGGCGGCCGTGCTGGCCGACCCGCGCTTCGCGCAGATCTCGCCGGACTGGGTGTTCGCGTTGCACAACCTGCCGGGCTATCCCCTGGGGACCATCGTCGTGCGTCCGGGCGCGTTCACCTGCGCCTCGCGTGGCATGGTGCTCGCACTGACGGGCAAGGCTGCGCATGCGGCGCAGCCTGAGACCGGCCGCTCGCCGGCGGGCGCAATGTGCCGGCTGATCGGGGAGTTCGAGAAACTGGCGGCGCGCTTCGGGAGCGACGACGAAATCGCGTTCGCCACCGTGGTCGGTGCAAGGCTTGGCGAGCGGGCCTTCGGCACCGCACCGGGAGACGCGCAGGTCTACGTCACGCTGCGCAGCGCCACCGACGCGACGATGACCCGGATGGTGCGTCATTGCGAGGAAATGGTGGCGCGCGTCGCGCGCGACGCCGGGCTCACGCCCACCATCGGCTACGAGGATGTGTTCGAGGCAACGACGAATGCGCCCGCGGCCGTCGCCTGCATCCGGCGTGCGGCGGATTCCCTTCCCGTGGTCGGCGCCGCGGAACCGTTTCGCTGGTCGGAGGACTTCGGGCGCTTCACGGCGCGCACGTCCGGGGCCTTGTTCGGGTTGGGGGCGGGCGAGCATGCTGCGGCACTGCACGACCCCGCCTACGCGTTTCCGGATGAACTGCTCGACCCGGCCGCCCGCCTGCTGCTGCGCATCGTCGCCGATTCCGTCGCTCGCGGATAAGCAAAGCAGAAAAACGTATTTCCTGCGGCTTGTGCACCGCGCAATAATGCCGCCCCGGACAGCGGCCCGATTTCGGCCCGCTTTGCACTGTGTCCCCGCCCGATTCCCGAGGAGAACAACATGAAGATCGAAACCCTGGCTGTTCATGCCGGCTACCAGCCCGACCCGACCACGCGCGCCGTCGCGGTTCCCATCTACCAGACGACGTCCTATGCGTTCGACAACACGCAGCACGGCGCCGATCTGTTCGACCTGAAGGTGCCGGGCAACATTTACACGCGCATCATGAACCCGACGCAGGACGTGCTCGAGCAGCGCGTCGCGGCACTCGAGGGCGGCATCGCCGCGCTCGCGCTCGCCTCAGGGCAGGCTGCGATCACCTACGCCATCCAGACGATCAGCGAGGCGGGCGACAACATCGTCTCGTCGGCGCGTCTCTACGGGGGTACCTACAACCTGTTCGCGCACACGCTCCCGCAGTTCGGTATCGAGACCCGTTTCGCCGATCACAGCGACCCCGCAGGCTTCGAAAAGCTCATCGATGCGCGCACCAAGGCGGTCTTCGTCGAGTCGATCGGCAACCCGCTGGGCAACATCACCGACATCGAGCGCATCGCGAAAATCGCCCATGCGCACGGGGTGCCGCTGATCGTCGACAACACGGTGCCCACGCCATACCTGCTGCGACCCTTCGAGTTCGGCGCCGACATCGTCGTGCACTCGCTCACCAAGTATCTGGGCGGCCACGGCAATTCGATCGGCGGCGCGATCGTCGACAGCGGCAAGTTCCCGTGGGCGGAGCACAAGGAGCGGTTCCGCCGGCTCAACGAACCGGACGTCTCCTACCATGGGGTCGTCTACACCGAGGCGCTCGGCGCGGCAGCGTACATCGGGCGTGCGCGCGTGGTGCCGTTGCGCAACATGGGCGCGGCCATCAGCCCGTTCAACGCCTTCCTGATTCTGCAGGGCATCGAGACGCTCGCGCTGCGCATGGAGCGCATCACCGAGAATACGCACAAGGTGGCCGAGTTCCTGCAGTCGCACAAGAAAGTGAAGTGGGTGAACTACACGGGACTGCCGGGACACCCCGAGCACGCCCTGGCGCAGAAGTACATGGGCGGTCGCCCGTCGGGCATCCTCACCTTCGGGGCCGAGGGTGGGCGCGACGGCGGCGCGCGCTTTCAGGATGCGCTGGAGCTCTTCACGCGGCTGGTGAACATCGGCGACGCCAAGTCGCTGGCCTGCCATCCGGCTTCGACGACCCACCGGCAGCTCGCGCCCGCGGAACTCGAGAAGGCTGGCGTGACGGAGGATACGGTGCGGCTGTCGATCGGCATCGAGCACATCGACGACCTGATCGCGGACCTCGAACAGGCGCTCGCCAAGGTCTGAGCGGGAAAGGGATCGCGCCCTGCGTGGCGCGATCTCCCCTCGGCGGTGCGCTGCGCTCAGCGCGACCGGCGCCGGGCCTCGAGTTTTTCGCGCAGTTCGGGGAGCGCAGCGTTTGCCGCCTTTTCTCCTTCCAGGATCGCCACGTGACGATCGTCGAGGCTGCCCTGTTGAATGCGCGCCGTGGCGGGACGAATCACGACGTCGGCGTTCGCGAGTTCGCTGCGATTGATCGTCTGCCCCATGATGTCGAAACTCTGCATCAGCACGTCGATCACGTCGAGGGTGCGGTTGTCCTCGGGGCGGCTCGAGATGTCGACCGCGATCACGAAGTCCGCGCCCAGCGATGAGCGCGCGATGCGCACGGGCACCGGGCTGACCAGTCCACCGTCGACGTAGTCGCGCCCGCTGATGCGCACCGGCACGAAGACCACCGGCACCGCGCTCGATGCGCACACCGCAAGTCCCGTCTCGCCGGTACGAAACACGATGGCCTTGCCGGTCTCGAAGTCCGTGGCGACCACGCCGAAGGTGCGCGCCAGCTTCTCGAGCGGGCGCTGCTCGACCCGCTCGTTCACGTAGCGGCGCAACCGCTCGCAATCGAGAAAGCCGCGCCGCGTCGGGATCCAGCTGACGATCGATTCACGCTGCAGCGGGATCGCGAGTTCCTGCAGCTGAAAGCCGGTGTAACCGGCTGCGTAGAGTGCGCCGACCACCGCACCCGCGCTGGTGCCGACGATGATGTCGGGAACGATGCCCTGCGCCTCGAGCGCCTTGATCACGCCGATGTGCGCGAAGCCGCGCGTTCCGCCGCCGCCGAGCGCGAGTGCGATCTTCAGCGGGGGCGCGACGGTGGGTGCCGCGATGGTGGGCGTGGCGGGCGGTGTGCGCGGTGGTTCGGCCGTGGGTTGGCGTGGCGCAGTGCCGCAGGCAACGAGCGCGAGCGCAGTGAGAACCAGGGCCGTAGTCCGCAGTCGGCGAAGCGCGGATGGCGCTGGGCTCGCACGTGCGATACGCAGGGGGGCAGGGGTGGCGGACATTGGTTCCATCAGCCCCCAATTCTAGTCGCCCGCAATCCGGTACCCTTCGCTTCCGTCGAACTGAAGCCGGACGGCCCTGCATCGGGGCCACTTCACCCGCAGGACTTTCGCCGAGGCCGCACCCATGAACCTGAGCTTATCCGGCGGCCGCGATGCCGCACGCACCCTGTTTCCGGGCGTCGCCGTGGCGCTGCTCGTGGGCATGTCGGCGGCGTTTCTCGGCGGGCACTACAAGGGCTCGATGCTGCTCTTCGCGCTGCTGCTGGGGATGTCGCTGAATTTTCTCGGGGAAGACGTCCGGATGCGACCCGGGCTCCAGTTCTGCGCCGGCACCGTGTTGCGCACCGGCGTGGCCCTGCTGGGCCTGCGGCTGACGCTCGCCAACGTCGGCGACGCGGGCTGGCAGACCGTGCTGGCGCTGATGGCGGGCGTTGCAGCCACGGTGCTGGCCGGGCTGGTCCTGGCGCGCGCCTTGCGGCTGGAGCGCAGCCTGGGTTTGCTCGTGGGCGGAGCCACCGCGATTTGCGGGGCGTCCGCCGCGCTGGCCATCGCCAGCATCCTGCCGCATCGCGACGGACTCGAGCGCGACACCACGCTGACGGTCGTGGGCGTGACCGCGCTCTCCACCGTGGCGATGCTGTTTTATCCGGCGCTCACGCGCTGGCTTGGTTTCGACAGCGCGACCGCGGGGCTCTTCATCGGGATGACGATCCACGACGTGGCGCAGGTGGTCGGCGCCGGATACACGCTTTCGCCCGCGGCAGGCGATGCGGCCACGGTCACCAAGCTGATGCGCGTGGCGCTGCTGATGCCGTTGCTGCTGTGCATTGCACTGGTGCTGCGCGGGCGCGCCGCCGCGCCCAGCGGCGCGCCCATGCTTCCCGGGTTTGCGGTGGTGTTCGCGGTGCTGCTGCTCGTGAACAGCACCGGCGTGGTCCCGCCGTCGATGCAGGCGCTGGCGACACAGGCCTCGCAGATGTGCCTGGTGGTGGCCATCGCCGCCGTGGGCCTGAAGACCTCGCTACGCGAGGTGGTTTCACTTGGCTGGCGGCCCGTGCTGCTGCTCGTCAGCGTGACGCTGTGGCTGGCCGCAATCGCGGCCAGCTATTTGCTGCTCGCGCGCTGACAGGACCCGGGAGCGGACTACCTGCGACCCAGATCCTGAAGCCCGTCGATCACCATCCCGGTGCCGATCGCGATCAGCAGGATGTCGGAAGCCACGCGCACATAGCGGTGTCCCGGCAGCGGCGCGCCCAGTTGCACGACGACGGACGGCGGCACTTCGTAATAGACGACCTCAGGCGGCAATGCCCGTCCCACGACCCACTTCCTGGCCTGTCCCGGCGCCATGCAGCCGTTGTTCTTACGGGCCAGCCCCGGCGGGCAACGGCCGGTTCGGTATTGCTCACCATAGTAGTTGTACACCACCGTGCGCTGCTCCTCCCGGAAATAGCCGCCCACCCGGATCGGATCGCTCTTCCGATTGTGTTTCTCCGCCTTCTGATCCTGCTTGTCCTGCTTGCTCTGCTTGAACTTGCCGTGCTTGCCGCCGCCCGCGCCATCCGGCTTTTCGGCCATGGCCCCGGCGCTTGCCAGCAGACCCACCAGAAGAAATGCCAGCACGCGTCCTGTCTTGATCCCCATGGTCTTCATCACTGCCCTCCAGATATTCTCAGGATGTGAATTCGATGCGCCGTTTCAGGCGCTCACAAACGCGGCTCGCCCCGCTCGTTCACGGTAATCGTGGATCCCGGGGGTGTGGTCATCTGCACGCGATTCTCCTGACCGCGGAACGTGTAGGTGACATCCCAGTAATCCGGCTTCGCCTGGTTGGGCACCGTGGTGCAGCGCTGGACGTCCTGCGTCTGCACCTGTTGTCCGCCGCTGTCGCGCGTCATGTTGGCGCCCGCCGCGGCTCCGGCAATCGCGCCACCGACCGTGGCGAGATCCTTGCCGCGCCCGCCGCCGATCTGGTGACCGAGGATGCCGCCGATGACGGCGCCAGCGATGGCTCCGGGAACGCCCGGGTTGGCCCGCTCGACCGTGACCTGTTCGCGTTCGACCCAGCATTTCTGCTCCTGCGCACCAAGCACTGCGCGCACGGAAGTGACGTTTGCCTCATACAGCCGCTCGTCCCTGCCGCGACGGTAGTCGGGCGCCGCGACCGGGGGCGGCGCGTTGCGACGCTCGTCGCTGCGTTCCCTCCGGTCTGCCATCCGTGCGGAGGAAACGCGGTCGGGCAAACCCATCGCGGCCAGCGACGGGTACCGACCCGGGCGCAGGAGGACGCAGCGACCGCTGAAGCGGGCATCGTCGCAAATCTCCCAACGTTCGCCGAACACCTCGACCGACGAGGCACGGTCATTGAAGCCGTAGCGCTGGAGATTGGCAATCTCGACTTCCGTGGTGAAAGAGCGGCCGGCAAAGCCTTCCCGTTCGAAGAAGGTGATCCGCGCGACGCTCGGGGCGGGCGCCGCGACCGGAGCGGGCGCGTAGCGACGCCCATCGATGCGTTCGAGCGGACTCAAGACGCGCACCGACGAGACGCGGTCATTCAAGCCCATTGCGAACAGGGACGGATACCGACCCGGGCGCAGGACGACGCAGCGACCGCGCAGGCGAACGTCATCGCAAATCTCCCAGCGCTCGCCGACCACTTCGACCGAAGACGCACGATCATTGTAGCCCGCCCGCCGGAGATCGCGAATCTCGTCCGTCGCGGTGAATGCCTGGCCGGAATAGCCCTCGCCTTCGAAGAAGGTGATTTGTGGAACGATCGGAGCCGGCGCATAACGACGCTCGTCGATGCGCGCATTGCTGCTCACGGCCCGCGTCGATGAGACACGGTCGTTCAAACCCATCGCCGCAAGAGAGGGATACCGACCCGGGCGCAGCACGACGCAGCGCCCATTGAAGCGCGTGTCTTCGCATACTTCCCAGCGCTCGCCACGCACCTCGGCCGACGAGGCGCGGTCATTGAAGCCGTAGCGCTGGAAGTTCGTGATTTCCGCCGACGTGGTGAACGAGCGGCCCGTGAATTGATCGTGTTCGAAGAAGGTGATCTGTGCGCTCGCCTGTGTGGCCAGAGAAAGTGCGGCCGCTGCCAGAATGGTCTTGAATGGCTTGTTCATCGATACCTCGTGCAGAAGATTGTGTTGCCGCCGCTCGTCCTGGAGCACGGCGTTTTCAGGATAAGGGAAGAATGGAAAGCGTGCTGCACGTGCCGTGTCGCGTGCCCGAGCGGTATCATCGACCTGGCCCAACCAACGATCGAGGACGACACATGCCCAACCAGATTACAGGCGGTTGTCTGTGCGGAAAGATCCGCTACACCGTCAGTCAGCCGCTGCAGAACATCATAGTCTGTCACTGCACCCACTGCCAGAAAGCCTCCGGGAGCGGGGCCATGCACAACGCCGTCGTCCCGACGAGCGCGGTGACCTTCACCAGCGGAGCGCCCAAGGTGTTCGCCGACACCGCGGCGAGCGGAAACATTCTCAACCGCTATTTCTGCGGCGATTGTGGCTCGCCCATCTACAGCCAGCGCGCGAAAATGCCCGAGGTGATGGTCCTGAGGGTCGGCACGCTCGATGACTCGAACGACATGAAAACGGTCATGAACATCTGGACCAACAGCGCCCGTCCCTGGATGCATATCGATCCGGGCACCGACTGTCATCCGGAAAATCGGCCAGCGCCGGTGAAGTCCTAGCACTCGGCCCGGCGCGCGCAAGCCGCCGGGCCCCCGCTTACACTCGCCCCAGATCCTGGATCGCATCGACCACGATTCCGGCTTGATTCTCCCGGCCTTCATGGATCCCCTCCCGACGGCGCAAGGACGCGAAATTTCAGTCGAGATCACGATCGCCACTGTGTGATTTCGACGCGTCTGGATTTCCGGTTTCGCGTTTGCGAACCGGATGGTCCCAGTGTCGCGCAAACGGGTGGTCCGCGGACGCAAGGCGCCGATGGGCGGCGACGGGCAGCGATGAGCGGCGCTGCGCTCAGCTCTTCGGATCGATGCGCGCTGCTGCCGGGACTTCGCGAAGCTGCCATGCGGCAACCAGCGCCAGCGCACACAAGCCGGCCAGCATCATGAAGGACTCGTTGAATGCGGCCAGTCGGGCCGGGCTGCTGGCGGCCGACGTCAACGAGTCGCCATGCGCGGCCAAGCGCCATTCCAGAACGATTCCGCAGAGGCTCACGCCGATCGCGCCACCGAGCATGCGGATGAAATTGATCGTGCTCGATCCCTGTGAAAGGAGGTCCTTGTTTAGGGTGCGCAGCGAACCGATGTTCAGCGAGGGCAAGATGAAGCCCAGGCCGATGCGCCCCAGGATGGCCCAGGCCACCAGCAGCCAGACCGTGCTGCTCAGGTCCACCGTGCGCATCAGGAGAAACGACAAGGTGAGCAGCGCCAGACCGATGCTGACCAGCCGGTGGGTCGGTTGGCGGTTTGCCAGCCGTCCCACCAGGGCGATTGTGACGGCCAGCACCAGGCCCGCAGGGAACAGGATGCTGCCGACATACGATGCGGACAAACCCAGGCCCAACTGCATGTAGACCGGCAGCAGGTAGGTCGAACCGAACAGTGCCGTGCCGTAGATGAACGAAACCACGGTGCCCATGGCGAACTGCCGATAGCCGAAGAGTTCCGGATTCATCAGCGGCTGCCGGCCGGCACCGGCCATGCGGCGCTGCCAGTGGACGAAAACCACCACGGCAACGGCGGCGGCGCTCAGCAGAGGCACGGCGTGGCTTGGGGCGTCGCCCTGCAGTGCAACCATGCCGTTGAGCAGGCACAAGGATCCGGTGCCAACGAGCAGCAGACCGCGCCAGTCCAGGGTCGCACCGCGCCGATTCGCGGCCACACCGCCCGGTGCGGTGACCGGAACATAGCGGTAGGCCAGCCACAGCGAACTCAGACAGAACGGCACAACCATGAAAAAGATCGACCGCCAGCCGAACCAGTCGACCATGACGCCACCGATGCTCGGCCCGATGGCAGGAGCAAGGACGACACCCATGCCGAACAGGCCACTGGCGCTGCCCTGCTCGTGCGGTTCAAAGGCCCGCATGATGATGATGGCGGGAATCGGTTGCACGATGCCCGCGGCCAGCCCTTCGGCCACGCGCGCGGCGAGCAGCAGAGCGTAGGTGTTCGAGAAACCACCGGAGATGCCGCCCACCAGCAACAGGACCATGCTCCCCACATAGGTGCGCCGGTAACCGTAGCGCATGAGCAGCCATGGCGTGGTCAGCATCGACGCCGCCATGGCCACCATGAAACCGGAGGTGACCCACTGGGCCCGGTCCTGGCCCAGCGTGAAATGCTGGCTCATGTCGGGAATCGCCACATTGACGATGGTCGAGGACATGATCGTCGCCATCGTTCCGACCATGACCGACAGGAGCAGCAGCCAGCGGTAACGCGGGCCGTAGCGAGCCTGCATTTCGCTGATCGTGGCAGGGCGGTTCATGAGCAGTTGCGTGTCAGGTCGTAACCGGGTTCGTCGCGTTCAGTCGGGTCCGACCGGGGCATATCGGTGTCAAAACATGCTGGCCGCGATGTTGAAAGCGACCGCGATGGCGAACGAAAAGTACAGGAAATCGCCATAGTGCGGATTGAAATCGACGCTGCCCTCGGGAAAACGCAAGCCGCCGTGCGGCTTCGTGGCGAAGTATTCGGTGGCATAGGTCTGTGTGAAGATGACGGGCACAAGCAGCCAAGAGCCGACCACCGTGGCCAGCGCAAGGAGGACGCGCGGGAGCGCAATGGTGAGATCAGACGATTCATGGGGTGTGCTCAGTCGGTGCTCGCGGGCTTGCGCTGCGCGGGCGTGTCCAGCGCGGCGGAAAGCATGTCGATGAAGGCGCGCGTCTTCGCCGGCATCAGACGCCGCCCCGGGAATACGGCATAGGCGGCCGACGCGGGGAGACACCAGTCGGGCAGCACGCGGCGCAGTTCTCCGCGGCGCACGGCCGGTGCGGCGAAGGTGTCGGGCAGCGCGGCGATCCCCGCGCCGGCGCAGGCGAGCCGCATCAGCAGTTCCGGGGAATTGGCCGCTGCGCGGCCCGGCGACACCCCTTCCCAGCTCCGCTCACCGCGCACGAGCGTCCAGCCGGCGGGCTCGCCACTGGCCTGCAGCAGACGCAGCGCATCGTGTTCGGCCAGATCGTCCGGTGATTCGGGATCGCCGCGCTCGGCCAGGTACGACGGAGCGGCGTAGAGGCTGCCGGGAATTACCGCGACGCGTCGCGCCGCCAGCAGCGCGTCGTCGGGCAGGGGGCCCATGCGCACCGCGACATCGAAATTCTCGCCAAGCAGATCGACGCGCCGGGGCGACAGGTCGAGCTCCAGCGAAATGGCCGGGTGCAGGGCGACGAAGGCCGCCAGCATGTCGCCCAGCAGCAGGTTGGCGAAGTCGCTGGGGATCGATACCCGGAGTCGGCCGCTCGGTTGCGCCTGACGATATTCACCCAGCGCCGTCGCGGCGTCGACTTCGGCCGCCACCTGGCGCGCGTGTTCCAGAAGCTGATGACCGAACTCGGTGATCGTCACGCGTCGGGTGGTGCGCAGCAGCAGGCGCTCACCCAGACGCTCCTCGAGTCGCGCGATGCGGCGTGACACCGTGGAACGCGGCAAGCCGATGCGCTGCGCCCCGCGGGTGAAGCTGCCCGCTTCGGCGACACGCGCGAAGATCAGCAGGTCATTCGGATCCAATTGTTCCATGAGCGGGACAATATTATCCGATTTATGGTCTTCTCCGAGCATCCTGCAACAATTAAAGTAGGCATAACCCATCACTCCGCTACGGAGCAAAACATGAAAGTCCTGCAAGTGAATGCCAGCGCCCGGCGCGACGGAAACTCGACGCGTGTCGCCAACACGATCATCGAGCGGCTGCGCGCGGAAAACCCCGAGGCAGAGTTGATTACCCGCGATCTGGCCGCCAGTCCGCATCCGGCGCTGGACGAGGGCGGGCTCACCGCGCTCACCAGCCCCGCCGCTGCGCGCAGTCCGGAGCAGGCGGCCCGCGTTGCGCTCGACGACGAGCTGATCGCCGAACTCCAGGCGGCCGACGTGCTCGTGCTCGGCGTTCCGATGTACAACTTCGGGGTGCCCGCGCAGCTGAAGAACTGGATCGACGCGATCGCACGCGCCGGAGTAACCTTCCGCTATATCGAAAAGGGGCCGCAGGGCCTGGTCCTGGGCAAGACGGTGTACGTTGCGCTGGCGCGGGGCGGGCGGCATCGCGACATGGAATCCGACAGCCAGGTTCCGTACCTGAAGACCGTGCTCGCTTTTCTCGGCATGACCGATGTGCATTTCATCTATGCGGAAGGCCTGAACATGGGACCGGAAGCCGCGCAGCAGGGATACGCGCAAGCCGATGCGGATCTTGAGGTGGCCTTCGCCTGAGATCACGGTTGCGAGTCTTGAACAAGGAGACGGCATGAACACGACGACACCATCCCAAACAACGCCGGTCACGCGAGCGCGTGCCGTCGAGCGACTCGTGGTCGGCATGGCGACCACGGACGGCGCCGGCGTGAAGCTGACGCGCGTGCTGACGCACTCGTTGCAGCAGCGGCTCGATCCCTTCCTGATGCTCGACGCCTTCGGCAGCGACGATCCGCACGACTACATCGCGGGTTTCCCCGATCATCCCCACCGCGGTTTCGAGACTGTCACCTACATGATCGCCGGTCGCATGCAGCATCGCGACAGTGCCGGCAATGAGGGACTGCTCGAAAACGGCGGCGTGCAGTGGATGACGGCGGGTCGCGGCGTGATCCATTCCGAGATCCCGCAGCAGGAAGAGGGCGTGATGGAAGGCTTCCAGCTCTGGCTGAACCTGCCCAGTCACGAAAAGATGAACGCGCCCTGGTATCGGGATTTCACCGCGGCCGATCTGCCGCGCCTGGTCACCGACGCGGGCGTCGCCGTGACCGTGATTGCCGGCGAGAGCCACGGCGTGCGCGGCGCGGTGACGCGCGAGGCCACCGCGGCGCTGTACCTGGATCTGCATCTGCCGGCTAGGGCGCGCTTTGCGCAGCCCCTGCCCGTCGGGCACAACGCGTTCGTCTACGTGTATCGCGGCGAAGTCCGCATCGCCGGAGACGCAGTGCCGTCACAGCGCATGGCGATTCTCGCGAACGATCGTGAGGCCGACGGCGTCGTGATCGAGGCCAGCGGTGACGCGAAGGCGCTGCTGATCGCCGGCCGGCCGCTCAACGAACCGATCGCGCAATACGGTCCGTTCGTGATGAACACCAAGGAAGAAATCTACCAGGCGCTCAACGATTTCCGGGATGGGCGGTTGGCTTGAGCGGGGTTTCGCACCGACGGATGTGACACACCCGGCTCGAGGGCAGCCGGGTGTGTGGTTTCAGCCCGTTTGAACGGGCACGTTGAGCGTCGTCAGTTGATCGGGATGCTCGTTGGCGTTTCGATGGCGTTTGGCGTAATCACCTTGACAAACAACCGCCCACTCCCTCCTGCCGCGCCGCATCCCACGGTTGCGGTATAGGTTGGGATGAGCAGTGGCTGACCAACTGCCAGAACGACGTTTGGCACGGTGAAGAGGGCGGGTGTCACAGTGGCATCGCCAGCGGTGCCGACCACCACACTCAGCTCGATCTTGGTGCCAGCGGGCATGATTCTTCCGTTTTGGTCCGTAACCGTGAACTGCACGTCGGTGGTCCCACCCGGCGCGCAGACGAGTGCCGGCGGATTGAAGGAAATCGCCGCGGAACTGCCTGAGAAAATCTGAATCAGTTGCCTCGATACGTACAAGGTCGGCGGACCATGAGGCGCTTGCGACAGATTCAGGACCCCGTTGTATATAGGCGGGCTTTCCACCGAACTGCAGATGCCATTGGTGTTGGGGCCGATGCAGGGTTCGCCCGGGTTCCAGATTCCGTCCTCGTTATCGTCGCGGAAGATGTCTTTGCTCTTGTTGTCGAAGGGCTCACCGGAGTCGTACACGTTGTTCCCGTTGCTATCAAAGAAGTCCTCCTCGCCAAGCGCATAGGCGAGTATCGTCACGCGACCGGTCGGCGGGCGCGGGTTTCCTGAGCGTAGAACAACGCTGCAGGTTCCCGACCCGGGACCGACTTTGGAATTGGTTGTCTGGCCAAGCGGCGTCGTGGGTACCGGTATATCGCCCGTGTAGCACGAGGCTTCGATGACGCCGCCGCTTGTGGTGAAGTTCACCGCTGTGCCATCCGGCGCGGGGTTCCCGAAATGATCACCCAGCGTCACAGTCACGGTGCTGCACTCCTGATCGAAATTCCCTCCCTCGCAGTTCCCAACTTCCGTCGAGAGAGAGAAGTGCTTCTGGTCCGGCACGCCAGTGGAAATGACGAGAACGTTCGAAAGGGTGCTTACACCGCCGGTCGAAGCGACCACCCGCACCGAGGTGGGTATGGTCCCCGCGGTAACGAGTGTCGTCACGGTGCCATCGGCCGCGGAAGTGGCCGAGGTCGGGTTCAGCGTGAGGCCGCCCACGGTTGTCGCGCTGTTGGTGTCGGCAAACACGAAGTTGACCAACCTGCCCGCGACTACATTCCCGGTGGTGTCATACACCGCGAAGGTGAGCGTCGAGAATTCCTGCCGACCGACACCGCCGGTGCCCTTGAGGGCGATGTTGGTGGTATTTGCAGAGACAAACTTGAGCGATCCGGCGCTCGCCGGCAACACGGTGATCGTTCCAGTCCGGGTCACCGTTGCGCCGCCCAAGGTGACCGACGCCGTGATGACGTCGGCGACGCCGCAGCCCTTGTCGACGTAGCTCGCCGTCGCGATGCCGCTTTGCGTCAGCACCGGTGAGCCGATCGTGGCCTTTCCTGCAGTGACGCAGGGTGAGCTGAAGGACACCGGGAGCGGGGGCGCATAGGGCGACGATCCGCTCGACACGGTGACGGCGACGCTGGCGTTGCCGCCGGACGAGAGCGTTGCCGGATTGATGCTGAGCGCGCTCAGCGTGAGCGTCGGAAACACGACCGAGTAACTGGTCGTCCCCTTCGCCGCCGTGCCGCTCACCGCGGTATTCGCCGTCACGGTGAACGCGCCGGCCTGCGTACCCGCCGGCAGGCCCACCTGCGCCACGCCGCTGGCATCGGTCAATGCGGTACCCGACGAGGGCACGAAGGCGCCCGTATTGTCGGTCGTGGTGAACGTGACCGCGGCATTCGCCACCGCGGCACCGCTTCCGTCTTTTACGGTTGCCTTGAGCACACCGGCCTGGTCCGGAGACACCTGTGTGGTCGCCGCGCCGGAGGAATTCGTCAATGCGAGTGCGAGCGTCGCGGTACCTACCGCAGTGCCTCCCGAGCCAGTGCCGGTACTCGTGGTACAGCGGTCCGGGAAAAGTGCCGTGGGTGTTCCGGGTATGCAGCCGGTGGAATCGCTGCTTCCGCATCCCGCCAAGACCGCTGACAACACCACTGCCAAGATTGCCGTTCTGGTTTTCATGAAGTCACTCCAGGTATTCAGACCGGTCACACGCCTGTGCACCCCGCGGCTGTCGCGGCAAGCAAGACACCGTCTCGTTGCGTCGCACGATTCGTCTCTCGTCCGATACTACGAACGCACGGCGGATGGCGCAAAGGACGATGCGCCGTACGTCATGGTACAAGTCTCCCGGGGCCAGAGGGGGAGTTTTGTCACATTTGGGTGGCCGGCAGTCACCCGCGCATCCCTCCGGTGTCGCGCTGCCCAATTAGGGGAGACGGCGGCAACCGCGCCGTACTGCGCAACACCAGCTCAGCCGGCAGCACGATGTCTTCGCGCGGCGCCTGTTCGCTGTCGATCTGCCGGATCAGCAGTTCCACCGTGACGTCGATCATGCGCTCGGTCGGTTGGCGCACCGTGGTGAGCTGATACGAGGCCCATGCCGCCTGCGGCACATCGTCGAAGCCCACCACGGAAACATTGGCGGGCACACGCAGACCGAGTTGCAGGCGCAACGTGTCCATCACGGCGATGGCCATGTGATCGTTTGCGACGAAGATCGCGTCCGGCCGCGGCGTGCGGGAAAACAGCGCGAGCGCGGCACGCGCCGCTTCGTCATGATCGTAGTTGCCGACGGCGCGACCGAAGCAGCTGCGCCCATGTTCCGCCAGCCCTGCCAGAAATCCCTGCTCGCGTTCGCGACTGGTCGAGGTGTCTTCCAGTCCGGCAATGAAGGCAATTCGCTGGTGCCCCGCGGCGCACAGCAGATGAGCGACCTCCCGGCCGCCGCCGGCGTTGTCGGCGGTCACGCTGCTCGATGGACCCGGATGCGCGGTGCGGTTGAAGAGCACCACCGGAATCCCGGCCTCGGCGCAACTGCGGGCCACGCCCGACGACATGGTGCTCGAGGCCATCACGATGCCGTCCACCTGGTATTGCAGGATTTCCGCCAGCAGTTCATCGGTCTCCTGCGTTTCGGCGCAAAAGAGCAGCAGGTGATAGCCGTGCCGGCGCAACTGTTTCGAGAGGCCCTCCAGCACGACCGGGTAGAACTGGTTCTCGAGAGACGAGATCACCACGCCGATGATGCGCGAGCGCCGCGTAATCAGCGTGCGTGCGATCGCGTTGGGCCGATAACCGAGCTTGCGTGCCGCTTCGAACACCTTGCGCCGCATCTCTGCGGATACCGGCGCGGTCGGCGTGAAGGCGCGGCTGACCGCGGATTGCGAAACACCCGCCAGGCGGGCCACGTCGGTGGAGGTGACGGATCGGCTCATCGAAACGCGGGTCAACTTGCCGTCCAACCGCCGTCGACAAGCAGCGCCGATCCGGTGACCATCGCGGCGGCGTCGCTGGCCAGGAATACCACGGCGCCCATGATGTCCTCGAGTTCACCGACTCGCCCGAGCGCGATTTTCGACAGCACAAATTCGCGAAACTCCTTCTTCTGCAGCACGGCCCGCGTCATCGCAGTTTCGATGAAAGTCGGGCACAAGGTGTTCACGCGAATGCCGTGCGGCCCCAGCTCCCAGGCGAGTGCTTTGCTCATCCCCTCGATCGCATGCTTGCTGGCGCAGTACACCGTGCGTCCGGGGCTGCCGACATGACCCATCTGCGAGGACATCTGGATGATCGACCCGCGCAACCCGGCCTGCACCATGCCGCGCGCCACCTCGCGCGCGACAAAAAACGCGGCCTTGACGTTGAGGTTCATCACCGCGTCGAAATCGGCTTCGGTGACATCCACAGCCGACGCCGGCCGGTTGGTGCCGGCGTTGTTCACCAGGATCTGGAATGGCGATCGTTCCGCCAGCGCGCGGCGCACGACGTCGGGCCGGGTGACGTCGAGTTGGAGGGTGTCGGCTTGCTGCCCGCGCGCACGAATCGCAGCGGCCACCTCCTCGATTTCTGCGTGGCTGCGCGCCAGCAACGTGACATGGGCGCCCGCATCGGCGAGTGCGGCGGCGGCGGCGAGGCCGATTCCGCGGCCGGCGCCGGTTACGAGCGCCCGGCGACCGTCCACTCGAAAGCTGGGCAGTGAGGGCAACGTGGTGATGGGCATGGGGCCTCCTGCGCGCGCCGCTCAGGCGAGCGGTTGCACGGGTTGATACCAGGCCACGTCACCGCGCTCGCCGTAGCGCCGGACGCGAATGTTCGCCTGCTCGCCGTGGCCGGCGAAATGCTCCATGTGGCACAGGCGCGAACAGACCTCGCCGAGCATCGCCGAGGCCTGATCGCTCAGCACGCGCTGGTAGGTGCAGGTCTTGAGGAACTTGCCCACCCACAGGCCGCCCGTGTAGCGGGCATTCCGGTTGGTCGGCAGCGTGTGGTTGGTGCCGATGCACTTGTCGCCAAAGCTCACGTTGGTGCGCGGACCGAGAAACAGCGCGCCGTAGTTCGTCATGTTGTGCAGGTAGAAGTCCGGGTCGCGCGTCATCACCTGCACGTGTTCGTAGGCCAGCTCGTCGGCGACCTGCAACATCTCCGCATCCGTGTCGCAGACGATCACCGAGCCGTGTTCCGCCCAGGCCTTGCCGGCAATATCGGCGGTGGGAAGGATTGCGAGCTGGCGCTCCACCTCCTTGATCGTCGCTTCGGCCAACGCCTGCGAATTGGTCAGCAGTGCGCAGGGGGAGGTAGGCCCGTGTTCGGCCTGACCCAGCAAATCGACCGCGCAGAGTTCCGCATCCACCGTGTCGTCGGCGATTACCAGCGTTTCGGTCGGACCCGCGAACAGATCGATGCCAACGCGCCCGTAGAGCTGGCGTTTGGCTTCGGCGACGAACATGTTGCCCGGCCCGACCAGCATGTCGACCCCCGCAATCGACTCGGTGCCGATCGCCATCGCGGTCACCGCCTGCACGCCGCCGAGCGCGAAAATCTCGTCGGCTCCGCCCAGATGCATCGCGGTGACGATGGCCGGATGCGGCGCGCCCTGGTAGGGCGGTGCGGTGGCCACGATTCGTTTGACACCGGCGACCTTGGCGGTCAGCACGCTCATGTGTGCGGAGGCGATCATCGGGTACTTGCCGCCGGGCACGTAACAACCCACGGCGTTCACCGGGATGTGCTTGTGACCCAGCACGACGCCGGGCAGGGTTTCGATCTCGATGTCGACCATGCTCTCGCGCTGCTTCTGCGCGAAGTGGCGAATCTGCTTCTGCGCGAACCGGATGTCCTCGAGTTCGCGCCCCGAGAGCTGGCCCACGGCCTTCCGGATTTCGTCCTCGCTGAGCCGGAAGTCGGCCGGATCCCACTGGTCGAACTGCCGGGAATATTCGCGTACCGCCACGTCGCCGCGTTCCTCGATGCTGCGGATGATTGCTTCCACGGTGTCGCGAACCTTGGCGTCGGCGTGGGCGATGGTTGCCGCGTCCTGGCGTCGTTTGAGATGGCGGATCATGGGAATTCCCTATCGAAGGTTCCAGAAAAAGGGCTCGTCGCCGCTACGAATGTACGCCTGCTGCGCTGCCAAGTCTCGACCGAATACGTATGCAGTATAGACAGGTTTAGGTGTTAAATCATAACTGCATACGTATGCATACCCGGGCCTGGGGTGATTCCAGGAGGGCGGCGGTCTCAGTGCTTGCGCATCGCGCCCGCACCCGGGCCCGGGTCGCCCAATGGGCGAACCTGCGCCTGCACCTCGAACGTCTGGCGCTCCCTGTCGGGACTTTCGACGACCAGCGTGATCGGCACCCGTTCGCCCGCTTTCATCTGGGAACGAAGGTTCAGCAGCATCATGTGGAACCCGCCGGGACGCAGTTCGACCGCCTTGCCGGCGGGAAGTTCAATTCCCGTCACCGCGCGCATCTTCATCACGTTCCCGTCCATGCGCATCTCGTGCAATTCGACCACCCCGGCCACGGGTGTACTGGCGGAGATCAGCCGTGCGTCGGCGGGTGAACGGATTTGCATGAAGGCGCCGGTCGTCGTCTGCTGCGACACGGTGCCGCGGATCCAGGCGTTTGTCACCTGCACCTGGGCGTGTGCCGCGCTCGCCGCGAGGCAGAGCAGGATGGCGATGCGAATTCGCTTCATGGGTTGCTCCATTGCTTCGTTCAGGGGGACTCTTTCATCAGCGTGCGCAGGTCGGCCGCGAGTTCGTCGGCCCCCAGCGCATGCTGCAGCATCAGGCGGAGCCGCCCGCGAGGATCGATGACGTAGGTTAGCGCGGTGTGGTTCACGGTGTAGGAACTTCCCGAGGGGGCCTTCTCGAAGAAGACCTTGAATTCCTTGGCGGCAGCGGCGGTTTGGGCGGCATCCCCGTACAGTCCCAGGAAGCTCGGATCGAACGCCTTCGTGTAGTCGCGCAGCAAGGCGGGCGTGTCGCGCTCCGGGTCGACGGTGATGAAGATCACCTGGACGCTGTCGGCGCTCGAACCCAGCTTGCGGCGCGCCTCCACTGCGCGGGCGAGCGTCGTCGGGCAGACATCGGGGCACTGCGTGTAGCCGAAGAACAGCAGCACGTACTTGCCGCGGAAGTCCGCCAGGTTGCGGGTTTTCCCGTCCGGGTCGAGCAGCGAGAAATCCCGGCCCCAATCGGCGCCCGTCAGTTCGACTCCGTTGAATTGCGCGCGCTGCGGGCTGCAGCCGGCGGCCAGCAGCAAACTCAGGCAGAAGATGGATATTCGTACTATCGTAGCCAACGGCGCCTCCGATGAGCGGCAGGGAGCGCCGCGTCGCACGACTTTAGCCGACGCAGCGCTCGCGCACTGTACCCTGTCTCGGCGCGGCGAAGTTCAAGTTCTCAGCGTATGCCAGTGGGTCATTCACGGCTTCGAGGCCGCGCTTTCGCAACAGGAATATCGATGGCCAATCGTGACGACACCATTGTGATCATTTTCTACGCGCTGGGCGCCAACGCGCTCATTGCCGTGGCCAAGGGCGTTGCGGCATGGCTGACCGGATCCACCGCGATGGTGGCCGAGGCCGTGCACTCGCTGGCCGATTGCGGTAATCAGGGCTTGCTGCTGCTCGGGCTCAAGCGCGCGGCGCGTCCGCCGGATGCCGAGTTCCCGCTCGGTCACGGGCGCGCGATCTACTTCTGGTCATTCATCGTCGCCCTGATGCTGTTCAGCATGGGCGGGATGTTCTCGATCTACGAGGGCCTCCACAAGCTGGACAGTGCGCAGCCGCTCGAGATGCCATGGATCGCGATCGCCGTGCTCGTGCTCAGCATCGCGGCGGAGTCGAGCGCGTTGTGGAAGTGCATGGTGCAGATCAGCGCGCTGCGCGGCGAGCAATCGCTGTGGCGCTGGTTCCGCGAAACGCGGCGCAGCGAACTGCTGGTGGTGTTCGGCGAAGACGTCGCCGCGACGCTGGGCCTCACGATGGCGCTCGTCGCGGTGGGCATGGCGATGTACACCGGCAACCCGGTCTACGACGCGCTCGGCAGTCTCGCGATCGGCGTGCTGCTGCTCGTCGTTGCGGTATTCGTCGGGATTGAAGTCAAGGCGCTGCTGGTGGGCCAGAGCGCCGAACCGATATTGCGCGAGGAGATTCGTCGCTTTCTGATGGAGCGCGAGGAGATTGACGAGGTGCTGAACCTGATCACGCTGCAAAACGGCGCCGACGTGGTCATCGCCGTCAAGGCGCGGATGACGGAGAGCGTTTCCGCTCCCCTGTTGATCGAGGCGATCAACCGCTGTGAGCGCGAGTTGCGCGCAGCGTTTCCGCAGGTGCGCTGGCTCTTCTTCGAGCCGGATGTCGAGAAATGAAGGGCCGGGACGAACGACGGATCCGGTCGGTGTCGACGGTTCGAGGGAGGTGATGATGAATGATCGGAATTCGGTCTTGGTGCTCCGGCGTCGCGCGAGCGCGCTGGCCATGGGCTTGCTCCTGATCGTCGGCGCGCAGGCGCATGCGGCCAGCCCCGCCCCGAATTCGGGGACGCTCACAGTCAAGTCCGCCTACGGGTTCGGCGAGACCGTGACGCGCATCGAACAGGCGATCGAAGCGAATCAGATGGGGCTCGTCGCCAAGGCGAGCGCCAGCGCGGGTGCGGCGGGGCGCGGAGTGAAGATCGCGGGCAACGTCGTGCTGATGGTGTTTCGCAACGACTACGCGGTGCGCATGCTTGCCGCGAGCGTGCCGGCCGGCATCGAGGCGCCGCTGCGGATTTACGTCACCGAGGACGCGGATGGCAAGGCCAGCGCAACGTATCGCACACCGTCGGCCGTGTTCGCCCCGTACGGCAATGCCAAGCTCGATGAGATGGCGGGCGAACTCGATCCGATCTTCGGCAAGATCGTCGGTGTGGTGCTCGCAAGGTAGGACGCCTGGCCATGCAATCGCCGGATCAGCCCATCCTCCGGGACATCGTGCTCGTTGGTGGCGGGCACAGCCATGTCGGCGTGCTCAAGCGTTTCGGCATGCATCCCGTGCCCGGCGTTCGCCTGACGCTCATCTGCCGCGACACGCATACGCCGTACTCCGGGATGCTGCCGGGCTACATCGCCGGGCATTACAGCTACGATGAGGTCCACATCGACCTGAGCGTGCTGGCCCGCTTCGCCAATGCGCGCTTCTATCGCGACGAAGTGCGCGGGCTCGATCGGGCAGCCGGAAAGATCATCTGCCGCGAACGCCCGCCGGTGCCATACGATCAGTTGTCGATCAACATCGGCTCCACGCCGCAGATGAGCCAGGTGCCAGGCGCCGCGGAGCACGCCGTGCCGGTGAAGCCGATCAACGGTTTCGACGCCCGCTGGCGCTTGCTGCTCGCTCGCGTGCGCGCACACGCGGGCGCCACACGCATCGCCGTCGTGGGTGGCGGCGCGGGCGGAGTCGAGCTGACGCTGGCCATGCAGTACCGCTTGCGCAATGAGCTGCTCGCGTCGGGGCGCGACCCCGATGAGTTGCGCTTCGATCTGCTGACCCGTGGCCCGAAAATTCTGCCGACGCACAATGCGCGGGTGCGCGACGCGTTCGAGCGAGTGTTGGCCGAACGCGGGGTTCTCGTGCACTGCAATTCCGACGTCGTCGAGGTGGCGGCAACGCGCCTGCGCACGGCCAGTGGCGAAGTCGTGGACGCCGACGAGATCGTCTGGGTCACGCGCGCCGGCGGCGCGCCGTGGCTGGGCGCCACGGGCCTCGCGCTGGACGCCGACGGGTTCATTCAGGTGACCGACACGCTGCAGACGGTGACCGATCCGAAGGTGTTTGCGGCCGGCGACATCGCGAGCATGGTGAACCATCCGCTCGAGAAGGCCGGTGTCTTCGCGGTCCGCCAGGGACCGCCGCTCGCCGCGAACCTTCGTCGCGCCGTCGAGGGCAGGGCGCTCAATCCCTACCGACCGCAGAGCCGCTGGCTCGCGCTGATCAGCACCGGCGATCGCCATGCCGTGGCCTCACGCGGCGCGATCGGCTTCGAGGGCGCCTGGGTGTGGCGCTGGAAGGACTGGATCGACCGGCGCTTCATGACGAAGTTCAGCGACCTGCCGGTCATGGAAGCCGAAACCGCAACGGCGCCTTCATCGGTCAAGCTCGACCAGGAGGAGACGGCGCAGGCCATCTCGGCGATTGCCATGCGCTGCGGAGGCTGTGGCGCGAAAGTCGGTGCCACGGTGCTCGCGCGTGCGCTTGGCGCGCTGCAACCCGTTGATCGCGACGACGTGCTGATCGGACTGCACGCGCCCGACGATGCCGCGGTGGTGCGCGTTCCACCGGGCAAGGCGATGGTGCACACCGTGGATTTCTTCCGTGCCTTCATTGACGACCCCTATTTGTTCGGCAAGGTTGCGGCCAACCATGCGCTGGGCGACATCTTCGCGATGGGCGCCGAGGCGCAGTCGGCCACGGCGATCGTCACCGTCCCCACCGGTCTGGAATCCAAGGTCGAGGACGTGTTGCTGCAGATGATGACCGGTGCGATTGAAGTGCTCAACGAAGCGAATTGCGCGCTGGTGGGCGGGCACACGGGGGAAGGGCTGGAACTGGCGCTGGGCTTCGCGGTCAACGGCCTGGTGGACGAGGACATGGCCCCGGTGATGCGCAAGGGCGGCATGCGGCCGGGCGATGTGCTGGTTCTCACCAAGCCGATCGGCACCGGCACGCTGTTCGCCGCGCACGCGCGCCTCGAAGCGCGCGGGCGCTGGATCGACGCGGCACTGGTGTCGATGTGCCAGTCGAATCGCCTCGGTGCGCAATGCCTGCGCGAGCACGGCGCGACGGCATGCACCGACCTGACGGGCTTCGGACTGCTCGGGCACCTGGTGGAGATGACGCGATCCTCGGGCGTGGACGCGGAACTGAACCTCGCGACGCTGCCCATCCTGAAAGGCGCCGAAGAGACCAGCGCCGCGGGGATCCTGAGCTCGCTGCAACCGGCCAACGTGCGGCTGCGCCGCGCGCTGCGCAACCAGCAGGAAATGGTGAACCATCCACGCTATCCGTTGATCTTCGACCCGCAGACTGCCGGCGGTCTGCTCGCCAGCGTTCCGGCCGAGCGCGCCGTGGCCTGCGTGAGCGCTCTGCGCGCGCTGGGCTATGAACATGCCGTGGTGATCGGCCAGGTGCTGGGGCAGGGTGAGGCGCTCGAGCCGATCGTGCTGACGCTGCGCTAGTTCGCGCGACAGGCGCGAAACGGCCGCTTTACTTCAGGCCGTCATAGATCAACTTGACGCCGATGCCGAGCAGTGCCCAATAGCTGATCTGATAGAACACGCGCTCGTCGAGTTTGCCCTGAATCAGAACGCCGAGCCGCACGCCCATTGGCACGAAGGGCAACAGCACGAGTGCGGTGAGGAAGTTGCTGGTGTCCAACTGCCCGAGGAAGGCATACGGAATGATCTTGGCGTAGTTCAACGCGAAGAAGAACCACACCATCGTTCCAATGTAGACGCGTTTGTCGAGACGCAGCGGCAGCAGGTACGCCATCAGCGGCGCGCCGCCGGCGTGCGCAAGAAAACTGGTGACCCCCGAAACCGAGGACCAGAACACGCCGCGCCGCCAGGAAGTCCGGGCGGGCGGCCGATTCCTGGCCCATCCGACGAGATTGTTCAGCCCGAAAGCGATCGCAATGGCGCCGATCACGAGGCGCAGCACGTCCTGTCTCACGAAGCCGAAAATCAACGTGCCCACGACGACGCCGATGACCAGGCCGACCAGCAGGATCGGCATGTTGGGTCGGTCGTAGACGCCCCAAAAGGCGCGCAGCCCGAACAGGTCGATCAGGCAAAGGATGGGCAGCATGACGGCCACCGCCTGCAGCGGTGAGACGACCAGCGAAAGCATGGGTACCGCCATGCCACCGAACAGGCCTGGAATCCCGGTCTTCGAGACTCCGGTCAGCAGGACGACCGGGATCGCGATGAGATAGAAGATCGGATCGGTGACGATCATGTCGCGGTGGGCGGGGCTGGCCCGCGCGGCTTGAGCAGGGCGAGCGACAAGGCGGCCACGCTGCAGGCCATCGCCACGATCTGGATCAGCCCCAGCGGCTCGCCGTGGACGATCGCGCCCGAGATCATGGCGACGACCGGAACCATCACCGCGGAGAGGCCGGCCACATTGGCGGGCAACAAGCCGACGATGGCGAACCAGCAGAGATTGCCGACACACATGGGCACCAGCGCGATCCAGGTGATCACGGCGATCGACTGCCAGCTCGGCACGAACCACGGGCCGTCGCCGAGCAGCAGTGCGCCGATCGTGATTGGCAGCGCCGCGAGCAGCAGTTGCCATCCGGTCAGAACCGTGGTCGGCACGTCAATTCCCCGTCGCTTGAGGATCAGCGTGCCGATCGCCCAGCCCAGTCCGGCCAGCAGGCCCAGCGCGAGGCCCAGCGGCGCATCGGCGTAGGCGCTGAAGTTGGGGATCATCAGCAAGGTGACACCGATGCCGCCGAGCACGATCGCCGCGAGCAGTCGGCGGGTTGGGCGCTCGCCGAGCACCAGCCACGCGAGCAGTCCGGCCCACAGTGGCATCGTGAAGCCGAGCACCGCGGACTGTCCGGAAGGAATCAGCACCGCCGAATAGGTGCTGGCGATGTTCCAGATCACCAGGTAGGAGAAGGTCGCCATGACGGTCGTGAGCCAATGCCGGCGCGGGATCAACAGCGATTGGCCGCGGGCCCTGGCAAAGACCAGCAGGATCAGGCCGGCGACGAACAGCGCGACCGCGCGAAAAGTCCAGACCGAAACTTCCTTTACCGCGAGCGGAAAGAGCGGCCAGTTGGTGCCCCAGACCAGGGTCAGGATGACGAGCAGGACGAGCGCGCGGCGCGGAACGGAAGCTTGGGGCATGGCAGCGGAGGTTTGCACGCTTTGCGCGCCAGGGCAATGGGGTGGCGCGATCCGGCGCAATTCACGATCGACGCGTCGGCTCCAGGAGTGCAGCCAGTTCCGGGATGCTCGATGTCGAGAAGTCGACGCGCGTCGCGGGCTGCGATTCCCCGGTATCGGGTCCGTACTCATTGGGGCGCGCGATGAAAGCCGTGCGCAGCCCCGCCGCGGATGCCGCGGCCAGATCGGCGGAGTGGGCGGCGACCATCATGGTCTGGGCAGGCTCCAGGTCGAAGGCATCCGCCGCGGCCAGGTAGACCACGGCCTTGGGCTTGTAGTCACGGGCAAGTTCGGCGCCCAGGATCGCGTCCCACGGAAAGCCGTTGCGACGGGCCAGATCCACCATCAGCGAAATGTTGCCGTTGGAGCATGGCGCGAGGAAATAGTGCCGGCGCAGTTGCACCAGTCCGCCGGGAACATCCGGCCACGCGTCCAGGCGGTGCCAGGCTCGGTTCAGGTCCTGTCGTACGGCCTCGTCGACATCGATCGCGTAGGCGGCCAGGACGACGTCGAGGTTTCGGCGATGCAGGAAATCCAGCTTCGAGAACGGGATCCGGCCCGATCGCACCTCCTCCATGGCAGGCTGATACTGGTTGCGCCAGGCATCGGCAAATGCCAGCCAGTCGATGGAGACCCCGCAGGGAGAGAGCGCCTTCTCGGATTCCCTGGCGATCGAAGTGCGCCAGTCCACCAGGGTGCCGAAAACATCGAAGATCAGGGCCTGGATTGGTTTCATGACGGCTCCGCGGAAAAGAAAATGGGCACCGCAAGGGTGCCCACTTCGGGCCCGTACGGGAAATGCGGCTCAGCTCAGATGGTGCAGCTCATGTCCTGCCCGCAGCACAGCGGCGACTTGATCTTGCCGTGCCCGTTGGGGCATTCGGACACCTGCACCGTGCCGCCGTCGTCCTTCTTGATCGTGTCGTTCACGAGCGGCGCATCGCACTTGCCGCAGGTCGCGTTGACACTCATTCCACACACCTTGCATTCGTAGGTAGCCATGCTGTTTTCCCTCCGTCACGGTGACATCATCGTCGATCAGTATAAAAGCATTCCGCCGCCGGCGCCCCGACAGGGCGATCAACGCACCGCCATAGTGCAGCCAAGGGCGCGGTGCGCACCATTGCGGGGCCATTTACGGGCGCGTTCCGCGCGGCAAACACCCAAGTCATTGAAAGCGTTGCACCGGCTGCTCTCGGCATGCATCTTGCATGGGGGTGTTCCAATTTGAATCCGGAGCACGCTCATGGACCCCTTCAAGACCTCGGCCGACACCCTGTTCGTCTTGCTTGGCGCGATCATGGTGCTGGCGATGCACGCCGGCTTCGCCTTCCTCGAACTGGGCACCGTGCGCAAGAAGAGCCAGGTCAACGCGCTGGTGAAGATCCTCGCGGATTTCGCGATGTCCACGGTGGCGTACTTCCTGATCGGCTATTCGATCGCCTATGGCACGACCTTCTTCGTCGGCGCCGAACAGCTTGCGGCGTCCTCCGGATTCGAACTCGTCAAGTTCTTCTTCCTGCTCACTTTCGCCGCAGCGGTGCCGGCGATCATCTCGGGCGGCATCGCGGAGCGGGCACGCTTCGGACCGCAGCTCATCGCGACGTTCGTGATCGTCGGATTCGTCTATCCGTTCTTCGAAGGCATCGTCTGGAACAACAACTTCGGCTTTCAGGAATGGCTGAAGTCGAGCTTCGGCGCTTCGTTTCATGATTTCGCCGGCAGCGTGGTCGTGCATACCCTCGGCGGCTGGATCGCGCTGCCGGCGGTGCTGCTGCTCGGCGCCCGGCGCGGCCGTTACCACAAGAGCGGCGCGATCTCCGCCCATCCTCCCTCAAGCATTCCTTTCCTCGCGCTCGGCGCATGGATGCTGACGGTCGGCTGGTTCGGCTTCAACGTGATGAGCGCACAGCGCCTGGACGCGATCAACGGACTCGTTGCGATCAACTCGCTGATGGCGATGGCCGGCGGCACGCTCGCCGCGCTCGCCGCCGGGCGCAACGACCCTGGCTTCGTGCACAACGGCCCGCTGGCCGGCCTGGTTGCCGTGTGTGCCGGCTCCGACCTGATGCACCCGATGGGCGCCTTCGTCGTGGGCGGTGTTGCCGGCGGCCTGTTCGTTTATCTGTTCACGATCGCCCAGAACCGCTGGAAGATCGACGACGTGCTCGGGGTATGGCCGCTGCACGGCCTGTGCGGCGCCTGGGGCGGCATCGCGGCGGGCATCTTCGGCTCAACCGCACTGGGCGGCCTGGGTGGCGTGAGCCTCGCCGCACAGGGGATCGGTACGCTCGCGGGAATCCTCGTTGCGCTGGCCGGCGGCATTGTCGTCTATGCGGCGATCAAGGCGGTGATCGGTCTGCGCCTCGAGCCGGAGGCGGAGTTCGCCGGGGCCGACCTGTCGATTCACCGGATTTCGTCGACCGCGGAGCGCGAGACCTCCTGGTAGGGAGCGCGTCTCCGGTCGACGAGGGGAGGAGGGCCTACCCTAGGTCCATAGCGTGAGCTTGTTGCCCTCTTTGTCTGTCGACACACCCGAGATGATCAGGATGAAGTCGATCAGCGTCCAGATGCCCAGACCGCCCAGCGTGACCAACTGCAGCAGACCGGTGCCGATCTTTCCGACGTAGAAACGGTGAACACCGAAAACGCCGAAAAACAGGCAAAGGAGCATCGCCGGCAGGATTCGCTTGTCCGTTGCGCTGATCCCGCCCGATGATTGCACCGCGCCGCAACCGGGACACGCCGTCGCGCTCTGGTGGATTTCCTTGCCGCAGGCGCGGCAGAACAGCATCTCTGATCCGGTGCCGGGATTCATCCGTGGCTCCTCGGTCAATGGGGATGCGTCATTGTAGTGGCCCCTACGGCACCAGCAGCACCTTCCCGAGGTTCCTGCGGTCCTGAATGTAGTGGTGCGCCGCGGCCGCGTCTTCGAAGTGAAAGGTCCTGGCAATCTGCGGCCGGACGACGCCCTGGTTCCAGAGTTCGAGCAGTTCATCGGCCCAGCCGCGAATGCGTTCGACCTCGCCCCACAAGTGCCCGAGGTTGACGCCGAAGACGCCCTTGTTCGCATCGATCAGCGCGACCGGCGTGAATTGAAACCACGGCATGCTCGCGATCGTGCGCAAGGCGCTCGCGATGCTGCGCTCCTTGCCGGTCGCCGCCGAGGAGATGCCGAACATGCCCAGCCGCCCCGTCGGGCTGAGCAGCCGGTAACCCTTCTTGAACGAATCCCCACCGACCGCATCGAGAATGAGTTCGACGCCGCGACCGGCCATGATCTCGCGCGTTCGCGCTTCGAAGTCCTCGCTGCGGTAGTCGATCAGGTGATCCACGCCCAGGCGCCGCAATTCCTCATGTTTGGTCGCCGACGCGGTGCCGATCACCGTCGCGCCCAGGTGCTTGGCGATCTGCGTCGCCGCGATGCCGACCCCGCCTCCGGCCGAATGCACGAGCATCGTCTCGCCCGCCTTGAGGCCGCCCATGACGACCACCAGCTGCCAGGCCGTGAAGTAATTGACGGGGATCGCCGCGCCTTGTTCGGCCGACATCCCGGCGGGGCGCACGAAAACCTGCTTCTCGGGGACGCACACCACGTCGGCGTAGCCGCCGAAGCGCGTCATCGCGAAGACATCGCGACCGAGCCAGTCGGGATTCACGCCGGCCCCGATCGCATCCACCCGGCCGCCGACCTCATAGCCCACCACCACCGGCAGGCGCGGAAGGTCCGGGTACAGACCCATGCGGCCCAGGATGTCGGCGAAGTTGATTCCGCTGGCTTCGACGCGGATGCGCAGTTCGCCGGCGCGCGGATCCGGATCCGGCGCCTCCTTGAGTTCGAGGACCTCCGGGACACCCGCCTTGCTGATCCAGATCTGGCGCATCGTGCCCGAAAGTCTACGCCACGAGAGCCGATCTGATGCTAGGGTTGCGGGGAGCCAGCCGGCCTGCACACCAATCGGGATCTTGCATGATGAAAGTACGCGTCCTCTTCCTCACGAGCCTCTTGCCCCTGTTGCTGCTCACTGCCTGCGAGAAGGCGCCCGCGCCGCCACCCGTGGTCACCGTGACCACGCCGGGCCTCCCCACGCTGCCCAGGAACGCGGCCGGCTTCATCGACCTGAGTGTCGAACAACTCGCCCAGAGCATGGCGAGCAAGAACTTCACCCTGGTCAACGTGCATGTGCCCGATGAGGGGAATCTGCCCAATACGGATCTGTCCATTCCCTACGATCGAATCACGGAAAACCTCGACAAGCTGCCCGGCAAGGACACGCCCATCGTGCTCTATTGCCGCAGCGGCGGCATGAGCACCCAGGCGGCGGCCGCGCTCGCCGCAGCAGGGTACACGCGGCTCTATGAGCTGGACGGCGGATTCAATGCGTGGAAGGATGCGGGACACCGTCTGGCGAACCCGTAGCTCGTCGCTGCGGCGGCGCATTTGCAGCCCGTCTGCGCGGGTTCGCGTTCTTGAACACAACAGGGAGACATCCGAGCCATGTCGGCGAATCCAAGCTTCTTGAACCCCGGCGAAGGGGAATCGGTCTTTTCGGTCAGTTCCTCACCGATCAAGTTCGGCGCCGGCGCGCTGCGCGAACTCGGCGCCGACGCGCAGGCGCTCGGCATGAAGCGCGTCGCGTTCTTTGTCGACGCGCACGTGCTCGCCAGCGCGCCCGGAGAAACGGCGCTGGGCGCGCTGCGCGCGGCAGGGCTCGACGTCGCGGTCTATGACCAGACGCGCTGCGAGCCCAACAGCGATTCCTTCGAAGCGGCGGCGGCGTTCGCCCGCGAAGGCGCCTTCGACGGCTTTGTCTCGCTGGGCGGCGGTTCCGTGATCGACACCGCCAAGGCGGCCAATCTGCTCTCTTCGCACCCCGACGAGCTGATCGCCTACATCAACGCGCCGATCGGCAGGGCGAAGCCGATTCCGGGTCCCCTGAAGCCGCACATCGCCTGCCCGACGACCTGCGGCACCGGCAGCGAGACGACCGGCATCACGATCGTAGACTTGAAGTCCGTCGGGCTGAAAACGGGCGTCGCCTCGCCGCTCCTGAAGCCCACGCTGGCGATCGTCGATCCGACGACCACCGAGACCCTGCCGGGCGGCGTCGTCGCGGCCTGTGGATTCGACGTGCTCACCCATGCCGTCGAATCGTTCACGGCCCGGCCCTATACCAGCCGGCCGCGGCCCGCCCATCCCTCCCAGCGCCCCCCGTACCAGGGTTCGACGCCCTACAACGACATCGGCGCCATCGCCGCCATTCGGCTGGGCGGCAAGTATCTGGTCCGCGCCGTGCGCGACGCCGGCGACGTGGAAGCGCGGCATCAGCTGATGTTCGCCTCGACGCTGGCGGGACTCGCCTTCGGCAGCGCCGGCGTGCACATCCCGCACGCGATGTCCTATTCGATCGCGACGCTGCGGCACGAGTTCGTCGCGGCGGGCTACGAAGACCGCGACCCGATGGTCCCGCACGGGATCGCGGTGGTGATCAACGCGCCGGCGGCTTTCCGGTTCACCGCCTCGGCCAACCCGGCGCGGCACCTCGAGGCGGCCGCCGCGATGGGGGCGGACACGAAGGGCGCGGCGCCGGAAGACGCCGGCGAGATTCTCGCCCAGATCTTCCTCTCGCTGATGCGCAAGACCGGCTTGCCGTCGGGCATCGCCGCACTGGGTTACGGGGAAGCCGATGTGCCGGCCCTGGCCAAAGGGGCCTTCGCCCAGCAGCGTCCGCTGGTGATGGCGCCGTGCAGTGTTTCGCAGCAGGACCTGGAGGGCCTCTACCGGGACGCACTTCGCTACTGGTGAACCGCTCAATCGGGACCAGGCAGCGAGTCGTTCCACTCCGTTTTCGTGAGGAACGGCCGCCGCCACCGCCCTGCGTCGCCCCCACGGTTGCCGAAGCATGCGCTTCCTGGCACAGGCCTCGATGGGCGCGAGTCGTGAACAGATTGCCAGCGTGCAGGCGCTCGGCTATGCGGGCTGGCTCGACGCGCAGATCGCGCTGCCGTCGTCCGGCGCGCGGTGGGACTGGCTGCTGGCGGGCGGTTACGCCGACATCGCGAACAAGAACAATCAGGCGGGATTCGATGCGTGCGCCTGGGCCAAGCTGCTCGGCTTTGTCTGAGCCCGGCGCGCAAGGTGACGCAGGATGCCGCACCGCGACGCCGGCGTGCGTTTCGATCACCCGGAACGGCGTGTCCTTCAACGCGATTCCGGATCGTAGGGCGCCAACGTGCTCAGGCGCGGATCCTCCACTGGGCCTCCGACCGTGAAGTGGTAGAGGGACTGGAATTGCGCATCGGCGAGTCCGAACAGCTGGTGAACCGGGTCGTCGAAATAGCAGCCGATTCCCGTCGCGCGCACGCCCGCGGCCTCGGCTTCCAGATAGAGGACCTGACCGATCATCCCGGCCTCCCAGAACAGCCTGCGATAGAACCATGGTCCGCATTCGCGCAGGCTCGATTCAAATTCCGCGATCATCCCCAGCGAAAAAGCGCCATCCCCGGCAATGTCCTGGCCGCAGCTGAGCTGCGCGGCCAATTGCCGCGCGTCGCCCGGCTGAAGGAAGAAGAGGGGCAGCTGCTGGGGACATTCCGGCGGAACGGTCCACGCAAACTCGTGCGGCATCGCCGCTCGCAGCGAATCCACCTTGCCCGGATCGCGCGCGAGCAGGTAGAGGCCCGGCGCAAGGCCATCGACGCGATGCACGAAGAGACCGAGGTGGATCGCCGGTCGCCACGGCAGGACGTCCCATGGCATCGGACGCTCACCCGGATCACGCTCGACCGATGGCATGACGCGGGCGAGCATGGTAAAGAAGCTGCCCGTCGAAATCGAGGTCGTGCCATCGAACGCCAGCGCGCTGCGCCGCCCAAGTATGGTCGCGGCGGCGCTTGGTCGCCTCGGACAAGCGCCGGGATCGTCCACGGTGGGGCGGGTCGACCCTTCTGCCTCCGCGCTGCGGCAGTTGAAGGCGACGCGCTGACATGCCGTACTCGGCTTCCACGTGGCGACTTCCACCCGCTCGATCCATTCCCACGGCACGGGATCGGCTGCGCTCAGGCGGTTGGCCTGACCCCGCCAGAGTTCCTGCGGTGGCGCGTCTGGTGCGTTCGCCGCCAGACTGCTCGGAACCAAGATCGTCGCGCCGGGGCTCGTGCCGGATTGGGGTGCGGCAGGCCACACCACGGCCAGGCAATCAGGGTGCTCACGCTCCGCGCCCGCGAAATCCTCGCTGCGATCCACCCCAAGCAAGGCGGCGACGGTGTCGTCCGAGAGGCCATCGAGCAGCAGCATCCGCCAACCCAATGTCTGGGCGGCGATGCGCGCGCTGCCGATCGCGTGCCCGACGTCGTGCTGGCAGTAGCGAAAAGCGCGCTCTCCATACTTCCAGATTTCCCTCCAGTTCACCGAGGCGAAGCCGACAAGAAACGCACCGGGAGGAAATCCCTGCACGAGCGAGGCGAAGAACGCGGTCGGCAACTCGGCGCGCAACTCGAGTGCGTGTTCCTTCGGCGCATAGTGATAGAGCGCCGGCGACGGGGACAGCCCGGGAGCCGCGTCGATCAGTAAATAGCCTTCGGTGGGATGCAGGTTCCCGCTCGACGGGTTGCTGCGCAGGGCCCAGCGGACGTCACCGGCCTGCTTCCAGGCGGTAATGGCGAGCGCATATTCGAAGAAGCGCGAAATGCTGCGCACGCCGACCGCGGCGCTCGCGACGCCTTCCGGGCGAAACAAGTCTGCGTAGAGGGGGGAGTGCGGGGCCTCGTCCGCGCGCAGTCGCGGCAGGGAGATCAACGGAGATCCCGCATAGCGCCGAAACGGATCGGGCTGGTTCGCCCAGTCGAGAAACCCGAGCGCGCGCGCGTAGCGAGAAAAATGATGCTTTGTTTCCTCGTGGTAGCGCAGGACGATGGCGAGCGCGTCAAGCGCGGAGCGGTGACTCATCGGTCCTCGCCGGCCCCGGCATCGCTCTCGATGCGCCGGACCAGAACGCCCATTTCCCTTGCGGCCTGTTTGTCGCCGCGCGCCTCGGCCACTTCGATCCCCTCGCGTAACGCGGCCAGAGCCTCGGCCGAGCGCTCGGATGCGGCCAGCGCGCGACCCAGCAGCTTCCACGCGGCGGAGTAGTGCGGATCCAGTCTCAGCGCCTGCCGGAGATGGGTCGCGGCGGTGGCCGGATCGCCTGCCTTGAGGTACTCGCCGCCGAGCGCGAAACGCAGCAAGGCGTCTTCCTTGCCGGCTGCGAGCATCTTCTCGAAATTCCGGATGATGGCTGTCGTCATGGCGGATCTCCGGGAGCAGGCGTGGCTGCCCGTCGCGCAGAGCGGGGCGAACGTCCGGGACGTCGAGCGACGGTCGGGAACCTGACGATCCCGCCCTGCTGTGCGTCATGCGCACCACAGCTTTCAGCATACGCCACCAGCGCGCGCTCAGCGAGTTCTCGGCTTTGTCCGAGCCCGGCGCGCAATGCGCCGCTCAACGATCGGCGCCGCCCGTGTCCAGCGTCCAGCCTGCGCCGTCGTCCTGGCGCAGCACGTCGGTGAGCCATGGCAGGCAGGCCGCCAGCGTCGATTGCAGGGTCCACGGCGGGTTGACCACGAACAGGTCGCTGCCGTGCAGGCCGAGGCCGCCCGGCGCAGGATGCCGCACCGTGACGCCGGCGTGCAGCCAGCGCAGATCGGGCATGCGCTTGAACTTGCGGATGAGCTCGGCCGGTTCGCGCCGCTGCACCTGGGGGATCCAGATCGCGTAGCAGCCGGTCGCAAATCGGGTGAGGCTGTCGCGCAGGCTCGCGAGCACGCGGGCGTAGTCCTGCTTGTCTTCGTAGGAGGGATCGATCAGGATCAGCGCGCGCCGCGGCGGCGGCGGCAGCAACGCCTTGAGCCCGGCGAACCCGTCGGTGGCGCTGATGATCGTGCGCCGCGTGGCATCGCGCCCGGCCGCGGCGATGTTCTGGGTGAGCGCCTTGCTCTCGTTGCCGTGCAACTCGAAGAGCCGGAGGCGATCCCGTTCCCGCAGTTGCTGCAGCGCGATGTACGGCGATCCCGGGTAGTGCCGCAGTTGCCCGTCCGGATTCAGCGCCCGCACCGCCGAGAGGTAGTCGGCAACGGGCGGCGGCGCATCCTGGCGCGGCCACAGGCGTCCGATGCCGTCGGCGAATTCGTTGCGCTTGCTCGCCCATTCGCCCTCGAGCGCATAGATCCCGGCACCGGCGTGCGTGTCGATCACCCAGAACGCGGTGTCCTTCGCCGCGAGGTGGCGCAGCAGTTGGATGAGCACGACGTGCTTGAGCACGTCTGCGTGGCTGCCTGCGTGGAAGGCGTGGCGGTAGCTGAACATGGTCGCTCGGGCGATCCCAGCAAGGGATCAGGGCAGTTGGAAGCGGCCCGGGCTTTCGCGCTTGCTGCCCGGATCGTCGGAGACGTGATTATCGCGTCAGCGCGCTGCCGGCGCGCAGGCGCAAGAACGGCAACACGTTGGACCGACGTCCGTGCCGACGACGATCATCGTGCCGGTTCACCAGACGTCGAAGAAGCTGTCAAAGCCGCTCCCAGCGCCGCCACCGCCACCACCGCAGCTCTTGCAGACACAGATCGATTGCTGCAGCACATCATCTTCCCAGCATGCGTGCCCGCACGAGCAACTCGTGCCACCGGTCGGCGTCGCGGATGGCCGCAGCTGAATCGACATCCCTTGCACCACCCGCGACATGGAAGTGACCACGCCATTTCTCATCACGATGGTCACGACGCCCCGATCGCCGCTGAGCCGCACCTGCTGGCGGCCCTCCTTGGCCTGCACGCGGGTCGGAGTGCGTGCGCCAGGCGTCGGCACCCTCATCGCGGGCACCGGGGTCATGGTCGGCGCTGCCGGTATTCCTGCCGCGGGCGGCGGCACACCGCTCACGGACGTTTTCCCCCGGTTGCCGGAGTCGGCGCTCCGGTAAGAGGCGTGCCAAAGCTGGGCGTCATCACTCTTTCCCGGGTGCTGGTGTCCGGTGCAGGGGAACGCACGGGCTGTGCGGTAGCATGGGAGAGGGTCAGGAGGGCGATGCAAATCGGTACGAAGATGGTTTTCATGATCGTGCCTCCTTGCGGACGTCATGAACCCACGCTACGACCATTTCCCGGGGGGCAACTTCGAACCCATTGGTCTGCAATGGTTTTTTCATGTCTGCAACGGTCGTTCATCCCGGTGGGTGCCGCGACCGATCACGAGTATTAGCGATGGAGATTGACCGATGAATACGGCAAGCGACGATGCGCAGGACGTGCCCGCCGGCGATGCCCCGGAGCAAGGTGCGCTGCGGCCCGCGGCGATGGTCGACAGCGACCACCACGCTGTGCAGGCCTTCGCGCGGGCGCACGCGAAGGGCTTGGACACGCGCGAACGGGCCGTCGCGCTGTATTACGCGGTACGCGACGAATTTCGCTACGACCCCTACCGGATTGATCTGACGCCGCATGGAATGCGCGCGAGCACCGTGCTCGAATCGAGGATCGGCTGGTGTGTTCCAAAGGCGACGCTTCTCACGGCAGCGTGCCGGGCCGCGGGCATTCCGGCGCGGCTGGGCTTCGCCGACGTGCGCAACCACCTGTCCACCGAACGCATGCGCCAGACCATGAAGACCGACGTGTACGTGTGGCACGGGTACTCCGAGATTTGGCTGGACGATGCCTGGCGCAAGGCGACCCCGGCCTTCAACATCGACCTGTGCGAGAAGTTCGGCTTGCTGCCGCTGGATTTCAACGGAGTGGACGACTCCATCTACCACCCGTTCGATCGCAGCGGCCAGCGCCACATGGAGTACCTGCGCTACCACGGCACTTTCGACGACGTGCCGCTGGAGCGCATTTACGCCGACTTTGCGAAGTCCTATGGCGGCTGGGGCGATGAACTGAAGAGCGCCGACTTCGAGGGCGATGTCGTCAAGGAAACCCGATCCTGACTGCCCCGCGCCCGGGCTAACGGGGTCGTCGGATGTTCGGCCAGGCTGGTGGCCAGGCCGGGGTGCACGGCGTCGGCTTGGCGTCTTCGACTTTATCGGTGGTTTCTGCCGGCGGCGCCGGATCCACGGGAGCGGCTTGCGCGGGACGGTTCTTGGCGAGTTGCGCCCGGAGCTCGCGAACGAAGTGCTCGTTTACGTCGTCGTGTGACATGCCACTAGGATGCGACGGAGTTGTGCGCGGCGCCATTAGACGAAAGGATGAGATTGCGCGGGCGGCTCGCTTGCAACCATGGCTTCGCCGCCCAGATGGGCAATCGCGTTGGCGTAATAGTTGAGCGCCGCGATCTCCCCCGGCGCGGCGCGGAACAACCCGTCTTCCTCCAGCACGATGCGCCGCAGCGTCAGCGTGCGCAGGCCCACGCCGAAGGCGTAATCGTGGTCGTGCCGCGGGATATAGAGATGGGCGCCGCAAGCCTCGAGTTCGGTCATGCGGGCATGTGCCGCCGCCTTCAACTCCAGTTCGCTCAGGGCACGCGACGGGTCGCGCGCCAGGATGCCGGCCACCAGCGAAACGGGGAGAACCGGAATGACCTGGCCGATCGCATTCATCAGCCGCGCGGCGACGATCCCCACCTCGGCACGGCGTTGCATGTCGTCGAGCGCGGGGAAATGCACGGCCCGTTCGCGCGCGTAGGCGCGCATGGAAATCGGCGTGCCGAAGTTCACGCAGGCGTAGCCGAAACGATGCCAGCCGCCGCGCAGCATCTGCGCCAGGTTGCGCAGCACGAAACCCCCTTGATGCCCAGCCCGCGCAGGCGTCCTGGTCGCGGTGCGGCGGGAGTGAGTTTCAGCAACTGACTGCGGTCCTCCAGGACGCGGTCGTAGTTCAGCCCGACCGGGATGAACACCAGGTCGCGCCGTGCATCTCCCTCGTGCTCGTCGAAGGCTTTGAGCATGTAGTCGAGCAGGCCGAATTTTGGCGGGCGCAGACGCCCGTCGACGCTCAGTCCACCCTCGGGGAACACCTCCTGCGTGACTCCCGCCTCGGAAGCCATCTGCACATAGCGCGAAAGCACTATGCGATAGAGCGGATCGCCGGAATTGCGTCGCACGAAGTACGCGCCCATCGCCCGGATCAACTGTTGCAGCGGCCAGATGCGCGCCCATTCGCCAACGGCGAAGGAAAGCGCCGCACGCTCCGCGGCCAGGAAAGCCACCAGCACGTAGTCCATGTTGCTGCGGTGATTGATCACGAAGACGATGGTCGATTTCGGATCGATTCGCCCCAGTGCCGCTTCATCGATGTAGCCGATGCGCACCCGGTAGAGCGCGCGCGCCGCGGCGCGCGCCAACGCATAGCCGACGCGGTAGTACACATAGGCGTTAAAGGAGGGCACGATCTCGCGTGCGTAGCGATCGATGCGCCGCCAGACATCGCTCACGGCCTCATTGCTGGCCGAGACATGGGTCGCGGCAGCGGCTTGCACGTCGCGGTCGTGGAAGAGCCGATCGATCAGCACCTGCCGGCGCGTCAGCTTGAACGAAGGCAATTCGATGTTCAGTCGCCCGCCGATGTGCTCGAGTACCCGCCGGATGCGGCGCCGGAAGAACCAGCGCATGCCCGGGACGAGCAGCAGCACCAGGATCGCCCAGCCGGCGAGCCCGCCCAGAATTACGAGTGCCCAGAGCGGCACCGCCACCGTTGCGCTCATGTCTCCTCAACCTGGGCGTTTCAACGCGAAGGACCGGGCCGGACCCCGCGCTGTAGTTTTCCGCGATCCTAGCAGCCGTGGGTTCCTCCCGTCGCCGTTTTCTTCCCGTCGCGGGGCGCGGGGTCGAGTAGACTCGCAAGCGCAGGATGAGCAGTAATCTGGAGGAGCCCGCCGCGTGATCGACCTCTACACCGCCCCCACACCCAATGGCTGGAAAGTCTCGGTGGCCCTGGAGGAATTGGATCTGCCCTACACCGTGCACGCCATCGATCTCGCCGAGGGCGAGCAGAAGACCGAGGACTATCTGCGGGTGAATCCCAACGGTCGCATCCCCACCATCGTCGACCGGGACAACGGCGACTTCGCGGTGTTCGAGTCGGGCGCCATCCTCGTGTACCTGGCGGAGAAGACCGGCCGCCTGCTGCCCGCCGATATCAAGGGTCGCTCGCTGGTGATGCAGTGGCTGATGTTCCAGATGGGCGGCATCGGGCCCATGATGGGCCAGGCCAACGTGTTCCATCGCTACTTCCCCGAGAAGATCCAGCCCGCGATCGATCGCTACCAGAACGAGTCGCGCCGGCTGTTCGAAGTGCTGGATCGCCGCCTGTCCGAGAGCGAATGGCTGGCCGCAGACTACTCGATTGCCGACATCGCGAATTGGTGCTGGGTGCGCACCTACAAGTGGTCGGGCGTCAGCGTTGAAGGTCTGCCGCACCTGCGTCGCTGGCTGAACACGATGAAAGAGCGTCCGGCCTGCCGGCGCGGCGTTGAGGTGCCGTTCAAGGTGGAAAGCGCGCTCAAGGACGAGCAGGCGACAGCGGCTTTTTCCGAGCGCGCCCGGCAAACCGTGCAGCGCTGAGTCGGCAACAAGAGGACCGCACATCATGATGACGCTCTACGACTGCCCCACCGCGCCGAGCCCGCGCCGCGCCCGCATTCTGCTCGCCGAGAAGGGCGTGGCGCATGCCACCGTGAACATCGACCTGGGCAAGGGCGAGCAACTCGGCGCGGCGTATCGTGCCATCAATCCGCTGTGCACCGTGCCGGCCCTGCAGCTGGAAGACGGGTCGGTGCTCGGCGACAACGCCGGCATCGCCGCCTATGTCGAAGCACGCTTTCCCGCGCCAGCCTTGCTGGGCACCACGCCGCTGGAGAAGGCTCAGATTGCGAGCTGGAACTGGCGCGTGGAATTCGAGGGTCTGCTGGCGATTGCCGAGGCGCTGCGCAACGGCTCGCCGGCGATGGCCAACCGCGCCTTGCCGGGGCCCGTCGATTATCCGCAGATCCCGGAATTGGCGGTGCGCGGGCTGGAGCGCGTGCATCGGTTTTTCGAGACCCTGGAGCAGCAGCTGGCGGGAAACGACACGCTCGTCGCTTGCGGGTTCAGCATCGCCGACATCACCGCGGTGGTGGCCGTCGACTTTGCGCGCGTGGTGCGCGTGAAGCCCGGTGAGTCGCACCCGAACTTGCGGCGCTGGCGCGCGGCGATGGCGCTGCGGCCGGCGATGGCCGGCTGATCTCGGTCGGGCGACCTGCGGTACGGCTGGCTTCGGCCAGCGCAGAAAGCGCAGAAGAGCCTCGCAGGCGGCACGCCTGTGCCGCCGTGCCGGACTATCTGCGACCCAGATCCTGAATCCCGTCCACCACCATCCCGGTGCCGATCGCGATCAGCAGAATGTCGGAAGCCACGCGTACGTAGCGGTATCCCGGCAAGGGCGCGCCCAGTTGCACGACCACGGTGGGCGGCACTGCGTAATAGACGACTTCACGCGGCAAGGGCCGACCGACGACCCACTTCCTCGCCTGTCCCGGCGCCATGCAGCCGTTGTTCTTGCGGGCCAGTCCCGGCGGGCACCGGCCGACGCGGTAGTGCTCGTCGTAGTAGCCGTGCACCACCGTGCGCTGTTCGTCCCGGAAATAGCCACCGATCTGGATGGGGCCGCTCTTGCGACTGTGTTTTTCCGCCTTCTGCATCTGCTTGACCTGCTTGGACTTGCCCTGCTTGCCGCCGTCCGGCTTCTCGGCCATGGCCCCGGTGCTGGCCAGCAGGCCCACAAGAAGAACGCCCAGCACGTGGCTCGTCCTGATTCCCAATCTCATCTCGATCTCCGGTTTTCTTCAACCAACGCAAAATCGTTTGTGACCGCGACCATCACTTCCCTGGATCAGGACTTCTCGAACTTTGCCTTCGCCTCTGCGATGCAGACGGCCTTGGTATCGCCCGCCAGCGCGTCGCACTTCTCACTTGCAAGCTTGTAGTCGGCTTCGCGCTTGGTTTCCGCGCCGTCCTTCCTGGCCTCGCCGATCTGTTTGCCCATCTTGGCGTTGGCCAGCGCCTTGGTTTCGGCGGACTTGGCTTCCGCTACGCAAACGTCCTTGACGTTGCCGGCCAGGTCGTTGCACCGTTGCTTGGCGACAGCATAAGCCGACTCGGCTCTTGCCACGAGCAGCTTGTTCTCGTCGCCTGGCTTGGCGGTGAAGCCGTACTGCAACTCGGCGCGTGCGACCTTCTCCTTGGCGCTGGCTTCTTCCTGACAGATGTCCTTTGCATTGCCGGCCAGCGCAGCACACGCCGCTTTATCCACCTTGTAGTCCGCGCTGATGCGGGTCCCGATGGCGTTGTATTCGGCCTTGGTCACGGTGGCCGCGTGCGCGGCGAACGGCAGCGCCAGCATGGTGGTGACGACGAGGGAGGTCTTGAGGTGCAAGAGCTTGTTCAAGGAAGTCCTTGTGTGTTTCTCTGGAAGATCATTCGTGGCAATAAGTCATCAGGAACGTGGTTCGCCGCGCTCGTTGACGGTGATCGTGGCTCCCGGCGGCGTGGTCATCTGCACGCGACCTTCCTGACCACGGAAAGTGTAGGTGACGTCCCAGTATTCGGGCCGGGCCTGGCTGGGTACGTTGGCGCACCGCTGAACGTCCTGGGTCTGCACCTGCTGTCCGCCGCTGTCGCGCGTCGCGTTGGCGCCCACGGCAGCTCCGGCGATCGCGCCGCCGACCGTGGCGAGATCCTTGCCGCGTCCGCCGCCGATCTGGTGACCGAGGATGCCACCGATGATCGCGCCAGCGATCGCTCCGGGAGCGCCTGAGCTGCTGCGCTCAACCGTGACCTGTTCGCGTTCGACCCAGCATTTCTGCTCCTGCGCGCCGAGTACTGCGCGCACGGACGTGACGTTCGCCTCATACAGCCGCTCGTCCCTGCCGCGACGGTAATCGGTGACCGCGACCGGAGCGGGGACCAAGACCGGAACGGGTGCATAGCGACGCTCTTCGATGCGCTCATCCCGGCTCACAGACCGAGTCGACGAGACACGGTCGTTCAGGCCCATCGCGGCCAAGGTCGGATACCGGCCCGGGCGCAGGACGGCGCAGCGGCCGCTGAAGCGGGCATCGTCGCACACCTCCCATCGGTCGCCGAACACCTCGACGGACGAGGCGCGGTCATTGAAGCCCGTGCGCCCGAAATTGCGAATCTCCTCCGACGTGGTGAAGGACCGGCCCGCAAAGCCTTCGCGCTCATAGAAAGTGATCTGTGCTGCGACCGGAGCGGGTGCATAGCGACGCTCTTCGATGCGCTCATTGCGGCTCACGGCCCGCGTCGACGAGACGCGATCATTCAGGCCCATCGCGGCCAGGGTCGGATAGTGGCCCGGGCGCAGGACGGCGCAGCGACCGCTGAAGCGGGAGTCTTCGCAGACCTCCCAGCGCTCGCCGCGAACCACGACCGACGAAGCGCGGTCATTGAATCCGGAGCGCCGGAGATCGCGAATCTCTTCCGACGTGGTGAAGGAACGGCCCGCGAAGTCCTCGCGATCGTAGATGGTGAGCTGTGCGCTCGCCTGGGTGGCCAGAGACACTGCGGACGCTGCCAGCATGGTCTTGATTAGGTTGTTCATCGTTGCCTCATGCGGAAGATTACGTTGCCGCAGGTCGTGTCCGACCGCGGTGTTGTGGGGCTAATTGAAGTATGGAAAGGGCGGTGCAGCGCGAACAGCGGACGGCGCCGCCTGTCGACGTAGTAGATGTCCTACGCGTCCAAAACGGCATCAGTCAGGTTGTGGTGCCTACGGGAGCGAACGTGGCCTTGTCCTACAGACCCACGCACATTCGGCCGATAGTCTCCACGGGAAGCAGCAGGCAAATTCGAGACGTGCTACTCAATCCTTCCCTTCGACTGCGGCCCGCATCCATGCACTCACTGAAGACCTACATCGTCGAGGACAGCCCGGTGATTCGCGAGAACCTGATCGCGACGCTGGAAGAACTCGGCCCGGTCAGGGTGGTCGGCACGGCGGAGGATGAAGCGACCGCGGTGCATTGGCTCAGCGCGCCGGGCAACCGCTTTGATCTGGTGATCGTCGACATCTTCCTCAAGGGTGGCTCCGGGCTGGGCGTGCTCCGGGCCGCAAATGCGCTGCCGCAACCACACAAGCGGGTGGTGCTGACCAACTACGCCACGCAGGACATGCGGCGCAGATGCCTGGAACTGGGCGCCGACCGGGTATTCGACAAGTCCCACGAGATCGACGCCCTGATCCTGTACTGTGGCGGGCTCGCGACCCCGGGGACCGCCGAAAGCGAAGTGAAATCGTGATTCAGGCATGCCAACCGCGTCGCCGCGGTCGGCATCGGCTTCACTTGAGACGCATGTCGTTCTTGACCGAGATCACGCCGCGCACGCCGCGCGCCACGGCGACCGCCTTGTTGATGTCGCCCTGCGAATTGACGAAGCCACTCAGCTGAACCACGCCCTTGAAGGTTTCGACGTTGATCTCGGCGACCTTCAGAGTCGGCTCGTTGAAGATGGCCGCCTTCACCTTCGTGGTGATGACGCTGTCGTCGATGTACTCGGCGGTCCCCTCCTTCTGCGGCGTGGACGCACAACCCACGACGGAGATGAGCGTGGCGGCCAGGAAAATCGCGGAAAGAAGCTTGCTGACTTGTTTCATGGTTGATGCTCCTAGTGTGGCGCGCCCCGCGCGCGGTGTCGAAATGTTTAAGACAGCATAGCCACAGGGAGCGGTGCGGTCGGTGCGGTGGCGCACACAACGAAGCTCGAATCAACCGGTATCGTGGGGCGGGCGATGCCCACGTTCGACACCGCACCGACCGGATCCGAACACTGAGGCATTCTTCAGACAGGTCAATGGCGCGGAAGTGAGAAAGGCAATGAGTTCGCAAGGATCCAATCTGAGCCGGGCATCTTCGAGCGGAAGGCACGAAGCGACGATGAAGCAGCGCGCGCGGGCTTCGGCAATTTTCGGGGCATGGCTCGTTGCGACCTGCGTGTGGGCCGGCCTTGCCCATGGACAGACGGCCGACCGTGCGGCGTCCGCCGCGCTGCGCGAGCGGTTTGCGCAGTTGCGTGCCGCGCCGGAGAGTCGCTCCCTCCCGAAGTCGCTGTATCTGCAATCGCGGGAAAGCTCCGACTCGCTCCAGGGCGACATCTACGCGCTCGTCGATCACCCCTACAACGAGGTGCGCCGCGTGCTTTCGCGCGTGCAGCCCTGGTGCAACATCCTGATCCTGCATCTGAACGTCAAGTATTGCGGTGCTTCGAGCACCGGAAGCCCCGAGGCCTTGCGCGTGGGCGTTGGACGCAAGACCGACCAGCCGCTCGCGGACGCGTACTGGATGCGCTTCGCTTTCGACGTCGCGCGCGACAGCGACGAGTATCTGAGCGTGGTCCTCCTGGCCCCGGATGGTCCGCTGAGCACGCGGGACTACGTGATCCAGGTGGAGGCCGTGGCGCTGGACGATCGCCGCTCCCTGGTTCATGTGGCGTACGCCTATTCGTACGGGACGCTCGCGCGTTCCGCGATGGATGTCTATCTGGCCACGCTCGGTCGCGGCAAGGTGGGCTTCAGCGTCGTCGGGCAGGAGCCGGACGGTCGGTCAATCTTCGTTGGCGGAGTCCGGGGCGTGGTCGAGCGCAACACGATGCGCTATTACCTGGCCATCGATGCCTATCTCGGAGCGTACGCGCTGCCCGCGCCACAGCGCTCGAAGAAGAGCCTCGAGGACTGGTTCGCTGCCACCGAGCGCCATCCGCGGCAACTGCACGAGATCGACCGCAGCGCCTATCTGGAAATGAAAGGGCGCGAGGTGCGTCGCCAGGAGTCCGCGCCGCCCCCGCCGCGCAAGGACTGAATCGTGCTGCGGAACCTGCCGTAATGGTTCGCTTGCGCACAGACGGCGCTCCGGCCGATTTGCTACGGTGAAACCTGGCTCAAGAGGAGAACATCGTGCCATCAACCGTCCATCGCGATCCAAGTCCTTCCCGGCGCGAGATCGTCCGCACCTTGGTCTGGTCCGCGTTTGCAATCGGCGCGATGCTGGTTGCAGGCATCGCCGCGGCCGCAAGCGGCAATCCTTCGGCTGCGCAGGCGCGCTATGAGCAGGACCGCGCTGCCTGCATCAGCGGTCACACCAACCAGGATCGCGCCACCTGTCTGCAGGAAGCCGGCGCCGCGCTGCAAGAGGCCAGGAAGCGCGGGTCCACCGGCAACGGTCAGGCCCAGTACGAACAAAACCAGCTGCTGCGTTGCGACGGCCTTCCGGCCCCCGACCGCGAAGACTGTCTGCGCCGGATGCGTGGCGAGGGCACCGTCAGCGGCAGCGCGCAGGGCGGAGGCATCTATCGGGAACTGCGCACGACCGTGCCGGCGAAGTAGGGCAATCAACGCGGCGGGGAGGCCACCGGCGCGCGCCGCATGGCGGCGCGCTCCGTCAAGTCCCGGCACCCGGCCGCCCCGCGCGTCGCGGCCCCAGAGTCGCCCGGGTCGAGCAGCGGCACCAGTGCCGCCAGCGGGTTGACGAGTGCGAGCAGGAACGAGGTCGCCAGCTTGCGCGCCATCGGCGCCTTGTCCAGCGACACGACGGGCTTGGCGAAACTGCCGCGCACGCGCAACGGTGTGCGCAAGGTCAGCGGGCTGAAGTCCTTGGGCACGACGACGACGCGCAGGTCAATGCTCTCGGCAGCCAGCGACACCGAGCCGTCGACCCAGACTGCAGAGTCGCTCGTGTCCAGCACCATCATCTTGGGCACGAACACCCCCCCCGTCGCCATCAGCTCGGCCACCGCGCATTGCACGGGGAGCGCGTCGTCGCCCTTGAACAGCACGCCGAGGCCCTGCGCCACATCCAGTCCCGCGGCCTCGATGACGAGGTGCGAAATCGAGCCCTCGCGCAGTTCGGTGTACAGCGTGCCCTTCAGGCTGGCCAGGATGTCGGCGGTTGACCGTCCCCGCCCCTGCAGCAGGGCGCGTCCCAGCAGCCGCCCCGAGACATACGGCGGCAATCCCTTGGTGCGCACCTGGCGCACCCAATGGCTCAACTGCACACCGTCCCAGCGCAGGTTGGCGTTCCACAATGCCGTCGCTTCGCGCCCGTCCAGTCGCAGTTCGCCCATCAAGCGGCCTTGGCCTGTGCGCGCATCGAGCTCACCCAGTGTCAGCACGCCACCGGCGAGTATCAGGTGGCCGCGCAGCGGGCGCAGCGGTTCAAGGTGCTCGGTGTTCAGGTCGACTTCCGTGAGCTCGACCTGCACGTCGGCATCCATCGTGCGCAACGACGCCAGGTCGAATGGGCGCGCGGGCAGCACCTTGCCGGGGCCGCGCGCGATGCTCGCGGCTGCGACCGACGCCGGCCGTGCAGCAGGCATCGTTGCGGCCGGGACGGCCGTCGTGCCGATCACCGGCCCGAGGTCGGCCAGCATCAGCTTGCGGCCCGAAAGGCGGCCCGACAGCAGCGGCACGCTGCGACCGGCGTCGTAGCGGAAGGTCCCGCTCAGGTGGCTGGCACCGACCGTGGCATCGTCGATCACCACGCGCCAGGTATCGTCCTGTTTGGCAATGTCGCCATCGCTGCGAAAGGCGGTGGTTGTCGGCAGCGTCACCCCGAACGGGTCGCCAACGGCCGCCAGCGAGGGACCGGTCACGCGGAAGCGGCCTGCCAGTCCCGTCAGCCGCCGCGCCTCCTGAGCGCTGCCCTTGAAAGTCAGATTGGCGCGGCCGACGCTGGCGTTCACGCTCAAGGCCACCGCCTTGTGCGGTGTTTCGGTGGCGACCCAAGGCAGCAGGCCGGCCGAGACCATTTCGATCTTCAGCGGCATCTGTCCATAGTGGCCGGTGGCGCTGAGCCGAAACGCGGGTGCCTCGCCATCGGCCAGCGACATGCGCGCAATCACATCGATGCCCAGTGGCACATCGCGGTAGTGCAGCGTGCCGTTGGCGATTTGCATTTGGCCCCAGCGCGGGAACGGCATCGGCTGCACCGCCGCATCGTCCGTTGTTCGCTCCGGCCCGAACTGCCACGACGCGCGGCCGTCAGCCAGGCGCTCGACGCTGGCGTCCAATGAGCGTGCGCTCAGGCGCTCGAGGTGCAGCGGCTGGCCGCGATGGGCGCGCCAGAGATCGATGTAGCGCAGATCGAGCGTCACATCCCGGGCCCGCAGCAGATGGGGTGCCTCGCTCCACGCCGGCGCGGCAATCTCCAGTTGCGAGGCAACCAAGCGCACACGACCGAAAAAGCGCACGCTAAAGCCCCTCGCGCCCGGCGTGCCGGCATCGGCGGCTGCAGCCACGCTGACGCGCCGATCGAGCGTGGCCGACAGCGCGCGTTCCAGCGGCGCAGCCAGGAACGGCCAGCCCACCCACTCGCCCCACGCGAGGGCGCCGATTACGGCCGCCACCGTGGCCGCGGCCAGCATGGACGTAGGGTTGAATTTCATGTGGCGTCCAGTCGGCTCCAGGAGTAGGGCGCGCTGACAGCGCCGCTTCAGCGCCCGGGCGCGGCAGCAGACGGCGGCCGACGCCAGTTGCGCGCCGTTTCGTTGCAGAAGTCGGCCAAGGCAACGAGCACCTTTTGCGTCGCACGATGGGCCGCGACCACACCGCCGTAGGTGTTCTCGCTGGCGGCGGGGACCGTCTCGTCGAAGTCGCGTTGGGCCAGTACGCGGCGGCTCAGGTTGTCGGTGATCGTGGCGCGCAAGGTGAAACGAACGCGGCTGGGAAGATCGCCGAACTCGTGCTGCAGGCGCACGATCTCGGTGTCCAGGCGCAGGTCGCCGGCGGCGGTGGACGGAGTGGACACCACGGCGCGGAACGCGCCACCGTTGTCGAGAGCGGCCACGATCAGCGGCGCGAGCATGCGTGCCGGTGTGTCGACCCATTCGCTGTCCGCGAAGGTTTCGAGCTGCCGGGCCCGACGCACATAAACGATGCGGCGGTGGTCAAAGCCGGCGCCAGCCTGGGGCGGGTTGACGATCAATGTCGGCGCGCTCGCCAAGATCGTCGCCGGATTGCGATCGCGTTTGACGACAGGCTCGGCGTCGGCAAGCGTGCCATCCAGCGTGAAGAAGGCGGGGGGCGGCGCGGCCTTTGGTGGCAGCACGCCGCAGCCGGCGGCCAGCGTCAAGGCCATGGCGGCCGCACCCGCGCGCCAGCGGTACAGAAACGAAGATGGGTTCATGGGGCTGCCTTCGTGGTCGACGATTCGCCCGGTCCCGCGGGTGCCGGGCTGCGGCCGAACAGCAGGCTGGCCGGGTTGCGTTCGGTCTGCTCGCTCAGGTGCCGCAGGGAGCTCGCCAGCGCCTGCAGTTCGGCCAGCAGGCGCTGCAGATCGGGCAGCGTCTCGGCGCCCATGCGCTGCACTTCGGCGCCCACCTGGGCTACGGTTTGGCCGGCACCCGTGCTGGCCTGTGCAGCCTCCTGGCCGAACTTCTCGAGGGCGTCGGCGCTGCGACCGATGCGCTCGATCATTGGACCGATGCGCTCGATCACCGGACCGATGCGCTCGATCACCGGGCCGAGCTGCTCGGTCACCCGGGCGCCGTTTTCGAAGGTGCGCGCGGCGCTGGCGATGCCCGCGTCGATCGTGTCCCGGCGCGCCGCGAGCGTACGCGCCAGTGCGGCCAGGTCGGTCAGTGCGCTGGTCACGGCGGCCCGGTTCTCGTCGCTGAGGATGGCGTCGATGTTGCTCGAGGTGCGGTCCAGCTTGGCAAGCACGCTGGTCAGCACGTTCTCCAGGCGCGCGCTGAGCGAGGGTTTGGTGGGGATCACCGGCAAGGGCTCCTCGGGCGTACCCCGCAGCGGCGGCGAATCGCGTGCGCCGCCGGTCAGCTCGACATAGGCGATGCCGGTCAGCCCCTGGATTTTCAACACCGCGATCGTGTCTTGCCGGATCGGCGTTCCGCGCTCGAGTGCAAAGATCAGCCGCACCCGCGCCGGGTCCACCGGGTCCAGCTGGATGCTCTGGACCTTGCCGACATCGACCCCGTTGTACTTGACCGGCGCGCTTACGTTGAGTCCGGCAACCGATTCCTCCGCGATCGCCAGGTACAGGTCCGCGGGCTGGCGGAACGCGTTGCCTGCAGCCAGCCACAGCGTAGCGGCCATCAACACGGTAGCCAGCAGTACCACGAAAGCGCCAACCAGCGCGTAGTTCACCTTGGTTTCGATGCGGCCTCCGAATCGGTGGGGGTCTGGCGCGGCGGCGGCGGGCGATCAGCCGCCTGCTGCGCCGCGCGTGCGCGCGGGCCGTCGAATAAGGCGCGTATCCCCGGGTGGTTCATCAGCGCGAGTTCGGCCATCGAGCCGACGCCCTGCACCTTGCCATCGGCGAGGACGGCGACGCGATCGGCAAGCTGCCACAGGAAGTCGAGATCATGGGTGACGACGACGATGGTCAGCCCGAACAGGTCGCGCAGCGTTCGCACCAGCTCGTCGACGCCGCCGGCGCTGTCCGGATCGAGCCCGGCCGTCGGCTCATCGAGGAACAGCAGTTCCGGGTCCAGCGCCAGCGCGCGGGCCAGCGAGGCGCGCTTCATCATCCCACCGCTGAGCTCCGCGGGGTACAACGCGCCGACCTCCGGCGCGAGGCCGGTCAGCGCGAGCTTGGCCGCCGCGATGTCATCGATCAGCGCATCGGGCAGATCGCTGTGTTCGCGCAGCGGCAAGCCGATGTTCTCTTTCACCGTGAGCGAGCCGAACAGGCCGCCGTGCTGGAACATTACGCCCCAGCGCTGGCGCAGCGCCAGCGCCGGATTGTCGCCGAGTTGTTGCAGGTCGACACCGAGCACGCGGATCGCGCCGCTGTCGGGTTGCTGCAGGAAGACCATCTGGCGCAGCAGCGTCGATTTGCCGGAACCACTGCCACCAACCAGCGCGAAAATCTCCGCGCGGCGCACCGTCAGGTCCAGGCCCGCGTGCACCACATGCTCCCCAAAGCGTGTCGACACCTGGTGCACGTCAATGACCTCTTCGGCTTCCATCCTACAGATCCAGCGCGCTGAACACGACCGAGAACAGGCCATCGGCCACGATCACCAGAAAGATCGACTGCACGACGCTACGCGTGGTCTGGCGACCGACGCTGTCGGCCCCGCCACGGGTACGCAGGCCCTGGAAACAGCCGACGAAGGCGATGATGGCGGCAAAAACCGGCGCCTTGACCAAGCCGACGAACAAGGTCGTCGGGCTGACGGCCTTGACGAAGCGGTCGAGGAATTCGGGGTAAGCGACGTCGAGCTGCGCCTGCGCCATCAGCATGCCGCCGAGCACACCCAGCACATCGGCAAACACGGTCAGCAGCGGCAGTACGATCAGCATCGCAATCAACTTGGGCAGCACCAGCATCTCCAGGGGGGCGATGCCGATCGTGCGCATGGCGTCGATCTCCTCGGTGACGGCCATCGTGCCGATCTGCGCGGCGTAGGCGGAGCCCGAGCGGCCGGCGACGATGATGGCGGTGATCAGTGGCGCGAACTCGCGCAGCATCGACACGCCGACGAGGTCGGCGACGAAAATGTTGGCGCCGTACTGGCGCAACTGGGCGGCACCCTGGTAGGCAACCACGATGCCGAGCAGGAACGACAGCAGCCCGACGATCGGCAGGGCGTCAAATCCGGCGCTGCGGATGTTGAACAGGATGGGTCGCCAACGCAGCCGCGCCGGGTGCCTCACGCACCCGGCCAGCGCGATCGCGCTTTCGCCGACGAAGGCCAGCAGGGCGAGGCTCTGTTCGAGGGCCGCAGCGCTGCGCTGACCGATGCGCTGCAGCGTGTTGGGCGGGGCCTGGGCCGCGGGCACAGGCTGCCCCGCCTGCTCGGCGACCTGCTGCGCCACGACGGCGAGCAGCCGCTCGAACGCCGGTGGCAGCCCGTGCAGGGTGACGCTGGCGCCTTCGCTGGTCAGGCGCAGCAGCAGCTTTTGCAGCACCCAGGCGCCACCGGTGTCGAGCGCGTCGATGGCGCTGCCGTCGGCTACCACCGGCGCATGGGTGGGAACGTGCACGGCATCGAGCTGGTGCACGAGCGCACCGATCCAGAGCGACGTCCAGGATCCCGAAAGATCGATCTGTTGCGCTGAGGACTGCGAGAGGGCTGCGGGTTGCATCGACGCCGGTTTCATGGGTGCGGCGGAATCTACACGGACCGGGCGCTGCGGTCTGTGCGATTGCGTACACAGTACCGCGAGCGGTCACGGACCAGGCGGGGAGCGGCCGCGGTTCGTGTCGTCGGTTCGATGGCCGATTCGCGCCTGGTGCCGGCCGACGAGGCTTCCCATCTCACCACCCAGCGGCACAGATGGGTCGTACCGATGCGCCTCCTTCAAGGCGTCACGGGTCAGATCGACCCAGATCTTGCTCGCCAACCCGTTCACGTCCTGGATCCACTGCGGCGCCACGAGCAGCTCGTGATCGCGCCACCATTTCCCCGTCTTCACGATCAGGTATCGGACGGCCCAGGACTCCAGGTCGACGAGCATTCCGCTTACGTGGCCGATTTGACCATCGGCCCCCTGGATTTGATAGCCGATCATCGCGTTGCAACTGCGCAGGTGGGAATCGACATCCCGGTGTCCGGCTTCGGCCGGCGCATGTGCTCTCTTCTCTTCGGCGCACTCGGCGAACGCAGCGCAGTAGCCGACCTGGCGCGGAAACATCGGGTACTGATAGGCGTCGCAGCTCCCGAGGTCGCCACTGTCCCAGTAATACGGGAAGCCGCAATAGTCGAGGTAATCGCGTTCGCCCGCCCGGGTGATCGGCTTCCCGGTATCGATGTCGGGGCTGCCCTTCACCTGTTCCCTGGTGAGCAATACATGGAGCAGTTTTCCGCTCCAGTGCGCCTCGCCGATCGCAAGCGGTGAGATCAGTACCTTGCGATTCACCAGCCAGGAGCCGGTGTCGACGACGAGATAGCGGATGGCCCATGCCTCGTCATCGCAATAAAGATCCGTGACACGGCCCAGGTTGCCGCCGGTCGCGCTGATGGTGCAACCCTCGAGATCCTTGATGCTGCGCAACATGGGTGCTTTTCCTTGAAGAGATTTGGATGCAAGGATGCGCGTCACTCCGCGACGGGGAGCCCACTCCCGACGACCGGTGAAGGCCCTGCCAGAGGCAGCGTGACGACGAACTGGCTGCCGAGTCCGCGGCCCGCACTGCTCTCGGCAACGCTGCCGCCATGCGCTTCCACCAACGCCTGCACCACCGTGAGCCCGATCCCGATGCGGCCGTCGGACACCGTGATCAGGACAGTGTTGTCCGCCACCACGACCGACAACGCGATCTCGCCACCGTCGGGCGTCCACCGGGAAGCGTTGTCGAGCAGGTTCAAGACGATCTGCACGAGGTACGTCGGGTCGCCATGCACCTCGAGCACGCCCGTGGGCCGAGCGGCCTTGAGTTGCTGCAGGCGCGTCGCCATCAAGGGTCGGCAGGCATCCATCGCTTCATCGATGATGCCGGCTATGTCGACCCTGCGGCATTCGAGGCGCAGCGTGCCCGCGCCGAAGGGCGACCCTTCGCGGGGTTCATCCACCAGGCGCGACATCCGCACTGCCTGCTCCTCGACGACGGCCTGCACCCGCGGCAGCAGCGGCTCGTCCGTGCGAGCCCGTCCCAGCTTCGCGGTCGGTATGCGGATGGGCGCCAGCGGGTTGGACAGTTCGTCCGCCATCATGTCCATGAACTCCGCCTGCCGCCGCCGCGCCCGCTCGGCGGCGTCCCGCAGTTTCCGGGCGCTTATCGCCGCGAGCACCAGTTGCTCGTTCGCCTCGCGCAGTTGGGCGTGCCGGCGCATCTGCCCAAACATCGTCTGCTCGTCGTCGGTCACGCGCGGCCGCGGCGCTGCGAGGGGTGGCGACGCCGGACTGTGCGCGTCGGCGGGCACCTCGCCATGAAAGGCGAAACGGCCAGGCCGGTGCCGCTTTGCGTAGTACATGGCGGCGTCCGCCCGGGCGATGAGCGAATCGGCATCCTCGCCGTCGTCGGGGTAGATGCTGATGCCGATGCTCGCCGCCAGGCTCAGGCCATGATCGCCAACCTGGCTCGGGGCGCCGAGCGTTTCGAGCAACTTGTCAGCGATCAGACCGGCGTCGGACGGCTGAGACACTTCGGTGAGCAGGATCACGAACTCGTCCCCGCCGTGACGGCTGACCGTGTCGGCTTCGCGGATCGAGGCCGTAAGCCGCTGCGCAACCAGTTTGAGTATCTCATCGCCGACCGCGTGGCCGAGCGTGTCGTTGATCGGCTTGAAATTGTCGAGGTCCAGGAACAGCAACGCCAATCGGGTGCCATGGCGCCTCGCACCCGTGATGGCGGCCGCCAGCCGGTCGAGCAGCAGCACGCGAAGGGGCAGTTGCGTCAGGGGATCCAGTGCCGCCGACCGCGACACGTCGTCCAGCGCCCGCGTCGCTGCCTCGGCGTCCGTCTGCGCGCCCAGCGCCGTGACAACCAGATGCTCGTTCGCCTCCAGAATTCGGGTCGCGTCACTGGTGTGCAGACGACGCTCCGCCCGAACCACTTCCTGCAGCAGGCGAAACAACTCGGAACGCATCGCTTCGACACGTTCGGTGAGCCGGGCCAACTCCTGCTCGGCGTTTGCCACCGCGGCGTCGCGCCGGATCGGATCTTCGCTCATGAGGCCCGATCCAATCGGTGCGACTCAATCATCTGGGGGCGTCGCGGCTGCGCCACATTGATCCAGACCGCGCTTGCTCGTTGGCCGGCCGCCGAGCAGCCCTTCCTGGTCGGGCAGCGTCGCGCCGATGCGGATGCCGTCGTCGTCGATGCTGAACTCGCGCAACTCGTTGGAATGGGCGCTCGCCCGCACCTTGACCACGGCCATCACGCGCAGCAGCCGGCTGCCGACCTCGATGTAGCGCTGCACGATGATCGCGTCGGTCAGGAAGGCCGCGCCATAGGGGCTGAAGCGCAGGTCGGTATAGCGGTCCTCGAGCTCGGAGGTCATCAGCACGGTGACGCCTTCGCCCGCCAGGGTGGTGACCAGACGCAACAGCGATTCGCGAAAGTCTTCGCGGAAGGTCGGCGCCAGGCTGAGCTCGAAACCCGAGAGCGAATCGATGACGACGCGGCGCGCCTTGAGACGGCGCACCTCGCTCATGACCAGCAGCACGACCTCGTCGATCGACACATCGGACGCCCGACTATCCACCAAGCCCACCTGGCCGCTTTCGATCAGGTCGACGAGCACGGGGTTGCGTGATCGGTTCGGGTGCTGCTCGAAGGCCACCATGACTCCGGTCTCGCCGCAGCGTGCGCCCTCGGCAAGAAAGGCTGAGGCCATGATGCTCTTGCCCGACCCCGAAGGGCCGGCCACCAGCAGCGAGTGGCCGCGCGGCAAGCCACCGCCCAGCATCTCGTCCAGGCCCGGCACGCCCATGGGCACGCGGGAATCGAGCGCCGCCACGTTCGCCACGGCCCGTGCCGCCGTGGAAGCGCTTGCGGGTGGGAATACACTGACGCCCGCCGCGCTGATGCGAAAGGTGTGCAGCCCCGGCAGCGTTGCCTGGCCGCGCATTTTCATGATCTGGATCTTGCGCACCATGGAGTTGCGCTGCACGCTCTGGCGCAGCCAGATCAGCCCGTCGGCCACCGTGAACACCGGGTTGGCGTCGAGCTCGTTGAAGTATTCGCCGAGCAGGAAGGTCGTGGCCTGCCAGCTCGTCAACAGCATGCCGAGTTGCTGCACGAACTGCGCCAGATTGTTGTGCGGCTTGGCCTCGCTCGTGCTGGCGAAGACCATGGAACGGAACGAGTCGACGAAGACGAGCCCCGGACTGTGCGACGTGACCTCTTCGACGATGCGACGCAACGCCCGGTCGAGATCTCCAGACATCGCGTCTTCCGACAGGTTGATGAAACGAACGTGGCGGTTGATCGACTCGCCGTCGAAGAAATCGAACTGCTGCTGGTAGCGCAGCATCTTCAGCGGCGGCTCGCCCAGCACGGTGAAATACAGCGCGGTGCGCTCCGGCGTGGCCAGCGCGAACATGATCTGGTGCGCCAGCGTCGTCTTCCCGCAACCGGGTGGCCCGGCGATGAGGTTGAACGAAAACTCCGGCAATCCACCGCCGAGCACCTCGTCCAGGCCCGGCACGCCGGTGGCCAGGCGATTGATGTTTACTTTCGTTGTCATGGGGACATGTCCTGTGCGAGCGAAGCGCCCAAAGAATTTTCCAACACGGGACGAAGCAATTGCGCCGTCAGCGAAGGGCCGATCAGGCCGACCAGAATATTGTGGAACGTCTGCAAGACGGCTCTGCCACCGGCAGCGGCGTCCGTGCGGCTCTGCTGCGCGAGGACCGATTTCAGTGCGGTGGGATCCATGACCGCTTGGGTGCCCTCCTGGCTGGCCGACATCCATGGGTGGTGCGCAACGGTGAGGTGGAGGCTGCGCGTGTAGACGGCGGCCACACCCCGTTGCCCGATGATGGGGGTCAGCGCCGCATTGATCTGCTGCAATGCCGCGGCAATCGATTCGGCGATCTGGGCGGGATCCTCGGCTTCCCGGACTGCCCCGTTCGTATCGGCGCTCACAGCCAGTACTCCCACGCCCGCGCAAACAACTCCTGGAGGCGCAGGTCGAGCCCGCGACGGTTCCATTGCTCCAGCGTGATCGCGTCGGACGCGGCCAGGTCCGTGTCGAACATCGCCTGCATCTGCTTGCCAAACTCCGCCCCCAGCACCACAGCGTTCAATTCGTAGTTGTGCAGGAAGCTCCGCCAGTCGAGATTGGTCGATCCGACCGTGGCCCACACGCCGTCGATCAGTGCGGTCTTGGAGTGCAGAATCACCCCGCGCCGCTCGTAGATCTTTACGCCGCCGCGCAGCAGTTGCGCGTAGTAGCCGCGTCCGGCATGGAACACGAGCCAGGAGTCGGTCTTGCTGGGCAGGATCAGCGTCACGTCGACGCCGCGCCGGGCGGCCGCTTCGAGCGCGGCGAGCAATTGCGGGTCGGGGACGAAATAGGCGTTGGTCAGGTATACGCTGGTCTCGGCGCTGCCGATGGCCGAGAGCAGCGTGGCATAGATCAGGCTGTAAGGTTCGTCGGGAGAACTGGCGATCGCGCGCACCACCTCCGGGCCGCTGCTTTCGAGTCGCGGGAAGTAGTTCTTCGCTTGCAACGGCGGACCCTTCTGGCTTTCCCAGGTTGCCAGAAACAGCTTCTGGAACTCGGCCACCACCGGCCCCCGCAACTGCAGGTCGGTGTCGCGCCATGCCAGGCCGCCGTCGGACCGGGCCTGCGAACCCAGGAGGGGCGAGCTGCCGGAGTACACGCTGCTGATGTTGATGCCGCCCAGAAACGCCGTGTGTCCGTCGACGATCAGCAGCTTGCGGTGGTCGCGCTGGTTCAGCGCCCAGACCTTGCGCGCCACCAGCGGGTTCATCGGGTTGAATTCGAGCACTTCAATACCGCTGTCGCTCAGTCGTTTGAAGAAGGCGGCTGGGGTGCCGAGCGTGCCGACGCTGTCCCGAATGAGATGGACCTGCACGCCTTGCTGCTGCTTGTCGATCAGTGCCTGGGCAAACTGCTGGCCAATCTCGTCGTCGTCGAGAATGTAGGTCTCCAGGTTGATGTGATCCCGGGCGGCGAGGATGGCCGCCAGCATCGCCCGGTAGGTGGCCGGGCCATCCTGGAGCAGCCGCACCTGGTTGCCGGTGATCAGCGGACTTCCCACGATGGCCTCTTCCAGCGCAAGGTGGCGGTCGAGAAGGCTGACGTCCTGGCCGCGTTTCTCCAGGCGAGCGAGGATCGCCTTACTCTGCGCTGCTGATAGCGGGCCGCGCGCGCCGGTCAACTGCACCGGAGGGTCGGAGGGCCGGGCCAGATCGGGCACGATGGTCGGCAGGCTGCTGCAGCCGGCAATGCCAAGCAGACCCAACAGCAACAAGGCCAGCCAGGCACGCAGATGCAGCCCATTGCCGGGAGATTTCATTCCTGGTTCCTGGCACTCCATGGTGCGCTCACGCCCCTGAGCACAACGCCAACGGTCTGGAACAGAATGACGGTGTCGAGGAAGAGCGTATGGTTCTTCACGTAGTAGAGGTCGTATTGCAGCTTCTGTGCCGCATCCTCGACCGAGGCGCCGTATCCGTAACGCACCTGGGCCCAGCCGGTGACGCCCGGCTTGATGCTGTGGCGGGTTGCGTAGTAGGGGATCGCGCCCATCAACCGGGCGACGAAGTGGGGCCGCTCGGGGCGCGGCCCGACCAGACTCATGTCGCCCTTGAGCACGTTGAAGAGTTGCGGCAGTTCGTCGAGGCGCAACCGGCGCAGGGTGCTGCCGACGCGCGTAATGCGCTCGTCGTTGCGGGCGGCCCAGCGCGGTGTGCCGTCCTTCTCCGCGTCGCTGCGCATGCTGCGGAACTTGATTATCTGGAACAAGTGCCCGCCCTGTCCCACCCGCGCCTGACGGTAGAGAATCGGGAAGCCGCTCTCGAGTGCGACCAGGATCGCGCTCAGCAGCATCAGCGGCCAGAACACCCCCAGCAACAGCCCCGCAGCGATGATGTCGAACAGGCGCTTGACCACCGTGCGCACCCAACCCTGCCGGAATCCATCTCCAAACACCAGCCAACTGGCGTGCAGGGAATCCAGGTGCACCTGGCCATGAGTCTGTTCGAAATGACTCGAAAGATCCAGCACGCGCACGCCTGCCGACTTGCACGAGAGCAACTCACGCAGGGGCAAGACACCGGCTCGTCGCTCACGCACGGCGACGATTACTTCGTCGATCTTGAGTGCGCGAGTCAGGTCCGCCAGCGCAGCGCTGCCAGCGAGAATCCGATCCTGAAGCACGTGGTTGGGTTGGTCCGAGGGCACCGGGTAGAAGCCCACGATCCGTACGTCCGACCCCGATCGGGCCAGTGATTGCTCGAGCTCTGCCGCCTCCGCGCCGGTGCCCAGCACGAGCACGCGCCGCGGTCGCAGCAGGCCCATGCCGGACGCGACACGGCCGCGTATCGCCGTCATGAGACCGACGGCGAGGAGCGCCGCCAGTTCCCATTCCCCGCGCGCGGGTGCCGGGTGCGGAGCGAAGCTGGACACGCCATAGGCCATCGGCGCCACGAGCAGGAAGAACAGGATGGCGCCTCCCCACGTCCGGATCATGGAGCGATCGGGGTTGTGCCGGTCGATGCCGAGCAGGAGATTCACCGCCATCACCGCGAGGCCGAAGGGCAACACGTAGGGCAGCGCCCCCGCGACGCCAACCAGGTCGCCACGGCCGATCCAGGCAACGCCCAGAGCCAGGAACAGGCCGAGCAGCACCAGATCGAACGCCCTGCGGAGCAGCGTATTTGCCGGGACCCAATGACTGAATATCCGAACCATGGGCCATCCTCTTCCCGCTGTAAGTAAGGAGGCAGGTTACGTCGGGCTCGCTGCTGCGTCTGTGCGTTGGCGCACATGAGGGGATCAGCGGCAATGGTGGGCGCGTGCATAATTTGGTAAAATCAATCAGACGCGCGCGACGCCGTGTCAGTGAGGGCGTGCGTTTCGGCATTCGGAGCCCGCTCATGCCTGTTCCTGCCAACCCTCGCGAAAACCACCTTCTCGCCGCCCTGTCGGAGGCGGCGTACGCGCGCCTTCTCCCCCATCTGGAACACGTGCCGATTGCGCTCGGTGACGTGCTTTACGAGTCCGGCGCGCAGATGCGCCACGTCTATTTCCCGAGCACCGCGATCGTTTCCCTGCTCTACGTCATGGAGGATGGCGCATCGGCGGAAATTGCCATCGTCGGCAACGAAGGCATCGTGGGTGTCTCGCTTTTCATGGGTGGCGAAAGCACGCCCAGCCGGGGCGTTGTGCAAAGCGGGGGGCACGCCTACCGGCTGCCGGCGCGACTGCTGAAGGAGGAATTCAACCTC
>JAGXFR010000058.1 GCA_024637155.1 Burkholderiaceae bacterium | reverse complement strand
GTTTTCCTGCCCTTACTTCCAGATATTCAGTGGAGTCTGCATCCAGATCGCTACCACCACGAGCCAGACCAGCGTCACCGGGATGAAGATCTTCCAGCCCAGTCGCATGATCTGGTCGAAGCGGTAACGCGGGAACGACGCCCGGAACCAGATGAAGAGCGAGACAACGAAGAAGGTCTTGATCCCGAGCCAGATCCAGCCGGGAATCCAGGTGAATGGCGCGAAGTCGAGCGGCGCGTACCAGCCGCCGAGGAACATGATCGACGCCACCGTCGAGAGCAGGATCATGTTCGCGTATTCGGTGAGCATGAAGACCGCGAAGCCCATGCCCGAGTATTCGACCATGTGGCCGGCGACGATCTCGGATTCGCCTTCGACCACGTCGAACGGGTGCCGCGCGACTTCGGCAACCATCGAGATCACGTAGACGACGAAGATCGGCAGCAGCGGCAGCCAGTTCCACGACAGGAAGTTCAGTCCCCGCGAAGCGAACCATCCCTGCCCCTGCCCCACGACGATCTGCGTCAAGTTCAGGCTGCCCGATACCATCAGCACCACGACCAGCACGAAGCCGATCGCCAGCTCGTAGGAGATCATCTGCGCGGAAGCGCGCATCGCACCCAGGAACGCGTACTTCGAATTGCTGGCCCACCCGGCGATGATGATTCCGTAGACCTCCATCGAGGTGATCGCCAGGAGCAGGAGCAGGCCCGCGTTGACGTTGGCCAGCGCCACTTCCGGCCCGAAGGGAATGACCACCCAGGCGGCGAGCGCGGGCGTGATCGTCAGAATCGGGCCGAGCACGTAAAGCACGGGGCTCGCGCGCGTCGGGACGATCACTTCCTTGAACATCAGCTTGACGCCGTCGGCGATCGGCTGCAGCAGCCCCATCGGGCCAACCCGATTGGGCCCCACGCGGATGTGCATCGCACCGATCATCTTGCGTTCCCACAGCGTCAGGTACGCAACGAGCCCCATCAGGGGCGCAATCAGCAGCACGATCTTGACGAGCGTCCACACCACGGGCCAGGCGACCCCGAGGTAGTCGGTTCCAATCGTGTTGATCGTCAACAGCAAGTTATCCATTCGTCTTATCCCGCGACCCTTGTCCGCACCGACCCGTCCTCACCCGCTCAGGCTTTCCGAACCGTGACCGGCCCGAACATCGCAGCCAGTCCGGCCGTCGTCGTGTGCGCCGCTGCGACGCGCACGACCCCGGAGGCGATCCCATCATCGAGCACCACCTCGAGGGTTGCTTCACCCTCGCCCTCGGCCCATTTCTGTGCGACCCGCACCCGATCTCCCGCCGCAACACCGAGCGTACCCGCCGTCGCTTCACTCATCAGCGCCGTGGGCACGCGCGCGTCGCGGGTCTTCTGCAGACTCGCAGCCCGGCGCACCAGCGGATCGGCAAAGTAGATCGGCACGTCGGCGAGACGTTCCAGCGTCGCTTCGTCCGCGGCCAAGGCCGTGAGCGCGCCGCCGGGCGCATTGTCCAGACGCGCCTGCCCCCCGGCGCCGAGCGCCGCCTCACGCACCTGCTCGGCATTCTCGTAGTCGAAGTCGGCCAGGCCGAACTGATTGCCGAGCACGCGCAGCACCTTCCAGGCCGGGCGCGCCTCGCCCGGCGCACGAACCACGCCGACGAAGGATTGCACGGTCCCTTCGGTGTTGACGAAGCTTCCCGCCGTTTCCGTGAAGGCCGCGATCGGCAGCAGGCAGTCCGCCGCGCCGAGCAACTCGTCGGATTTGAATTGGGAGAGCGCGATCACGGTCTTCGCACCCGCCAGCGCCGCGGCGGCGAGCGCCGGACTCGCATGGTCACACGACGGCTCCACGTTGAGCAGCAGGTACGCCTTGAGCGGGGATGCGACCATCGCGGCTGCATCCAGCCCGCCCTCGCCCAGCGCAGTGGCGTGAACCGCCGCGCTCGCCCGCGGCGTAGCGCCGGCGAGATAACCGCCGACGCTGTTGGCCGCTTCGCCGAGCACGCCGAGCGTGGCACCCGCGGCAGTGGCAATCGCGCCGGCCAGACGCGCGATCTGCGCGGCCTGCGGATGTTGCACCGCTGCATTGCCGAGCAGCACCGCTCCGGCCGATCCGCTCGCGAGACTGGCGGCGATGCCGGCCGCTTCGCTCGTGGGGGTCACTGCCGCCAGCACCGCGGGCACTTCGGCGCCCTTGGACTTGAGCAGCGCAACCAGAATCTGGGCGAGCAGCGCGGGCCAGCGACCCGGCGCCACGATCGCCTTGTTCGCGATCGGCATCAGCAGGCGCTCGTCGGACGCGTGCAGCACGCTCACCTGTGCGCCGCGCTTGACGGCCTGGCGGATCCGCCCGGCCAGCAACGGGTGATCCTTGCGCAGGAACGACCCGACCAGCAACACCCGATCGAGGCTGTTGACGGCCTCGACCTTCATGCCGAGCCACGGCGCTCCGGCGCGCGTCGCATCGGCCGAGAAGTCGGCCTGGCGCAGTCGGAAGTCCACGTTGTCACTGCCCAGAGCGCGCACCAGTTTCTGCAGCAGGAAAAGCTCTTCGACCGTGCTGTGCGCCGAACCCAGCGCGCCGATCGACGCCGCGCCGTGCTCCTTCACCACATCCCCGAGGGTGCGCTGGACGTAGTCGAGCGCCGTGGGCCAGTCCACCTCGTGCCACTCCCCGCCGTGCTTGAGCATCGGCGTGCGCAGACGCTCGGCGCTCTCGAGCGCCTCGTAGGAGAAACGGTCCTTGTCGGAAATCCAGCACTCGTTGAGTGCCTCGTTCTCCAGGGGAACGACGCGCTTGACCGCGCTGCCCTTGACCTGCACCACCAGATTCGAGCCCAGCGAATCGTGCGGGGCGATCGACTTGCGCCGGGCCAGGTCCCAGTTGCGGGCCGAGAAGCGGAACGGCTTGGACGTGAGCGCACCGACCGGACAGAGGTCGATCATGTTGCCCGAGAGCTCGGAGTCGACCGAGCGCCCGAGGAAGCTCATGATCTCCGCGTGTTCGCCCCGGAAGGCCATGCCCAGTTCCATCTCGCCGGCGATTTCCTGACCGAAGCGCACGCAGCGGGTGCAGTGGATGCAGCGGTTCATTTCCTCGGCGCCGATCAGCGGGCCGAGGGACTTATGGATCACCACCCGTTTCGCCTCGTGGTAGCGGGACGCGCCCATGCCGTACCCCACCGAGAGGTCCTGGAGCTGGCACTCGCCGCCCTGGTCGCAGATCGGGCAGTCGAGCGGGTGATTGATCAGCAGGAACTCCATCACCGAGCGCTGTGCCGCGATCGCCTTCTCGGAGCGCGTGTAGACCTTCATGCCGTTGGCGACCGGGGTCGCGCACGCAGGCATCGGCTTGGGCGCCTTCTCCACCTCGACCAGACACATCCGGCAGTTCGCCGAGATCGAGAGCTTCTTGTGGTAGCAGAAGTAGGGAACATAGATGCCGAGCTTGTTGGTCGCGTGCATCACCACGCTGCCCTCAGCGACCTCAACCTTCTTGCCGTCGACTTCGATTTCAACCATTGTCAGTTCAGCGCTTCATTCGTTGTCGTTGCGGGGCGCCTTGTTCAGACGTACTTGGGGACCAGGCAGTTCTTGTGTTCAATGTGGTGGACGAACTCGTCGCGGAAGTGCTTGACGAACGAGCGCACCGGCATCGCCGCCGCCTCGCCCAACGCGCAGATCGTGCGGCCCATGATGTTCTCGGCCACGCGATCGAGCTCGTCCAGATCTTCCATCCGGCCCTGCCCGTTCTCGATGCGCAGCAGCATCCGGTAGAGCCACCCGGTGCCTTCCCGGCACGGGGTGCACTGGCCGCAGCTTTCCTCGAAATAGAAGTAGGCCAGGCGCAGCAACGACTTGACCATGCAGCGGGTGTCGTCCATCACGATCACCGCGCCGGACCCCAGCATCGAGCCGGCCTTGGCGATCGAGTCGTAGTCCATGTCGCACTGCATCATGACATCGCCCGGCAGCACCGGCATCGACGAGCCGCCCGGGATCACCGCCTTGATCTTGCGCCCGCCGCGCATGCCGCCGGCGAGTTCAAGCAACTTGGCGAAGGGCGTGCCCAACGGCACTTCGTAATTGCCGGGACGCTCGACGTCACCCGACATCGAGAAGATCTTCGTGCCGCCGTTGTTGGGCTTTCCCACCTCGACGTAGGCGAGGCCGCCGTGTCGGATGATCCACGGCACCGAAGCGAAGGTCTCCGTGTTGTTCACCGTCGTCGGCTTGCCGTAGAGCCCGAAGCTCGCGGGGAACGGCGGCTTGTAGCGCGGCTGTCCCTTCTTGCCTTCGATCGACTCGAGCAGCGCGGTTTCCTCGCCACAGATGTAGGCGCCCGCGCCGTGGAAGGCGTGGAGCTCGAAGGAAAAATCCGTGCCGAGAATCCGCTCACCGAGCAGGCCCGCCGCGCGCGCTTCCTCGATCGCCTCCTCGAAGCGCTCGTAGACGTCCCAGATCTCGCTGTGGATGTAGTTGTAGCCGACCGTGATCCCCATCGCGTAGGCGGCGATCGCCATGCCCTCGATCACGATGTGCGGGTTGTAGCGCAGGATGTCGCGATCCTTGAAGGTACCTGGCTCTCCCTCGTCGGAGTTGCACACCAGGTACTTCTGCCCGGTGTACCCGCGCGGCATGAAGCTCCACTTGAGCCCCGCCGGGAAGCCGGCGCCACCGCGTCCGCGCAGCGCCGAGGCCTTCACCTCTGCGATCACCTGCTCCGGGGACATCTTTTCGGCGAGGATGCGACGCAGCGCCTGGTAACCCTCGCGCGCTTCGTAGTCCTTGAGCCGCCAGTCATCCGGCGACGTCACCCCGGCAAGGATCTGCGGCTCGATGTGCCGGCCGTGGAAACTGGTATCGATCGCGCCCATGTCTTGCCTCACCCGCCCTTAGCCTTGTGCCTTGAGTTCGTCGATCAGCGCATCGAGCCGCTCATTGCTCATCCAGCTGCACATGCGCTTGTCGTTCACCAGCAGCGCCGGTGCGTCGCCGCAGGCACCCAGGCACTCGCTTTGCCGCAGCGTGAACACGCCGTCGGCGGTCGTTTCGTCGTAACCGATGCCCAGCTTGTGCTGCAGGTACTCGCCGGCCTTGTTGCCGTCGCGCAGCGCGCAGGGCAGGCCGGTGCACACGGCGACCTTGAACTTGCCGATGGGCTCGGTGGCGTACAGGTTGTAGAAGGTGGCCACCTCATGCACCGCAATGGGCGGCATCTCGAGGTAGGCCGCGACGTCCTCGATCACTTCGGGGGACACCCAGCCTTTCTCGTCCTGGGCGATCGAGAGCGCCGCCATCACGGCCGACTGCTTCTGTTCCGCCGGGAACTTGGTGAGTTCCCGGTCGATCCGGCCATAGGCCTCGTCGGACAACAGCCTGCGAACCTTCATTACGGCACTCACCGGTCAACCTCCCCAAATACGACGTCCAGCGTTCCAATGATGGTCACGACGTCGGCGATCATGTGGCCACGCGACAGCTCGTCGAGTCCCTGCAGGTGCACGAAGCCGGCAGACCGGACCTTCATCCGGAACGGCTTGTTGGCGCCGTCGGAAATCAGGTAGACCCCGAACTCGCCTTTCGGGTGCTCGATGGCTGTGTAGGTCTCGCCGGGCGGCACGTGGAATCCCTCGCTGAAGAGCTTGAAATGGTGAATCAGCTCTTCCATGTTTTTCTTCATCGCCACGCGCGAAGGCGGCGCGACCTTGTGGTCCGAGCTGATCACCGGCCCCGGATTCGCGCGCAGCCAGTCGACGCATTGGCGGATGATCCGGTTCGACTGACGCATTTCCTCGATGCGCACCAGATAGCGGTCGTACGAGTCGCCGTTGGTGCCCACCGGGATGTCGAAATCCAGCTTGTCGTAGACCTCGTAGGGCTGCATCTTGCGCAGGTCCCAGGCCACACCCGAGCCGCGCAGCATCACGCCGGTGAAGCCGAGCGCCTTGGCGCGTTCGGGGTCGATGACGCCGATCCCGACGAGGCGCTGCTTCCAGATCCGGTTGTCGGTGAGCAGTGTCTCGTACTCGTCGATGTACTTCGGGAAACGCTCGGTGAACGCCTCGATGAAGTCGAGCATCGAGCCGCCGCGGTGCTTGTTGCGCTCCGCCGTCGAGGACGCGTTGCGCACGCTCGAGCGCAGGTTCTGCGGCATCGTCTCGGGCAGGTCGCGGTAGACGCCGCCCGGGCGGAAGTACGCCGCATGCATCCGCGCGCCCGAGACCGCCTCGTAGCAATCGAGCAGGTCCTCGCGCTCACGGAAGGCATAGAGGAACACCGCCATGGCGCCGACGTCGAGCCCGTGCGCGGCGAGTCCGAGCAGGTGGTTGAGCACCCGCGTGATCTCGGCAAACATCACCCGGATGTACTGTGCACGCACCGGCACCTCGAGCGCGAGCAGCTTCTCGATGGCCAGCACATAGGCCTGCTCGTTGGCCATCATCGACATGTAGTCGAGGCGGTCGAGATAAGGCAGCGTCTGCAGGTAGGTGCGCTGTTCGGCGAGCTTTTCGGTGCCACGGTGCAGCAAGCCGATGTGCGGGTCGGCGCGCTGCACGACTTCGCCGTCGAGTTCCAGCACCAGGCGCAGCACGCCGTGGGCGGCGGGGTGTTGGGGCCCGAAGTTGATCGTGTAGTTCTTGATCTCAGCCATTGCTAGTGCCCTGCCCCGTAGCCATCTTCACGAATCACCCTGGGAACGTTGTCGCGGGGCTCGATCGTGACCGGCTGGTAGATGACCCGTCGCTGTTCCGGGTCGTAGCGCATTTCAACGTAGCCCGAGACCGGGAAATCCTTGCGGAACGGGTGCCCGACGAATCCGTAGTCAGTGAGGATGCGGCGCAGGTCGGCGTGCCCTTCGAACACGATGCCGAACAGGTCGAAGGCTTCGCGTTCGAACCAGTTGACCGCGGGCCAGACCTCACACAGCGAGGGCAGCACCGGGAAATCCTCGTCGCTGCAGAAGCAGCGCACCCGCACGCGCCAGTTGTGCGTGACCGACAGGAGATGGAGGACCACGGCGAAGCGCCCTGCGGTCCATGTCCCGTTGCCGTAGCCCTGATAGTCCACCCCGCACAGATCGATCATCGTGTCCATGCGCAGCCCGGCGTGATCGCGCAGTACCTTTGCGACGTCGAGGTAGTCCTGCTGATCGACCACCAGCGTCACTTCGCCGAGGCGATCGTGGAACTCCCTGATGCGATCACCCAGTGCCTCGTGCAGGCACGCCTTGAGGTTCTCGTAATGAGTCATGAATTCTCGTCGTCCGGGATCAGCGCGCGATGGTGCTCGTGCGCCGGATCTTGGTTTGCAGCTGCAGGATGCCGTAGATCAGCGCCTCCGCGGTCGGCGGGCAGCCGGGCACGTAGACGTCGACGGGAATGATCCGGTCGCATCCGCGGACCACCGCGTAGGAGTAGTGGTAGTAGCCGCCGCCGTTCGCGCACGAGCCCATCGAGATGACCCAGCGCGGCTCGGCCATCTGGTCATAGACCCTGCGCAGCGCGGGCGCCATCTTGTTGGTCAGCGTGCCGGCGATGATGATCAGGTCAGCGTGCCGCGGGCTGGGCCGGAACACCACGCCGAAACGATCCAGGTCGTAGCGCGATGCGCCGGCGTGCATCATCTCGATCGCGCAACAGGCCAGGCCGAAGCTCATCGGCCAGATCGAACCCGTGCGTGTCCAGTTGATGACCTTGTCGACCTGCGTAGTGACAAAGCCCTGACTCAGTATGCCTTCAATGCCCATCCATTTGCTCCGAGGCCCCGGCGAAAGGGAAACAGCCCGCTGGAATCACTCCCAGTCGAGCGCGCCCTTCTTCCACTCAAAAACGAAACCCACCACCAGAATGGCGAGAAAGATCATCATCGACGCGAACCCGAAGAACCCGATCGCGTCGAGCGACACCGCCCACGGGAAGAGGAAGGCAATCTCCAGGTCGAACAGGATGAAGAGGATCGCGATCAGATAGAAGCGGATGTCGAATTGCATCCGCGCGTCACCGAAGGCTTCGAACCCGCACTCGTAGGGGGAGAGCTTGTCGGGGTTCGGACGATGGGGGCCGAGCATCCTGCCCATCACCAGCGGGCCGACGCCGACGCCCATGGCAACGATGATGAACAGCAAGACGGGGAGGTAGCTCTCTAAATTCACAATCGTCCCAAGTCAAGAGTAGGGAAATCAGGAACTGCTGTCCCGCCCCCTGTCATCGTGCCGCCCCCGATCAACCCGGGGCGGGACCCACAAATCTGGTGCCGACGGCGAGACTCGAACTCGCACAGCTTTCGCCACTACCCCCTCAAGATAGCGTGTCTACCAATTTCACCACGTCGGCGCGTGCTGCGTTTCCAGCACAAGTCCAATACTCAACTATCTGACCGCAGCTTCAGCCGGGCTGAGGAAACCCGACCCCGGATTCTACTTCGGAATGTCGTTTGCTTGCCCGGACTTCCCGCTCGTGTTGTCGGCAGGCGGCAACTTCGGCGCATCCGCCGGAACTGCCGTTCCCGCAGGCGGAGGCAAAATCGTCGTCGGAATGTCGGAAACGCCGCGCGCGGGCTGTTCGGTCACGCCCTCCATCACGCTGCGCGGCGCCTCGGGCTTGCGGTTGCCGAGAAAGGCGAGACCCAGCGTCGAGACGAAGAAGAAGAACGCGAATGCGGCGGTCAGGCGGCTGAGGAAGTTCGCCGCCCCGGTGGCGCCGAACAGGCTCCCGGAGGCACCCGAACCGAAGGCCGCGCCCATGTCGGCGCCCTTGCCGTGCTGGAGCAGCACGAGGATGATCACGCCCAGCGCACAGAGCACCTGGGCGATCGTCAGAAGATTCAGCAACCACTGCATTTGTTCACTCCGGTGGCTCCCATGGAGCCTGCGCGTCAGGCGGCGGCTGCCGCCCGACAGATGTTCAGAAAATCGTCCGCCACGAGCGAGGCGCCCCCGATCAGTCCGCCGTCGATGTCCGGCATCGAAAACAATCCGATCGCATTCGACGGTTTGACGCTTCCGCCGTAAAGAATTCGTACCTGCTCGGCCGCCTCGCTGTCCTGCAGCGCGAGGCGATCGCGAATGAAGCGATGCGCCTGCTGCGCCATGTCGTTCGAGGCACTGCGCCCGGTACCGATGGCCCAGACCGGTTCATAAGCGACGACCACCCGTTCTCGCCCCGGCCCGGCAAGCGCCGCGGCAAAGGCGTCGACCTGGCGCGCCAGCACGGCTTCGGTGAGCCCCCGTTCGCGCTCCTCGAGGGACTCGCCGACGCAGACGATCACGCCGATTCCCTGCGCCAGCGCGGTGTGCGTCTTGGCCGCCACCACCTCGTCCGTCTCGCCGAACAGCGTGCGGCGCTCCGAATGGCCCACGATGGCCCACCGGCAGCCCAGATCGGCCAGCATGCCTGCCGAGACCTCACCGGTGAACGCCCCCTGGTCCGCCGCCGCGACGTTCTGTCCGCCGACCGCGATTCCCGTGTCGCTGAGCCACGCAATGGCCTGCCCGAGATAGGGGAACGGCGGGCATACGACGATATCGATTCGGGATGTGGAGGTGCGCTCCAGAGCGGAACGCAGCGTCGTGAACAGATGTTCGTTCGCGACGACGTCTCCGTTCATCTTCCAGTTGCCGGCAACCAGTGGCTTGCGGGACTTCATCGCGACCGCGGCTCTTTGCTTGGGTAAACCATGGATTTTACTGTGCAGCCGAGCACAGGGTCAAACCTCGTCGCCCCCTTTGCCCCCTTTGCCCCCGTGAAGCGGCGCGCGCACGCGCCACGGCAACTGTCTGCCCGTCTTCCACAGCCAGAACCACACGACGTAACCCGATAGTCCGTAGATCAGCGCCAACCCGAAGAGCACCATCGGCGGGTCCGCGGAAATCAGCACCAGCAACAGCATCAGCGCGATCAGGAAGATGAACGGCACGCTCTTCTTGAGATTGATTCCCTTGAAACTGTAGAAGGGCGCGATCGAGACCATCGTCAGCCCCGCGTAGACCGTCAGCACCCATGCCGGCCACGCCAGATCGGCGCGGCTCAGCGTGATCCAGTGCGTCTCGCGCAGGTCTGTCACCACCCACACGAGCCCGGCGATCAGTGCCGCCGCGGAGGGCGAGGGCAAGCCCTGGAAGAAGCGCTTGTCCACCACACCGATGTTCGCGTTGAAGCGTGCCAGGCGCATGGCTGCGCCCGCGACGTAGACGAAGGCGGCCAGCCAACCCCACTTGCCGAGTCCGCGCAGCGACCACTCATAGATGATCAGCGCCGGCGCCACGCCAAACGAAACCATGTCCGAGAGACTGTCGAACATCTCCCCGAACGCGCTTTCGGTGTTGGTCATCCGCGCCACGCGCCCGTCCAGACTGTCGAGCACCATGGCCACGAAGATCGCGATCGCCGCCTGCTCGAAGTGCTGGTTCATCGCCTGCACGATCGCGTAGAACCCGCAGAACAGCGCGGCGGTCGTCAGCGCGTTGGGCAGCAGGTAGATGCGCCGTGAGCGCTTGGGCGCCAGCCCCCTGGGCGTGTGCGCGGGTTTCGCCTGGTCGCTTCCGGCGGGTTCCCCGTTGGGTGCGCGTTCGCTCATTTTTTCCCTTCAGGCTGCGGGGCAGCGACAGCTTGCGCGGCGGGTTCGGCGAACCGCGCCAGGATCGTCACCGCGGCCTTGACCTTTTCTCCGATCACCACCTCGGGACGGCTTTCGGGGGGCAGGTAGACGTCGACCCGCGAGCCGAAGCGAATGAAGCCGAAACGCTGGCCCCTGCCGACAACGGCCCCTGCGGCGACGTAGCACAGGATGCGGCGCGCAATCAGTCCGGCCACCTGCACGCAGGAAACGAGCGCGCCGTTGGCTGCACGGATCAGGACCGCATTGCGCTCGTTCGCTTCGGAGGCCTTGTCGAGATTGGCATTGAAGAACTTGCCCGGGAAATACCGCACGCTCTCCACCTTCCCGTCGACCGGCGCGCGATTGGAGTGAACATTGAACACGTTCATGAACACCGAGATCTTGAGCGCCGTGCGCCCGGCGTACGCGTCCTCGACCTGCTCGATCGCGATCACCCGTCCGTCGGCGGGAGCCAGCACGGCATCCGCATCGGCGGGTGCGTCCCGGGCGGGATCGCGGAAGAACTGCAGCACGAACAGCGCCAGCACCCAGAAGGGCAGCGCCCACGCGAACCCGGCGCCGAGGTGCACGACCAGGGCGATCACAATGGCAAGGCCGAGGAAGAGCCATCCCTCGCGGGCGATGATCGGATGAGGATACGCAGTCATGTCCGCAAGTATAGGGCCCCGCCGGCTCCACGAGGAGTCTCGGCGGGGCGCGTGAGGCGCTCAGTTGCGCGTCTTGTCGACCAGGCGGTTGGCCTTGATCCACGGCATCATCGCGCGCAGCTTCTCGCCGACCACCTCGATATCGTGCTCACCCATCAGGCGCCGGCGCGACTGCAGCGTCGGGGCGCCGGCCCGGTTCTCGAGGATGAAGGCCTTCGCGTACTCGCCGGTCTGGATGTCACGCAGCGCCGCGCGCATCGCGTTGCGCGTGTCGTCGGTGATGATCTTCGGCCCGGTCACGTACTCGCCGAATTCGGCGTTGTTCGAGATCGAGTAGTTCATGTTCGCGATGCCGCCTTCGTAGATCAGGTCGACGATCAGCTTGAGTTCGTGCAGGCACTCGAAGTACGCCATCTCCGGCGCATACCCGGCCTCGACCAGCGTCTCGTAGCCGGCCTTGATCAATTCCACCGTCCCGCCGCACAGCACCGCCTGCTCGCCGAACAGGTCGGTCTCGGTTTCCTCGCGGAAATTGGTCTCGATGATCCCGGCACGCCCGCCGCCGATCGCGCAGGCGTAGGAAAGCGCCATGTCGCGCGCGACGCCCGACTGGTCCTGGTGCACGGCCACCAGCATCGGCACGCCGCCGCCCGCGGCGTAGGTGCTGCGCACGGTGTGGCCGGGCGCCTTGGGCGCAACCATCACGACGTCGATGTCGGTGCGCGGCACGACCTGCCCGTAGTGCACGTTGAAGCCGTGCGCAAAGGCAAGAGTCGCACCCTTGCGGATGTTGGGTGCAACTTCGTTGCGATATACCTCGGCAATGTGCTCGTCGGGCATCAGCATCATCACGAAGTCGGCCGCCTTGACGGCTGCCGCGACTTCGGCAACCTTGAGACCGGCCTTCTTCGCCTTCTCCCAGGACGCGCCGTCGCTGCGCAGGGCGACCGTAACCTTGACGCCCGAGTCATGCAGATTCTGCGCGTGCGCATGGCCCTGCGATCCGTAACCGATGATCGCGACCTTGCGGCCCTTGACGAGCTTGAGGTCGCAGTCCTTGTCGTAGAAAACCTTCATTCACATCTCCCGTTAGATCTTGAGGACGCGCTCACCGCGCGCGATTCCAGAACAACCCGTACGCACCGTCTCAAGGATCGACGCCCGGTCGAGCGCATCGATGAACGCGTCGAGCTTGCCGCCGTCACCAGTGAGTTCGATCGTGTAGCTTCGATCCGTCACGTCGATGATCCGGCCGCGGAAGATGTCCGCCATCCGTTTCACCTCTTCACGCTCCTTGCCGACCGCGCGAACCTTGATCAGCATCAGCTCCCGGTCGATGTAGGCGCTGTCGGTCAGGTCGATCAGCTTGACCACCTCGATGAGGCGGTTCAGATGCTTGACGATCTGCTCGATCACTTCGTCGGACCCCGTCGTGACGATCGTCATGCGCGAGAGCGACTTGTCCTCGGTGGGCGCCACCGTCAGGGTCTCGATGTTGTAGCCCCGCGCGGAAAAGAGCCCCACCACCCGCGAGAGCGCACCGGGTTCATTCTCGAGGAGCACCGAAATCACGTGTCTCATGGCCGCCCCCTCACAGATCGACCGAACCGAGCAGCATCTCGGTCAGGCCCTTGCCACCCTGCACCATCGGCCAGACGTTCTCGGTCTGGTCGGTGATGACGTCGATGAACACCAGGCGGTCCTTGTACTTGCCGAACGCGTCACGCAGCGCGGGCTCGACGTCTTCGGGGCGATCGACGCGAATCCCCACGTGCCCGTAGGCCTCGGCGAGCGCAACGAAGTCCGGCAGCGCGTCCATGTACGAGTGCGAATAGCGCCCCCCGTATTCGATCTCCTGCCACTGGCGCACCATGCCCAGGTAGCGGTTGTTCAGGTTGACGATCTTCACCGGCAGGTTGTACTGGCGGCAGGTCGAGAGCTCCTGGATGCACATCTGGATCGACCCTTCGCCGGTCACGCATACCACGTCCGCGCCCGGGTTCGCGAGCAGCACCCCCATCGCGAAGGGCAGTCCGACGCCCATCGTTCCCAGCCCGCCGGAATTGATCCATCGGCGCGGCTTGTCAAAGCGGTAGTACTGCGCGGCCCACATCTGGTGCTGGCCGACGTCCGAGGTCACGAACGCGTCGCCGCCGGTGACTTCCCAGAGTTTCTCGATTACGTACTGCGGCTTGACCACATCGACGCCCAGGTCGTACTTCAGGCACTGCCGGGTGCGCCACTCCTCGATCTGCTGCCACCACGCCGCCAGCGGCTTCGCGTCCGACACCGACGCGCCGTCGCCCTCGAGCAGCACGTTCATCGTGCTGAGCGTGTCGCGCACGTCACCGACGATTGGCACATCGACGCGCACGCGCTTCGATATCGACGAGGGGTCGATGTCGATGTGCACGATGCGGCGCGGATTCTGCGCGAAGTGCTTCGGGTTGCCGATCACCCGGTCGTCGAAACGGGCCCCGATGGCCAGCAGCACATCGCAATGCTGCATCGCCATGTTGGCCTCGTAGGTGCCGTGCATGCCGAGCATCCCGAGGAATTTCGGGTCCGAGGCCGGATACGCGCCCAGGCCCATCAGCGTGCTCGTGCACGGGAAACCGAGCCGGTCGACGAACTGGCGCAGTTCCTCCGAAGCGTTCGAGAGGATCACGCCGCCGCCCGTGTAGATCATCGGGCGCTCGGCGCCGCGAATCAGTTGCAGTGCCTTCTTGATCTGTCCCTGATGACCCTTGGTGACGGGGTTGTAGGAGCGCATCGACACCGACTTCGGATATTCGTAGCCGCAGCGCTCGCGGGTGACGTCCTTCGGAATGTCGACCAGCACCGGGCCAGGTCGCCCGGTCGAGGCGATATGAAACGCCTTCTTGATCGTCTCGGCCAGGTGCTTGACATCCTTGACCAGGAAGTTGTGCTTGACGCACGGGCGCGTGATCCCGACCGCGTCGCACTCCTGGAACGCGTCTTCGCCGATGGCGTGGGTGGGGACCTGCCCGGTGAGAATCACGAGCGGGATTGAATCCATGTAGGCCGTCGCAATGCCCGTGACCGCGTTGGTGACCCCGGGTCCGCTGGTGACGAGCGCGACACCCACCCTGTTGCTCGAGCGCGAATAGGCATCGGCCGCGTGAACGGCGGCCTGCTCGTGACGCACGAGGATGTGCTGGACCTGCTCCTGCTTGAAGAGCTCGTCGTAGATGTAGAGAACCGCCCCGCCGGGATACCCGAAGAGGTGCTCGACCCCCTCTTCCTGCAGACAACGGACGACGATTTCGGCGCCTGTGAGTTCCATCCTGTTCCTTCCTTTCAAGTCCAGGGAGCCCGCCCGCCGGCGCCGCTGCGACCGGTGGCCGCCACGACGCAGACCTTGGCACGGGGCCTGCGAGATTGATCGGACGCCCGTTACGCACCCTTTTGGGGCCGTCTGGGGCATGCGCGCCTTGTGCGCGGGGGGGCTCGGTTCGCCAACCCGGCAAAGACCGCTCCGCGCCGGTTCCATTGAGACGTCCGGCGTCGGAGCAAAAAGCCGATAAGACGCGGAGCATACTGCGGCGCAACACCGCCGGTCAAGGCGCGCCACGGCGGCCCTCTGCTACGATGCGCGCACCGCAACCACAGTGGTCGCGCCCGCACCCCCATTCCCTCATGGCAACCCGCGCAGAGATGTCGGAGTTCCTCGCCGCAGTCGAGCGGCGCGCATTCCTGCAGACGGTCTACGCGGTGCGCAACGACGAGGCCTCGCTGGACGTCGTTCAGGACGCCATGATCAAGCTCGTGGAGCGCTACCATGACCGGCCCCCGGCCGAGCTCGCCCCGCTGTTCCAGCGGATCCTCAAGACGACCACGATGGACCACTTTCGCCGCGAGACCGTGCGCAACCGCTGGACCACCGTCCTCTCGGCCCTGACCCCCGACGGCGCCTCGGAGGAAGCGGCGCGGGACATCCTCGAGGCGATCGAAGCCGAGCCGGGCAGCCCCCAGGCCGAAAGCGCCGCCGACCAGGTCGAACGGGGCCAGATTCTGAGCCTGATCGAGGACGAAGTGAAAAAGCTTCCGCCTCGTCAACGGGAAGCTTTCCTGATGCGTTACTGGGAAGACATGAGTCTCGCCGAGACGGCGGCCACCATGGGATGTTCGGAGGGCAGCGTCAAGACCCACTGCTCCCGGGCGAACCACACGCTCGCCGCTGCACTCGAGGCCAAGGGTATTTCACTATGAACGAACTCGAAACGCTCCGCACTGTCCGACGGGCGCTTGACGTGCGCGCCGAGCGCCTGCCGTACCGGGTCACCCACCGTCTCGAACTGGCCCGCACCGCGGCGCTGGGCCGGATGCCGGCTCCGCAGACCGTGCGGGTCGCGCAGACGCAACTGGCCACCGCCGGGGGTTCGGCCAGCGGACCGTCGTGGGGGCACGAACCATCTCTCTCCTGGCGGATCGCCGCCATGGTGGTGCCGATCGCCGTGCTGGTCGCAGGGCTGCTGGCGGTATCGGTCTGGAACGATTTCCGCCGCGCCGAGGATGTGGCCGACGTCGACACGGCGGTGCTGCTCGACGATGTCCCCATCTCGGTTTACGCTGACAAGGGCTTTGGCGTCTACCTGCGCAACAACCAGCGATGAGACGTTCCGGCTTCAGCGGGGTTGCCGCGTTGGTCGTCGCCGGCGTCGCGACCACCGCCGCGTTGGCGATCGGGACGGTTGGCGCCCAGACGGCGAATCAACCGGCTCCGCGCCAGGCCGCCTCCGGGGCCAGCACGGCCCCCGAGGCCACCAAGCCGCCGCAGCGCACCTCCCTGGTGCCGCTCGTGAAGCCGCTCTGGAGTTCACTGGCTGAGGGCGAACGCAAGCTGCTGGAACCCTTTGCCGAACAGTGGAACACGTGGTCGGCGGCGGAGAAGCGCGTCTGGGTTTCGCTGGCCGGGCGCTTCCCGAAGCTCGCCCCCGCCGAGCAGGCGAAGGCGAAGGAGCGCATCGCCGAGTGGGCCGCGCTCAGCCCGGCGGAACGCAAGCAGGCCCGCGCGAACTACCGGCTCGCGCGCCAGATGTCTTCCGAGGAGCGCGTCACGCAGTGGCAGCGCTACGAGGAAATGACCCCCGCGCAGCAGCGGGTGCTGCGCATCGGGGGCTGGACCAGCAACACGGGCGCGAAACACGCGGGAGCGCGCACCGGGTTGGCCAAGGAGGCCGCCAAGCCGCTCGGCGAGCCCCCCGCCTACTGGAGCGACACCCCGTGAGGAGCGGGGTCATCGGGCCTGGGCGGCCGTGAGCGCCCTCCCCGCTGCCGCGCACCCGTGGCGGCGGCTGATGGGCATCGTCTACGAGGCCGTGCTGCTCGCGGGCCTGCTCTTCGCCGCAAACGTCGTTCTCCTGGCCCTGGCTCTGCTGCTGCGCGAACCGGCGCTGGGACGCGTCGTGCTCCAGGGCTTCGAGCTGCTCATTCTCGCCGCCTACTTCGGGTGGCTCTGGAGCGGGGGCCGGCGCACCCTGCCGATGAAGACGCTTCACCTGCGCCTGAGCAGGACGGACGGAACAAGTCCCGGCCCGGGGCGCGCGCTGGCGCGTTTCGCCTGGGCGCTCGTGCTCCTCGTAATTGCCCTGGCCGCGGGGCAGGGCGTGCACCCGGCGCTCTTCGCGCTGGCCGCCGTGCCTTACCTCTGGTCGCTCTTCGACCGCGACCGCCGGGCCCTCTACGACTTGCTGTCGGGAACGCGGCTCGCCGTAACGGACGCAGCGACACAGTCGACGAAGTAGTGATCGACGCCTTCGCGGCGCTCGACCACCAGTCCGTGGACGTCGGTATCGAAGCCCGGAAAGCTCTGGTTGAAGCCGCGCACAAATTTCAGGTACTCGACGATCGCGCGGTTGAAGCGCTCCCCCGGAATCAGCAGCGGAATTCCCGGCGGATAGGGGGTGACCAGCATCGTCGTCACGCGCCCCTCGAGTTCATCGATCGGCACCCGATCGACCTGTCGATGCGCCAGGCATTCATAGGCCGTCGAGGGCTTCATCGCCGGCTCCATCGGCGAGAGGTACATCTCGGTCGTGACGCGCGCGACGTCGCTGCGCCGGTACTCCTCGTGGATGCGCTGCGCCAGGTCGCGCAGCCCGACCCGCTCGTACTGCGGATAGGCCTGCACGAAATCAGGCATCACGCGCCACAGCGGCTGGTTGTTGTCGTAGTCCGTCTTGAACTGCTGCAGTTCGGTGACGAGCGTGTTCCAGCGCCCCTTCGTGATGCCGATCGTGAACATCACGAAGAACGAGTACAGGCCCGTCTTCTCGACCACGACCCCATGCTCGGCCAGGTACTTGGTCGCGATCGAAGCCGGAATCCCCCATGAGGCGAAGCGCCCGTTGATGTCCAGGCCCGGAGTCACGATCGTGGCCTTGATCGGGTCGAGCATCGTGAAGTTCGTCGCCAGCTTGCCAAAGCCGTGCCACTTGTCGCTGGACTTGAGGAACCATTTCTCGCGGTTTCCGATCCCCGCCTCGGCCAGATTGCGCGGCCCCCATACCTGGAACCACCACGAGTCGCCGTACTCGGCGTCGACCTTGCGCATCGCGCGGCGGAATTCGAGGGACTCGAAGATCGACTCCTCGACCAGCGCCGTGCCGCCCGGAGGCTCCATCATCGCCGCGGCGACGTCGCACGACGCGATGATCGCGTACTGGGGACTCGTCGAGGTGTGCATCAGGTAGGCCTCGTTGAAGCGGTACGCGTCCAGGTGGCGCGTCTCGGAATCCTGCACCAGGATCTGCGAGGCCTGCGAGAGTCCGGCAAGCAGCTTGTGGGTCGACTGCGTCGCGAAGATCATCGCGTCCTTGCTGCGCGGACGGTTCGGGCCGATCGCGTGGAACTCGTGATAGAAGCTGTGGAACGTGGCGTGCGGCAGCCATGCCTCGTCGAAGTGCAGGTTCTCGATGTAGTCGCCCAGCGTGCGCTTGATGCGCTCGACGTTGTAGATCACCCCGTCGTACGTCGACTGGGTGATGGTCATCACCCGCGGGCGCACGCTCTTGTCCCGGATCAGCGGGTTGGCTTCGATCTTGCGCTGGATGCTCTCGGGGTCGAACTCCTCGAGCGGGATCGGGCCGATGATCCCGAGGTGGTTGCGCGTCGGCTGCAGGAAGATCGGCACAGTACCGGTCATCATGATCGCGTGCAGGACCGACTTGTGGCAGTTGCGATCGACGAGCACGACGTCGTCGGAGCCCACGTTCGCATGCCAGACGATCTTGTTCGAGGTCGAAGTGCCGTTGGTGACGAAGTACAGGTGATCGCAGTTGAAGATGCGCGCCGCATTGCGCTCGGAGGCCGCGACGGGACCCGTATGGTCGAGCAGCTGGCCGAGTTCGTCGACGGCGTTGCAGACGTCGGCGCGCAGCATGTTTTCGCCGAAGAACTGATGGAACATCTGCCCGACCGGGCTCTTGAGAAAAGCAACGCCGCCGGAATGCCCCGGGCAGTGCCAGGAATAGGACCCGTCGTTGGCATAGTGGACCAGCGCCCGGAAAAAGGGCGGCGCGAGCGCGTTCAGGTAGTTCGTCGCCTCGCGGATGATGTAGCGGGCCACGAACTCAGGCGTGTCCTCGAACATGTGGATGAAGCCGTGCAACTCGCGCAGGATGTCGTTGGGGATGTGCTGCGAAGTGCGCGTCTCCCCGAACAGGAAGATCGGGATATGCTCGTTGCGTCGCCGCGTCTCCTGGATGAACTTGCGCAGATCGAGAACGGTTTCGCTCTCGGCGCCGTCCTCGGCGATTTCCTCGTCATCGATCGAAACGACGAAAGCGCCCGCCCGGGCGGACTGGTGGGCAACCATGGCGACGTCGACGTAAGTGAAGCCGCCCACGACGCTCATGCCCTGCTCTTCGATGGCCTTGGCGAGCGCCCGCACGCCGAGCCCGCTGGCGGAATCGGACTTCCAGTCCTCGTCGATGATCACGATCGGAAAACGGAATTTCACGGGGCGCACCTGCCTGTTTGCAAAGGGGGAAAGTCGCCTAGTAAAACATAAATTGCGCAGCCCTCAATGCACCGTGCGCTCGAACACGAACTCCCCCCCCACGAAATCGACCGGAATGACGTCTTTCGGGCCATAGCGGCCTTCGAGCAGCAGGCGGGCGAGCGGATTTTCGATGCGCTGCTGGATCGCGCGCTTCAGGGGCCGTGCCCCGTACTGCGGGTCGAAACCCACCTTGGCGATCTCGGCCAGCGCCGCGTCGGTGACCGCCAGCGACATGTCGCGCTCGGCGAGCCGCTGCTCGAGGCTGTGGAACTGGATCCTGGCGATTTTGGCGATGTGCTCGGCGTCGAGCGCGTGAAAGACGACGATCTCGTCGATCCGGTTGATGAACTCGGGCCGGAACGCGCGCTTGACCTCCGCCATCACGGTCGCACGGATCAGTTCGCGGTTGTTGGTCTTGGGGTCGGTCGAGAGCTGGTGGATCTCGTGCGACCCGAGGTTCGAGGTCATCACCACGACGGTGTTGCGGAAATCCACCGTGCGTCCGTGCCCGTCGGTGAGCCGCCCGTCGTCGAGCACCTGCAGCAGCACGTTGAAGACGTCGTGGTGCGCCTTTTCGATCTCGTCGAAGAGGATCACGCTGTAGGGCTTGCGCCGCACCGCCTCGGTCAGGTAGCCGCCCTCCTCGAAGCCGACGTAGCCCGGGGGCGCCCCGATCAGTCTGGCCACCGAATGCTTCTCCATGAATTCGCTCATGTCGATGCGGATCAGGTGGTCCTCGCTGTCGAACATGAATTCCGCGAGCGCCTTGCACAACTCCGTCTTGCCGACCCCCGTGGGTCCGAGGAAGAGAAAGGATCCGTAGGGGCGGCGCGGATCGGAGAGCCCGGCACGCGAGCGCCGGATGGCGTCGGACACCAGCCGCACGCCGTCGTCCTGTCCGATCACCCGGCGGTGCAGGTAATCCTCCATGGCGACGAGCTTCTCGCGCTCGCCCTGCATCATCTTGCTCACCGGAATCCCGGTGGCGCGCGACACCATCTCGGCGATTTCCTCGGCACCCACCTGCGTGCGCAGCAGGCGCGGCTTCCCGTCGTGCGTGGGAACCGCCTCGGCCTCGCTCGCGGCCTTCATTCGCTGCTCGAGCTGGGGCAGCTTGCCGTACTGGATTTCGGCCACCGCGCCCAGGTCGCCCTTGCGCTGGAACTCGGCCATCTTCGCGCGCAGCCCGTCGATCTCCGCCTTGATCTGCGCCCCACCCTGCACCGCCGCCTTCTCCGCGCGCAGAATCTCGTCGAAGTCGGCGTATTCCCGCTCCAGGCGCGTGATGTCCTCGCCGATCAGGCCGAGCCGCTTGCGCGAGGCCTCGTCGGTTTCCTTCTTGAGCGCCTCGCGCTCGATCTTGAGCTGAATCAGGCGCCGCTCGAGCTTGTCCATCACCTCGGGCTTGGAGTCGATTTCCATCTTCAGTCGCGCCGCCGCCTCGTCGATCAGGTCGATCGCCTTGTCGGGGAGGAAACGGTCGGTGATGTAGCGGTTCGAGAGTTCGGCGGCCGCAACGATCGCCGGGTCGGTGATCTCCACCCCGTGATGCAGCTCGTAGCGCTCCTGCAATCCGCGCAGGATCGCGATCGTGGCCTCGACGCTCGGCTCGGCGATCAACACCTTCTGGAACCGGCGCTCGAGGGCCGCGTCCTTCTCGATGTACTTGCGATACTCGTCGAGCGTCGTGGCGCCGACGCAGTGCAGTTCACCCCGTGCCAGCGCGGGCTTGAGCATGTTGCCCGCGTCCATCGCCCCCTCGGCCTTGCCCGCGCCAACCACCGTGTGCAATTCGTCGATGAACACGATCGTGTTGCCCTCGTCGGCGGCAATTTCCTTGAGCACCGCCTTGAGCCGTTCCTCGAACTCGCCCCGGTACTTGGCGCCCGCGAGCAGCGCGGCCATGTCGAGCGCGAGCACCCGCTTGCTCTTGAGCGACTCGGGCACCTCGCCGTTGACGATGCGCTGGGCGAGACCCTCGACGATCGCCGTCTTGCCCACACCCGGTTCGCCGATGAGCACCGGGTTGTTCTTGGTGCGGCGCTGCAGGATCTGGATCGCGCGGCGAATTTCGTCGTCTCGTCCGATCACCGGGTCGAGTTTGGCCTGCTGCGCACGTTCGGTGAGATCGATGCAGTACTTCTTGAGCGCCTCGCGCTGCCCCTCATCCTCGCTCGAGCCAACGCTCTGCCCGCCGCGCGCCGCTTCGATCGCGGCTTCCAGCGCGCGGCGATCCAGCCCCGCCGCACGCGCCAGCCGTCCCGCCTCGCCCTTGTCGTCGGCGACCGCCAGCAGGAACATCTCGCTGGCGACATACTGGTCGCCACGCTTGAGGGACGCCTTCTCGGCGAGGTTGAGCAGGTTGACCAGGTCGCGTCCGAACTGCACGTCACCCCCGGTGCCCGATACCTGCGGCAGGCTCTGGATCGCCCCGTCGAGCGCGGTCTTGAGCGAAGCAATCCGCACCCCGCAGCGCTCCAGCAGCGCGCGCCCGGCGCCGTCGCCCTGGCCCACGATTGCCGAGAGCACGTGGACCGGCTCGATGTACTGGTTGTCATTGGTCAGCGCGAGGCGGTGCGCGTCCTCGAGGGACTGCTGGAACTGGGTCGTGAGCTTGTCGAGCCGCATGGCAGCGTCCCTTCATTGAAATGGCTGTTGTCAGGGATTTTGGGCGCAAGGCGCCGAATTTCAAGGCCTGTCGCATAATGCCCGACACCCGATGAATCAGAGGAAACTGCCATGAGCGCGCTGTTCACCCCGCTTCGGCTGCGCGAAGCCGAACTGGCCAACCGCATCGTCGTCTCCCCGATGTGTACCTATTCGGCCCACGACGGCGCAGCGCAGGACTGGCACAAGGTCCACCTGGGGCAGCTGGCGATCTCCGGCGCCGGGATGCTGGTGGTCGAGGCGACCGCCATCGCGCCGGAGGGCCGGATCACACCGGGGTGTCTTGGACTGTGGGACGAGCGCTGCGAGGCGGCGCTGGGCGACGTGCTCAGCGCCGTGCGCACGCTGTCGGACACGCACATCTGCCTGCAGATCGCGCACGCCGGGCGCAAGGCCTCGAGCGCGCCGCCGTGGCAGGGGGGCCAGCTGCTCGCGGCGCAAGACGGCGGCTGGCCGACGGTGGCACCCTCGGCGCTGCCCCATCGCGACGACGAGGCCGCGCCGCGCGCCCTCGCGGCCGACGAACTCGACGCGCTGCGCGAGCGCTATGTGGCGACGGCCCGGCGCGCGCTGCGGTTGGGCTTCGATTCGATCGAACTGCACGCGGCGCACGGCTACCTGATGCACCAGTTTCTCTCCCCGATCGCCAATCGGCGCACCGACCGCTACGGCGGCAGCCCGGAGAACCGGATGCGCTTCCCGCTCGAAGTCGTCGCGGCGCTGCGCGAAGTCTGGCCCGCGGAGCGCCCGATGGGCATGCGGATCTCGGCCACCGACTGGCGCGCCGATCTTCCCGAGGACGAGCGCTGGGACATCGCCGACGCGGTCGCGTTCACGCGCCGCGCCGCGGAGCTCGGGCTCGACTGGATCGATGTCTCGAGCGGAGGCGTCTCGCCGCTGCAGAAGATCGAACTCAAACCCGGCTACCAGGTGGCCTTCGCAGAGCGCATCAAGCGGGAAGTGCCGATCGCGGTGATGACAGTGGGCATGATCACCGAGGCGGGCCAGGCGGAGGAAATCGTCGCGACGGGCCAGGCCGATCTGGTCGCGCTCGCGCGCGGCATGCTCTATGACCCGCGCTGGCCCTGGCATGCCGCCGCCGAGCTCGGCGCGAGCGTGCGTGTGCCCCCGCAGTACTGGCGCAGCCAGCCGGCCGCACATCGCAACCTGTTCGGACCGACCACCTTCGGAACCCGCTGACGCGCCGCCCCGAGGAGCGGCGGAACAAGCCGACCTGCCGGCGCAGTCCGCGTCCTCAGGAGAGCGGCGGACCGACCAGCCGGTAGCCGAGCGCCGCCATCGCGAGCGATCCGAGCAGGTGCGCGCCCGAGTGCACCAGCGCCCAGGCGACGCGGCCGTGCTGAATGAGTGCGAGCGATTCCGAAGAGAAGGTCGAGAAGGTCGTGAGCGCGCCGAGAAAGCCGGTGAGCAGGAACATTCGCCACGCGGGGTCGAGCTCGGGGTGTCGCGCGAACGCCGCAACCGCCATGCCGACCAGCAGCCCCCCCATGAGGTTTGCCGCCCAGGTGCCCAACGCGAAGTAGGGATGCACCGGGTTGAGCCAGATGCCCAGGAGCATGCGCAACCACGCGCCGAGCACCGCGCCCCCGGCCACCGCCAGATAGCCCCCGGGTCCGTGGGGGATCGGAATGACCGTCATCGCCGTGCTCCGGCGCTGCGGAGTCGCGCGTCGCGAGCGGCCCTTGGATCGCCTACCACCGCGACGCGGCCTCGTCGTCGGAGTCGCGCGCCTCGACCCAGCGCTCGCCCCGCCCGGTGAACTCCTTCTTCCAGAACGGGGCGCGCGTCTTGAGGAAGTCCATGATGTACGCGCAGGCCGCAAACGCATCTGCGCGATGCGCCGAGGTGACGATCACCAGCACGATCTGGTCGAGCGGCCGCAGTTTCCCGACCCGGTGCACGACCAGCGTCTGGTAGAGCTGCCAGCGTTCTTGTGCCTCGTTGCAGATCTCCTCGAGCGCCTTCTCGGTCATCCCCGGGTAGTGCTCCAGCGTCATCGCGGCCACGACGCTGCCCTCGCTGACATCGCGCACCGTGCCGACGAAGGCGGCCACGGCACCCACGCGCGCGTCACCGGCGCGCAGCGCGGCCAGTTCCGCGCCGACGTCGAAATCCTGCTGCTGAACCCGCACCGGCATCGCGCTCGCCTCGCGCCGCCGCCTAGCCGCCCGTGACCGGCGGGAAGAACGCCACTTCGGCGCCCTCCTGAATCCGGCTCTCGGGGGCCGCGAGCGCCTGGTCGACGGCGATGCGAACCGTGCGCGTACCGCCGAGCGCCTGTGCCCAGGCGCCACCGCGCGCGATCAGGTGGGCGCGCAGCGCGCCGGCCGTGTCGACACCGCCCGGCAGTTCGAGCTCCTCGCGGCCCGTTCCGACGGCCTCGCGCAGCCCGGCGAAGAAAAGCACCTTGATTCTCATGTCAATGCGTCAGTCCGCTAAGGGGCAGGAAGCGCACCAAGTCGCCCTGGCGAATCACCTGCCCCGGGGGGTTGTCCACCAATCCGTCCGCCCAGACCAGCGAGGTCAGGACCCCGGAACCCTGATGACCGAAAAGCTCGAGCCCGCCCTGCGCGTTCATTCTAGCGCGCAGGAATTCGCGCCGCGCCACCGGGTCGGGCCAGTCGAAATCGGCCCGCAGCGCCAGCGCCACCGGCGCCACCGTCCGGACGCCGGCGAGGCGCAGCAGAAACGGGCGCACCAAGAGCACGAAGGACACGAAGCTCGACACCGGGTTCCCGGGCAGCCCGATGAAATGCGCGAAGTCGTCCGGCGCCCGACGCACGCGGCCGCAGGCCAGCGGCTTGCCGGGCTTGATCGCGATGCGCCACAAGTCGATCTCTCCCTCGGCCTGGACGGCCGCGCGCACATGGTCTTCCTCGCCCACCGAAACACCACCCGAGGTGAGCACGAGGTCGTGCGCGGCAGCCGCTTCGCGCAACGCCGCGCGCGTGGCCGCGAGCGAGTCCGCGACGTTGCCCAGGTCGGTCGCTGCGCAGCCGAGCCGGCGCAGCAGGTTGACGATCAGGAAGCGGTTACTGTTGTAGATCGCGCCCGGGCGCAGCACTTCGCCCGGCATCGCCAGCTCGTCGCCGGTGAAGAAGCAGGCGACGCGCGGGCGGCGCACGACCGGGATCGTCGCGAGGCCGACCGATGCGGCGAGCGCGCAGTGCTCGGGCGCCAAGCGGGTGCCGGCCGGCAGGATCACCGATCCCGCGCGGATGTCCTCGCCGCGGCGCCGCACCCATTCGCCCGGCCGGGGAACATGCTCGAACACCACGCCGTCCTCCTGCACACGTGCCTGTTCCTGCATGACGACCGCGTCGGCACCGTCCGGAAGCGGCGCGCCGGTGAAGATCCGCGCGCAGGTTCCGCTCGCCAGCGCCGCGCCGACGTGTCCGGCGGCAACGCGCTGTGTGACCGGCAGCACCGCACCGGGCGTGACCTCGGCCGCGCGCACTGCGTAGCCATCCATTTCGGCGTTGTCGAGGGGCGGCACGTCCAGCGCGGAACGCAGGTCCGCTGCGAGCACCCGGTCGAGCGCGTCGATTGTGGCTACCGACTCCTCGTCGCCGATCGGCTGCGCGCGCGCGAGCAGCGCGGCCAGCGCGTCGTCAAAGGACAGCAGTGCCTGTTTCATGGGGACTTGTCATGGAATCGACGATGAAGGCGGCGATCGCGTCCGGGTCGTTCAGGTCGAACTGCGGCAGCGCGGTGGCGATTTTCTCGTCGGTGGCGATCGCGACGATGAAGGGATCCTCCGGATAGAGCAGCGGCTTGCCGGACACGCGCCGGTGCACTTCGATCTTCGGAATATCGGAGCGCTTGTAACCCTCGACGAGCACCAGGTCGCAGGGCGAGAGACAGCGAATCTGTTCGTCGAGTTCCGGCTCGCTCTCGCCGCGCAATTCGTGCATCAGCACCCAGCGCTGATCCGATGTGATCAGGACCTCGGTGGCGCCGGCCTCGCGGTGACGGTACGAGTCCTTGCCGGGCGTATCGACATCGAACTGGTGGTGGGCATGCTTGATCAGCGAGACGCGCATGCCGCGCGCGATGAAGCGCGGGATCAGTTGCTCGATCAGCGTCGTCTTGCCCGATCCCGAGAATCCGGCGAACCCGAATACGTGCATGCCCCGCCCTGTGTGAACCCGGAATTCTAGCCGACCCACCCCAACCGCACCGCGGCAAGTGGCATACTGCCCGCGCACCACTCACCCTCTCGGAGCCGACGATGTCGCATCCGATACGACGACGTCTGGCCGCGGCCGTGTTCCGCATGCTGGGCTGGAAGATCGAGTTCAACGGCTTGCCGGCGAAGCGCGGTGTGATCGTGGCCTACCCGCACACCTCGAACTGGGATTTCCCTCTCGGCCTGCTCGCGATCTGGTCGATCGAACTCGAGCTGAAGTTCGTCGGCAAGCACACGCTGTTTCGCTGGCCGCTGGGCTTCTTCATGCGGCGCTGGGGCGGGCTGCCCATCGACCGGCGCAGCCCGCAGGGCGCGATCGGCGCGCTTGCGGAATTGATCCGGGAGCAGCCCACCTGCTGGGTCGCGATCGCGCCTGAGGGTACGAGGCGGTGCACCGCCGGATGGCGCACGGGCTTCTACCATCTGGCGCGCCGCCTCGAGGCGCCGCTCGGGCTCGGGGTGATCGACTACGCAACCCGGCGGGTGATGCTGACGGAATTCATCGAACTCGGCGGCGATGCCGAACCCGCCGACGTGATGCGCGAGATCGCCCGCTACTACGCGCCGTACCGCGGACTCAAGCCAGAGAACGCCAGTCCCATCGAATGGATCGAGACCCGGCGCTGAACCGCCGGGCCGGTATCCGACACCCCGCCTTTGCGCCTCAGACGCAGCGCTCGGCGATGAAGCGCTTGAGCAGGCGCACATCGGCGGGCATGCGCGTGAAACGCTGCGCGCGCTCTTCCAGTCCGACGATGGCGCTCGGGCGCGGCGGTTCCTCGCCCAGCGCCTCGCGGATCGCCGCGGCGAATTTCACGGGCTGAGCGGTCTCGAGGCAAATCATCGGGACGCCCGCGACGCGGTGCGACTGGGCAACGTGCAGCCCGTCGGCGGTGTGGGTGTCGACGACGACCCCGTAGCGCTCGTGCACCCGGCGAATCGTCGCAATCCGATCGGCATGCCGGCTCGTTCCCGAAGCGAAACCGAAGCGGCCGATCGACGCGAAGTCCGCGCTCCCCGCCAGGTCGAAGGAACCTTCGTTCGCGAGCCGCAGCCACAGCGAGGAGAGGCGATCCGGATCGCGCCCGAGCAGATCGAATACGAAGCGCTCGAAATTCGACGCCTTGCTGATGTCCATCGACGGACTGCTCGTCGCCCAGGTTTCGCTGGCGCGACGCACCCGATAGCAGCCGGTGCGGAAGAACTCGTCGAGGACGTCGTTCTCGTTGGTCGCGACCACGAGCGTCGCGATCGGCAGCCCCATCATGCGGGCGATGTGACCGGCGAGGACATCGCCGAAGTTCCCCGACGGAACGCTGAACGAAACCTGCTCGTCGCTGCCCGTGGTCACCGCGAACCAGGCCTTGAAGTAGTAGACGACCTGTGCCGCCACGCGCGCCCAGTTGATCGAGTTGACCGTGCCGATCGCGTGGCGCGACTTGAACGCGAGGTCGTTCGAGATCGCCTTCACCAGGTCCTGGCATTCGTCGAAAACGCCGGTGACCGCGATGTTGAAGATGTTCGGATCGCACAGCGAGTACATCTGCGCGCGCTGGAACGCGCTCATCCGTGCGTCGGGGGAGAGCATGAACACCCGCACGTTCTGCTTGCCGCGCATCGCGTACTCGGCCGCGCTGCCAGTGTCGCCCGAAGTCGCCCCGAGAATGTTCAGCGAGCGACCTTCGCGCGCGAGCACGTACTCGAAGAGGTTGCCGAGCAGCTGCATCGCCACGTCCTTGAACGCGAGCGTGGGACCGTTCGAGAGGCGCAACAGGTGCAGCCCGGGCTCGAGCTCGAGTACCGGTGTGATCTCTTCCGAGCCGAAGGCCTCGGCCGTGTAGGTGCGCGCAATGATCGCGCGCAGGTCGGCCGCATCGATGTCGCTCACGTAGCGGCTCAGCACCTCGAAGGCGAGTTCGCCGTAGCCCAGCCCGCGCCAGCTCTGCAGCGTGGTCGCGTCGATCTGCGGGTACTCGCGCGGAACGACCAGCCCGCCATCGGGCGCGAGGCCCCCGAGCAGGATCTCGCTGAAATCCGAAGCAGCCATCGCGCCGCGGGTCGAGATGTATTTCATCGCTATGCGAGGTCCTCGAGACGAATGCGCACGACCTTCGAGAGCACCGTGGCGAGCGCCTCGACGCGCGCGATCGCGTGATTCACCTGGCGCTCCCGCGCCACGTGCGTGAGCAGCACGATGTCGGTCTCGTCCTCTCCCTCGGCGGGCTCGCGCTGCAGCAGCGCGTCGATCGAGATGCCGCCATCGGCCAGGATGCGCGCCAGGTCGGCCAGCACGCCGGGCTCGTCGGCCACCCGCAGACGCAGGTAGTACGCCGTTTCGACGTCCTCCATCGGCAGGATCGGCAGGTCGGAGATGGATTCCGCCTGAAACGCCAGATGCGGCACCCGGTTTTCCGGATCCGCCGTCAGGACGCGCGCCACGTCGATCAGGTCGGCGACCACCGCGCTCGCGGTCGGTTCCGCGCCCGCGCCCTTGCCGTAATACATCGTGTGACCGACGGCGTCGCCCTTGACCCAGACCGCGTTCATCGCCCCTTCGACATTGGCGATCAGGCGGCGCGCGGGAATCAGCGTCGGGTGCACGCGCAGTTCGATGCCCCGCACGCCGTCGCTGCCCTCGCGCCGTCGCGCGATTCCGAGCAGCTTGATCCGGTAGCCGAGCTGTTCCGCGAAGCGGATGTCCGTGGTCTCGAGTTGCGAGATGCCCTCGACGTAACACTTGTCGAACTGCACCGGGATTCCGAACGCGAGCGCCGAGAGAATCGTCACCTTGTGCGCCGCGTCGATGCCCTCGACGTCGAAGGTGGGGTCCGACTCGGCGTAGCCCAGCCGCTGTGCCTCGGCGAGCACCGTCTCGAACGCGAGTCCCTTGTCACGCATCTCCGAGAGGATGAAGTTCGTCGTGCCGTTGATGATGCCGGCGATCCACTCGATGTGATTGGCGCTCAGCCCCTCGCGCAGGGCCTTCACGATCGGGATCCCGCCCGCCACCGCCGCCTCGAACGCGACCATCACGCCCCGGCGCGACGCGGCCGCGAAGATCTCGTTGCCGTGCATCGCCAGGAGCGCCTTGTTGGCGGTGACCACGTGCTTGCCCGCCTCGATTGCACGCAGCACGAGTTCCTTGGCGATGCCGGTGCCGCCGATCAGCTCGACGACGATGTCGATTTCCGGGTCACCGACGACGGCCGCGGCGTCCGCGATCACCTGGGCCCGGTCGCCGACGATCTGCTGCGCCCGCTCCGTGTCCAGGTCGGCCACCCGCGTGATGTCGATGCGCCGCCCGGCCCGTCGGGTGATTTCCCTGCGGTTGCGCCAGAGCACTTCGAAGGTGCCGGCACCCACCGTGCCGATGCCCAGCAACCCGACCCGAACCGGGCCAAACTTCACGACTCCCATCCTCTTCCCCGTCTGTGAGCGACACCCGGCGCCACGCCCGGGCCATGGCGCAAGTGAGCCGGCTATTCTGCCGCGGCGGACACCAATCCGTCCTTGCGAAAGGTCTCGCGAATTCCCCGCAGCGCCTGGCGGATGCGCTGGCGGTTCTCGATCAGCGCGAAGCGCACATGATCGTCGCCGTATTCACCGAACCCGATCCCCGGCGACACCGCCACCTTGGCCTCGAGCAGCAGCTTGCGCGAAAACTCGAGCGAGCCCAGGGCCTGGTACGCCTCGGGAATCTTGGCCCAGACATACATCGATGCCTTCGGGCTCTCGACGTCCCAGCCGATCTCGCGCAGCCCGTTGACCAGCACGTCGCGGCGCAGCTGGTAGTTGGCGCGCACCTGCTCGACACATTCCTGCGGGCCTTCCAGCGCGGCGATCGCCGCGACCTGAACCGGGGTGAAGAGTCCGTAGTCATGGTAGCTCTTGAGGCGCGCCAGCGCATGCACCAGATCCCGGTTGCCGACCATGAACCCGACTCGCCAGCCGGCCATGTTGTAGCTCTTGCTCATCGTGAAGAACTCGACCGCGACCTCGCGCGCGCCGGGCACCTGCATGATCGATGGCGCCCGGTAGCCGTCGAACACGATGTCGGCGTAGGCCAGATCGTGCACGACGAGGATGTCGTGCTGGCGCGCGAGCGCAATGACCCGCTCGAAGAAGGGCAGTTCCACGCAGCGCGCGGTCGGGTTGCTCGGAAAGCCGAGGATCATCATCTTCGGCTTGGGAATCGACTCGCGAATCGCTCGCTCGAGTTCGTCGAAGAAGTCCACGCCCGGCGTCATGCGCACCGAGCGGATGTCCGCGCCGGCGATCACCGCGCCATAGATGTGGATCGGGTAGCTCGGGTTGGGCACCAGCACCGTGTCCCCTCGATCGAGCGTCGCGAGCATCAGGTGCGCCAGCCCTTCCTTGGAACCGATCGTGACGATCGCTTCGGTCTCGGGATCGATCGCGACGTCATAGCGCCGCTTGTACCACTCGGAGATCGCGCGGCGCAGCCGCGGGATGCCGCGCGACACGGAGTAGCCGTGCGTGTCCATCCTGCGGGACACCTCGACGAGCTTGTCGACGATATGAGCCGGCGTCGGGCCATCGGGGTTGCCCATGCTCATGTCGATGATGTCCTCGCCACGCCGCCGCTCGCTCATCTTGAGCTCGCCGGTAATGTTGAAGACGTACGTCGGCAGACGCTTGATCCGCGAAAACTCTCGCTGGGAACCCATCGGTGCGATACTCCCCACTGACCACTGCAAATCGATTGATGCACTGCAACGAATGCTCGCACAGTTCCGGCCAAGCCGCCCGGGACGGCCCCCGCGCTTGGGTGATAATGTAGAGTATTTTCAATAAGTTAGCCGACGATGAAAATGCACCTCGAAGCCCTCGACGGGCTCAACACGGTCAATTCCTACGGCCCGGGCTACGTGGAGGTCAACCATGAACGCCACGAGGGTACGGTTTTGGTGGTGCCCACGGGGCCCGTTGGCCATCCCGAGATCGCGGGCTTCGACGCGCTCGAAGCCGCGCATCTCGATGCGCTGATCGCCTCCGAGCCCGAGGTGGTCCTGCTGGGCACCGGAGCGCGGCACCGCTTCGTCCATCCGCGCCTGCTCGCGGGCCTCGCGGCGCGCCAGATCGGCGTTGAGGCGATGACGACCGCTGCGGCGTGCCGTACCTTCAACATCCTGGTGGCCGAGGGCCGTCGCGTGGTGGCGTTGCTTCTGCGCGACTGAGCGGCGCGCGAGCGCACGGGGAAGGCCCCTGCGCGGGGCGAATCGGACATTCCCCGAGTCCCTGCCGTGTGCTATGTTGTCGCATCATTTCTCCCGGCGCCCCGCGGCGCCCCTTCGTCCCGCCACGCGAACCGATGCCGCTGCCCAAAGCCCCCGCAAAACCCGCCACTCTGGTTACCCTCACGCCTGAACTCGAGGCCCGGCCGACGCCTCCGGTCCGCCCAGCCAAGGCAACCGTGCGACCCGATGCCGGCGCGCCCCGCGCCCCGTCCGCTCGTCCGGCGCTGCTCATGGCGCCCCGCACGGCGAGTGCGGCGCCCGTCGGGGAGCCGGCGCGGGCACGGCCTCCCGTTGCCGAAAAGGGCAGCATCGCGAGCGTGGTGCGCGGCGAGACGGCCGCGGTACTACCCCGCAAGCGAAGCAGCGCCGAGACGACGCGCAAGGCGCGCAGCCGCCGCAACGAGGGGCCCGCCACGCTCTTCGTGCTCGACACCAACGTGCTGATGCACGATCCCTCGTCCCTGTTTCGCTTCGCCGAGCACGACATCCACCTGCCGATGATCACCCTCGAGGAACTCGACGGGCACAAGCGCGGGATGTCGGAGGTGTCGCGCAACGCGCGCCAGGTGAGTCGTTCGCTGGACGCGTTGATTGCCGCGGCGCCCGATCGCCTCGAGGACGGCCTGGCGCTCTCGGCGCTGGGCAACCGCGACGCCAGCGGGCGGCTGTTCTTCCAGACGCAGGCGAGCGCGGCGATGCTGCCCGCGAGCCTGCCGATGGGCAAGGCCGACAACCAGATTCTCGGGGTGGTGCGCGCGCTGAGCGACCAGCACCCCGAGCGCGATGTCGTGCTGGTGTCCAAGGACATCAACATGCGCATCAAGGCGCGCGCACTGGGGTTGCGCGCCGAGGACTACTTCAACGACCAGGTGCTCTCGGACAGCGACCTGTTCTACACGGGTGTCCTCGAACTGCCCGCAGACTTCTGGGATCGGCACGCGAAGGGAATGGAGTCCTGGCAGCAGGGCGGGTACACGTTCTACCGGATCACCGGACCGCTGATCACTTCGCTCGTTCTCAATCAGTTCGTCTACTTCGACGGCGAACTGCCGCTCTCGGGCGTGGTGCGCGAGATCAACGGTCGCACGGCGGTGCTGCAGACGGTGCGCGACTACGCGCACGTGAAGAATGCCGTGTGGGGCATCACGGCGCGCAACCGCGAGCAGAATTTCGCGCTCAACCTGTTGATGAACCCCGAGATCGACTTCGTCACGCTGCTCGGTCAGGCGGGCACCGGCAAGACGCTGCTCGCGCTCGCCGCGGGCCTGGTGCAGATCCTCGAGACCAAGCGCTACAGCGAAATCATCATGACCCGCGCCACCGTCCCGGTGGGCGACGACATCGGCTACCTGCCCGGCACCGAGGAAGAGAAGATGCAGCCGTGGATGGGTGCGCTGGAGGACAACCTCGAAGTGCTCAACAAGACCGACCCGTCCTCGGGCGAGTGGGGCCGCGCCGCGACCAACGACCTGATCCGCAACCGGGTCAAGGTGAAGGCGCTCTCGTTCATGCGCGGACGCACCTTCATCAACAAGTTCCTGATCATCGACGAGGCGCAGAATCTCACGCCCAAGCAGATGAAGACGCTGATCACGCGCGCCGGGCCGGGCACCAAGGTGCTGTGCCTGGGCAACATCGCGCAGATCGACACGCCCTACCTCACGGAAGGCTCATCGGGCCTGAGCTACGTGGTCGAACGCTTCAAGGGGTGGGCACACGCCGGACACGTGACGCTGCAACGCGGCGAGCGTTCGCGGCTGGCGGATTTCGCGGGCGACGTGTTGTAGTGCGCCCCACTTGGCTGCGCACTACTTCCTGCTCAAGTATCTGCATGTGAGCTGCGTCGTGCTCTCGGGCGCCGGCTTCGTGCTGCGCGGCGTCTGGATGATGCGCGATTCGCCCTGGCTCGCCCGCCGCTGGGTGCGCGTGACGCCGCATGTCGTGGACACGTTGCTGCTCGCCAGCGCGCTCGCGATGGCGATGATCATCGAGCAGTACCCGCTGGTTCACGGATGGCTCACGGCCAAGTTCCTCGGCCTCATCGCCTACGTTCTCCTCGGAACGATCGCGCTCAAGCGCGGGCGCACGCCGGCCATTCGCCGCGCGGCTTTCGGCGGCGCCCTGGCGGCATTCGCCTATATCGTCGCCGTGGCGCTGACGAAATCTGCGCTGCCCCTGGGCAGCGGCTAGCGAGTCGGCGCCGACGCCGGCGGAATCGGAACCCGGCGCCACCACCATCGAACATACCTTGGTCGCAGCCCTCCCGATCGGGGCGAGCTGCGCACGATCGCGACGATGCCCCAGCCGACCCGCACCCGGATTTCCGCGCGCCGGGCGGTCGGCGATTCCTTGACTTAAGTCAAATCTTTCGACGGAACCATTCGTTACGGTGGACTGGACGGGTGTCGGGTCGCGTCCTCCCGGGCGCCCATTCCGACATCCGAGTCCACCGCAGCGGAGGCATCGCAAATGAACGACCCGTCTCACGAAGAACCCGTCCCCCTGATGCAGAAGTTTCTCGACAACCCCTTTCTGCTGCTCTTCGTCGGCGTCATGGTTCCCATGGTGCTCTACACGCTCTGGGGGGTCATCGAAATCCTGACGGTTCCCCTCGCCAAGTAGCCGTCGGTCGACACATCGCGTGTTTCTTGAACGAGGGGTGCGAACATGAGCGCAATACTGCCGCCGTCAGATCGACTCTGGTGGAAACAGCCGTTGGATCGCGTCGAGGGCACGTGGATCCTGATCGCCTTCGTCTGGTGCATGGTGATGTTCGCCATGATGGTGGGCTGGCATATCTACGGCAAACAGAACCTGTCCACCGAGACCTACAAGACGTCCCGCGAGCTCTTCACGGCGAAGACGCAGGCCATGGTCGACCAGTACACCGTGCGCACCGAAACCGACCGGCAGATCCCGGTAGTGAGCCCGCCGCCCGGGAGCGACGTCTACCTGATCGCGCGCCTGTGGGACTGGTGGCCGATCCTGGAACTCGAGAAGGACCAGACCTACCGTCTGCATCTCACCTCGATGGACTACAACCATGGGTTTTCGCTGCAGCCGGTCAACATCAACATCCAGGTCGTTCCCGGCTACGAGCACGTCGTCAAGGTAACGCCCAACCGAAGCGGCACCTACTCGGTCGTGTGCAACGAATACTGCGGGATCAACCACGCAAACATGGTCGGCCGCATTTACGTCAAGTAAGGGGAGGCGCCAATGACTACCTATCGCACCTGCCCACGATCCGGGCTGCAGTTCGACACACAGGCGGAAAAGCTGATGCTGGCCAATGCCGTCGCGGCCGTGGTCTACCTGCTCATCGGCGGCATCCTCGCCGTGGGCGTAGTGCTCACCCGCTGGCCCGCCGTGCACTGGCTCGCCGCCGACACGTTCTACATGGTGCTGACCGCCCACGGCATCGACATGCTGATCTTCTGGATCATCTTCTTCGAAATGGCGGTCCTCTACTTCTGCTCCTCGACGCTGCTGCGCTGCCGCATCGCCACGCCGAAGATCGCCTGGCTGGGCTTCGCCCTGATGCTGATCGGTTCCGTCACCAACAACGTCGCAGTCTTCCAGGGCAGTTCCAGCGTGATGATGACCTCCTACGTGCCGATGATGGCGCAGCCGGCGTTCTATCTCGGGCTGATCCTCTTTGCAGTGGGCGCGCTGATCGGCTGCTTCGTGTTCTTCGGCACGCTCGTCGTGGCCAAGAACGAGAAGACCTATCAGGGCTCGGTCCCGCTGGTCACTTTCGGCGCGATCACCGCCGCGATCATCGCCGTGTTCACCATCGCGTCGGGCGCGATCATCCTGATCCCGACCTACCTGCTGTCGCTGGGCCTCATCCAGGAAGTGGATCCGCTCATCTATCGCACCATCTGGTGGGCCTTCGGGCACTCCTCGCAGCAGATCAACGTCGCCGCGCACATTTCGGTCTGGTACGCCATCGCGGCGATCGTCTTCGGCGCCAAGCCGATGTCGGAGCGCGTCAGCCGCGGTGCCTTCCTGCTCTATATCCTGTTTCTCCAGCTGGCGAGCGCTCACCACCTGCTGGCCGATCCGGGCCTGAGCACCGAATGGAAGGTGGTCAACACCAGCTACTTCATGTACTTCGCAGTGCTCGCCTCGATGATTCACGGCCTGACCATTCCGGGCGCGATCGAAGTGGCGCAGCGCGAGAAGGGCTTCACCAAGGGCCTGTTCGAATGGCTCAGAAAGGCGCCCTGGGGCAATCCGGTGTTCTCCGGGATGTTCATTTCCCTGATCGGCTTCGGTTTCCTCGGCGGCATCTCCGGAGTGATGATGGGCACCGAGCAGCTGAACATGATCATTCACAACACCATCTATGTTCCCGGCCACTTCCACGCCACCGTGGTGATCGGCACCTCGCTCTCGTTCATGGCGCTCACCTATTTCCTGATCCCGGTGCTGTTCAAGCGCGAGATGATCAGCCCGGGCCTGGCGAAACTGCAGCCCTATCTCTTCGGTCTCTCGATGTACTTCTTCGTTCTGGTGATGATGGGCGCGGGAACCCTGGGGGTCTCGCGGCGGCATTGGGACATGGCCATGGGCGGCTCGCCCCTGGCCTACGAGTTCCCCGGCGCGGCCTACCTGATGCTGGGGCTGATGGGGATCTCGGGGGTGATCGCCATCGTCGGTGGCGCGCTTTACGTCTACATCACCGTCGGCTCGCTGCTGTGGGGCCGCAAACTCGACGCCGGCGTGCTCAGCGATAAGCCGGTGCCGATTCCGGTGGTCCCCACCCATGCCGCACTCCAGGGACACGGGTCGGCGGGTTTTGCGGCGCCGGGCACGTTCGCGCTGGCGATGGTGTTCCTCGTGGCCTTCGTGCTGTACTACTTCATCAACTGGAAGTACCTGTCCACGGTGTGGGGGCTCAGTTGATGCCCGGCGGCGGCGTTGCGCGCGAGCGCGGCGTTCGCAGCAGCGCAGGCGCGGCCGCTGCCGGCCCGTGCCCGAACAGGTAGATCGAGGGCAGGCAAACATGGACACGACACGCCGCAACCAGCAAACCGCACACCGCGCGCGTACCGTGCTGGGGGTCTTCAAGCTGCGCATCGGTTTCGTCATCATGATCACCGCAGTGACCGGCTACGCAGTCACGCCCGGGGCCGGTTCCGGCGGCTTGCCGCTCGCGGTGCTGGCCCTGGCCGTCCTGGTCTCTTCGGCCAGCGCGGGGGCCTTCAATCAGTACGTGGAGTACGAAACCGACCGACTGATGGCGCGCACCCGCGGCCGCGCCTTCGTCACCGGAGAACTGCGCCATACGCCGGCATGGCTGGCGCTGATCGGCTTCCTGCTGGCCGGATCGGTCGCCGCCGCGTGGTCCGCGACCAACCCGCTCGCCGCACTGTATGTGTTCCTCGGCGCCTTCTTCTACGCGGTGGTCTATACCGTCTGGCTCAAGCGACGCACTTGGCTCAACATCGTCGTGGGCGGCCTGGCCGGGAGTTTTGCCGTGCTCGCCGGCGCGGCGGCAGCGAATCCGCAACTGGGCGCCGTCCCGCTCCTGCTCGCCCTGGTTCTGTTTCTCTGGACGCCACCGCACTTCTGGAGCCTGGCGATCGCAAATTCGGATGACTACGCGGCGGCCGGCGTGCCGATGCTTCCGGTCGTCGTCGGGACAAAACGCGCCGCGCAGGTCGTCTTCGTCAGCACTCTCGCCCTGGTCGGCGTGTCGCTGTTGCCGCTCCTCTTCGGGGCCGGACCGATCTACGGTATCGGCGCCCTCGTCGGCGGCGCGCATTTCGTGCGCAAGGCGTGGCAGCTGGCGCGCGCACCCAGCCGCACGACCGCGATGGGTTCGTTTCACGCGTCGCTGGCGCAACTGAGTCTGCTGCTTTTGGCCGCGATCAGCGACGCGCTGCTGGCCTGAGCGGGACCGGCGTGGCCCGCGTTCCCGGCCCCTCGTGGCGCAGCCGTCTCGGTGGGACGATGCTGGCGGGGTGCCTGGCCATCCCGCTGGCGGCGGGGCATCCGGCACGCGCTGCGGAACTCGCACCGGCCCCGGTCCTGGACAAGTCCGCCGCCGTGCGCGCCAGCCAGGCCGTCATGGGACGCGCGATCGGCGATTACACGATGCTGGACCGAGAGGGGCGCCCCGTGCGCCTCTCGAGCTATCGCGGCAAGCCGCTGCTGGTCAGCTTCATCTACACCGGGTGCTTTCAGGTCTGCCCAACGACGACGCGCGCATTGCAGCTCGCGGCCTCGGTCGCGCGCGACGCGCTCGGCGCGGATCGCTTCAACGTGATCAGCATCGGGTTCAACCAGCCGGCCGATTCACCGCAGGCGCTCAAGTCCTTTGCAGCCCAATATGGAATCGACGCCCCGAACTGGGAATTCCTCAGCCCACCCGTCGGGATCGTTGCGGACCTGGCGCGCGAGTTCGGCTTCCGGTTCGTCGCCACCCCTGCCGGCTTCGACCACACGCTGCAGGTCACCGTGGTCGACGCCGATGGACGCATCTACCGACAGGTGTACGGCGAGGACTACTCGGCCGATTATCTGATCGAGCCGCTCCGCCAACTCATCACCGGCACCCCGGTGGGCGAGACCGCCAGCCTGGCCACGATCCTCGAGCAGGTGCGCATCCTGTGCTCGGTCTATGACCCGCGCACGGGGAAGTATCGCGTAAGCTACAGCATCGTGCTGGGGATCGCCGGCGGTGCCACCTTCCTGCTCTGGATCATGTGGTTCTTCTTCAACGAGTGGTGGACGCGCAGACGCATGGCGAGACGCTCGAGTTCCTGATGCGCGTCGCACCCACCGACCACGCCAACGCGGCGTTGACCGCCTACCGTCGAATCGAGCACGTCTTCGATGGGGCCTTTGGCGCCGCACTGAATCCATGGCGCCATCTCGGCGCACTCGGGTTCCTGCTCTTCTGGGTTCTGGCCCTCACCGGCGCCTATCTGTACGCGGCCCTCGACACCTCCGTGGAGGGCGTGCATCGCTCCATCGGTTGGCTCACGCATGAGCAGTGGTACCTCGGTGGCGTGCTGCGCAGCCTTCACCGCTACGCGGCCGACGCCTTCGTGGTGGTCACGCTGCTGCACCTGCTGCGGGAATGGGTCCTCGGGCGCTACAGCGGATTTCGCCACTTCTCCTGGCTCACCGGCATACCGTTGCTGTGGTTCCTCTACATTTCCGGCGTCGTCGGGATCTGGCTGAGATGGGATGAACTCGCGCAGTTCTCTGCGACCGCGACTGCGGAATGGCTCGACTGGCTGCCCATCTTCGCCACCCCGCTGACGCGCAACTTCCTGAGTGCAGGCGCCGTCAGCGACCGGCTGTTCTCGCTTTTCGTTTTCGTTCATCTCGGCGTGCCGCTGCTGCTGATCTTCGGGCTGTGGTTCCACATCCAGCGCATCAGCCACGCCGAAATCCTGCCCCCGCGGGCGCTGAGCGCAGGCTCGCTCCTTGCCTTGCTGGGCCTGTCCCTCGCGCTTCCCGTCGCCAGCGCCGCTGCAGCCGATCTTTCCCGTGTTCCGGGTCCGCTCGCGCTCGACTGGTTCTACCTCTTCTGGCAGCCGCTGATGTACGGCACCTCGGCCGGCGCCGTGTGGGCCGTAGTCGCGGTGGCGACCCTGCTCCTGCTGCTTCTGCCGGCCCTGCCGCAGCGCCCCGCCGCTCCGGTCGCGGCAGTCCACCCGGACCAGTGCAACGGCTGCCGACGGTGCTTTGCCGATTGCCCCTACGCAGCCATCATCATGGTGCCGCACCCGAATGCCATCCCGGGCCGGAATCTCGCCCAGGTGAACCCCGCTCTCTGCGCCAGCTGCGGCATCTGCGCGGGGGCCTGCCCGACGTCCACCCCGTTCGGTCGCACCGCCGAACTGGTGAGCGGGATCGACATGCCGCACCGTCCGATCCGCGCACTGCGCGAGGAACTGGACGCTGGACTGGCCCGGGTGCACAGCACCGGCGGGATCGTCGTCTTCGGCTGCGCCCAGGGAGCAGATGTGATGCAGATGGTCGGCGCGGACGTGGCTGGGCTCAGCCTGCCGTGCGCCGGCAATCTGCCGCCCTCCTTCGTCGAGTACGCGTTGCGCGGGGGCGCCGGGGGCGTGCTGGTGACCGGCTGCCGAGCGGGCGGCTGTGCCTTCCGTCTGGGCAATCGCTGGACCAAAGAGCGTCTCGCCGGAATTCGTGAGCCCCGTCTGCGCGCCATCCCCACCGGCAAGCTTGTGCACGCAGCCTGGGCCGACCGGGGCGAGGAGGCCGAGCTGGCCACTGCGCTCGCCGAACTGCAGCGTGCCGTGGCGGGCGCGCCATCGCATCATCCGGAGCGCAACCCGAACCCGGTCGTGGCATCGAAAAGGGCAAAGGCGCATGGCTAGGATCGTTTCCTGGATGGGGCAGGCGCTGCTCTATGGGCTCTTCGCGCTGATCATCGGCACGTTCTCCGGCCTTCCGACGTACCGGCACCTGCCGGCCGACCAGGCGCTGATCAAGCTCAGCTTCAGCCACCAGGGCGGACTCGTTTCACCATGTCGCGAGCGCAGCGCGCAGGAGCTGGCGCAGATGGCGCCGAACATGCGCAACCCCCTGGACTGCCCGCGCGAGCGCTCGCCGGTCAGCGTCGAGATTGATCTCGACGGCGCCACCGTATACCGGCAGGTGGCCACCCCTTCGGGCCTGTCGAAGGATGGCGCCTCGTCCGTCTATCACCGACTCCCGGTGCGCGCCGGGGAACACCGTCTCGCAGTTCGCGTCAAAGACGACGCGCGCGAGCAGGGATTCAACTACCGCCGCGAGGAAATCGTGACCCTGCAACCCGGCAAGGTGCTGGTCATCGATTTCAACCCGAGCGCCGGCGGGATCACGCTGCAATGAGCCGCACGCAGACACCGTCCCCCGGCTATACCTTGCCGCCACCGGATCGCCCGCGTCAGGCGCTCGCGCGCGCATGGTTATGGCTGGGCCTGTTTGCACTGATCGCCTCCGGCGTATTCTCGATCTTCCTGGTGCTCTCGCGCACGCCGGGCTTGCGCGACCTGTTTCCCGTCGCCGACTTCTTCCACGTCGCACTGGTGGCCCATGTCGACTTGTCCGTGCTGGTGTGGTTCACCGCGATCGCCGGCATGCTGTGGAGCATCAACAGCGCAGCGCAGGCTCTCCGGTGGGGCTGGCTTGCGCTGTGGACCTGCGCGCTCGGGGTCGCGTTCATGTCGCTCGCTCCCTTCGTCGGACGCGGGACGCCGATCATGGCGAACTACATCCCGGTGCTGAACGATCCGATCTTCCTCGGCGGGCTCCTTGTGTTCGGCGCCGGTTTCACGGCGCTGGTGCTGCGTAGCCTGGTGCTCGCCCCGGTCCTGGGGCTGCGCTTCGACGGGGGCGGTGCGCTGCGCTTCGGCCTGAATGCCGCGGCCGTTTCGGCCGCCGTGGCGGTGGGTGCCTTCGCCTGGTCCTATGCAGTGGTTCCCGCTTCATTGGCGGGCAAGGCGTATTTCGAGATCCTCTTCTGGGGTGGCGGACACGCGCTGCAGTTCACCTGGACGCTGCTGATGCTGGTGGCGTGGGTCTGGCTCATCAGCGCCTGCGGCGCGCGCGTGCCGTTGAGCCCGCGCGTGGCACTGCTGATGTTCCTGCTCGCGCTCGTCTGCGTCTTCGTCACCCCCTACGCCTACGTCGCCCATGACGTGGCTTCGGTCGAGCACCGCGCGCTCCTGACCTGGGCCATGCGCCTGGGCGGCGGACTGGCAATCCTGCCGATGAGCCTGGCGGTGCTAGTGGCGTTGCGCCCGCCGCTGAACATGAGCGAGGAGGCAAAGCCACTGCGCGCGGCACTCCTTTGCTCAGTCCTCCTCTTTGCCGTGGGGGGCGTCATCGGCATCTTCATCAGCGGCAACAACGTCAAGATCCCCGCCCATTACCACGGCTCGATCGTCGGCGTGACGCTCGCCCTGATGGGATTGGTCTACCACCTGCTGCCGCAACTCGGTTACGCGGCGCCCGTGGGCAAGCTCGCCACCTGGCAGCCGATCGCCTATGGCGGGGGACAACTGATGCACGTCGCCGGCCTGGTGTGGTCCGGCGGCTACGGAGTGCAACGCAAGGTGGCGGGCGCCGAACAGGTGCTCAGAAGCAGCGGCGAGATCGCGGGCATGGGCCTGATGGGCCTGGGAGGACTGATCGCCATCCTCGGCGGCCTGCTGTTCCTCGTCGTGGTGATCCGCTCCGTGCGCAGCGCCCGCAGAGGAGCCACGCGATGACCGTACGCCTGCAACGCGGCCTGCGCTGGCTGTTCATGCGCGTCGAGGCGTTGTTCAACGCCGCCTTCGGCGACCCGCTCAACCCGCTCTATCACCTCGGCGCCATGAGTTTCTTTCTGTTCTGGATCATCACGGTGAGCGGGCTGTATCTCTACATCTTCTTCGAGACGAGTGTGGCGGATGCCTATGCATCCGTGCAGGCGCTGAGCGAGGATCAGCGCTACGTCGGCGGCATCCTGCGCAGCGTTCACCGCTATGCCTCCGACGCAATGGTCCTGACCATGCTCGTGCACATGCTGCGCCACTTCGCCTTCGACCGGTTTCGCGGTTTTCGCTGGTTCTCGTGGATGACCGGAGTGATTCTGATCTGGCTGGTCTACGTCTCCGGAATCAACGGCTACATGCTGCCGTGGGACAGCCTGGCGCAGTTCGTGGTCGTCGCGAGCTTCGAGTGGCTCGACTGGCTGCCGATCTTCGACGGCGCCCTGATTCGCAACTTCATCTATCAGACGAGCGTCAACGATCGCTTCTTCTCGCTGCTGTCCTTTCTTCACATCGGCCTGCCCCTGCTCGTGCTGCTGCTGATGTGGATCCATGTGCAGCGCGTCCCCAAGGCGAGGACCCAGCCGCCGCGGCCGATCATGGCCTGCCTGCTGCTCACGCTGCTTGCCCTCTCACTGGTCCGGCCCGCGCTGAGCCAGGGCGGCGCTGCCGATTTCGGCGCGGTACCCGGCGAACTTGCATTCGACTGGTTCTACCTGGCGGTCTTCCCGCTGCTCTACCTATGGCCGATGGGCCAGGTGTGGCTCCTTCTCGTTGCCGCGACAGCGCTCTTCATTGCCCTCCCGTGGCTGCCACCGACGTGGCGCCGCAGCGCCAGGCGCGAATTCCACGTGTGGCTGCACCCCGACGGACGCAAGCTCGCCATCCGGCGGGGAGAAACGATCCTCGAAGCGGGGCTGCGTACGGAGATCGCCCTGCCCTTCGAATGCCGCAATGGAGCATGCGGAAAATGCAGGTGCACGGTGCTGCATGGCAGCGTCGAGCATGGGGCGGCGCAGCCGAACGCGCTGACCGAAGCGCAGAAAGCGGCCGGGCAGGCGCTCATGTGCTGCGCCGTTCCGAACTCCGACCTGGAGATCGAATACGAACCGGTCGATGCGAATTCGGCGGCAACCCTGCACACCCTCCGCGGGCGAGTGCACGGCATGGAGCGCCTGTCCGACGAAGTGATGCGGATCCTCGTTGCGCTGCCCCCCGGCGAGCGCATTCCCTTCATCGCGGGTCAGTACATCAACATCCTGCTGGAGGACGGACAGCGCCGCGCCTTTTCGTTCGCCAATCCGCCGCATCGCAGCGAGTTCATCGAATTGCATGTCCGCCTGATCGCCGGAGGCCTCTTCACGACCCACGTGTTCTCGGGCATGGCGGTCGGTGACGAACTGCGCTGCGAAGGACCGCTGGGCTCGTTCACCCTGCGCGAGAGCGAGCGGCCGATCATCTTCGTCGCCGGCGCAACCGGTTTCGCGCCGATCAAGAGCATTGTCGAGGACGCCTTTCATCGCGGAATGTCCCGGCCCATGCTGCTCTACTGGGGGGTTCGACGGCCCGCCGATCTCTACATGATGTCGCTCGCCGAGCGCTGGCAGCGGGAACACCGAACCTTCCGGTTCGTGCCGGTGATCTCGGAGTCCGCACCCGGTGATCACTGGACGGGGCGCACCGGACTCGTGCACCAGGCGATCCTGGACGATTTCCCCGACCTCCGCGGCTTCGAAGTCTATGTCTGCGGCTCGGCACAGATGGTGGACGCCGCGTTCCCCGCCTTTCTCCGGCAGGGTCTCGCCGACGAGTATTGCTTCTCCGACGCCTTCGTGGCGGCGGGCACCTGAGCGATGCAAATGACGATCCAAGTCCCCGACACGCGCCGCCTCTCCCGGGTCCGCGCGCAGGACCTGCTGGCATGAGGCCCGGAGCAATGCGCTGGCTGGTGCTCGCCGCGCTGCTGCTGGTGCTGCTCATCACCACGACCAGCGCGTATATTCGCCTGTCGCAGGCCGGGTTCGGCTGTACCGACTGGCCGGCCTGCTACGGCAGCGGCGCCGCCAGCCCCGCGGCCGGACAGTTGATTCCCGAGCGCTCGCCGCTGTTCTGGGCGCGCGCCTTGCACCGCGTTGCGGCAAGTGCGGCGGGGATCGTGCTGCTGCTGATCTTGTTTCTGGGCTGGGACGCGCTGCGTGGCGCGTGGGAGCGCGGGGCGGCCGTCGCCACCGTGGGTCTTGCCGGATTCCTCGCCTGGCTCGGTCAGATCACGCCGTCGCCTCTCCCGGCGGTCACCATCGGCAATCTGCTCGGCGGCATGGCCCTGTTCGCGCTGCTGTGGTGGCTGCATCAGGGCAGTCGCGCCACCGGGGCCGGAGCGGCCGTGCATCGGCTCGCGCTGGCCGCGCTCACGGTGCAGATCGCACTGGGCGGGATGATCGGCGCGCGCCGCGCGGTGCTCGCGTGCGACACGCTGCCCAAGTGCGCCGGCCGCTGGTGGCCCGATGCCGACTGGCGGCTGTTCGACCCGTTCTTCGCGTCGCCCGCAGCCGATGTGGGATCCGCCGCGCTCGGCGCGCTGGTCATGGCCCACCGCTACGGCGCACTCCTCGTAGCGGCGATGCTGGGGGTGCTGGCGCTCGGCGCCATCCGGCGCGGCCCCGGCGCGGCCGCCCGCGGCTGGTTCCTGCTCGGCGTGCTGGGTCTGCAGGGGGTGCTGGGCGCGAGCATGACCGTCGCGCAGTTTCCATTGCCGCTGATGCTCCTGCACAACCTGTGTGCCGCGCTGCTGCTGGGCGCGACCGTCGGTCTGTCGGGGCGGCAGTGCGCAACACAGGAGGAACCATGAAGATCGTCGATGCCCGTGGTCTGCCCCACCCCGAGCCGTTCGAACGCGTCGTCGACGCGTTGACCGAACTCGCGCTGGGAGAGCAGATGAAACTCATCATCCACCAGGAGCCGTTCCCGCTGTACCGGTTTCTCGAGCGCAATCGCTACGCCTACCGGGCCGAGAACTTTCCCGACGGGCGCTTCGAAATCCTGATCTGGGAACTGCCGCCCGACTAGTCGAGAAAGGCGCGCAACTTCGCGACGTCGGAGATGGAGATCGCGCGGCCGCGCACTTCGATCAGATTGCGCTCGGCAAGGTCGTGGAGAATGCGCGAGAAGGTCTCCTGGGTGAGGCTCAGGCGCGAGGCAATCACCCCCTTGTTCGCGGACAAGGTGACTTCCAGCGCGCCCTCGGCCTCCCCGACATCCTCGCTGTCGCGCAGGAGATAACCGATGACCCGCTGCGTGCCGGAGCGCAGCGAATCGTTCTCCAAGTCACGCATCAGCCCATGCAACCGGGCCGAGAGCCCGGCAATCATGCGGCGCACGAACTTCGGGTCGCGCTCGAGTTCCTCGAACACCGCCTCGCGACCGACGAACAGCAGCAGCGAGTCGGAGATCGCCTGCGCGGTCACGACGTGCGGTCGTTCCATGAACATCACCGCCTCGCCGAAACTCCGCCCCGGACCGTTGAGGTCCACCACCTTTTCATCGCCGCGCGGCGAGTTGAAGGCGAGCTTGATCTGGCCGAAAACCACGATGTAGAAGCCCATTGCGGGATCGCCGCGATGAAACAGGATCTCCCCTTTTTCCGCGCGCACCTGCTGCGTGTTCTGGGCGATACGATCGATCTCGTCGCCTGCCAGTCCCCGAAACAGCGGGACATTGGCAAGGAAGGTCTGCACCTCGATCGGAGCATTGAGCAATCGCGTTCCTCTGGCCGGATGTGGCCGCGTTCGAGATCGGGTCGCGCCGGGCAACCCGGCGCCGTTCAACCGATACCCGGCATGTAATTCTCGAACTTGGTGTGCTGGCCGACGAAGGTCATGCGCACGGTTCCCAGCGGCCCGTTGCGCTGCTTGCCGATGATCACTTCCGCGGTCCCCTTTTCGGGCGAATCGGGGTTGTAGACCTCGTCGCGGTAGATGAACAGGATCACGTCTGCATCCTGTTCGATCGCGCCTGATTCACGCAGGTCGGACATGACCGGGCGCTTGTTCGGGCGCTGCTCCAGGGCACGGTTCAACTGTGAGAGCGCAATCACCGGGCACTTGAGTTCCTTCGCCAGCGCCTTCAGGGAGCGCGAGATTTCCGAGATTTCGGTCGCCCGGTTCTCGCCCGACCCGGTGGCAGCCATGAGCTGGATGTAGTCGACGATCACCAGACCGAGCTGGCTGCACTGGCGCGAGAGTCGGCGCGCGCGCGCGCGCAGTTCCAGCGCGTTGAGCGCCGGTGTCTCGTCGATGAAGAGCTGCGCGTCCTGCATTTTGCGGATCGCGCTGGTGAGACGCGGCCAATCGTCGTCGTTGAGCCGCCCGGTGCGCAGACGCTGGTGGTCGAGCCGGCCGACCGAGCACAGCAGCCGCTGCGCGAGTTGCGTCGCACCCATCTCCATGCTGAACACCGCCACCGGCATCTGCAGCTCGAGCGCCACGTGCTCGGCGATGTTCAGCGAGAGCGCGGTCTTGCCCATCGACGGCCGCCCGGCCACCACCACGAGATCCCCAGGCTGCAATCCCGAGGTCAGCTTGTCCAGCTCGAGATAGCCGGTGGCCACGCCCGTGACGTCGCTGTGGTTCTCCTGCTCGTAGAGCGTGTTGACGCGTTCGATCACTTCGGCGAGCACGCCGGTGAGCGGCAGAAAGCCGGTCTGGGTGCGCGCCCGATCCTCGGAGACGGCGAGCATCTTCGCCTCGGCCTCGTCGAGCAGCTGCCGCGTCTCGCGCCCCTGCGGGTTCAGCGCGGAGGTGGCAATCTCGTCAGAGGTGGCGATCAGCCGGCGCAGGATGGCGCGGTCGCGCACGATCTCGGCGTAGCGGCGGATGTTGGCCGCCGACGGCGTACCCTGCGCCAGCGAGTTCAGGTAGACGAGCCCGCCGCCGATTTCCTCGGCGTTCCCCGCCGACTGCAGCGACTCGAACACGGTGACCACGTCGGCCGGCCGGTTCTTGCCGATCATCGTGCTCATCTGCTCCCAGATCAGCCGGTGGTCGTAGCGGTAGAAATCCGCGCCGCGCACCACGTCGGCGATCCGGTCGAAGGCGGCATTGTCGAGCAGCAGGCCGCCCAGCACCGCCTGTTCGGCCTCGACCGAGTGCGGCGGAAGGCGCAGCGCCGCAATCTGGGGGTCCGTTCTCTGGGGTGCCTGATTCGCCGCTGCCATAACCGTCAGTGTAGGAGAAATCCACCCATCGATGCACCGCTCGGAAAACACGAGGGGCGCCGCGGCGCCCCTGTGCTGCGGCTCGGCCGTCCCGGTGCCGCCCCTGGGGAGCGGACCCGGGCGCCGATCCTGCCTGCGCCTACTCGCCGAGCACCGAGACGTTGATCTCGGCGGTGACGTCGGCGTAGATCCCGACCACGAGCTTCACATCGCCAATGGCCTTGAGCGGACCGTCGGGCATGCGAATCGTGCCGCGCTCGATCTCGAAGCCGAGCTTGGCCAGCCCGTCGGCGATGTCGGCGTTGGTGATCGAGCCGAACAGCCGTCCGTCCGGGCCCGCGTTGGCGGTGACCTGAACGGTCGCCCCCTCGATGCGCTCGGCCAGGGCGCGCGCCGTGGCCACCTTCTCGGCCAGCACGCGCTCCATCTCGGCTCGCTTGAGCTCGAACTCGCGCAGCGCGGCGCTGGTCGCCCGGCGGGCCTTGCCCGTGGGAATCAGGAAATTGCGGGCATAGCCGTCCTTGACCTTGACGATGTCGCCAAGGCCACCGAGGCCCTCCACCCTGTCGATCAGAATGATCTGCATCTTCGTGTCCTCTCTCAGTGCGCGTCCGTGTAGGGCAACAGCGCCAGGAAGCGCGCCCGCTTGATGGCGTCGGACAGCTGGCGCTGAAACTTCGCCCTGGTCCCGGTCAGCCGGGCCGGAATGATCTTGCCGTTTTCGGAAATGAAGTCCTTCAGAACGTCGACGTCCTTGTAGTCGATCCACTCCACCTTCTCGGCGGTGAAGCGGCAGAACTTCTTGCGCTTGAACAGCGCTGACTGTCCCGGACGCTTTCCCTTGCGATCTTTCTTGTCTTTTGAACCGCGGCGCATGAATGCCATGTCGTACCTCTCTACTTTTCGATTTCAAGAAACTCGTTGACGTGCAGTGCCACGACCCTCGCGCCGCGCCGTCTGGGGGCGATGAACCCGCTCAGATGAAGCGCTCGTCCCAGCGGCAGGCGATCGGCCCGCTCGGCTGTGACACCCGCAAAGATCGCCTGAAGCTCGAACTCCACTTCCCGCGCATGACCCGCTTCCATCTGCTGCGACTGGTGCCGTACGCTGGTCGTCAGCATCGGAATTCCCGCCGGCGTGTAGCGCAACGCGTCGCGTTCGCACAGCACCGCGTCGAGTTCCAGCCGGTTGGTCACGGGAGCGGGAGCGTCAGGCTGCAGCCGGGGTCTGCTCTTCGGTGACGGTTGCGCCCTTGCGCACTTCGTCGCGCTGGATCTGCTTCCACATCGGCGACGGGCCCGACTCGGCCTTCTTCATCGCGACGATCAGGTGGCGCATCACCGCATCGTTGAACTTGAAGGCGTGTCCGAGCTCAGCCAGGCTCTCGGTGCCGCATTCGATGTTCATCAGCACGTAGTGGGCCTTGGCGATCTTCTCGATCGGGTAGGCCAGCTGGCGCCGCCCCCAGTCTTCGAGCCGATGGACCTTGCCTTGCTGGGATTCGACGATCGCGCGGTAGCGCTCGATCATCCCCGGGACCTGTTCGCTCTGGTCCGGGTGGACAATGAATACAATCTCATAGTGACGCATGCAATCTCCTTGTTATGAAAATGCGGCACCTCCGGATTCAATCCGGGAGTGACCGATTCCTTGTGGACAGAGGCCGCCGCGCGATGCGTCACCATCGACTGGCGGCAAGGAACCGAGGATTATAGCGGTTTCATGAAGACGAGCCAACACAACCGAACACACAACCGAACACACAACCGAGGACACAACCGAGGACACAACCGAGGACTGGCCCACGCCATCCGGCGCCTGGGTCCGCCAACGCGCCAATCGCTCGCCGGACTCGGGCACGCCTGGCGCCACGAAGCCGCATTTCGCCACGAGCTCTGGCTGCTCGCAGCGGGGACCGCGATCGCGCTGTGGCTCGATGTGCCGCTGGCCGCGCGCGCCGCCCTGATCGCCCCTCTGGTGCTGGTGCTCGTCATCGAGCTGCTCAATTCGGCGATCGAGGCGGTGGTCGACCTGGCGAGCCCCGAGCACCACGAGTTGGCCGGCCGGGCCAAGGATCTCGCCAGCGCCGCCGTGATGGTGGCGCTCACCATTGCCGGCGCGACCTGGATCGGCGTGCTCGGCTGGGTGGGTCTTTCGTGAGTGCCGCGCTGCAGGCGGCAGAAGCGGGGGCGCCATGACATCGCGACGCACGGTTCTCAAGGCAGGCCTTCTGGGCGGCGCGCTGCTCGCCGTCGGTGGCACGGTGGCGCTGCTCGCGGGTCGCGACGCCGCGCGCGATCGCGAGAGTGTGCTGCGCGCGCTGATCCCGGCCATCCTCGCGGGCGCCCTGCCCGCCGAGCCGGCACAGCACGAGAAGGCGCTCACGCGCACGCTGGCCGCGAGCCAGGAAGCGCTGGCCGCGCTCGCGCCGGAAACGCAGCGCGAACTGGCGCAGCTCTTCGCGCTGCTCTCGATTGCACCGATGCGCTGGCTGTTGACCGGCGTTTCGGTCGACCTGCCCCGCGCTCCGGTCGGCGAGGTCGCGGCGTTCCTCCAGGGGTGGCGCATGCACCGACTGGAACTGCTGCAGGGCGCTTACCAGGGGCTGCACCAGCTCATCATCGGGCCCTGGTATGCGCAGGCCGCGTCGTGGGACGCGATCGGGTACGCTGGCCCGCTTCGGCTGTGAGTCCGTGATGAACGAGGCCGAGTCATGAGCAGCGCGCCCGATCCGATCCTCGCGGGCCTCGCGCGCGGTTGGCGGGTGATCGGCGCAGACGACGCGCGACGCCCCGAGCGCATCGAGTGCGATGTGGCGATCGTGGGCACTGGAGCGGGTGGCGCGATCAGCGCCGAGGTGCTGGCCCGCAGCGGGCTGCGCGTCGTGATGATCGAGGAAGGACCGCTCAAGAGCTCGCGCGACTTCAACATGCTCGAATCCGAGGCCTATCCGCAGCTCTATCAGGAGTCGGCCGCCCGCAAGACCCGCGACAAGGCGATCAACATCCTGCAGGGCCGCTGCGTGGGTGGCACGACGACCGTCAACTGGACCACCTGCCTGCGCGCCCCGGCCGCCACGCTCGCCTGGTGGGCACAGCGTTTCGGATTGGGCATGTACGCCGCCGAGCAGCTCGCGCCGTGGTTCGATCAGGTCGAGCGGCGCTTTTCCGTGGCACCCTGGACGGCGCGGGCCAACGAGAACAACGAGATCCTGCATCGGGGCGCGCAGCGACTCGGGATTGCCACGGCGCGGGTGATGCGCAACGTGAGCGACTGCATCGATCTGGGTTACTGCGGCATGGGCTGCCCGGTCAATGGCAAGACCGCCATGCTCGACACGACGATTCCCGCCGCGCTCGAGCACGGCGCGATCCTGCTCACGCGAGCGCGCGCGGCGCGACTCTCGTTCAGCGCCCGCCAGGCGCAGACACTCGAGGTCGAGTGGCTCGACGCGTCCGGACTGCACCCGAGCGGGCCGGGGCTGAGCGTTGCGGCACGCCACTTCGTGCTCGCCGGCGGGGCGATCAACACGCCGGCGCTGCTGCTGCGCTCGCAGGCGCCGGATCCGCACGGGCTCACCGGCCGGCGCACCTTCCTGCACCCGACTGTGGTCTCGGCAGCGGTATTCGCGCAGCGCGTCGACGGTCACCGCGGCGCCCCGCAGGTGCACTACAGCGACCACTTTCTCGAGCGCAATCCGCTCGACGGACCGATCGGATACAAACTCGAGGTGCCTCCGCTGCACCCGGTGCTCACGGCTACGACGCTCCCGGGGTTCGGTGCCGAGCACGTGCAGCGCATGCGCGATTTCGTGCACACCCATGCGACGATCGCGCTGCTGCGCGACGGCTTCCATTCCGAGAGTCCCGGCGGCACCGTCGCGCTGCATGACGACGGCACGCCGGTGCTCGACTACCCGCTCGGCGAGTACCTGTTCGATGGCGCGCGGCGTGCGCTGCTGTCGATGGCGGAGATTCAGTTCGCGGCGGGCGCGCATACCGTCTACCCGATTCACGAACTCGCCACCGGCTACCGCTCCTGGGCGCAGGCGCGTGCGGCGATCCTCGCACTGCCGATGCAGCCGCACCTGACGCGGGTGGTGTCCGCCCACGTGATGGGGGGCTGTCCGATGTCCGCGAGCGAGCGCGACGGGCTGGTGGACCCCGACGGTCGGCATCGGCACCTCGACAACGTCTCGATCCATGACGGATCGGTCTTTCCGACCTCGCTGGGCGCGAACCCGCAGCTGACGATCTTTGCGATCAGCGCTCGCGCGAGTGCGGGACTCGCCGAACGCCTGAGCGGACGTGCCCCCGTGCCGCTCGCCTGAGCCAGACGATGCTCGCCCACCTCCTGCGCTTGCTGTTCGCGCTCGCGCTCGCCGGCGCCGGCGCGATCGCCCTCGCGCTCGTCGCCTGGCGGGGTTGGCCGACGGGGTGGGCGCTGCTCGCGGGCCTGGCGCTCGTCGAGGGGATCCACGTCGGGGTGCTGGGGGTGGAATTCGGGTTTGTCGCGCGCGCTGCCCGCAAAGCAAGGCGCGCGGGAATTCACGCACCCGGCGCCGTCAGGGAGGCGGCGGAAACGCACGGTGCGGCCCCGGCGCGCCTGACGAGAGTCCCGTCCCCTCCTGGATGGGAGCGCGTTCCCACGCTGCGCGCCTGGCTCGGCGAGATCGCGGCGTCGCTGCGCGCCTTTTTCTACGCGCAGCTCTGGTTCGGCGATCGGGATCTGCCCAGCGCCGCGGTGCCCGAGCGGATTGCCGTGCTGCTGGTGCACGGCTACGTCTGCAACCGCGCGCTGTGGCAACCGCTCGCCGCACGGCTGGCAGCGCGGGGCCACCCGATCGCATCGGTGAATCTCGAGCCGGTCTTCGGTTCGATCGACGAATACGTTCCGATCATCGCGGCGGCGATCGAGCGAGCGCGCCAGCGCACCGGCGACACGCGCGTAGCGATCGTGGCGCACAGCATGGGCGGACTGGCAGCGCGCGCCTACCGGCGCACGCACGGCGACGCCACGATGGCGGGACTGATCACGATCGGCACGCCGCATCAGGGAACACACAGCGCGTTCCGCGGGGTCGGGCGCAACGCGCACGAGATGCGTCCCGGCAGCGTCTGGCTGCGCGAACTCGCGGCGGCCGAACGGCACAACGACAACACACGGGTCACGGTGATCCGCAGCGAGCACGACAACATTGTCGTACCCGCCCAGCCGCAGACCCTCGCGGGTGCGCAAACGCTCGCCTTTGCCGGGCTGGGCCACGTCGAACTGGTCTATGCGCGGGCCGCCCAGGCCGCGGTGATCGACGCGCTGGATGCGCTGGATGCGCTCGAGCACCAGAGCCGCGCGCGCGGGATCGCAGCCGAGACACCGCCGACGCGCCTGTTCTAGTGTGTCTCCTCTAGCAGGTCGGCCTACACTGGGCGCGCTGGGTTCGGGCGCGCCACGCGCCGCTTCATCTGCCTGGAGGGATTTTCGATGAACAGGAAGACCGGCACGAAGGCGCAGGCCGCGGGTGAGAACAAGTCCTTCGCGCACGCGGTGCGCGAATCGGCGCAGCAGATCTGGCTGGCCGGCCTGGGCGCGTTCGCCAAGGCACAGGACGAGGGGGTGAAGGTATTCGAATCCCTGGTGCGCCAGGGGATGAACGTCGAGCGCCACACCCGAGCGAGTGCCGAGGAAAAGTTCGGGGAGGTGGCCGGTACGGTCGGCAAGGTCGCCGGGGATCTCGGCAGGCAGGCCAGCGAGTCCTGGGACCGGCTCGAGCATGTGTTCGAGAGCCGCGTCGCGCGCGCCCTGGTGCGCATGGGCGTACCCACCCGCAGGGAAATCGATCAACTCGCCGAGCGCGTCGAGAAGTTGGCGCAGGCGGTGAAGGACGCGTCCAAGCCCAAGGCAGCCAGGCCGGTCGCTGTGGCCAAGCCGAAGAAGGCGGCCAAGGCCGGGAAGCCCGCCGCCGCGGCCAAGCCGAAGAAGGCGACCAAAGCCATGAAGCCCGCCGCCGCCAAGCCGAAGAAGGCGCGCCAGGCGGCGAAACCGGTCGCACCGCCCGCTGCGCCGCAAGCGGAGTCGACGCCCTAGACCCGCGCGTCCGGCCGTTTCTCGGCTCCCTGCGCGACGCGGTACACTCGGCAGGATCAACCTGGCTCGCGGCCCGCAGCCTGGGGTCGTGCGGCGCTTGGCCGCGATCCTTCGCCCTGCCCCGCGCACACCCCCTGAGAAGGAACCCGAACGATGCAGCGCAAGCCGCCGCGACGCACCCGCGAGAAGATCCTCGCGCAGTCGCTGCGCCTGTTCAACGAGATCGGCGAACCCAACACGACGACGAGCGCGATCGCCGACGAGATGAACATCAGTCCCGGCAACCTCTACTACCACTTCCGCAACAAGGAGGAGATGGTCGACGCGATTTTCGAGGAGTTCGAACGCGAGATCGACCCGCTGCTCGACGCGCCCTTCAAGCGGGAAGTGCACTTCGAGGACGCGTGGCTGTTCCTGCACCTGCTGTTCGAAGCGATCTGGAAGTACCGCTTCATCTACCGCGACCTGAACGATCTGCTCTCACGCAACCGTCGCCTCGAGACCCAGTTCCAGACCATCCTGCTGCGCAAGGAGCGCGCGGCGCGGGCGCTGTGCGAAGCGATGGCCCGTGCGCGCGAGTTGCGCGCCACGGAGCGCGAGATCGAATCGCTGTCGACCAATATGGTGGTGGTCGCCACCTACTGGTTTTCGTCCGAGTACGTGCGCAACGCGCGCCATTTCCACGAGGCCGGATACCAGAGCACCGCGATGGCGCGGGGTGCATACCAGGTGCTCTCGATGGTGGCCCCCTACCTCACCGAGAGCGGCCAGGCGCTGTTCCAGCGTCTCGCCCGCGAATATTTGAAGGACTGACGCGATGTTGACAATCCGGCTGGCGACCCTGCAGCGGAGCGCCTGAGAAAGATGGCGCTCGTATCGATCACGCAGGCCCGGCTCGCGTTCGGCCTCCACGCGCTGCTCGACGGCGCCGATTTCAGCATCGAACCGGGCGAACGGCTGGCGTTGATCGGGCGCAATGGCTGCGGGAAGTCGACGCTGTTGCGGGTGATCGCCGGGGAGGAAGACCTCGACGACGGCCTCGTCGTGCGGGATTCGGGCGTGCGCATCGCGCGACTCGCGCAGGAGCCGGACTTCGGGACCGCGACCCGCGTATTCGAAGCGGTTGCCGCGGGGCTGGCCGGCGAGACCGAACGCCTCGCCGAGTACGAGCGGCTGAGCGCCGCACTGGCGAGCGCGCACGACACCCACCCGCTGCTCGAGCGCCTGCATGAACTGCAGGAGGAACTGGAGCAGACCGGGGCCTGGTCCCTGCGTTCGCGCGTCGAACGCGTGATCGATCGGCTCGGGCTGGATCCGCGCGCGCAGCTGGCCACGCTCTCGGGCGGCAACCGCAAGCGCGTTGCGCTCGCGCGCTCGCTGGCCGGCGAACCCGATCTGCTGCTGCTCGACGAGCCCACCAACCATCTCGATCTCTCCTCGATCGCGTGGCTCGAGGAGCTGCTGATCGCCCACACCGGGGCGCTCATCGTCGTCACGCATGACCGGCGCTTCCTCGATCGGGTCGCGACCCGCGTGGTCGAACTCGACCGTGGACGACTGCTCAGCTATCCGGGAAACTTCGCCGCGTATCAGCGTCGCAAGGCCGAACAACTGGCTCTCGAGCAAACTGTCGCCGAGAAATTCGACAAGACGCTCGCGCTGGAAGAGGTATGGATCCGCCAGGGCGTCGAGGCGCGGCGCACGCGCAATCAGGGCCGGGTCCTGCGGCTCGAGGCGCTGCGCAGGAAGCGCGCCGAGCGGCGTGAGCGCAGCGGCCGGGTGCAACTGGACCTCGCCGTGGGTGATCGTTCCGGAAAGCTGGTCGCGGAACTCACGGATGTCTCGAAGGCCTTCGGGCCACGCCCGCTCGTGCGCGATTTCTCCACGACGATCGTGCGCGGCGACAAGATCGGACTGATCGGCGACAACGGAGTCGGGAAGACCACGCTGCTGCGCCTGATCCTGGGCGAACTGGAGCCCGATTCCGGGAAAGTGCGCCTCGGGGTGGGACTGCAGGTCGCGTATTTCGACCAGATGCGCAGCGCGCTCGACGACGACGCGACCCTGGCGGAGACGATCAGCCCGGGCTCGGAGTGGATCGAAATCGGCGAGCGGCGCCAGCACGTGATCAGCTACCTGGGCGATTTCCTCTTTCCTCCGGAGCGCGCCCGCGCGCCCGTGCGCTCGCTCTCGGGCGGCGAGCGCAACCGGCTGCTGCTGGCGCGCCTGTTTGCGCGCCCGGCCAATGTGCTGGTGCTCGACGAGCCGACCAACGATCTGGACATCGACACGCTGGAGCTTCTCGAAGAATTGCTGCAGGACTACACCGGCACGCTCTTTCTGGTCACCCACGATCGGGAGTTCCTCGACAGTGTCGTCACCCAGACGATCGTTGCCGAGGGCGATGGCCGCTGGGTGGAGTACGCCGGCGGTTACGACGACTGGTTGAGCCAGTCGGGAGCTGCCGAGCGCGCGGCGCAGAAGAGCGCCGCACCCGCGCCCCCGGCGCGTCCGACGCTCCGCCGCGCGGCAGAGCCGGCGGGAAGTGCGCGCGCCACGCGACTGAGCTGGCGCGAGCAGCGCGAGCTCGAGGCACTGCCCGAACGCATCGCGCTGCTGGAAGCCGAACAGAAGCAGTTGCACGCCCGGCTCGCGGACCCGCAGTTCTACCAGGGCGGCGCCGCCACCAACGACGACGTACGCCAGGCGAACGCACGCTCGGGCGAGATCGAGGAACAACTGCTCGCGTGCCTGACGCGTTGGGAAGAACTCGAGGCGCGCAGCGGCTGACGGCCCACGCGCGCAACAACTCGTCACATCTCTCACGGCTCGCAAACGCCCGGATACCGGGATCAAAGCTACCTTGCAATCAACGGCGGGACTCCCCCGCCGTGGCCCATTGGAAGCAAGGAGCAATCCCATGAGAACCATCGAGAAGATCATCGCCGTCGCGATCCTCGCCGCCGGTGCGAGCGCCACCGTGCACGCCCACCAGAGCTTCGAGCAGCACGACTTCGGGCAGCAGGGCCATGCGGTCCACGGGGCGCATTACCGCGGCGTGACCGGCGGCCCGGCCTGGGCACCCTCGCCCCCGATGCCGCGCGCGATCGCGCGCACGATCCGGCAGGAGCGGCGCATTCAGCAGGGAATCCGAACGGGCCAGCTGAGCGCCCATGAAGTCGCGCGCCTCGAGAGGGGCCAGGCGCGTACGCGATCGATGATCGCCCACGCGGGTCGCGACGGCGTCGTCACCCCGCGCGAACGCATCGGCATCGAGCGGATGCAGAATCACCAGAGCCGGCGCATCGCCGTCGCGCGCCACAACGAGCGCGTGCGCTGAAGCCCCGGATCGCGCTGCCGCGCCTCAGGACGACGGTGCGGCGCCGAGCCGCTCGCCGAGCAGACCGCTGCGCACGGTCGGGCGGCTCGCCGCGTCCGCGAGCGCACCTACACCGGCAAAGACTTCGAGGCTGCGCCGCGCCCGGGTGATTCCCGTGTAGATCAGCTCCCGGGTCGCCAGCGCATGCCCGGCCGGAGCCGCGACCAGCGTGACGGCGTCGAACTCCGAACCCTGTGACTGGTGAACGGTGAGCGCGAAGGCCTCCGTGCAGAGCGGCATCTGCGCAACCGCAACCCAGCGCAAGCCCCCCGCGGACGGGAAGGCGACCATCAGCGCACCGTCGCGCGCCAGGCACACGCCGGTGTCGCCGTTGAACAGATCGAGCTCGGGCGTGTTGCGGGTCACGATCACGAAGCGACCCCGATACCATGCGGCACCGGGAGCCACACCGAGGCGCGCGCGCACTGCGTGATCGACGAGCCGATTCATCGCCTCGGAGCCGAGCGGACCGCGCCGCTGCGCGCACAGCACGCGGTAGTTCCCGAGCCGGCGCAGGCACTCGCGAGCGCCTTCCTCCCCGGCCTCGCCCGTCTCCAGGAGCGCGAGCACCGGCTCATAGCCGGCGAGCGCCGCGGCGACGAGCGCGGGACGCTCACCCGCGCCGCCATCGGCGAGCGGGTGCAGGCGCACGGCGCCCCCGCCGTCGGGAAATCCGGCGGCGCCGAGCGTCCCGAGGCGGGCCGCCTGTGCCCACGCGGCGATCGCCGGCGCCTCGCGCTGGCGGTAGTTGCTCTCGAGCGTCACGATGCTCTCGTGCAGGCCGGCGTGCTGCGCCGCGCACACGGCGGCGAACACCGCTCCGGCTTCCACCGACGCGAGCTGGTCACGATCGCCCGAGAGCACCAGCCGCGCATGGGTACCCACTGCCGCAACCAGCGCGCCCGCCATTTCCAAGTCGATCATCGAGGCCTCGTCGACGACGATCAGGTCAAAGGGCAGCGGACGTGCGGCCCCGAACTGGGGCCGTGAAGCCGGGCCGCGGAAACCGAGCAGACGATGCAGCGTGGTCGCGTTCTGCGGCATACGGCCGGCCAGCTCATCTCCGGGGTGATGCGCGGCGAGTTGCGCGTGCAGCGCCTCGCTCACCCGCGCCGCCGCCTTTCCGGTCGGCGCGGCGATCGCGACGCGCCCCTGGGGGGCGAGCCGGGCGTAGGCGGTGATCAGCCGGGCCAGGGTCGTCGTCTTCCCGGTCCCCGGGCCGCCGGATACGACCGCCAGTCGCCGCGTCAGCGCGACGTGCACGGCACGCTGCTGCGCATCCCGGGGATCGTAACCGCCGAAGGCGGCGCCGATCTCCGCGGCGAGGCGGTCCTCGGCGGCGAGCGGATCGCTCGATGCGAGCGAGCGCAACGCGGCGGCGAGACCCCGCTCGGCACGCCAGAGCCGCTCCAGGAACAGGTGATGGCCGTCGAGCACCAGCGGCGCGTCGCGCAACGCCATGGCGTCGTCTCCGGCGGCCTCGACGCTTGCAACTGCCGGGCTCGTCGCAAGCAGGCTCGCTTCCTCAGCGCCCAGCGGGATGCAGGCATGCCCGAGCTGCAGCGCTGCGTTCCAGCAGCGCGCGGCGCAGGCTTCCAGTACGGAAGTGGTCGTGTCCGCGCCGCCGCCGAAACGGTGCACACGCGCGAGCGCCTGCGCGAAACGCAGCGCGATCCGCTCCTGTGCGCTCGCACGGAAATCCAGGAGGCGCGGCGCGTGACTCATGGTGCCCCCCTGCCGAGCCGCACATCGAGCCGCTCGATCAGGCCCAGCGGCGGACGCGCGAAGTACAGTCCGTGGTGACGCCCGCTCGCATCCTGCTGCCCTGGCGCCATGCCCCGCAGGAATGCGTACTGTACGCCGCCGAAGTGTTCCTCGAAACGATAGCCGGCGAGCCGGCGCTGCAGCAGACGATGCAGCGCAACCGCGTAGAGGCAGAATTGCAGCGCGTAGGAACCCGCGCGGATGGCATCCGCGAGCGCGGCCTGTCCGTAGTCCTGGTGACGGTCCCCGAGCCAGTTGCTCTTCCAGTCGAGCAGGAAGTAGCGTCCTCGGTCGCGATAGACGAGGTCGATGAATCCGTTGAGAAAGCCGCTCCAGCGCTCGCCGCCGCCGCGCAGGTCGAGCGGATAGTGATCGGCGATGGCTTCGAGAATCTCCTGATCCGCCGCTCCGCGCACCGGCAGCAGGAATGCCAGCTCGACGATCCGGTCGCGTCGGGCGACCTGGCGCAGGTCCACCGCGCCGCCGCGTCCGTCATCGAGCGGCGTCGCCAGCACCTCGTCGAGCCAGCGCGCGAGCGCGGCCGGATCGGCGCTGATCGCGCTGCGCTCGAGGTGGCGCCGCGCCTGCGCCGGGTCGACGCCCTGCCCGAAGTCGCTCGCCTCGAGGACACCGTGCAGGCAGTGGCCCGCGTGCGCGCCCCGCACAAAGGAAAAACGCAGCGCGCCCGGCGCGCCGTCGGCTCTGGATGCGGGATGCGGGAGCGGCTCGACTCCCTGCTCAGTGGACTGCTCGGTTGACTGCGCGGCGAGTTCCTCGGCCGCGAGTTCGGCAGCCGGCGGCAACACGATCGCCTCGTCATGGTCCGGCCGCACGCTCGCCTCGGTCGCGGTATCGCGGACGAGCGAGGAGTAGCTGCGCCGCACCCAGCTCGGACCCAAGGTCCGCGCGAAGAGGCGCGCACGCAGCGCATCGGCCGCAACGCCCGGCGCCGCCGGGACGTCATCGTCCACCGTCAGCGCGTCGTGCTGCGCAGCCAGCGCCGCGCCGGCCGACGCGACGACATGCCGGGCAACGCCCTCCCCGGAATCATCCGCGGCGGCGACCCGTCCCGGGGCATCACCCTCGCCCTCGCCTTCGCCCACTCCCGCGAGCAGCCAGCCGAGCGCCGTGTGCGACGCTCCGGACACGTCACCCCAGAACAGGTAGGCACGCAGCTGGGCCCGGGTCAATGCGACGTAGAGCAGTCGCAACTCCTCGGAGGCGGCCTCGCGTTCCGCCTGCGCGCGCCGGGCAGGCGCGACACGCGCCTCATCGACCTCGCACACCGCGCGCCATGCGCCGCCGTAGGGCTCGTGGTAATTCAGTACCGGAACCATTCCCGAGCGCCGCGGGGGCGCGCGCCGCGACCACGCGAAGGGCACGAACACGATCGGAAATTCCAGCCCCTTGCTCTTGTGAATCGTGACGATCTGCACCAGATTCGCGTCGCTCTCGAGGCGCAATTCACGCGCTTCGCCGAGCGCTCCGTCGGCGCGCGCCGCCTCGAGCCAGGCGAGCGCCGCCGCCGGTGTATCCGAGGTGCGCGGCGAGTCGCTCATCAGGTCGAGCAGGTGGGCGAAGTTGGTCAGCGCCCGCTCGCCCCCGGGGGCGGCCGCGATGCGGCCGGACGCGGCCAGAACGTCGAGCACCAGAGCGCGCAGCGCCGCCTGTGCGCCGACCCAGCTCCAGCTGCGCGCGCAACCGGCGAACGCTGCCAGCAGGGCCGCGCCCTGCGCTTCGTCACTCTCGCACTCGCGCAGACGCTGCACGGACCACCCGACCAACCCGGTGAGGAGCGCCCCGCGCAGCGCGCTGCGCGACGCCGGGCGCGCGATCGCGTCGAGGATGCGGCCCAGTTCGCGGGCCTCGCGGGTATCGAACACGCTCTCCCGGCTGATCTCCGCGGCGGCGATGCCGCGAGCGGCGAGCGCCTGCTTGACGACCCGCGCCTCGAATGCCGTATTCACCAGCACGACGACGTCGCGCGGCTGCACGCGCTGTTCCCGTTCCGGCTGCCCCGTCACCGGATTCGCCGGCCAGCGCACCTTCGTCGCGCGATCGCCGAGCAGGCGCGCGATCTCGAGCGCCGTCGCATGGGCCGATCGGCGGCGCGCGATTTCCTTGTTCACCCCCGATTCGCCAGGGTCGGTGACGAGCACCCAGTTGAACGCGGCGCGCGCGGCGGCCGAATCATCGTCGCGCAGCACCGGACGCGCTCGCTCGCCAAAGCGCGGCGGATGCATCTCGATCTCGTCAATCCGGAACGGAGTCGGCGCGGCAAACAGCGCCCCGATGCAGCGCAGCAGCTCGGCACTGGCACGCCGGTTCTCGTCGATGCGATGGCGCAGCGTGCCTGCGCGTGCCGCGAAGTAGGCATAGATGTCGGCGTTGCGAAAACCGTAGATCGCCTGTTTCGGGTCGCCCACGATGACGAGTGCCCGCTTCTCGCCTGGTTCCGCACCCTCGCCTTCCGCCGGGCGCGGATAGATCGCGGAAAAGATCTCCCACTGCAGCGGATCGGTGTCCTGGCACTCGTCGATCAGCGCGAGCGGGTAGCGCTCGCGCAACTGCGCGCCCAGGCGCGCTCCGAGTTGCGGATCGCGCAAGGCGTCGCGGGTGATGCGCAGCAGATCGTCGAAGCCCAGCGTGCGGGCGAGCGCGTGCCGTTCCCGCAACCGCTCCGCGAGCGGCGCGCGCAGTTCGTGACACATCGCCGCGGCGACGAGCGGCAGGCAACGCAGCGTGGCAACGAGCGCCGAGAGCAGCCCCGGCAAGGCGAACGGGGGCGCTGCGCAGGTGCCCGCATCCGGACTCGCGAATCCCTCGCTGCTCAGGCGCTCGAGCGCCTTGTCGCCCTCCATCTTTCCGACGGTTTGCGGGAGCGCCGCGGCGAACTGCTCGATGCGTGCCAGCCAGGCCGGCACGTTCTTGCGGTTGTAGCTGGCGCGCTTGAGGCCCTCGGCCGTCTCGCACCAGCGCGCGAGATCCTCGCCCTCGCGCGCGATCGCCGCGAGCAAGTCGTCGCGCTGGCGGCAAACGAGCTCGGCCAGAGAGCGCCACTCGAAAGCTTCGGGCCGCAGCACCAGTTCGGGCTGGGCCAGCAGCGGCCGGAGCAGTGCGGTCACCCCGTCCACCGTCGGACCGCCCGCGGCGCCGAGCAACTGCACCAGCGTGAGCGACGCGGCGCCGAGCTCCTCGCTCCACCAGCGGTTGACCTCGCTGCGCACCAGTCGATCGCCGGACTCGTCGATCTCAAAGCGCGCGGGCGCGCCCACGCTGAGCGCGTGTTCGCGGATGATCCGCTGGCACAGGCCGTGGATGGTGTCGATCGGCGCATCGTCGATGCGCGAGAGCGCCACGCGCAGGGTCCGCTCGAGCTGCGCCGCGTCGTGCCGGGCGAGCAGCAGCGCGGCCACCGGATCGTCGGCCGGGTCGCATCCCGGCGCCGTGCACCGGCGCAGCATTTCCTCGATGCGCTCGCGCACCCGCGCGCGCAACTCGGCGGCGGCGGCACGGGTGAAGGTCACCATCAGGACCTGTTCGATCCCCAGCTGGCGTTCAACGAGCGCGCGCACGACCAGCGCGACGAGCGTCCAGGTCTTTCCGGTTCCGGCGTCGGCTTCCACGAGGTGAAAGCCGTGCAGGATGTCGGGATGCAGCGCCGGATGCACCGCGTCGGGCGTGGCGCTCATGGACGCTGCTCCGCTGCCACGGTGTCGCCGAACTCACTCAGGCATCCGTGCAGGGGCGCATAGAGCGCGAGCCCGGCTGCCAGGATGGTCTCGAGCGCCGGCGGCGCGCCGCGCCACAGCGCCTCGAGCCACGGGTCCTCGCGCTCCGGACTCAGCGGGGCGCCCGGCGCGCCTTCGAGCACATTGCGGGCGGTGCCGAGCGCCGCGCGATGCGCTTTCGTCAGCGCGACGAGGGACGCGACGCCGGCGTCGTCGCCCGCACGCGCCGCAGCCAGCGTCTCCGGCGTGCCGCGTGCCTTCAGATAGGTCCAGCAGGTACGCGGGAACAGCGGCATGGCCTCGCAGCGCACGCGCCGCCACCAGTGAAGCACTTCGCGCAGGCGTTGCGTGGCGTTGTCCGCCGGCGCCACGCGCCAGACGCCATCGCCACACACGAGCAGCGTCTGGGGCGCGTCCTCGGCGCGTGCCAGCACGCCTTGCTCCAGCGCCGCCTGCCACAACAGGTGGCGCAACCAGGCGTCGGCTGCAGCGCGCGCCGCGTAACCGTACGCAGAGGCGATCAGCTGGACTCGTCCGCCCGCGCTGCTCGTGAGCACGCCGGAAACGGCCACCCCGTCGACGTCGACGCGCAACGCCACGCGTTCGCGCGCCTGCCCGGCCCCGCCCAGACCCAGCTCGAGCTCCTCGACCAGCGCGTGCAGGCGCAGCGCTTCCTGCAGCACCGCAGTGGCGCGGGCTTCACCCAGGCTCGCAACCGGGTAGCCGGGGTCGTGCGCGAGACGCTGGTGCAGCCGCTGCGGATCGCTTCCGTCGCGCAATGCGCGCAGCGCGTGCTCGACGTCGCGGCGCCCCGCGTCGATGGCTACCGGCGGATCGTCGCGCGGCTGGGCCGCCTCGAACGGAAGTCCGGCGCCGACTCCCTGACGCAGGAACAGCCGCGCCGGGTGTGCGAACACATCGACGAGCGCCTCGATCGCGAGCTCGTGCGAATCCGCCGTACCGGGCTCAACCGTCCCTTCGGCCAGCGGGCGCGGCGCGGGCCGCTGCGCCAGCGGCGTGGCGAGGATCCGCGCCGCGTCGAGCCACTGGGCCGCGAAGCTGGCCCCTTCGTGCGCGCTCGCCTGCCCCGGCGGCCTCGCCGCGTCCGCGCCAGGCGTGAGGAAGGCCTGCGGCGCGAAGGGCTGCAGCGGATGCTCGCGCACAGCGAGCCCTGCACCCGGCTGCAGCGCCACGTAGCGGATCAGTTCGCGCAGCACGGTCGCGGGCTGGCGCGCGGTGTTGTCGCGCGCCTCGCGACCGCAATAGAGAAGCAGCAGCCGGTCGCGCGCCGCCAACACCGCGTCTAGAAAGATGCCCCGATCATCGAAGCGCGCGATCCGGTCGCCGAAGCGCGGCGCGACGTGCATCAGGTCGTACTCCTGGACGGCCTCGCCGCGCGGCCACGCACCGTCGTCCATCCCCAGCAGGCAGATCACCCGGAACGGGACGCCGCGCAGCGAGCCCAGCGGGGCCACGGTCAGCGCTCCACTCGGCTCGGCGCTGCCCGCCCCGCGCGTGAGCGCATCGGAGAGTGCCAGCCGGAAGGACTCCACGTCGATCTCGGGCGCCGCGCCGGCGAGCGCCGTGTCGGCGAGTTCGACGAGCGCGTCGCGCAGCGTCAGCCATCCCTCGCGCAATCCGGGCACGGTTCCAAAGCGGGCCTCGAGCCAGCGCTGCGCCAGCGCAACCCAGCCCGCCACGGGCAAGCGCGGCCCGGCAGAGCGAAACACATCGATGTCGTCGAGCAACATCAGCACGCGCCCCACCACCTCGCTGCCCCGGTCGGAGAACCTGCGCACCGGCACCCGGTCGGCGAGCAGCCCGACCTCGTCCGACACGGCGACCCCGAGCACCAGCCGTTCGATCCCGGCGCGCCAGCCGTGGGGCGCGGCTGCGCACGCTGCGTCGGTGCCGTCCGGCTCGGGGCCCGACCCACCATGAATCCCCGCGGCAACCAGCGCGCCGCGCAATTCGTCGACCATCGCCGCGTCGAGCCCCAGCGCCTGCGCGAGCGCGCTGTTGGCGAGCAACTCCATCACGGCTTCGACGCCGACCGGTCGCGCGGCGAGCGCGAGCACTTCGAGCGCGGCGCGCACCACCGGGTCCGCTTCCCGCGCGTGCCCGGAGATGCGAAACGGAATTCGCAGCGCCGGAGGCGCGCCCGCGAAAACCGCCTGGACCCGCGGCGCGAACGATTCCATCGCGGTGCAGAACACCACGACATCGTCGGGACGCAACTGCGGCATTTCCTGGAACAGCGCGAGCAGGCGATCGTGGAGCACCTCGACCTGGCGCGTGGGGCCGTGGGTCGCATGGATTTCGATGGCGTGCTGCGCAAGGACCTCGCCGCCGGGCTCCGTCGCTTCAGGCGCCCGCCGGGTCAGCACCGCCCAGGGCGCGTCGCTGCGCGTCAGCACGCTCTGCTGCAGGGCCTGTAGATCGTTCTCGGGCGGCGCGCACGCGCGCTCCCGGAAGTCCTCGTCGACCGCGACCTCGAAGCGCTCCTCGAGCTGGCGCAACTGCACGAGGAAGTCGCGGTGCGCGCGGGCCCAGTCGCCCAGCACCACGGGCTCGTCCACATACAACCAGGCATTCTCGGGCGAGGCCGCGGCGATGCGTGCCGCCTCGCGCGCGCTCACCACGTCGAGCCAGAAATCCCGGCACGGGTCGGGAACGTACCAGCGCACGTCGAGCACCTGGCCGAGCGCGCCGTAGAGCTCGAACTGCGCCGGCGCCATGGGGGTGAATCCGAAGAGCCGCACGCGCTCGATGCCGCAGGCCTCGCGCAGGCGCCGCGCGCCCGCGGCGCCGTCAACGCGCGCCTGTGTGAGTAGGCGGCGGAAGGTCTCGAACGGATGCTCCCGCGAGACCCCCGGCAGGTGCTCGAGCAGGGCGCGCCACATCCAGCGCTGCCAGGCCTCGTGGGGCGAAGCCGTTGCGGCCGATGCGATCCACCCGCCCCGGGTCCACGACTCGAGCCAGTCGCGCCGGTAGGCGAGATAGCGGTCGAAAACCGCGGCGATTTCTCCCGCGCGCTCGAGCCGGGCCGCCGGGGACGCTTCCGCGACCCGCCGGCGCAGCACGTCGAACGCGTCGCCCGCCGGAAGTTCCTCGAGCAGGGCGAGGATGGCCCAGCGCGCGATGGCGGGATCGAAGGGCGAGCGTCCCGGCAGGCCGGGGATCAGGGCTTCGAGAAGCCGCCACAGCAGGCGACCCGGAAATTCGAGCGTGACACGCGCGCACACCTCATCGCGACGCGCCAGACGCTGCTGCAGCCAGCGTCCCACCCCGAGGCTCGGCACCACGACGATGTCTTCGGCGAAAGAGTCCGACGGCGGCCCGTCGAGCGATGCGGCGAGGGCATCGGCGAGCGCGACGGCGTCGGAATCCAGGACGATCGACAGGGACACCGCAGCGCTCCCGCCGGCCGGCGCTTCAGCGCCAGAGGGTGACAGCGGCGATCGCCAGCAGGCCGAGCACCAGGTTGACCAGCACCATGCGGCGAATGCGCTCGAGCGCCGCGCCGGCGGCCGGCGGGTCGGACACGGCGAGTGCGTGGAGCGCGCGGGGAAAGGGGCGCAGGCGGATCCACACGTAGATGCCGGTCATCACGGCCGCCAGCGCGATCATCGCCAGCACACCGCCCGGCATGCCTCGCAGACCGATCGCGGCGGCGAGCGCGCCGCCACTCGCCCAGAGGAGCACGATCGCCACCGTCACGTAACGGAAAAAGCGCTGGAGCACGCCGACCATCAGCGGCCCGCGCTGCACCGGCTGCAGATCCGCCAGCGCCGGGCGCAGGCAGTGCAGCACGAAGAACATGCCGCCTACCCAGACCACGACACCGAGCAGGTGCAGGAACATCCACAGCTTGAGCACTCGATTTCTCCTCCGCCCGTGGGCGACCCGCAAGGGCCGCGCCACCACTGCCCGCTCACGCTCAGAAGCTTGACCCGGGCTGCTTCAGGAATTCGATCTCGGCCGCGCTCGACGCGCGGCCCAGGATCGCGTTGCGATGCGGGAATCGGCCGAAGCGACGAATCACGTCGCGATGCCGACTTGCCCACTCGAGCATGCCGCCGGCATGCGGGTCATCGCGCAAGGTCTCGAAGAGCAGCACCGCGCGCTCCTGATCGGCGAGATTCTCCGCATGCTCGAAGGGAAGGTAGCAGAACACGCGCTGCAGCGCTGCGAGTTCGCGATCCCGGCCCGCGTCGACCAACCCGCGCGCGGCCTCGAGCGCCAGCGCGTCCCCGGCAAACATCCGCGCGCTGCCGCGGAAGACGTTGCGCGTGAACTGGTCGAGCACGATGATGCGCGCGAGTGCGCCCTCGGGAGTCGTGCGCCACGCTTGCAGGCCGCCGCCGAGCGCCTCCTCGATCAGCGATCCGAAGCGTCCGGAGATCCGCGCGTCGAAGGCCGGATCCTTGACAAACCATTCGCGGCGCGCCTGGCCGCAGGTCTCGTCATCCCGCGTCCCGAACCAGAACGCGAGCACGTCGGCAGCGCCGCCCTCCGCGCTCACACCGCCGCCCACGCTAGAGTAAGCGGAACGCGACGATCGCCACCAGCGTGGGCGGAATTGCCGCCAGCAACAGATTGAACGCGCTGATCTCGCCGTCCGGGAACCGGCTCTTCAAGATCGAGTAGCCGGCGGGGTTGGGCGCGTTGGCGATCACGGTGAGGCCGCCGCCGGTGACCGCGCCGGCCACCAGCGAATACTTGAACTCGTCGGTCAGGCCCTGCACCAGCGAGCCCAGGTAGGTGAGCGCCGCGTTGTCGGTGATGGCAGTGAGTGCGGTCGCGCCGAAATACACGGCCGTCGGACTCATCTGCGTGAGCAGCGGCTGCAGCCACCACTGCTGCTGCCCGCCGAGCACCACGAGACCGGCAAGAAAGAACGCCACCAGCAATCCCTCGCGCAGGATCAGCCGATCCTGGAAGCGATCGTACGCCGACGCAATGCCGAGGAAGAACAGGAACAGTCCCATGAACATCGGCGGGTGGTGCGCGAAGATGACGACCCCGGCGAGAAACGCCACGTGAATCACGATCATCGCCACCGGCATCGGTCGCGTGTCGGTCTCTTCGGTCATCGTGACCTGCAGCAGTTCGCGGCGAAACAGCAGCGTCACGACGGCGGCGTTGGTCAAGACCGCCAGGATCGAGCGCCACCCGAAGTGCGTAATCATGAAGGCGATGTCCCACCCCCAGGTACCGGCCACCATCAGCACCGGCGGCGCCGCGTAGGGGGTGAGCACGCCGCCGATCGATACGTTGACGAAGAGCACCCCGAGTGTCGCGTACTTCAAGCGGTGCGACAGGCCCGCCGAGTAGAAGCGGTCGCGCAGCAGGAAAGCGCCCAGCGTCATTGCCGCGGGCTCGGTGATGAACGAACCGAGCAGCGGGATCAGCGCCAGCGCGACGAAATACGTGGCGATCGCGCGCGGCAGCGGGATCAGCGTCGCGACGATGCGCACCGCACCGGCTGCCAACATCAGGATCGGCCGGCTGCCGGCCACCACCATGATCGCAAACACGAACAGCGGCTCGGTGAAATTGCGCGACTCGAGGTAGCCGACTGCAACCTCGTTGCCGGCGGCAAACCCCATGAAGACGATCAACACCATCGCCCAGAAACCGAACACCGCCTCGACCTCGCCAAGGAGGTGCAGGATCCCGCCGTGCGCCGGGTAGCGGTGAGCGAGGCGCTCGAACATCGCCGCCGAAAACGTGTGGGCGATCGCCGTTGCGAAAAGGATGGCAGCGACGATCTGGATGGTGGTCGGATCCAAGCTGGGCCTCGAGAATCGAATGGTGTACGCCGTCGGGCCGCAACCTTATCATAGGAACCGCGATCGGGCGCCCTCCCCGGGCCTCCCCGGGCCGGGAACGTTCCCTATAATGGGCAGCTGGAGACAGCGAACGGGAGGACGCGATGAGTGAACTGATGCAGCGTTTCGAGCAGGCGGTGGCTGCCTCCAAGCAGTTGCCGGAGCGCCCCGACAACATGACCCTGCTCAAGCTCTACGGCCTGTTCAAGCAGTCGACGGCGGGCGACGCGCCAGGCGAGCGTCCCGGCCTCACCGACATGGTCGGGCGCGCCAAGTGGGACGCGTGGAACGAGCTCAAGTCGACTGGCCGGGAAGAAGCAATGAGCCAGTACATCGCACTGGTCGAGGATCTCAAGGGCTAGCCCGCCGCTAGGCGCTGAAGTAGCGTTCGAAGTCCCGGTTGATCTGCTCCTCGATGCGCGGGCGGAAGGCGGCGGCGAGAAAGCCGAGCTTCGCGACCACCTCGACCTGATCGCCGGTCACGCGCATCGCGCCGTCGACCCCGCTGCGCGAGAAGCGCAGCGTATCGCCCTGCCAGCTGCTGCGCATGTCGTAGTTTTTTGCGAGGTCGTCGGCGACCTTCTGCGCGGCCTCTCTGGCCCGGGTCAGACCCAGTTCGTGCTTGCGTCTCACGACCAGTTCGGCCATCACCATCCCCCTCTCATCGCGTGAACCCGGCGCCGCACGCAGCTATTGCCGAATCTGGAAGACCTGGCGCAGGTAGCCCAGGTAGGCCTCATCGTCGCACATGTTCTTGGCCGGCGAATCGCTGAGCTTCGCCACCGGCTGGCCGTTGCAGCGCACCATCTTCATCACGATCTGCAGCGCTTCGTAGCCGAGATCATTGGTGAGGTTCGTGCCGATTCCGAACGCGGTGCGCACGCGGTCCTTGAAACGCTGATAGAGCTCGATCGCCAGCGGGAAATTCAGGCTGTCCGAGAAGACCAGTGTCTTGGCCAGCGGATCGACCCGGTTGGCTTCGTAGTGCCGGATCAGGCGCTCGCCCCACTCGAAGGGGTCGCCCGAGTCGTGGCGCGCGCCGTCGAAGAGCTTGCAGAAGTACAGGTCGAAGTCGCGCAGGAAGGCGTCCATCCCGTAGACATCCGAGAGCGCGATTCCCAGATCGCCGCGGTACTCGCGGGCCCAGCTTTCGAAACCGAACTTCTGCGAATCGCGCAGCCGTGTGCCGAGCGCCTGGCACGCCTGCAGGTACTCGTGCGCCATCGTGCCGAGCGGCAGGATGCCTTGCTTGTGGGCGAAGTAGACGTTGGAAGTTCCCGCGAAATTTTCCCCGAGGTCGCGCGCGCAGGTGAGCAGCACCTCCTCCTGCCAGCGCTTGCTGAAGCGGCGGCGGGTTCCGTAGTCGGCGATGTGCAGGCCGGCGAGCTCCGGGTTCCCGGTGACCAGCTCAATCTTCTCGGCGAGGCGTCGGCGCCCTTCCCCATAGTCGGCATCGGGCTGGGTGTTGCGAAAGTAGATTTCGTTGACGATCGCGAGCACCGGGATCTCGAACATGATCGTGTGCAGCCAAGGCCCCTGCACGTTGATCTCGATCTCGCCTTCGACGCTGGACGAGGGCTGCAGGCTGATGTACTTGCCGTTCATTTTGAACAGGCCGAGGAAATCGACGAAGTCGCTCTTGATGAAACGCAGGCCGCGCAGGTAGTCGAGCTCGGCATCGCGGAAGTGCAGCGTGCACAGATGCCGGATTTCCTCTTCGATCTCGGGGATGTACGGAACCAGATTGATGCCCGGGTTGCGGCACTTGAAGCGGTACTCGACGTTCGCGCCCGGGAAGTGATGCAGGACGGCCTGCATCATCGTGAACTTGTAGAGATCGGTGTCGAGCAGCGATGAGATGATCATGGCAGTGGGTCGTGTCGGGGCGGGACTCACACGCCCAGGTAGCGGCCCCGCACCGCCTCGTTGCCTGCGAGCTCTGCCATCGTACCCGAAAAGCAAATCTGCCCCTTCTCCAGCACGTAGGCACGATCGCACACGGCCGCGGCAAAACCGAGGTTCTGCTCGGAGAGGAGCACCGACAGTCCCTGCTTCTTGAGCGTGACGATCGTCGCGGCCATCTGCTCGACGATCAGCGGCGCCACACCCTCCGAGGGCTCGTCGAGAAGCACGAGGCGCGGGTTTCCCATCAGCGTGCGGGCCACGGTGAGCATCTGCTGCTCGCCCCCGCTGATCTGGCCGGCCGGCCGGTCGGGCATCTCGGCCAGGTTCGGGAACAAGGCGAACAGTTGCGCCACGCTCCACGACGGCACCCCGGGGCGCGCGGGCCGTCGCGCCACCTCCATATTCTCGAGCACCGTGAGGTCGGTGAAGATCCGGCGGTCCTCGGGGACATAGCCCAGTCCGAGCCGGCTGATGCGAAAGGGCTCGAGCGCCGTGATGTCGCGGCCCGCGAAGCGGATCGTTCCGCGGCGGCGCGCGACGAGCCCCATGACCGAGGTGATCGTGGTCGACTTCCCCGCGCCGTTGCGGCCCATCAGCGCGACGACCTCACCGGCGCCGACCGTGATGTTCAGCCCGAAGAGCACCTGCGCGTCACCGTAGAACGCTTCAAGGTCGCGCAGCTCGAGAAGCGGCTCGCTCGCCGCGGCGGCGAGCGCGACGCCGGCCGGGTTCGCCGTGCCCGCCGCGCTCATCGTAGCCCCCCCACCGGGGCGCTGCCAAAGTACACGTCGCGCACGCGCGCGTCGTCGCGGATCGCCTCGGGCAAGCCGTCGGCGATCAGTTCGCCGCGCGCCATCACCACGATCCGATCCGCGCAGGCGAAGACCACGTCCATGCTGTGCTCGGTGAACAGCACGCCGATCCCGCGCTCGCGGACCAGTGCACGGGTCAGCGCCATCAGCGCATTGCGTTCGCCGGGCGCCATCCCCGCGGTCGGCTCGTCCATCAGCAGCAGCGACGGGCGACTCGACAGCGCGACGGCGACCTCGAGGGTCTTGAGGTCCCCGTAGGCGAGCGTACTGCACGGTGCGTCGGCCCGCTCCCGCAGTCCCACCTGGTCGAGCAGCTCGAGCGCCTCGTCCCGGTGCTGTTCGGCCGCCCGCACCCACCAGCGCGTGAGCTGGCGTTCGCGCGAGAGCAGGGCCACCTGCACATTCTCGGCCACCGTCATCGACGCGTAGGTCGCCGCCATCTGGAAGGTGCGGCCCACGCCGCGGCGCCAGATCTCGCGCGGGCCGTGCCCGGCCAGGTCGCGTCCCTCGAAGAGCACGCGACCCCGATCGGCGGCAAGCTGCCCGTTGATCACGTTGAAGCACGTCGACTTGCCCGCGCCGTTGGGACCGATCAACGCGACCAGTTCCCCGCGCGCGAGCGCGAAGCTCACCCCGGCGAGCGCGTGCACGCCGCCGAAACTCTTGTGCAGATCGCTCACCTGCAGCAGCGCGGTCATCGTGGCACCCCCCGCGCCCGGCGGGCGGCGGGCGCCATCCGGCGCGCCAGCGCGATCACGCCGCCGGCGATGCCCTGCGGGAACACGAGCACCAGCAGCAGAATCGTGGCGCCGAGCAGCGCCCGCCAGTATTCGGTGGACCGCATGATCGTGTCCTGCAGCCAGACGAAGACGACGCTCCCGACGATGGGGCCCGAAAGCGTCTGCACGCCACCCAGCAGCACCATCACCAGCGCGTCGATCGAGTGCTCCACCGAAATCGTCTCCGGCGAAATGGTCCCCTTGGCGAATGCGAACAGCGCGCCCGCGAGGCCGCAGAACGCCCCGGCAACGATGAACGCCAGCCAGTGCGTGCGCTTCACGTCGATTCCCGTGGCCTCGGCGCGCATCGGCGCGTCGCGCCCGGCGCGCATCGCATAGCCGAAGGGCGCGAACAGAATCCGGCGCAGCAGGGCGACGCTGGCCGCCACCAGCGTGAGGGTCAGGTAGTAGTAAGCGGTGCGCGAGGCGAGCCATGGCGCGGGCCAGAGCCCGACGAGCCCGTTGCTGCCGCCCGTGACCTCGTCCCACTGGAATACGACCGACCAGACGATCTGACCGAAGGCCAGCGTCAGCATCGCCAGATAGACCCCCGAGAGCCGGACCGCGAACCAGCCGAAAACCACGGCGCCCGCCAGCGCGAGCACCGGGCCCATCAGCAGCGCCATCTCCATTGGCAGGGCCATGCCGCGCAGGAACATCGCGACCCCGTAGGCACCGAGCCCGAAATAGGCGGCGTGTCCGAAGGACATCATCCCGCCCGGGCCCATGATGAAGTGCAGGCTGGTGGCGAAGAGCACGGCCACCAGGATGTCGATGGCCAGCACGGTTGCGTATGGGAACTGCTCGCCGGCGAGCGGCAGCGCGAGCAGGGCCGCCCCCAGCGCCGCGGCGCCCAGCATCCCGGCGCGGCCCATCGGGTGCATCGGTTCCTCCACGTGCGCGCTCGCGCGCACCGGCGCCTGCGGCCGGCCCAGCAGCCCCCACGGGCGCCAGATCAGCACCGCCGCCATCACCAGGAACTCGACGACCATGGTGAGCTTGGAGAAGGCAAAGCTGGTCCCGAAGAACTCGACCGTGCCGATCCCGTAGCAGACCGCCTTGATCTCGGCGATGAGCAGCGCGGCGAGAAAGGCGCCCGGGATGCTCCCCATCCCGCCGACCACCACGACGACGAACGCGTCGCCGAGCGCGACCAGGTCGAGTCCGAGGCTGGCCGGCTCGCGCGGCAGCTGCAGCGCGCCGCCGAGCGCGGCGAGCGCCGTGCCCAGCGCGAACACGCCGGTGAACAGCCACGCCTGGTTGACGCCGAGCGCGCCGAGCATCTCGCGATCCTGCGTGGCGGCCCGGATCAGCAGGCCGAACCGGGTGCGGCGCAGCAGCAGCCAGAGCAGCCCGAGCACCACCGGCCCGACGACGATCAGGAACAGGTCGTACTGGGGAAACGCGCGACCCAGGATCTCGACCGCGCCGGTGAGCCCCGGGGCGCGCGGACCGAACAGGTCCTCCGCCCCCCACAGCCAGAGCAGCGCGTCGCGCAGGATCAGCACCACGGCGAAGGTGGCGAGCAGCTGGAAGAGTTCGGGTGCCGCGTAGACGCGGCGCAGCACCAGCAGTTCGACCACGCCACCGAGCAGGCCCACGACGAGGGCCGCCAGCACGACCGCGGCCCAGAAGCCCAGGGCGCCGCCGCCGCTCCACTCGACCAGCGAGTAGGCGACATAGAGCCCGACCATGTACATCGAGCCGTGCGCGAAGTTGACGATCCGGGTGACGCCGAAAATCAGCGACAGGCCGACGGCGATCAGAAACAGCGTCGACGCGCCGGCGAGGCCGTTGAGCAGCTGGACGAGAAAACCCGAGAGCATCGACGCTCGCTCAACCGGATCCGGCAGGACGGGACGGGGTCAGTTCGCGGGGCGCAGCTTGCGCACTTCGGCGTCGCTCGGCTGCACCGACGCGCCGTCGACGTAGCGGAACTTCGTCATCACGCCGCGCCCCTCGCGCAGTCCCGTGACGCCCACGTAGGCGCCCATCGTCGACTGATGATCCTGCGCACGGTACGTGACCGGTCCGAACGGGGTCTGCACCTTGAGCCCGCGCAGCGCCCCGACGATTTTCTCGGTGTCGGTGCTGCCCGCCTTGCGGATGGCCTCGGCCAGCGACATCAGCGAGGCGTAGCCCACCACCGACCCGAGCCGGGGGTATTCGAGCCAGCGCTTCTGATAGGCGCGCAGGAAGGCATCGTGTTCCGGCGTCTGGATGCTGTACCAGGGGTAGCCGGTCACCCACCAGCCCACGGGCGCCTCCTCACGCAAGGGGTCGAGATACTCCGGCTCCCCCGAGAGCAGGGAAAACACCGTGCGGTCGCGAAACAGCCCGCGGATGTTGCCTTCGCGCACGAACTTGGCCAGATCGGCTGCAAAGAGCACATTGAAGATCGCATCCGGCTTGGCATCGGCAAGGGCCTGCACCACCGACCCGGCATCGACGCGGCCGAGCCCCGGCGCCTGCTCGGCGACGAACTCGACGTCCGGCTGCGCTGCCTTGAGCAGCGCCTTGAACGTGGCGGCCGCGGACTGCCCGTACTCATAGTTCGGGTACACCACGGCCCAGCGCTTCTTGCGCAGCAGCGCGGCCTCGGGAACCAGCATCGCGGCCTGCATGTAGGTCGACGGGCGCAGCCGGAACGTGTAGCGGTTGCCTTCCTGCCAGGTGATCTTGTCGGTCAGCGGTTCGGCAGCAAGGAACACCACCTTGCGCTGGCGCGCGAAGTCGGCGACCGCGAGCCCGACGTGCGACAGGAAGGTGCCGAAGATCGCGTCGACTTTCTCGCGCGCGACCAGTTCCTCGGCCACCCGCACCGCATCGCCCGGGTTGGCGTTGTCATCGCGCGAAACCACCTCGAGTCTGCGGCCCAGGACGCCGCCCGCGGCGTTGACCTCCTCGAGCGCGAGTTCCCAGCCCTTGCGATAGGGCTCGAGGAACGCCGCCTGCGCCTTGTAGCTGTTCAACTCGCCGATGCGAATCGGCTGCGCGCTGGCGACCGACCCCAGCAGCAGGGCGGCGAGCGCGACGGCCCATGTCGTGTTCTTGCACTTCATGACGGTTTCCAGGTTCTTGATGCCGCGAACGCGCGCGCCAATGCGCCGCGCGGGCGCAGCATCCTTCTTCAAGGATACCCCGGGAACGCACGACGGCGCAGCGGCCGTGACAGCAGCGCCGTTCGAAGAGCCCCCACGCCTGGAGCGGTGCGACGCTCCCGGCGCGCCAGCCGAAACGGTGTGTCTAGCCCCCGGGCAGCGTTGCCTGGGACATGGGCATTGCAGGCATTGCCGGGGTGGCGGGCGTCGCCGGCGTATTTGACATGGCCGGCGTATCCGACATGGCCGGCATCGCCGGCATCGCCGGCATTGCGGGCATCGCCGGGGTGGCGGACATCGCCGCCGCAGCCATGCCCACTCCCGGCGTGGACATGCCACCCGGTGCGGACATGCCACCCGGTGCGGACATGCCACCCGGTGCGCTCGCTGCGGTGCCTGCGCCTGCGCCTGCGCCTGCGCCTGCGCCTGCGCCTGCGCCTGCGCCTGCGCCTGCGCCTCCGGCACCTCCGGCACCACCACCGCCGCCGCCACCACCACCGCCATGCGCGTACGCAAACGACGGCAACGCGGCGCTCAGGACGACGGCAAGGATGGCTGAAGCAGCGAGAACGGATTTGGGATTCATGGCCAGGCTCCTAAAACAAAGGGGGAACGCTCGACGGGACACGTACCGGGCCAGTATAGGCCCGGGCTCCGCGTCGTCTCTGAGACCAGTCTGAAACCGCATTTCGTCCCGCTGGATGCGGCGCGAACCCTGCGCGGTCGTTGCGGGGCAATCATCCCTCCGACGGTGATTGGCGCGACGGGCCGGAGACACCGAACACCCGTCCCGGGGATGCCCCCACACAATGGTCGCCCGCCGGACTCCACGGTAGAATGGCGATCAACTTTTGAACCTTCAGGCTGCCGCGACATGACCCACGTCGTCACCGAATCCTGCATCCGCTGCCTCTACACCGACTGCGTCGACGTGTGCCCGGTGGATTGCTTCCGCGTCGGACCCAACATGCTCGTCATCGATCCCGACGAGTGCATCGATTGCGCCGTCTGCATTCCCGAGTGCCCCGTCGAGGCGATCTACGCCGAGGAAGACGTGCCGGCCGGGCAGGAGCAATTCACGGCGCTCAATGCCGATCTGACCAAGATCTGGCCGAGCATCACCCGCTCCAAGGAGGCCCTGCCCGACGCGGACAAGTGGGCGGAGGTCAAGGACAAGCTGGAGTATCTCGAGCGTTGAGCGCCGCCGCCCCGCCGGCGCGCGCGCAACTGGAACTCGCATTCGGTTTCCGCTTCGCCGATCTCTACGATTCGGGCGGGCTGGCGCGGCTGGATCACTGCTTCGTCGATTGGCTGCGCGCACGCGACGCCGAACTCGCCAGTCAGCTGCTGGCGGCCCGCGCCGTGCCGCCGCCGGACACGCGCGACCAGGCACCGCTGCTGCTGGCCGTCGCGCCGCACACCGAGGCCTTCGTCGCCGAGCTCTTCGGCATTGCCGACGAGGTGTCCGACCTCACGGCACGCCATGAGGCGCTCGGCCCGCTGCTGCGCGTCAAGTGGAAATTCGTCAAGCGCCAGGCCTTGCTGGGCGTGGCCCCGGAGGCACTGGTCGACTTCGACCCGGCCGCGGCCGAGGCGACGATCAGCGGCTGGCTCGACGGCCCCTTCGGCGAGCTCGCTTTCGCCACGGCGATCGACCGGTGGCAGGGGGCCGAGCGTGACGGCGACGAGGCGGCACAGGCCCAGGCAAAGGAGCGGCTCGCGCTGGCGCTGCTGTACTGCGCGTGGGCGGCGGGCACGCCGGCCGGACAGGAGCGTCACCGTCACGGCGTGCTGTTTCGCCAGCCCGAGAAGACCGACGCCTACGCGCTGCTTCCGCAGGTGCGCGAGCGTGAGCTGCGCGGCATTGCGGTGCGTGCGATCGCGCCGGGCCACGAGCGCCGGCGCCGCGGTTTCGCGCTGACGGACCCGGGCACCGATCTGGCGGGCGCGCTCGACCAGGCGAAGTACTGCCTGCTGTGTCACGACCGCAAGAAGGACTCCTGCTCCAAGGGGCTGCCCGAGAAGGCGCCGGCGAAGGGCGAGGTGCAAGTGCTGCGCCAGTTCAAGAAGACCGTATTCGGCGTCGAGCTGGCGGGCTGCCCGCTCGAAGAGCGCATCTCGGAATTCCACACGCTCAAGCTGCAGGGCTGCGCGATCGGGGCCCTGGCGATGATCACCATCGAAAACCCGCTGGTGGCGGCCACCGGACACCGGATCTGCAACGACTGCATGAAGGCCTGCATCTACCAGCAGCAGACGCCGGTCGACATCCCGCAGGCCGAGACGCGCACGCTGAAGGACGTGCTCGAGCTGCCGTGGGGCTTCGAGATCTACGCGCTGCTCACCCGCTGGAACCCGCTCAACCTGCAGCGGCCCGTGCCGCTCCGGTCCACGGGTCGCAAGGTGCTGGTCGCCGGCACGGGGCCGGCCGGGTTCACGCTCTCGCACCACCTGATCAACGACGGCCACGCCGTGGTCGCCGTCGACGGATTGAAGATTGAGCCGCTCGACCCCCGGCTCTCGGGGGTGCACGCCGACGGCAGCCGCTGCGCCTTCGGTCCGGTCGAGGACGTCGAGACGCTCTTCGAGAAGCTCGACGAGCGCGTGATGGCGGGCTTCGGCGGCGTCGCCGAATACGGCATCACGGTGCGCTGGAACAAGAACTTCCTGAAGATCGTGCGCCTGCTGCTCGAGCGCCGCGCCGAATTCGCCCTCTACGGCGGCATCCGCTTCGGCGGCACGCTGGGCGTCGAGGAGAGTTTCGCGGCCGGTTTCGACCATGTCGCGCTGGCGCTCGGCGCCGGTCGCCCGACCATCCTGACGATCCCCAACGGACTCGCGCGCGGCGTGCGCACCGCGAGCGACTTCCTGATGGCGTTGCAGCTCACCGGCGCGGCGAAGGCGGACTCGCTCGCCAACATGCAGCTGCGCCTGCCGGTGGTGGTGATCGGCGGCGGGCTGAGCGCGATCGACGCAGCCACCGAGGCCCTGGCCTACTACCCGGTGCAGGTCGAGAAGTTCCTGCTGCGCTACGAAATGCTCTCGCACGAGCTCGACGAGGCAACGATTCGCGCCGGCTGGAGCGACGAGGACCGCGGGGTCGCCGACGAATTCATCGCCCACGCCGCAGCGATCCGGCGCGAGCGCCAGCGCGCGAGCATCGAAGCGCGCGAGCCGGCGATCATGAAACTGCTCGCGCTCTGGGGCGGTGTGACCATCGCGTATCGCAAGCGCATGATCGACAGCCCGGCCTATACGCTCAACCACGAGGAGATCGAGAAGGCGCTCGAGGAAGGCGTGCTGCTTGCCGAGTGTCTGAATCCGGATCGCATCGAGATCGACGCCAACGGCGCCGTGCGCGCGATCCGGCTGCGCCGCGCCACGCGCGACGACGCAGGCCGCTGGCACGACGGCGAGGCGGTCGAAATGCCGGCGCGCGCGGTGCTGATCGCTGCCGGCACCCATCCGAACACCGTGCTGGCCCGCGAGGACCAGGTCCATTTCGCACTGGACGGACGTTACTTCCAGGCGATCGACGAACACGGAGAGCCGGTGCGCCCCGAGCGAAACCACTCGAAGCCGCAAGCCGTGCAGGTGCTGCTCTCGCAAATCGCCGACGGGCGCATGATCTCGTTCTTCGGCGACCTGCATCCGAGCTATGCGGGCAACGTCGTCAAGGCGATGGGTTCGGCGCGACAGGGCTATCCGACCGTGTCGCGGGTGCTCGCGCGCCGCGCACCGCAGGATGCCCGGCCCTTCCCGGACTTCGTGCGCCAGCTCGACGACGCGCTGCGAGCACGGATCGAGCGCGTTGAGCGGCTGGGACCGCAGATCGTCGAGATCGTCGTGCGCGCTCCGCAGGCGGCGCGGCGCTTCGAACCGGGCCAGTTCTATCGTCTGCAGAATTACGAGACGCGCGCGCACAGCGTGCGCGTCGACGGAATCACCACCCGGCTGGCCACCGAGGGGCTCGCGCTGACCGGCGCGTGGGTCGATCGGGACGCCGGGCTGATCTCGACGATCGTGCTGGAGATGGGTGGCAGTTCCGACCTCTGCGCCCTGCTCGAACCCGGCGAACCGGTGGTGCTGATGGGCCCCACGGGTGAGCCGACCGAGATCCGCGGCGACGAGACCGTGGTGCTGCTGGGCGGCGGACTGGGCAACGCCGTGCTTTTCTCGATCGGTGCGGCGTTCCGGGCGGCGGGCTCGAAGGTGCTCTATTTCGCCGGGTACCGCACCCCCGCGGACCGGTTCAAGGTCGCCGACATCGAGCGGGCCGGGGACGTGATCGTCTGGTGCAGCGACGTCGGGCCGGCCATCGAGCCGGGGCGAGCGGGCGATCGGAGTTTTGTGGGAAACATCATCGAGGCGATGATCGCCTACGGCGAGGGGAAACTGGGCGAGCCGGTGCTGCGCCTCCAGGATGCCGACCGGCTCATCACGATCGGTTCGGACCGGATGATGGCGGCGGTCGCGCTCGAACGCTCGGGCCGCTTGGCGCATCTGCTCAAGCCCGGGCATATCGGCATCGGATCGATCAACTCGCCGATGCAGTGCATGATGAAGGAGATTTGCGCGCAGTGCCTGCAGCCGCACCGGGATCCCGAGACCGGCGAAGTCCGCTATGTGTTTTCGTGCTTCAACCAGGATCAGCCGCTCGACCGGGTCGACTTCGCTGCGCTCAACCAGCGCCTCCGGCAGAACTCGCTCGCCGAGAAGCTCACCGCGCGCTGGCTGGACCTGTGCCTGCGGCACCTGCCCGAGGACGCGCACCGAATCTGAGTGTTTCTTCGTTATAACTGAAGTGCAAGTGAATGCGGAACACGCGCAACGGCCATTTCAGCAACCGATTTGGGTCATCGTGCGACAATGGTCAAGGTGCGCAGTGCACGAATCCGGGCGTGTCGTCGGGCGTGTCGTGATTCCCGGTTGCCCTGGAGGTCGATGAATGCTCTATGAAATGCACGAGGCGCGGCGCGCCGTCCTGAATCCTCTGTCCAACTGGGCGGAGACGATGAGCCGAATCTACTCGCATCCATACAGCCCCCTGAGCTACGCCCCCTTTGCCGACCGGGTTGCAGCCGGCTTCAACGTGCTGCATCGCTTCGGCAAGGACTACGAAAAACCCGCATACGGGATCGATTCGGTCGAGGTGGACGGCGTGGCCGTGGCCGTCTCCCCGCAGGTGGTCATCGACAAGCCCTTCTGCAAGCTGGTGCACTTCGAGCGCCAGTTCCCCGCCGCGCTCGCCGCTCGGGCGCCGGACCCGGTCGTGCTGGCCTTTGCCCCGCTCTCCGGACACCACTCGACGCTGCTGCGCGACACCGTGCGCACCCTGCTGCGCGATCACGACGTCTACCTGACCGACTGGGTCGACGCGCGCATGGTTCCGCTGGCGCTGGGGCCGTTCCATCTCGACGACTACATCGCCTACGCGATCGAGTTCATTCGCCACCTCGGCCCCGAAGTGCACGTGATGTCGGTCTGCCAGCCCACCGTCCCGGTGCTCGCCGCGGTGTCGATCATGGCCACGCTCGACGACCCCCTTCAGCCACGGTCGATGATCATGATGGGCGGTCCGATCGACACGCGCAGCAATCCGACCGAGGTCAACGCGCTGGCGATGGACAAGCCCTTCCTGTGGTTCGAGCACAACCTGATCTACCGGGTCCCGGCCCGCTTTCCGGGCGCCGGCCGTCCCGTCTACCCGGGTTTCCTGCAGCACGCCGGGTTCATCGCGATGAACCCGAACCGCCACGCCGACTCGCACCACGACTACTATCAGGACCTGATCCGCGGTGACCTGGAGGATGCCGCGGCGCACCGGCGCTTCTACGACGAGTACAACGCGGTGCTCGACATGCCGGTGGAGTACTACCTCGACACGATCCACACGGTGTTCCAGCAGCATCTGCTGCTGCGCGGGGAATGGGATGTGCGCTTCGACGGCGGGACGATTCGCGTCAATCCCGCGGACATCCGCCGGGTCGCGCTGTTCACGGTCGAGGGCGAACTCGACGACATCTCGGGGCTCGGGCAGACGCGTGCCGCCCACGAGCTGTGCGCAAGCATCCCGAAGACCCGCAAGCTACATCTGACGGCGAAGGGCGCCGGCCACTTCGGGATCTTCAGCGGCCGGCGCTGGCGCGAGCAGATCTACCCGAAGGTGCGCGAGTTCATCCGCGATAGCCTGGCGACCCAACGGGGCGGCGTCGCGCCTGCCCGGGAGAGCCGCCGCACCCGGGCCGATCAAGGCCACCGCGCCGCCTGAGCGAAGATGGGGTACGAGAACCTGCCTTTCTTTCCGGCGGGTGAGCCCGGCGCCGCGACACGCGCGTGGATCGACGCCCCGGGATGCATCGGCTGCGCACGCTGCCTGCAGGTCTGCCCGGTCGACGCGATCATCGGCGTGCGCCAGCGCATGCACACGATCATCGCCGAGGCGTGCACCGGTTGCGCGCGCTGCGTGGCGCCCTGCCCCACCGGGTGCATCCGCATCGCTGCGGCGCCGTCCGAGCCCGACCTCGCGACGGCGTTCACGCACTACCGGAATCGCGAAGAGCGACTCGCGCGCACCGTCAAGGCGCGCCGCGGTGCCGACCCGCGGCCGGCCGCACTCGCGGTCCCGCGGCGCGAGATCGTCGAGGCGGCCGTGGCCCGCGCCCGCGAGCGCATTGCGCAGCGCGACCGACAGCGGTGAGCGCCGCTGCCTCCGCGCAACGGCGCAGCGCGCACCCCATAAAGGCACACGAGCGCGCCGAGATCTTCTCGCGCTGGCGCGCCGCCAACCCCGCGCCGCAGCCCGAACTCGTCTATTCGTCTCCCTTTGAGCTGCTGGTCGCCGTGGTCCTCTCGGCGCAGGCGACGGATCGGAGCGTGAATGCCGCGACCGGGCCGCTCTTTGCCGCGGCCAACACCCCGCAGGCGATGCGCGCGCTCGGCGAGGCGGGCATCGCCGAGTACGTGCGCTCAATCGGATTGTTCCGCTCGAAGTCACGCCATCTGGCGGCGACCTGCGCGATCCTGGTCGACAAGCACGGGGGCGAAGTGCCGCGCGAGCGTGCCGCACTCGAGGCGCTCCCGGGGGTCGGGCGCAAGACCGCCAACGTGATCCTCAACATCGCCTTCGGCGAACCCGTGATCGCGGTCGACACGCACGTCTTTCGCGTCGCCAACCGCACGGGCATCGCGCCCGGGGAAACGCCGTCGGCGGTCGAAACCGCGCTCGAGCAGACGGTCCCGCAGGAGTTCCTGGTCGACGCGCACCACTGGCTGATCCTGCACGGACGCTACGTCTGCCTTGCCCGCAAACCGCGCTGCGGGCAATGCCTGATCGCAGATCTGTGCGCATTCCCGGACAAGACGGCGTCGGGCGACGAGCCGCCGGCGCCGGCGCCGGGGGCGCGTCGCAAACGAGCGCGCGCCTAGGAGCCACCCCGCATGTTCGATCCATCGCAGGAAGACGTACGCCGCTTTTTTTGCGGCACCTGGGCGAAGTACCGGGACCACGCGCCGCTCACAGCGCTCGAGGCAATGGCGCTCGAAGCGATCCTCCTGCACCCCGAGTACCACGCGGACCTGGCATCGGTCGATGAAGCGCTCGCCGCGCAATACCCGGTCGATGCGGGGCGCACCAATCCGTTTCTGCACCTGTCCCTGCATCTGGCCGTGGCCGAACAATGCGCGATCGACCAGCCACCGGGGATCGTCGCCGCCTTCAGCACGCTCTCACGCCGTCTCGACTCGCCCCACGAGGCCGCGCACGAGATCATCGAGTGTCTGGCCGCGATGGTCTGGGAGGCGCAGCGCTCCGGGAAGGCGCCCGACGCCGCCGCCTACCTCGAGGCAATCCGGCGACGCGCCGGGGTCTGAGCGCATCGGCCACGCGGGTGCGCTGTGCGCGACGCCGCCCGCAGCGCACAGCGCGCGCGCGCATTTCTGTTACGCTGTGATGCGCCGCGCCGGGCGGTGCGGACCACTGACCACTGTCCAGGAGCTCCAATGCTGGGACGCCTGATGCCCCGCGAGGGCAGGTTCTTCGACCTGTTCAACCAGCACGCCGCGCTGGTCGTCAAGGGGAGTCGCGAACTCGCCGACCTGATGGCGAACTACGCCGATCTCGGCGCCCGCCAGAAGCACGTCGACGCGATCGACAGCGCCGAGCGCGCCGCCGACAAGATCACCCACGAGACCATCGTGCTGCTGCGCCAGACCTTCGTGACGCCCTTCGATCGCGACGAGATTCACAAGCTCATCACGCGGATGGACGACATCCTGGACTTGATCCAGGACGTCGCCGAATCGGCGATGCTCTACGACCTGCAGCGCGTCACCCCGGAGGCGCGCCAGCTCGCCGACCTGAGCCGGATGTGTGCCGACCGGGTGGCCGACGCGGTACGCCTGCTCGCGAACATGGAGGATGCGCAGCAGATTCTCAAGTTCTGCGAGGAGATCGACCGGCTCGAGTCGGATGCCGATCGGGTGATGCGCTCCGGCATGTCGAAGCTCTTTCGCGACGAGGTCGACGTGCGCCAGTTGATCAAGCTCAAGGCCGTCTACGAGCAACTCGAGATGGTGAGCGACAAGTGCGAGGACGTCGCCAACGTGATCGAGGGCGTCGTGCTCGAGAACGCCTGAGGCGCGGCACCGGGGCGGCGCGATGAGCGGCATGCAGATCTCCTTTGGCGTCCTGGCGATGCTCGTCATCGTCGCGCTCGCGTTCGACTTCATGAACGGCTTCCACGACGCCGTCAATTCGATCGCGACCACAGTCTCCACCGGAGCGCTGCGCCCCTATCAGGCCGTGGCGTGGGCGGCATTCTTCAATTTCGCGGCGATCTTTGTCTTCGACCAGCACGTTGCGCAGACGGTAGCCTTCGGCATCGTGACGCCCGGCGTGATCGGCCCTGCCGTGATCTTCGGCGCCCTGGCGGGCGCGTTCGCGTGGAGCGTGATCACCTGGCACGGCGGCATCCCCACCAGCTATTCGCACGCGCTCATCGGCGGACTGGTCGGCGCGACGCTCGCGAAAGCGGGACCGGAACCGCTGATTGCCAGCGGGCTCGCGCCGATCGCCGTGTTCATCCTGGTCGCTCCGCTCCTCGCGCTCGGGCTCTCCGGCGCGCTGGTGGTGGGCGCCTCGTGGCTGTTGCGTCGCGCGCCGCCGCTGCGGGCCGACGCATGGCTGCGCCGGCTGCAACTGGTGTCGTCCGCACTCTACGCGATGGGGCACGGCAGCAACAACGCGCAGAAGACGATGGGCATCATCTGGCTCGCATTGTTGCTCGCTGGCGCTGCCAGTCCGGAGCGCTTGCCGGGCTGGGTCGTGACCGCATGCTACCTGGCCATCGCCTCGGGCACGCTGCTCGGAGGCTGGCGCGTGGTGCGCAAGATGGGGCAGCGCAGCACGCGCATCCGGCCGTTGGGCGGCGTGAGCGCGGAAGCCGGCGGGGCGCTCGCGCTGTTCATCGCGACCGGCCTGGGCGTTCCGGTTTCCACCACGCACACGATCATCGGCGCGACGATGGGCGCCAGCGCCACCCGTCGGCTCTCGGCCGCACGCTGGGGCGTGGCGGGCAACATTCTCTGGGCATGGGTGCTGACGATTCCCGCCTCGGCCGCGCTCGCGGCACTGGGGTGGTGGGTGGGCAGACTCGTTTTCTGAACCGCGCTGCGCAGGCGGCGCATCACGCAATCGACAGGAGGAAGTTCATGACTCGGGAAGTGGTGGTGGTCAGCGGTGTGCGCACCGCGGTGGGAACCTTCGGCGGCAGCCTCAAGGATCACTCTCCGACACAGCTCGGAGCGCTGGTCGTGCGCGAAGCGCTCGCGCGCGCGCAGCTCAGCGGGGACGACGTCGGCCACGTGGTCTTCGGCCACGTCGTGAACACGGAAGCGCGCGACATGTACCTCGCGCGGGTGGCCGCGCTCGACGGTGGCGTCACGCAGGACGCGCCGGCACTCACCGTCAACCGCCTCTGCGGCTCTGGGCTGCAGGCGCTCGTGAGCGCCGCGCAGTCGATCCTGCTGGGCGACGCCGATATCGCGATCGCGGGCGGCGCCGAGGTGATGAGCCGCGGCCCCTACCATCTGCCCAGCCACCGGTGGGGCCAGCGCATGGGCGACGGCAAGGTCATCGACATGATGGTCGGGGCGCTGCACGACCCGTTCCAGACGATCCACATGGGGGTCACCGCCGAGAACATCGCCAAGAAGTGGGGCATCACCCGCGAGGACCAGGACGCACTCGCCGTCGAGAGCCACCGCCGTGCCGGCGCGGCGATCGCGGCCGGCACCTTCCGCGATCAGATCCTCGCCGTGGAACTGCGCACCCGCAAGGGGACCACGGTCTTCGAAACCGATGAGCACGCCCGCCCCGGCACGACCCTCGAGGACATGGCGCGGCTCAAGCCGGTGTTCATCAAGGAAGCCGGCACGGTCACCGCCGGCAACGCCTCGGGGATCAACGACGCGGCGGCGGCGCTCGTGCTGATGGAAGCGAAGACCGCCGCGGCCCGCGGCCTCAAGCCGCTCGCGCGCCTGGTGTCCTACGCGCACGCGGGCGTCGACCCGGCCTACATGGGGATCGGACCGGTGCCGGCCTCCCGCAAGGCGCTCGAGCGCGCCGGGCTCGCCGTGGGCGCGATGGACGTGATCGAGGCCAACGAGGCCTTCGCCGCACAGGCCCTGGCGGTCAGTCGCGACCTGGAGCTCGACCCGGCGCGCGTCAACCCGAACGGCTCCGGGATCTCGATCGGCCACCCGATCGGCGCGACCGGCGCACTGATCACCGTGAAGGCGCTCTACGAACTCCAGCGCACCGGCGGGCGTCATGCGCTGGTGACGATGTGCATCGGCGGCGGCCAGGGCATCGCCGCCGTGTTCGAGCGGATGTAGGGGAGAACGGACGCCGCCCGCCGCCGTGGCGCGGCGGCGCGTCCGCTCAGCCGAGCGGCGCGGCCGCCGCCGGCGCGCGACGCGCGAGCGCCGTCTCGTTGATCGGCAGGTGCACGATCGCCGCGAACACGCCAAAGGCAATGATCAGCGCCCACGCCCAGTCATAGGACCCGGTCGCGTCGAAGATCCGCCCGCCCAGCCAGGCGCCCAGGAAGCTCCCGAGC
>JAGXFR010000057.1 GCA_024637155.1 Burkholderiaceae bacterium | reverse complement strand
TATCGACGGCGGTGTTTGGCACCTCGATGTCGGCTCATCTCATCCTGGGGCTGTAGCCGGTCCCAAGGGTATGGCTGTTCGCCATTTAAAGAGGTACGTGAGCTGGGTTCAAAACGTCGTGAGACAGTTTGGTCCCTATCTGCTGTGGGCGTTGGAGATTTGACGGGGGCTGCTCCTAGTACGAGAGGACCGGAGTGGACGCACCTCTGGTGTACCAGTTGTCACGCCAGTGGCATTGCTGGGTAGCTATGTGCGGAAAAGATAACCGCTGAAAGCATCTAAGCGGGAAACTTGCCTGAAGATGAGATCTCCCGGGGACTTGATCCCCCTGAAGGGTCGTCCGAGACCAGGACGTTGATAGGCCGGGTGTGGAAGCGTGGTGACACGTTGAGCTAACCGGTACTAATTGCCCGTGAGGCTTGACCCTATAACTTTGCTCGGATGCGCGCTCGATTTGAGCCGCAAACTTTCGAGCTGGCTTGTGCCGCAAATTGTTTTGTGAACAATCATGACCCGCGCGCAACGAAAGTTGCGATCTGATCGGAGTCTGATGCGATTCTTCTCAACCGAATTGGCTTGTGCGAGTGCGCGGAGAAATCCGGGCAAGCGAGCAGGCAACCCCTTATGCCTGATGACCATAGCGCAGTGGAACCACCCCTTCCCATCCCGAACAGGACCGTGAAACGCTGTTGCGCCGATGATAGTGACCATTATAGGTCGTGAAAGTAGGGCATCGTCAGGCACTTATCCGAAGCAAAGAAGCCACCCCTTGGGGTGGCTTCTTTGTTTCTGGAACCGGCCTATGGAGGCGGCTTTCTTGCTATTCACGTTGTCCGGGAACCACGAATCGACGGCCTGATGGACGCAGGCGGGCGTTATTCATTGTGGTCCCGGTGGACGTTCACTAGACTGCCCGGGTGCCTGCCGCGGGCGGGCAACGGGAAATCGGTCGAGACGATGGTCAGGGGGTCGGGCAGCAAGGGGGCGGGAGGCGTTGGGCCCGCGCGCGCATCGCGAACGAAACGCTGCGCGGCATGGCTGGCCGGCTTTCTGGTCGCCGCAAGTCTGGCCGCCTGTGCGCCGGCACCGATCCAATCGGGCGCTTCGGGCAGCGGAACCGACAGCGCAGCCCCCAGCGTCGCGCCACGGCAGTCGAGTCAGCGCGTACCGGCAATCGACCTTTTTGCCGCTTCCGGCGAGGTGTCCGAGTTGGGCAACGACTGGGAGCCCTGGATCCTGCATCCGTCGAAGCGGCGCACGAGCTATCGCTGGTCGCGCGACGGCGAAGGCGTGATCGTCACCGCCACGGCCGAGGCGGCGGCCTCCGGGCTGAGCCGCCCCCTTGACGTCGATCCTGCCAGCCACCCCATGCTGGAGTGGCGCTGGCAGGTTGACGCGCTGATTCCGGGCGCCGACAACACGGATCCGCACGGCGAAGACGCTCCGGTGCGCGTGGTGCTGGACTTCGAGGGCAACCGCGCCGCGCTTCCGGTGCGCGACCGCCTGTTCTTCGAGCAGATGCGCCTGCTCACCGGGCGGGAATTGCCGTATGCCACGCTGATGTACATCTGGGAGAACAGCCAACCGTCGGAAACGGTGCTGCGCAACCCGCACACTTCCCGGGTCCGCAAGCTCGTGGTATCCAGCGGAACCGGGGAACTCGGCAGATGGGTTCGCTTTCGGCGCAATATCGTGGAAGACTATCGGCGCGCGTTCGGCGCGGAGCCGGGACGTCTGGTCGGGATCGCGATCCTGACCGACACCGACAACACGGGCGAGAAGACGCGCGGGCGCTACGGAAACCTGCGACTGAGCCCGCATGAGCTGCGGGCCGCGGCCCGATAGAGAAAAGTGGGGGGGCAGCAATGGGAGCACGAGGTCCGATGCGGATCCGGGTGATCGCCCCGTCGGGCGCGCACCTGTCGCTGGATCGCTTCGACGCGGCCTGTGCGTGGTTCGCAGCGCGCGGGCACGAGGTGCGCTGTGACGTTCCGCGCACGTCGTGGCAGCGCTTCTCGGACGAGGACGAAGCCCGGCTCGCGGGGTTTCACGCCGCGGCTCTCGAGGAAGACATCGACGCGGTGATGATCGTACGCGGCGGCTACGGCCTCTCGCGGCTGCTCGACCGGATCGACTGGGACCGGGTGGGCGCGTCCGTGCGCCGGGGCGTGCGCTGGGTCGGATACAGCGATTTCACTGCCTTTCACCTGGCGCTGCTCGCGACGCAGAATCTCCACAGCTTCGCGGGACCGTCCTTCTCCGGGGACTTTGGGAAGGAGGCACCCGATCCCTACACCGTCGCTTCCTTCGAAGCGGCGCTCTCTGGTCATCCCCAACAGGTGGTCTTTCCAGGAGAAGTGACCACTCACCCGCGGTCACCCGTGCCGTGGGCGGGCGAGGTGCACGGTCGGCTCTGGGGGGGCAACCTGTCGATGGTCGCCGCCCTGGTGGGGACCCCCTATTTCCCGACCATCGACGGCGGCCTGCTTTTTCTGGAGGACGTCGCCGAGCACCCGTATCGCATCGAACGGATGCTGCATCAGCTGCATCTGGCCGGTGTGCTCGCGCGCCAACGGGCCATCGTGCTGGGGGCATTCACCGAGTGGCGTGCCGTTCCGCATGACAACGGCTACGACTTCTCGGCCATGGTCGCCTACTGGCGGGAGCGGATCGCCACCCCGATCGTCACCGGTCTGCCCTTCGGTCACATCGAGCGCAAGGCAAGCCTCGAGGTCGGGCGTGACTACCGGCTGGCGAGCGCGGGAGATTCCTGGGTGCTGTCCGCCTGCTGAGCAGCGGCCCAGTCGACCCGGCGTTCCTCCACCGCGTGGCACGCAACCGACGCGTCGCCTTCGAGCGCCAGGACGGCCGGCCGCTCGCGCTTGCAGCGCTCGTTCGCATAGGGGCAGCGCGGGTGAAAGGTGCAGCCCGGGGGCGGATTGAGCGGATTGGGCACTTCGCCGGCCACCGGCGTGCGGGAGCGCCCGGTCATCTTCACATCGGGAATCGCGTCGAGCAACATCCGGGTGTAGGGGTGCTGGGGGCGTGCGAAGAGTGTCGCCTTGGGCGCCAGTTCGACGATGCGGCCGAGGTACATCACGCCGATCCGATCGCTCACGTGGTGCACGACGGCCAGGTTGTGCGAGATGAAGAGGTAGGTGAGATGATCGTCGCGCTGGAGCTGGCGCATCAGATTCAGCACCTGCGCCTGCACCGAAACGTCGAGCGCCGAGGTCGGTTCATCACAAACGAGGAATTCCGGCTCCGAGGCCAGGGCGCGGGCGATGGAAATGCGCTGGCGCTGGCCGCCGGAGAACTGGTGCGGGAACTTCTCGACGTCGTTGCCCGAGAGCCCCACGTGCTCGAGCAGTTGGCGCACCCGTTCGATAATTTGCGCACGATCGCTCAGGAGCTGATGAACGAGAATCGGCTCGGCGACGATTTGCGCGACAGTCCAGCGCGGATTCAGGCTGGCGTACGGATCCTGGAAGATCATCTGCATGCGCCGGCGCAACGCGGCGCCCTGCGGGCCGGCGATTTCCTTGGTGAGATCCTTGCCGTCGAACTGGATCGTCCCGCCGCTGGTGCCATAGAGGCCCACGAGCATGCGGGCCACCGTCGACTTGCCGCAACCCGACTCGCCCACCAGCGCAAGCGTCTCACCCTTGCGGATCGTGAATGAGATCTTGTCGACGGCGTGCAGAAGCTGCCGCGGCTTGCGCTCGAGCACCCGATTGAGCCACGGGGCCGAGACGTCGAAGATCTTGGATACGTTGTGGGCTTCGACCAGCGTGCTCATGCCTGAACTCCAACCGCTTCACCCACCTCGTGCAGCCAGCACGCCGCACGCGATGTGGAGGTTGCCAGCAAATCGGGACGGCGCCGGGTGCAGAGTTCCATCACCTGCGGACAGCGCGGGTTGAACGCGCACCCCGCAGGGATGGCGTTCAGGCGCGGCATCGAGCCATCGATCTGCGCGAGATGCTCGCGTTCCTCAAGGATCGAGGGGATCGAACCCATCAGGCCCACCGTGTATGGATGCTTCGGGCGGTTGATCACGTCGGACACGGGTCCGATCTCCGCGATCCGCCCGGCATACATCACGGCCACGCGATCCGCCGTTTCGGCGATCACGCCCATGTCGTGGGTAATCAGCATCACCGCCGTGCCGTGCTCGCGGCACAGTTTCTTGAGCAACTCGATGATCTGGGCCTGAATCGACACGTCGAGTGCGGTGGTCGGCTCGTCAGCGACGATGAGTTTGGGCTCGGCAGCGAGGGCGAGCGCGATGACGACGCGTTGGCGCATGCCGCCCGAGAAATGGTGCGGATAGCTGTTGATGCGCGCGCGCGCCGCCGGAATTCCGGTGGCCTCCAGCAACTCGATCGCGCGGTTGCGCGCCTGCGTCATCGTGAGCGGCAGGTGCGCCATGATCGTTTCGGTCAGCTGCTGCCCGACGCTATAGAGCGGATTGAGCGAGGTGAGCGGATCCTGGAAGATGGCCCCGATCTCGCGACCGCGGATCTTTCTCATGTCCTCGCCGACGAGCTGGTCGATCCGGCGGCCGGCGAGCCAGATCTCTCCGCCGCAGATCCGGCCCGGAGGCTCGAGCAGCCCGATGATCGCGGCGCCGGTGAGCGACTTCCCGGCGCCGGATTCCCCGACCACACCCAGCACTTCACCGGGGTCGATGGCGAACGAGATGTCGTCGATGGCGCGCAGCGTGCCGCGTCGGCCGGGAAACTCGACGCAGAGGTTCTTGACTTCGAGCAGCGAGGCGTTCATCGCAGAGGAATTCGTTGACACGGTGGTTGCCCGTCGTGCGCGTCAGCGCAGTTTCGGATTGAGCGCATCGCGCAGCCAGTCGCCCAGCAGGTTCACGGACATGCACAGGAGCACGAGCGCCAGCCCGGGGAAGATCACCAGCCACCACTCGCCCGAGTAGAGGAAGTTGTTGCCCGTATTGATCATGGTGCCCAGCGATGGCGAAGTGGGCGGAACGCCGAGGCCGAGAAAGGACAGCGTGGCCTCGGTGATGATCGCCGTGGCGACGTTGATGGTGGCGATCACCAGCACCGGCCCGAGCACGTTCGGCAGCACGTGGCGGATCATGATCCGCCAGGGACGCACCCCGATCACGCGCGCCGCCTGCACATATTCCTTGTTCTTCTCGACGAGCGTCGAACCGCGCACCGTGCGCGCGTATTGGACCCAGTTGGCCAGCCCGATGGCACCGACCAGCACGACGAGCGCGAGCGTGTCGGTGTGCGCTTCGCGAGGCAGGGCAGCGCGCGCGGCTCCGTCGATCAGCAGCGCGATCAGGATCGCAGGGAAGGAGAGCTGCACGTCGGCCACGCGCATGATGAATCCGTCGAGCCGCCCACCCACATAGCCCGAGATCAGTCCCAGGCTCACGCCCAGGAACATGGCGAGCGCCACGGATGCGAGGCCCACCAGCAGGGAAATGCGCGACCCATAGAGGATCGTGGAGAAGATGTCGCGCCCCTGGTCATCGGTGCCCAGCGGGTAGCTCCAGACGCCGTCCGCGATCCACACGGGCGGAAACAGCGACTCGTTGAGCGAGATCGTCGCCAGGTCGAACGGCGTATGCGGCGCCACCCACGGCGCGAAGACTGCACCGAAGATCATGATGAACGCAACGATCGCCGCGCCGACCGCGACCGGCGTGTTGCGAAAACTGTGATAGAGGTCGCCGTCGAGAAAGCGCCGAAGGGCGCCCAGCTTGGCTGGACTCCCCTCGGTGGCAGCAGTCGTACCTGGGTACATCGGAAAGTCAGTCGCTTAAAGAACTACTTGATCACGACCCACTTGAACGGGTTGAAGTTGTCCGCCAGTTGGACGAGATCGACGTTCTTGCGCATTCCCCAGGCCAGCGCCTGCTGGTGCAGCGGAAGGTGGCCGATGTCGTCCTGGTGAAGCTTGCTCGCTTCGGAGATCATCGCCTGGCGCTTGGCCTGGTCGGTCTCGGACGCGATCTTGGCGGTCAGCTCGTCGAGTTTCGGGTTGCTGTAGCTGCCGAGATTGAACATCCCTTGGCCGCCGGCACCCGGGGTGGACATCAGGTTGAACAGCGGGTTGTGCGCGTCATAGCTGCCGGGCGCCCAGCCGAGCAGGTAGAAGGACGTATTGCGCGACAGGATCTTCGGGAAGTACGTTGCCTTGCTCTCGGCTTCCAGATTGATCTTCACGCCGACCTTCGCGAGCATGCTGGCCACCGCCTGGCAGATCTCACCGTCGTTGACGTAACGGTCGTTCGGGCAGTTCATCTTGACTTCGAAGCCATTGGGGTAGCCGGCTGCGGCGAGCAATTTCTTCGAATTTTCCGGATCGTAGGCGAGGCGCTTGTTCGCTTCCTCGGTGAAGCCCTTGATGCCGGGGCCGAACATCATGCCCATGGGCTTGGCGGCACCGCGCATGATCTTGGTCTTGATCAGCTCGATGTCAATCGCCTGGTAGAAGGCCTGCCGAACGTTCTTGTCCTTGAACGGGTTCTTGCCCTTGACGTTGGAGAAGAGCAACTCGTCCCGCTTCTGGTCCATGCCCAGGAAGATCGTGCGCAGCTCGGGGCCGACCATGATCTTGAGGTTGGGATTGGCTGACAACCGCGCGACGTCCTGCACCGGAACCGGCTGCATCATGTCGATCTCGCCCGAGATCAGCGCAGCGACGCGGGTGGCGTCGTTGCCGATCGGGGTGAAGATCACCTCGTCGACATTCCCTTCGGTCTTGTTCCACCAGTTGAGGTTGCGCACCAGCACGGTGCGCACGCCCGGGTCACGCGACTTCAGGCGGAAGGGGCCGGTGCCGTTGGCCTTGAACGAGGCGGTGTTCTCGACGCCCTTGCGCTTGTCCACCGGCTTGCTCGCGCCGTTGGCCTCGGCCCACTTCTTGCTCATGATGTAGAAGTTGGACAGGACGTCGGGCAGGATCGGGAACGGCGCCTTGGTGGTGACTTCGACGGTGAAGTCGTCGATCTTCTTCACCGCGGCGATCGTGCCGACGTAGGACTTCATGTCCGAGCCTTCGCCGTTGCCGCGCTCGAGCGAAAAGATCACGTCGTCGGCCGTGAACGGGCTGCCGTCGTGGAAGGTCACGCCCTTGCGCAAGTCGAAGCGCCAGACCGTCGGACTGGTCTGCGTCCACTTCGTCGCGAGCGCCGGCGTCAGGCCCAGCTTCTTGTCACGTCCGACGAGCGGCTCGTAGATGTTGCCGGTGAAACTCAGCTGCATCGACTCGTTGAGCGAATGCGGGTCCATCGACAGGGCGTCGCTCTGGTCGGCAATGCGGAAAGTCTTCGCGTGTACCGCTCCGCTCAGCACCAGTGCGGCGCCGACGGCGATTGCGAGAGTTCGCAGTGTTGTCTTCATCCTCATCTCCTCGTAGTAGCGGCTCGTCGGCCGCGTCCGGTTGCAAAAGGGGTCATCGGAAAGCCCGGATTCAGCTGCGGTCGAGCCAACGCTGGGCGATGTGCGCGTACAGCGCAGCGCCCAGCGGCAGGACCGCGTCGTTGAAGTCGTAACGCGTATTGTGCAGGAAACAGCCTGACTCGGCCCCTCCCTGGCCGAGCCGCAGGTAAGCGCCCGGGCGCTTGCGCAGCATGAACGAAAAATCCTCGGCGCCCATGCTCGGCGGGAGGTCGGTCACAACCTGCTGCGTCCCGACCAGTTCGGCGGCGGCCTGCTGGGCGAACATCGCCTCGTCGACGGTGTTGATCGTCGCCGGATACATGCGCTCGTAGTGCACGGTGGCACGCGCGCCCATCCCGGCGGCGATCGATTCGGCCATCGCGGCCAGCCGCTCTTCGACCATGTCCTGCGTGGCAACCTGGAAGGTGCGCACCGTCCCGACGATTTGCGCCTCGTGCGGGATCACGCTCATCGCGCCGGGATGCCCCGCCTGAATCGAACACAGGCTCACGACCGCGGAGTCGAGCGGATTGACGTTGCGCGAAACGATCGATTGCGCGGCGGTGATGATGTGCGCGGCGACCACCACCGGATCGATCGCCAGGTACGCGTGGGCGCCGTGCCCGCCGCGTCCGGTGATCGTGATCGTGACGCGATCGGCGGCGGCCATCATCGGGCCAGGGCGCACGGCAACCTGGCCCGGCGGCAGGCCCGGCCAGTTGTGCATCGCGAAGACTGCGTCGCACGGGAAGCGCTCGAAGAGCCCGTCGTCGATCATCGCCTGGGCGCCGGCGAAGCCTTCCTCGCCGGGCTGGAACACCAGGTGAACCGTACCGTCGAAATCACGCGAGGCCGCGAGCCGGCGCGCGGCGCCCAGCAGCATGGTCGTGTGCCCGTCGTGACCGCAACCGTGCATCATTCCCGGCTTGATCGAGCGATGCGCGAATTCGTTGTCCTCGTGCATCGGCAGCGCGTCCATGTCGGCGCGCAGCCCCACGGTGCGCCCGCGCGTGTCGGTGCGCCCCCGGATCGAGGCGACGACCCCGGTCTTGCCGACGCCGCGCTCGATATGATCGACCCCGTAGCGCTCGAGCTCGCAGGCGACCAGCTCGGAGGTGAAGATCTCCTCGAAGCCGAGCTCCGGATTGCGGTGCAGCGCGTGGCGGATCGCCAGCAGATCCGGCATGAACGCCTCGATCGACGCGAGCAGCTCGGCGGGGGTGTGGCGGGCGTCGGACGTTCGCGGCATCTTCTGCGGCTTCATTCGGTTCGTTTCAGGAGTTCTTGGGGGATCAGTGCGCGGCGGTGGCGCGGTCCACCCGCAGCCGTGGGTCGACCACGAAGTACAGGAGGTCGACCGCGAGATTGATCACGACGAAGATGAGCGCGATCATGCACAGATAGGCGGCCATGATCGGAATGTCGGCCGTCTGCACCGCCTGGATGAACAGCAGCCCCATCCCCGGCCACTGGAATACGGTCTCGGTGATGATCGCAAACGCGATGATCGAGCCGAGCTGCAGGCCGGTGATGGTGATTACCGGCACCAGCGTGTTCTTGAGCGCGTGGCCGAAGTGTACGGCCCGGTCGCTCAGCCCACGGGCACGCGCGAACTTGATGTAGTCGGTGCGCAGCACCTCGAGCATCTCGGCGCGCACCAGCCGCATGATGAGCGTCAGCTGAAACAGGCACAGCGTAATCGACGGCAGGATCAGGTTCTTCCAGCCGCCCCCGAGCAGGCCGCTCGTCAGCCAGCCGAAGGAAACCACATCGCCGCGGCCATAGGAGGGGAGCCAGCCGAGCAGCACCGCAAATACGAGAATCAGCAGGATGCCGATCAGGAAGGTGGGCAGCGAAACGCCCACCAGCGAGGCGGCGAGAAAGAAGTTCGACAGGAACGTGTCCCTTCGCAAGGCCGTGTAGACGCCCAGCGGCACCCCCACGACGAGCGCGAGCACGGCCGCCACCATGGAGAGCTCGAGCGTGGCGGGGAAACGCTCCTTCATCAGCGTCGACACCTTGCGACCCTGGCGGTACGAGAGTCCGAATTCGCCCTGAACGGCGTTGCCGACGAAGCGCGCGAACTGCGTGTAGAAGGGTTCATCCAACCCGAGGTGCTGGCGCAATTCCGCGCGTTCCTGGGGCGTGGCTTCCTGCCCGACCATGGCGAGAACCGGGTCACCGACGTACTGGAACAGTGAGAAGGAGATGAAGGCAACCACCAGCATCACCAATGCCGCCTGGAAGAGCCTGCGGATCACGAAAACCAGCATGTCAGTCTTTCGTCCGTGTCTTGATCGTGGTCTGGGTCGCGCGTCTGGCGTCCGAGCCTAGGCGGCCGGGGCCAGGTACTTCTGCACCAGACGCACCCAGAAACTGCCGCCAATCGGGATCAGGTCGTCGTTGAAGTCGTAGTTCGGGTTGTGCAGCATGCACGGCCCGTCGCCGTGGCCGCCGGCACGGTGGCTGCCGTCGCCGTTGCCCGCCAGGACGTAGCTGCCGGGACGCGCGAGCAACATGTAGGAGAAATCCTCCGAACCCATCGTCGGCTCGAAGCTGTGCACATGCTCGACGCCCACCATCTCGTGCAACACCGTGCGCGCGAACTCGGTCTCGTGTTCGTGGTTGATCGTCGGCGGGTAATTGCGGCGGAAATGCAGTACACCGCTGGCGCCGAACACCGGGGGAAGCGCTGCGGCGATCTCGCCCATGCGCCGTTCGATCAGGTCGAGCACCGCGACGCTGAAGGTGCGCACCGTGCCGCGGATCACGGCCGAATCGGGGATCACGTTGGTCGCCTCGCCGGTGATCACCTGCGTCACCGAGAGCACGGCCGCATCGATCGGCTTCTTGTTGCGCGTGACCACCGTCTGCAGTGCCATCACCATCTGGCACGCCACAACGACCGGGTCGACGGCATCGTGCGGATTCGCCGCGTGACCGCCCTTGCCGGTGATCACGATTTCAAACTCGTTGCTCGAGGCCATCATCGGCCCGGGCGACAGCGCGAACTCACCGAGGGCGATTCCCGGCCAGTTGTGCATCGCGAAGACGGCATCACATGGGAATTTCTCGAAGAGGCCCCCTTCGATCATGGTGCGGGCGCCGCCGCCGCCTTCCTCGGCAGGCTGGAAGATCAGGTGCACCGTGCCGTCGAAATCGCGGTGGCGCGCCAGGTGGCGCGCCGCGGCCAGCAGCATCGCGACGTGGCCGTCGTGGCCGCAGGCGTGCATCCGTCCCGCGGCGCTCGAGCGGTGCGCGAAGGCGTTGTGCTCCTGCATTGGCAATGCGTCCATGTCGGCACGCAGTCCGACCGTGCGCGCGCTGGTGCCGGCCTGGATCGTGCCGACGACGCCCGTTCCGCCCAACCCGCGCGAGACGTCGATGCCCCATTCCTCGAGCCGCTCGGCCACCAGTTGAGCGGTGCGGTGTTCCTCATAGCACAGCTCGGGGTGCGCGTGAATCTCGCGCCGCAGCGCGGCGATTTCCGGGGCAAATCCGACGATCTCGTCGACGATGTTCATGGTCTGGGGCATCATAAGGAACGCAACCGCTTATTTTATCATCAGCATGAGCTGCGCCAGCCCGCAAATGATGCCCAGATCCAACCTACGAATCGTGCCGGATTCATCGCACCAGATCGTGCGGGGCGCCTGTCCGCACGATTGCCCGGACACCTGCGCGCTGCTGGTCACCGTCGAGAACGGCAGGGTCATGCGGGTGGCGGGCGATCCCGCGCACCCGAGCACGCACGGCGCACTGTGCACGAAGGTCGCGCGCTACCCGGAGCGGCTCCACCACCCCGATCGCCTCACGGTGCCCCTGCGTCGCGTCGGCGCGAAGGGGGAGGGCCGCTTCGAGCCGGTTGGCTGGGACGAAGCGCTCGATGAGATCGCCGCGCGCCTGGGAGCGATCGCGGCGCGCGATGGGCAGCGCATCCTGCCGTACAGCTATGCGGGAACCATGGGTTTCGTGCAAGGCGAGGGCATGGCGTCGCGCTTCTTCCACCGCATCGGCGCGTCGCTGCTGGAGCGCACGATCTGCTCGTCGGCGGGGATCGCGGGACTGCGCTACACGCTCGGCGGCGCGGTCGGGATGGACGTCGAACGCTTCGCGGACGCGCGGCTGATTCTCATCTGGGGATCGAACTCCATCGCCTCGAACCTGCACTTCTGGAGCTTCGCCCAGCAGGCGCGACGCAACGGTGCGCGGCTCATCGCCATCGACCCGTATCGAACCGAAACCGCGCAGAAGTGCGATACGCACGTGGCACTGCGCCCGGGCACCGACGCGGCGCTGGCGCTGGGCATGATGCATGTCCTCATCCGTCGCGAACTGCTCGACGACGACTATATCGCGCGGCACACACTGGGCTTCGCGGCCCTCTCCGAGCGTGCGGCGCAGTACCCACCGGAGCGGGTGGCCGCGATCTGCGGCATCTCCGAGGAGGAAGTGCTCGATCTCGCGCTCGCGTACGGTACGACGCGGCCTGCGGCGATCCGGCTCAACTATGGTTTGGCGCGCACGCGCGGGGCGGCCAACGCGGTGCGCGCGATCGTCAGCCTGCCCGCGCTCGTCGGGGCATGGCGCGACCCCGCCGGTGGCGCGCTGCTCTCCGTGAGCGGAAACTTCCCGACGGACTCCGCCGCGCTGACGCGTCCCGACCTGATTCCGGGCTGGCCCCGCCAGCCGCGTTCGATCAACATGGCGACGATCGGCGACGCGCTGCTCGGTGCCGATCCGCCGATCGAGGCGCTGGTCGTGTACAACTCCAATCCGGTGGCCGTGGCACCGGATTCGGAGCGCGTGATCCGCGGCTTCGCACGCGAAGATCTGTTCACCGTGGTGCTCGAGCATTTCCGCACCGATACCGCCGACTATGCCGACTTCGTGCTGCCCGCGACGATGCAGCCCGAGCACTTCGACCTGCACAAGGCCTACGGGCACCTGTATCTGCTCGCCAACGAGCCGGCGGTGGCGCCCGCTGGCCAGGCACGGCCGAATTCCGAGATCTTTCGCGGGCTGGCCCGACGCATGGGCTTCGACGATCCGGCGTTGCGCGCGACCGACGAGGAGATCGCCGCGGCTGCGATCGACTGGTCGGATCCGCGCCTGGGCGGGAACTCGCTGGCCGACGTGCGCCGTGCCGGCTGGATCCGCCTGGCCGTGCCCGCGGCGCCCTTTGCCGACGGGGGCTTCCCGACGCCCTCGGGAAAATGCGAATTCGCCAGCGAGCGGCTCGCCGCGCAGGGACTCGATCCGCTCCCCGATCAGCTCGATCCGTATGAGTCGGCGGCGTCGGACCCGGCGCTCGCGCGCCGCTACCCGCTGTCCTTCATCTCGCCGCCCGCGCGCAATTTCCTGAACTCATCCTTCGTCAACGTGGCCAGCCTGGCGGCCAGTGAGCGCGAACCGCAGTGCGCGATCCATCCCGACGACGCGGCCGTGCGCGGCATCGTCGACGGGTCGCGGGTGCGCGCATTCAATGATCGCGGCGCCTTCGTCGCGCGCGCTCGCGTGGAGGACCGCATCCGGCCCGGGGTGGTGCTCGCCTGGGGCGTGTGGTGGCACAAGCTCTCGCCGGGCGGGCGCAACGTGAACGCCGTCACCGCGCCGGCGTTGACCGATCTCGGTGGCGGACCGACCTTCTACGACTGCCTGGTCGAGGTCGAGTCGCTGCGGGAAGCCAGCGCGTGATGCGGGCCGTGCGGTGCACGCTGCTTGCGGCTTGCGCCAGCCTGCTCACCGGTTGCGCAGCGCCGCTCGAGGGGGTGGGCTACTACTGGCAGTCGGTCAGCGGCCATCTTGCGCTGATGCACAGCGCGCAGCCGATCGCCGAACTGTTGCGCGACCCGACGCTCGACCCCACGCTGCGCGGGAAGCTCGAGCTCGCGCGCGAGGTGCGCGAATTCGCCTCGGCGCAGCTCGGCCTGCCCGACAACGGCAGCTACCGTTCCTACGCGCGCATCGGACGGCCGTTTGTGGTCTGGAACGTGTTCGCCGCGCCGGAGCTTTCACTGCGCCTCGAGCAGGGGTGCTTTCCGGTGGCCGGGTGCGTCAGCTATCGGGGCTACTTTTCCCGGGAGGACGCCGAGCGCTACGCGCAGAGGCTGCGCGCGCGCGGACTCGAGACCCAGGTCGCGGGTGTGCCGGCCTATTCGACACTGGGCTTCTTCGACGACCCCCTGCCCGACACGGTCACGCGCTATCCGGACGCGGAGATCGCGCGGCTGATCTTTCACGAGCTCTCGCATCAGGTGCTCTACGTGAAAGGCGATTCGCGTTTCAACGAGTCCTTCGCCACGGCGGTCCAGGAAGTCGGGGTCGAGCGCTGGCTCGCGGCCAATGAACTGCGCACCGGGAACGCCCGGGTGCGGCGTGCCTACGAGGAGTTCGCGGGGCGGCGACGCGAATTTCTCGCGCTGCTGCTGCGCCATCGCGAGGAACTCGAACGGATCTACGAATCCGATGTGCCGGACAGCACGAAGCGCGCCGCAAAGGCCGCCGTATTCGCCGCGCTCGAACACGAGTACGCGGCACTGCGCGCGCGCTGGGGCGGGTTTGCAGGGTACGACCACTGGTTCGCCGGCGGAGTCACCAACGCGCACCTCGCTGCCGTCGCCGCGTACACTGAGCTGGTGCCGGGTTTCCTGCGGGTTCTCGCCGAACAGGGCGGTTCGCTGCCGCGGTTCTACGCGGCCGCGCGCGCGCTTTCCACGCTGTCGCGCGTCGAGCGCGATGCGCGACTCGAGACGGCCGCGCCGCCGGGGAAGTGATCGGACGCAAGGGCGCTCGGCGCCCGCGCACCTTCACGAGACCCTACCGACGTCGAGGGATTTTGTTCATAATTGTGCGCGTCAGCGTACCCGCGACGGCGGAAGGGAATATCAACTGGAGGTGACATGGATCGTTTCTGGCTCAAGAGCTATCCCAAGGGCGTGCCCGCCGAGATCGACTACACGCAGTACACCTCGCTGGTCCAACTGATCGACGAGGCCTTCACGAAATACGCTGAGCGCAAGGCCTATGTGGGTATGGGCAAGGCGATCACCTTCGGGGATGTCGATGCGATGTCGCGCAGCGTGGCCGCCTGGCTGCAGGCCAAGGGACTGCAGAAGGGCGATCGGGTTGCGATCATGATGCCCAACGTCCTGCAATACCCGGCCGTGATCGCCGGGGTGCTGCGCGCCGGGCTCGTGGTGGTCAACGTCAACCCACTCTACACGCCGCGCGAACTCGAGTACCAGCTTGTCGACTCCGGCGCGAAGGCGATGGTCGTGCTGGAGAACTTCGCGAACACGCTCGAGAAAGTAATCGCGCGAACCCAGGTGAAGCATGTGGTCGTCGCCGCGATGGGCGACCTGCTCGGCGCGGCGAAGGGCACGCTCGTGAATCTCGTCGTGCGCCACGTGAAGAAGATGGTGCCGGCATTCCAGCTGCCCGGCGCGACGCGTTTCAACGCGATGCTCGCCGAGGGCGCGCGCCTGAAGTTCAAGCCGGTGCCGATCACCAACGACGACAACGCCTTCCTGCAGTACACCGGCGGCACGACCGGCGTGTCCAAGGGCGCGACGCTGCTGCACAAGAACGTCCTGGCCAACGTGCTGCAATCTGAAGCCTGGGTGCAGCCGGCGCTCACGAATCCGAAGAAGCCGCCGTCTCCCGAGCAAAGCATCACCGTGTGCGCGCTGCCGCTGTATCACATCTTCGCGCTGACGGCGAACTGCCTGCTGATGATGCGCGTCGGTGGACTCAACATCCTGATCCCGAATCCGCGCGACCTGCCGGCGCTGGTCAAGGAGGTCATGCCCTTCAAGATCACCCAATTCCCGGCGGTCAACACGCTCTACAACGCGTTGGCCAACTACGAGGGGTCCAAGAAGATCGACTTCTCCGAGTTGCGGATCTCGCTTGGCGGCGGGATGGCCGTGCAGAAGGCCGTCGCCGAGAAGTGGCTGGCCCTCACCGGATGCCCGATTTGCGAGGCGTACGGCCTCTCGGAAACCTCTCCGGCGGCGATCGGCAATCCGACCGACACCGACTCCTACAGCGGAACGATCGGTCTGCCGTTCCCGTCGACGGACATCATCCTGCTCGACGACGACGGAAAACCGGTGCCGCTGGGCGAACCCGGCGAGATCGCGATCCGCGGCCCGCAGGTGATGGCCGGCTACTGGAACAAGCCGGAGGAAACGGCGAAGGTCATGACCGAAGACGGCTTCTTCAAGAGCGGCGACATCGGCGTCATGGACGAGCGCGGCTACACCACCATCGTCGACCGCAAGAAGGACATGATCCTGGTCTCGGGCTTCAACGTCTATCCGAATGAGGTCGAGGGAGTTGTCGCAATGCATCCGGGGGTGCTCGAATGCGCGGCGGTCGGCGTTCCCGACGAGAACTCGGGAGAGGCCGTGAAGCTCTTCGTCGTGAAGAAGAGCGACAGCCTCACCGAGCGCGAGCTGCTGCAGTTCGCGGCCAAGGAGCTGACCAACTACAAGCGGCCCAAGCACATCGAGTTCCGCACCGAGTTGCCCAAGACCAATGTGGGCAAGATCCTGCGACGCGAGTTGCGCGACGCGGAGATCAAGAAGAACGCATAGGGGCGCGTTCCGCCGGCGACCTTTGCGCGGTTTCAGGCGTTTGTTTGGCGCGCGGTTCATTCGGCGTGGCGTGCCGCCGTCAGGCCGATTCAGTCGGCGCTCGTTACCGCCTTGGTGAATCGACCTGACCGCGTCCCGCTGCGGGGCAGGTTCGCACGCCGGCAGTCGCTGCGTGGCCGCGTCACGATCCGCGCTCCACGCGCTCGTCCGTGACGGCGCAGCGTCTCGCGGCAGGCGCCCGGCTCGTTACCCGGGCGCCAAGCGCCGCGAGGCCGCCCGCCGGCAACAGCACGGGCCTGCAAGCAAGACGCATGGAGCACCGGCGCAGTGATCACGGACGAACCGCTCACCCGACCATGCACGCCGCCGCAGTGCCCAGCGCGCCGCTGGCGGACGCGTGCCCGATCGGATAACGGGCCGATCGGGCACGCGGGAGCGCGGTGCGCCACGCGAGCGCTCGCGTGAGACCTGGGTGTTCCAGATTGGTGGTTCGCGCGGTGGCAGCACGCGCGAGGGCTGTGCTTGCCGACTTGCTGGGTCGTGCGCCGACGCGCTCCGAAGCGTGATGTGGTCAGGCGTCCTGACAAGCGGGTCCCGAGCCGCGACTCAAGGACGCCTGACGACAGCACGCCACGACGCAAGCCCGCGAACGACGACAGCACGCCGTACCGACGCCCCAAAGAAAAAGGCCCCACCGCTTTCGCAGTGGGGCCTCAGCTTCTTGCCCTTCAGCTGGCGCTAGGCCAGCGTCCGATCAGAAGGTGTGACGGATGCCGAGGTCGTAGCCGGTGGACGCCCGGTTCACGTTCACGGCGCCGCCGGGCGCGCCGTTCAGCGTGGAGGACGCGCCATTGTCGTTCGAGACGCGGGCGAATGTGGCGTACAGGGCGGTACGCTTCGAGAGGTCATACACATAGCCGACGGCGATCTGATCGGTCGACGCGCCGCCCGCGACGTCGGTCTCGGTCGTCGAGTAGGCCAAGCGAACCGTGCCGGGGCCGACGGGCATCGTGCCGCCGATGAGCCAGCCGTTCTGATCCGCACCCGCACCAGCCGAGTCACGCGTGTAGTAACCCATGAGCTTGGCCTTGCCGAACATGTACGACGCGCCGATGTTGTTCGACTTGACGTCGCCAGTGGCGAACGTGGTCTTGGCGGTCGTGCCGGCGATCGAGAACGGGCCTGCGGAGTACGAGGCGCGCACGGCAAAACCGTTGCCGTCGTCTTCGGTTGCCAAGGCAGGCGACACTGCGGCGTTCTCGCCGAGGTAGCCCTGCGCCCAGATCTGGAAGCCGCCCATCTTCGGCGTGAAGTAGCCGAAGGTGTTCGACGCACGGACGTTGACGGTGTTCGCGCCGCCGAGGCCAGCGCCCGACAGCGCGCGGGTCGTGCCGACGCCGTTCGTGCCGAACGGATCGTACACGGTGTGGTTCCAGAACTGCGGCGTGTAATCGCGACCGAAGCGCAGTTCGCCGAAGCCACCGGCGAGGCTGACGGTCGAACGACGGTTCCAGGTCAGGCCTTGGCCGTTCCCGATGCGTTGCTGGTCGACGGTGGTGATACTGGTGGTCCCCAAGGCCTGGTTGCTCGTGCTGGTGGGGGCGCCCGTGCCGTTGTCGTTGTTCACGCTGGCTTCCAGGTGGAAGCTGGCCGTCAGGCCGCCGCCAAGGCTTTCCGAACCGCGGACACCGAAGCGGCTCGAGTTGTAGCCCGAGTTCGACAACTGCGTTTTGCTGCCGGCTTCGCTCTTGCCATAGGCAAACGTCGCGTCAACGATGCCGAACATCGTGACGTTGCTTTGGGCAAAGGCAACGGCGGGCAGGGCAGCCGCGACGGCCACTGCAAGAAGGGTTTTCTTCATGGATCAATCTCCTAGGTTGTCGATAAGTCCCCGACAGCTTTCGAGCCGCCGCGCCTTCCGAGCACAGACAGTTGGTTTGCATCTCGGTCGGAAGTCATTGCTATTCTCTCCAAAAACCCGGGCCGGTCAAAGCAAACGGGGGGTACGCGGGTGATTTCCACGGTATCCTGTCGTTTGTATGCAACAGAAGCATTCCGGGTGCCGTGGCGCGACCCGAAAGGGGTAGGTGCGCCTGGGGCAAACGAGAGGGGGGAGATGTGAGACTTTCCAGAGTGGATACGCTGCTGGCGGCGCTCGGGCGCTCGCTGGCGGTGCTCAGTTCCGCGCACCCGGCGGTGCGGCCCAGCCCTGCGCTCGGGGTGCCGGAGCCCGACGAAGCGCTGGCGCCCCACGAGGTGCGCCTCTCGGGGGCCTTGATGCGGGTCAACCATGTGGGCGAGATCTGCGCCCAGGCGCTCTACGAGGGGCAGGCTGCGGTGTCGCGCAGCCCGCAGGTGCGGGCGCACCTGCTGCGCGCCGCAGACGACGAGGCCGATCACCTGGCCTGGACCCGCGGACGGCTCGACGAGCTGGGCGCGCGAGCCTCGCTGCTCAACCCGCTCTGGTACGCAGGGTCGTTTGCCATCGGGGTCGTCGCAGGGCGGCTGGGTGACCCGGTCAGCCTCGGGTTCGTGGCCGAGACCGAAAATCAGGTCGAGCGCCACCTGGAGAGACACTTGGAGCGCCTGCCCGAGCGGGATGCCCGCTCGCGTGCGATCGTCGCGCAGATGAAAACCGACGAAGCGCGGCACGGCACCGAGGCGATCCAGCTGGGGGCGGCCGAGTTGCCGCTGCCGGTCGGCGGGTTGATGCGGGCGGTCGCTGCGGTGATGACGCGCACCGCGCACTACATCTAGTAAGCGAGCCGCGCTTTTTCGTCAGTCAGCGACGATCTCGAAATCGTGGGTGATCGCCGCGCTCTTGGCGAGCATGATCGTCGCCGAACAGTACTTGTCGTGGGAAAGGGAGATCGCGCGCCCCACCGCGTCCTCCTTCAGACCCCGCCCGCGCACCGTGAAATGGAAGTGGATGCGGGTGAAGACCTTCGGGTCGCTCGGCGCTCGCTGGGCTTCGAGTCGCACCGTGCAGCCGCGCACGTCGTGGCGGCCCTTGGTGAGAATGAGCACCACGTCGTAGGCGGTGCACCCGCCGGCGCCGGCGAGCATCAGTTCCATCGGACGTGGCGCGAGGTCGCGCCCGCCGCCCTCGAGGGCACCGTCCATCACCAGTGCGTGCCCGCTGCCCGTCTGCGCGACGAAGCTCATCTCGCCGGGACCCGCCCAGCGGATCGTGCATTCCATGGTTTTCTCCCCGTCCGGTCCTCGATCGGAGGATTCTCGCAGATCGCCCGGCGGGGCGCGGGGCCGCCAGGCGGCCGGCCCGCCCGCAGGCGCACCGGACACTGGGACAATGGGGTGTGAGCGATGCTGCGGCGCAATAAGACGGTTGGTTGTCGCGTCCGCGCAACGACCGGAAACCGTGTTCTAGAGCCAATCCTCTAGGCTCATTTTCGGGGCTGAAAAGTCGCGAATGGACACTATACCCTACAAAAACAAGGACTTGGGATTGTCAACCTGAGTTTACGGCGTCGCAGCATGGACTGTCGCCAAGACAACATTCTTGCGACGCACAACAGAAGCTGTTAAATTCCCTTCATCGGTCATGTTTGTGGTGACCCACCTCTGTCTCCTCCACCTCCTCCATTGGTGGATTCAGCCCGAACAGCGATGTTCGGGCTCTTTTTTGTCTCGTTCACTTTGACTGCGGATTGCCTGCGGCAGTAGAATGTAAGGCTTTCTGCGATCGGCATCGAACAGAGCATCGGAAACTCCATGAAAACATTCTCCGCCAAGGGGCACGAGGTTCAGCGCGACTGGTACGTCGTTGACGCCGCCGACAAGGTTCTCGGACGGCTCGCTGCGAACATCGCCCACCGCCTGCGTGGCAAGCACAAGCCCGAATTCACCCCGCACGTCGATACCGGCGATTACATCGTCGTGGTCAACGCCGCGCAGTTGCGCGTCACCGGCAACAAGGCCGAGGGGCGCACGTACTACCGGCATACCGGCTATCCCGGCGGGATCCGCGAAACCAATTTCAAGAACATGCAGTCGCGCTTCCCGGGCCGTGCGCTCGAGAAGGCGGTCAAGGGGATGCTCCCCAAGGGACCGCTCGGCTACGCGATGATCAAGAAGCTGAAGGTCTATGCGGAAGCGACGCATCCGCACGAGGCGCAGCAGCCCAAGGCCCTGGAGATCTGAACAAATGATCGGCGAATACAACTACGGCACGGGCCGGCGCAAGACTTCGGTGGCTCGCGTGTTCATGAAGCGCGGCACCGGCAAGATCGTCATCAATGGCCGCCCGATCGACGAGTACTTCTCGCGCGAAACGGGCCGGATGGTGGCGCGTCAGGCGCTGGAGCTCACCGACAACGTTTCGACTTTCGACGTGATGGTCAACGTTCATGGTGGTGGCGAAACCGGCCAGGCTGGCGCGGTGCGGCACGGCATTACGCGTGCGCTGATCGACTATGACGAGACGCTCAAGCCGCCGCTCGCCAAGGCCGGGCTGGTGACCCGCGACGCGCGTGAAGTCGAGCGCAAGAAGGTCGGTCTGCGCAAGGCGCGTCGGGCCAAGCAGTTCTCGAAGCGCTAGGGTTCGGCATGCGGCGCGCCACCGGGGCATCCCGGCGCGGCGCGCGATCCGCCGCGGTCCGTATTCCGGGCCGCGCACCCGAACACCACGTTGGGGCCGCCGCGCGCAAGCCGGGCGGCCCCTGTTGTTTCAGGGGGGCGAAATGATCAGCGTTGGCATCGTCGGTGGCACGGGCTACACCGGAGTCGAACTGCTGCGGCTGCTTGCGCAGCATCCGCAGGTGAAACTATCCGCGATCACCTCACGCAAGGAAGCGGGGATGCCGGTGGCGGAGATGTTCCCGTCGCTGCGCGGTCACGTCGACCTGGCCTTCAGCGACCCGGCGAACGCCGCACTGGGCGACTGCGACGTGGTCTTCTTCGCCACGCCGCATGGCGTGGCGATGGCACAGGCGCGCGAACTGCTCGCCCGCGACACACGCATCATCGATCTCGCTGCCGACTTCCGGCTCAAGGACACCGCCGAGTTCGAGCGCTGGTACAAGATGCCGCACGCCTGCCCCGAAGTGCTCGCCCAGGCGGTCTACGGGCTGCCCGAGATCCATCGCGAGGCGATTCGCGGCGCACGGGTGATCGGTCTGCCCGGCTGCTATCCGACCGCCGTCCAGCTGGGGCTGGCGCCGGTGCTCGAGGCCGCCGCCGGCGATCTGGTCGAGCGCGACGGGCTGATCGCCGACTGCAAGTCAGGCGTTTCGGGGGCGGGACGCAAGGCAGAAGTGCCCGCGCTGCTCGCCGAGGCCGGTGACAATTTCAAGGCATACGGGGTGGCGGGTCACCGCCACTGGCCCGAGATCACACAGGGTCTGAACGCGCTCGGCGGCGCGCCGGTGGGGATCACTTTCGTGCCGCACCTGGTGCCGATGATCCGGGGCATCCATGCGACGCTCTACGCCCGCCTCACCCCGCAGGGCGCCAGGACCGACTTTCAGGCGCTCTACGAGGCACGCTACGCGAACGAGCCCTTCGTCGATGTGATGCCCGCGGGTTCGATGCCCGAAACGCGCTCGGTGCGCGCCTCGAACATGCTGCGCATTGCCGTGCATCGCCCGCCCGAGAGCAATCTGCTGTTGGTGCTGGTGGTCGAGGACAACCTCGTCAAGGGGGCCTCGGGCCAGGCGGTCCAGGTCATGAATCTGATGTGTGGTCTCGACGAGCGGCTCGGGCTCGGACACGTTCCCGTGCTGCCCTGAGACGGCCGTGTTCGCCGCGCTGAGGCGATTTCGTCGGCGTGCGCCAGCGCCGAGCGCGGCGCGTGTCACGGTGCAGCGGCACGTTTCGCTGCCCGTACGGGCGGGGATTGCGGTGTTGGTGGCGGCCCTCGGTGCGGCGCTCGCGATCGGGGTCTGGCAGTGGTTTGCGGGCGATGCCGCGCTGCGCGGCGCCGCGCTGGAGACCGAGACCGTCGCACTGCGGGGACGACTCGAGGTGCTGGAGGCCGAGCGCGAGCGCCTCTCGGCGATCGCGAATGCAGCCGATGCGCAGCTCACGGTCGAGCGCACGGCCGCGAAACAGCTGGCCGAGCAGGTGAAGACCACCGCGGCGGAGAACGCGCGCCTGCGCAGCGACCTCGCCTATCTGGAGAGCCTGCTGCCTGCCTCCGGTCGTGACGAACCCGTGGCAATCCACCGGCTGCGCGTGGCGCCCGATGGCGCTCCCAATCAAGTGCGCTACCAGGCGCTGCTCACCCAACGCACGCCCGGAGCGAGCGGGTCGCCGCTCGGGCCGGGGTCCCATGCCCCGCCGGAATTTCGTGGATCGATCGCGCTGACGGTGCAGGCGACGCTGGAAGGCAAGCCGCTCACGCTGCAGATTCCCGAACGGGGGGCTGACGCGGGCGCAGCGATGAAGGTATCCTTTACCCGTTACCAACGCATCGACGGCCGCTTCGAGCTGCCGCCGGGTGCCGTGTTGCGCAGTGTGCAGATGCGCTTGCTCGAGGGCAGCGCCGTGCGCGCGCAGCAAAGCGCCACGCCGTAGCCGGCAGGCCGACAGGAGGAGACAGCGATGTTCGGGAAACAGAAGAAGGGCGCGGCGACCATTGACAGCCTGATCGGGCTGGGGACGTCGGTGGACGGCAACCTGCGCTTTCGGGGTGGATTGCGCATCGACGGTCATGTTTCGGGCAGCGTGATCGCCGAGGAAGATGCGAGCGCGATGCTGGTGGTGTCGCAAAGCGCCCGGATCGAGGGGCCGGTGCGGGCCGCGCACCTGGTCGTGAGCGGAACCATCGAAGGCCCGGTCCAGGCAGACGAGGTGCTGGAATTGCACCCAGGCGGCCGGATTATCGGAGAAGTGCGTTACCGCGCCATGGAGATCCACGCCGGCGCGGTGGTCGAAGGTGCGCTCGTGCACCTTGAAGAACAGCGTCCCGGCCTCAGCTTGGCTGCAAGCAAGGCGTGATTGGCCCCCGGGCCCGGCCGGCACCCCTCGAAATCCCCGTCGCAGCGAAGGGAAATCGATGCGCGGTACAATGAATGCTTACGGAGGATCGTACAAATGGAAGCAGCTACCCAACTCCCTGAAACCAGCACCCAGCTCCCCGATCTGCTCGTCTTCACCGACAACGCGGCCCGCAAGGTCAAGGAACTGATTGAGGAAGAGGGCAACCCGGACCTGAAATTGCGCGTATTCGTGCAGGGCGGCGGCTGCTCGGGCTTCCAGTACGGCTTCACCTTCGAGGAAGAGACCGGCGAGGACGACACGATCCTGACCAAGCACGGCGTCACGCTGCTGGTCGACGCGATGAGCTATCAGTACCTGGTCGGCGCCGAGATCGACTACAAGGAAGACCTCGAAGGCGCGCAGTTCGTGATCAAGAATCCGAACGCCTCGACCTCCTGCGGTTGCGGTTCGTCGTTCGCGGCGAGCTAGACGCGCTGCGGCGCGGGGCGCATCCGCGCCCCGTTCGGCCGCGAGCCACACCCTACCGCCCCCTGACACCAGCCGGCTGGTAGAGCGCACCGAGCACGCGCGGGCCGTTCGCCCCGGTGACTCCGTCGAGCGGCACCGGTTGCAGGTCGATGCGCCGCGCGGCAAGCCACGCGAAGGCGGCCGCTTCGATCGCCTGCGGATCGATGCCCGCCTCGGCGGTGCTGGCGACGGAAACGGGCGCGCAGAGATCACGCAGCCGCGCGAGCAATGCCGCGTTGCGCACGCCTCCCCCGCAGACCAGCACTTCGTCGAGCTCTGCCGTGAGCGCCAGTGCCGCGGCGATCGTGGCAGCGCTCACCTCGAGCAAGGTCGCCTGCACGTCCGCGGGGCGTGCGCCCTCGGCACCGGAGGCGGCGAGCCGCTGCGCCAGCCAGTCGAGATGAAAGCTCTCGGTGCCCGTGCTCTTGGGCGCGGCGCGTTGGAAGTAGGGGTCGGCGAGGCAGGCCTGCAGCAAGGATGGCAACACGGCGCCGGAACGTGCCCAGCTGCCGCCATCATCGAAGGGAACGCCACGGTGCCGCTGGCACCATTGGTCGAGCAGCGTATTGCCCGGGCCGGTGTCGAAGCCCGCCTCGAGGGCGCCATCCGCGCCCAGCAGCGTTACATTGGCGATGCCGCCGATGTTGAGCACCGCGCGGCGGCGTCCGGGGTGGGCGAACACCTCGCGGTGAAAGGCCGGCACGAGCGGCGCCCCCTGGCCTCCGGCCGCGATGTCGCCGCTGCGAAAGTCGCACACCACCGGCAGAGCGCAGCGCTCGGCGAGCAGCGCGCCGTCGAGCAGCTGGATGGTGAATCCCCGCTCCGGATGGTGGCGCACGGTCTGTCCGTGGGCGCCGACGGCAACGATGGGGCTGGCGTACGGCCCTGCTTTTTCAAACAGTGCGGAGACGGCCTGCGCGTAGAGTTCCGTGAGTTCGTGCGCTGCTTGCGCCGCGCGCTCGAGCTCGTCGTCGGCCGAGCGCGTGAGGGCTCGCAGTTGCGTGCGCAGCGGGGCGGGTATCGGCAGGCTCGCGAATGCGATGGTGGCCGGCGGTCCGGAATCATCGGGAATCGCGAGCGCCACCGCGTCGACCGCGTCGACACTGGTCCCGGACATCAATCCGATGAAGAGGCGTGCCAAGGCACGCTACTCGAAACGGGCGACCTTGACGATCTCGAGTTGCGCGAGCTGCGCCTTGGCGGTCGCGGCAATCTCGGTGAAGCGAGCCAGGGTCGCCGCGTCGAGCGGGCGACTGGGTGGCAGCGCCACGCGCAGGGGATCGGTGTGCGCCCCGTTGACCTGGAACTCGTAGTGCAGGTGCGGGCCGGTCGCCCAGCCG
>JAGXFR010000005.1 GCA_024637155.1 Burkholderiaceae bacterium | reverse complement strand
GCGGGACCCGGGGCCGCGAACGGCGCCGGTGTCCCCGGCTGCATCTCGCCCGCCTTGGCGGCAGGACGGTTCGGGTCGGGCAGCGCTTCGCCCGGACGCAGCTCGAGTGCCTTCTCGGGGCCGCGCCCGGCCTTGTTCAGGAACGGGACCGGGGCCCGGGTGACCACGATCGCCACGATCACCGCGATCGCCAGGCCGAGCACCAGTCCGATCAGCAGGCCGAGCATCATCGAACCGCGCTCACGCCGCGTTCCAGCCGATCCTGCCTGGGTGCCGCCTCCATCCAATCGAGCAACTGGGGCCATCACATCCTCTCCGGAGCCGACACGCCGATCAATGCGAGTCCGTTGCGCAACACCTGCCGTGTCGCAACCAGCAGTGCGATCCGCGCGCGGCGCAGCGCCTCGTCCTCGACCAGAAACCTCTCGGCATTATAGTAAGCGTGCAAATCTGCCGCTAAGTCCTTCAGGTAGAACGCGACGGCGTGCGGTGCCAGCTCGTCGGCGGCATTCGCGACGACCTCCGGGTACGCCGCCAGCCGCGCCGCCAGCGCGAACTCGTACTTCGAGGTGAGCGGTGTGAGATCGGCCGCCGCCAGCTGCGCGAGCGACACCGGCTTCGGACCGGCAGCCTCGCCGCGCGCCGCCGCCCACTGGGCAAGCACCGAACAAATGCGCGCATGCGCGTACTGCACGTAGTAGACCGGATTTTCGTCGGTGCGCGCCAGCGCCAGGTCGACGTCGAAGACGAACTCGGAGTCGGCCCGGCGCGAGACGAGGAAGAAGCGCACGGCGTCGCGCCCGCGCTGCTCGTCGACACCGTTCACCGTCCCCTCGGCGTCCCGCTGCTCGCCCGACCAGGTGATCAGGTCACGCAGGGTCACATAGGACCCGGCACGCTTGGAGATCTTCACCTCCTCGCCCCCGCGCATCACGGTGACCATCTTGTGCAGCACATACTCGGGGTAGCGGGGGGGAATCCCCGCGTCGAGCGCCTGCAGCCCGGCGCGCACCCGCGTCACCGTGCCATGATGATCCGAGCCCTGGACGTTGATCGCCTTGGTGAAACCGCGTTCCCACTTGGTGACGTGGTACGCGACGTCCGGCACGAAGTAGGTGTAGGCGCCGTCGGACTTGCGCATCACGCGGTCCTTGTCGTCGCCGTAGTCAGTGGTGCGCAGCCACAGCGCGCCGCCTTCCTCGAAGGTGTGGCCGGCGGCACGCAAGGCTTCGACCGCGTGCGCGACGCGTCCGTCGTCGTAGAGCGAGGACTCCAGGTAGAAATGGTCGAAGTGCACGCCGAAGGCGCGCAGATCCAGATCCTGCTCATGGCGCAGGCAGGCCACGGCGAAATGACGGATCGCCTCCAGATCCTCCGGGTCGCCGGCGGCGTGGACCGGCGCGAGTTCGTCGGCGCCCACGGTGCGTCCGGCGAGGTAGTCGGCGGCGATGTCCCCGATGTATTCGCCGCGATAGCCATCGGCCGGGAAGCCGGCATCGTCGGGAAGGAACCCGCGCGCGCGCGCCTGCACCGAGCGCGCCAGATTGGCGATCTGTGCGCCGGCGTCGTTGTAGTAGAACTCGCGACTGACCTGCCAGCCGGTGGCCTCGAGCAGCGCGGCCAGCGTATCGCCCAGCGCCGCCTGCCGGCCATGACCGACGTGCAGCGGCCCGGTCGGGTTGGCCGAGACGAACTCGATGATCGCCTTGCGCCCGGCGCCGCCTTCGCTGCGCCCGAAGGCGTCGGCCTGCGCGAAAACCTCGGCAAGCACGGCAAGCTTCGCGCCGGCGCTCAGACGCAGATTCAGGAAACCCGGACCTGCCACCTCGACGGCCTCGATCAGCTGGGCAGCGTCCGGGCGAGCCAGTGCGTCGGCGAGCGACTGCGCCAGCGCACGCGGGTTGGTGCCGAGCTTCCTGGCAAGCTGCATGGCGACGCTGCAGGCGAGGTCCCCGTGGTCGGCCTGGCGCGGGCGCTCGAGATCGATCAGCGGCAGCGCGACGTCGGGCGCGCCGCTCGCGGCGATCGTCTCGGCGAGCGCGGTGCGGATCAGCGCGGCAATCTGTTCTTTCTGGGCGGTCAGCATCGTCGGTCAGGGCCGTCGGGGGTGAAGCGCGGCGCGCGGGCGCGAGGGGGGCATTGTACCGAGCGCCGCGACGCACCGGGCACCGCGCCCGATTGCACGCCGCGGCGCGACCCGGTAGGCTCGTCCCGCCCCGCACTTCGGAGTTTCTCCGCATGCCGCCATCCGTGCCCTTCGCCCTCGATCACATCGTCCTCGCCAGCGCGTCCCTCGAGGCCGGCGCGGCGTGGCTCGAAGAACAGCTCGGCGTGGCGCTTGCGCCCGGCGGCGCTCACCCCGGGTGGGGTACGCACAACCGCGTGCTGCGACTCGACCGCGGCACCTATCTCGAACTGATCGCCCCGGATCCGGCGCAGTCGGGCGTCAGCCGGCCGCGGCTCTTCGGGCTGGACGACCCGAATCTGCGCCGACGCATCCGGGCGCGCCCGCGACTGATCCATTACGTGATGCGTGCGCCGGAACTCGCCAGCGCGCGCGCTGCGCTCCCCTACGATCCCGGTGTCATCGAGTCGATGTCGCGGGGCGCGCTGCGCTGGCGGATCACGGTGCCGCGCGACGGCGCGCGGGCGCACGGCGGGGTGCTGCCGAGCGTGATCGAGTGGGGCGCAACGCCGCATCCCTGCGCGCGGCTGCCCGACAGGGGCGTGATCCTCGAGGAACTGCGCGTCATCGCACCCGGCGCAGTGCTGGCATGTGCCGCCCCCACGCACCAGGATCCGCGCATCACGTCCGCGACCGGCGCGCGGGCACGACTGCGGGCGCGGCTGCGGGTGGCCGGCACGGCCGTCACACTCGACTGAATCGCGAAATCGTCGCCCGCCGCCCGCAATTCGCCGCCGGAGACGTCACGCTTGCCCCTCCCGACAGACTGGTCGGCGCCACGGCTCTCTGCTATTGTGGAGTCAGGCCGCATCACCCGCTTGTGCGGGGGTGCGTGCGCGCTGTTGTCGCTTTGTCTTCGATGCCTACAGGGAGGTCAAACATGTTCAAGATCCTCAAGTCTTCCATCGCTTCCACGATGATCGTCGCGCTCGTCGCGGCGACGACACCCATCGGCGCGTATGCCAAGCTGATCGGCACCGACGAAGTCGTCGCGGCCCAGTCGCTCGGATACAGTGACCGCGCCCAACTCGTCGCGAGCCTCGAGCGTCCGGAAGTGGCGGCGCTGCTCGAGCAGCACGGCGTCACCGCTGCGCAGGCGAAAGAGCGCCTGGCGGCATTGACCGACGCCGAAGTGAATCAGTTGGCGGCGACGATCGACAGCGCCCCTGCCGGTGCCGGCATCGTCGGCGCACTGGTCACGGTCTTCGTGGTGCTCCTGGTGACCGACATCCTCGGCTTCACCAAGATCTTCCCGTTCACCCGCTCGATCCGCTGATTTCGTGATGCGCCCGCGCCGCGCCCTCGGCGCGGCGCTCCTGGCGCTGCTGCTCGGCGCCTGTGCAGCGCCGCAGACGAGCCAGCTTCTCGCCGAGCCGCCCCTCGCGCTGTCCGCGCGCCAGTTCGAACTCGCCCACACCCCGTACTTCGCGCAGGAGGACTACTACTGCGGCCCCGCCGTGCTCGCGATGGCACTCGGGTCGATCGGGGTGCCGGCGCTTCCCGAGACGCTTGCCGGGCAGGTCTACCTGCCGGGGCGCCTGGGCAGCCTGCAGGTCGAAATGCTGGCCACGGCACGCCGCCAGGGGGTGCTTCCGGTCGTGCTGCCCGCGTCGCTCTCGGCGCTGCTGCGCGAAATCTCGGCGGGCAACGCGGTCATCGTGCTGCAGAACCTCGGGCTGTCCTGGGTGCCGCGCTGGCACTACGCGGTGGCGATCGGCTACGACCTCGACCGCGAACTGATCCTGCTGCGCTCCGGGCCCGACACGCGCCAGGAACTGTCGCTGTCGACCTTCGAGCGCACCTGGCAGCGCTCGCAGATGTGGGCGTTCACTGTGCAGCGCCCCGGCACCCTGCCCGTCACGGCGACGCGCGACGCCGTCGTGCAGGCTGCGGCCGCGTTCGAACGGGTCAATCCGCCCGCGGCGGCGCGCGCCAACTTCAGCGCGGCGCTTGCGCGCTGGCCGGACGATTTCGTGTTGCTGCTCGGCCTGGGCAACGCCGCCTATCGGGGCGGAGATTTCACGGCCGCGCGCACGGCCTTCGAGGCCGCCGCCCGCGCACGACCGGACTCGGCCGCCGCCTGGAACAACCTCTCGCTCACCCTGCTCGAACTCGGCCAGCTCGACGCGGCCTGGGACGCCGCCACCCGCGCGGGCAGCCTCGACTCGTCGTTTGCCGACGCCGTGGCCGAGACGGTAGCGGCGATCCGCGCGGCGCGCGCGCGGCGCTGAAGCCAACCGCGCGGCGCCGCGGCCGCGCCATGAAGACCTTCCTAGACAGCCCCGGCGTATTCGCCGCGGGCCGGGTAGTCCTTCGCCACCGCGAAGTCGATCGCCGCGAGCAGTTCATCGAAGTGCGGACGTGCGAAGGGCATTGTCTGCCAGGAGCCGTAGTAGAGCGTGCCGTCGGGCCGCACCAGGAACACGCCCGGTTCGGCGAAGCGCGCCGGCTCTTCGATGCCGATCGAGGTCCGCCCGCGCCCTTCCGAAACGAAAAGCCCCCACTCGCGTGCGCTCGCGAGCGACAGTCCGTAGCCGAAACGCAGGTCATCGGCCTTGATCTTGTCGGCCATCTGGCGCGCGCGCTCCTCGGCGTCGGAACTCACTGCGATGACGTGGACGCCACGCGCCGCGAATTCGTCGGCGAAGGTGCCCAGTTCGATCAGGTACTTGGCGCAGATCGGGCAGTGCAGTCCCCGATAGAAGACCACCAGCGAGAAAGCCCGCGGTGCGTCGGTCGACAGGTCGAAGTCTCCGTGCGCGATGGTCTGCACCCGCAACGCGGGCACCGGTTGGCGTGGCATCAACATCGAACATCCTCCGGCAGAAAACATCATCTTAGACGGATTCCGGCCCCCACGGGAGGCGGACTCCGACTCACACCAGGTCGCCCAGTTCCCCGTGCAACTGCTCGATTCGCGACATGCGCGCGCGGCCCGCGTCGCCGAGCTCACGCGCCGTTTGCGTCACCAGGAAGTTGAGCAGGCACATCGCTGCGACGTAGCTGTCGAGCATCGACGCGCCGCGGCAATGACAAGTGAGCGTCCACTCCGCGCGCACCGATCCTGCCGCGCCGGTCGGGTCGGTGATGGCGAGCACGCGGGCGCCCGTGCGGTGCACCGCCTCAAGCGCGGACTGGAAGGCGCGCACGCGACGCCGAAAACCGATGGCGACGACGACGTCCTGCGGCCCCAGCCCCGCCAACCCACCCGCCAGCGTCTCGGCCACCCGCGGCAGCAGTTCGACCCCGCTGCGCACGAGCGCCAGCTGCGAACTGGCATAGCCGGCGAGCAGGTGGCTGTTGCGATAGCCGAGGAACACCACGCGGCGCGCACCGGCCAGCGCGCGGGTCGCGCCCTCGAGATCGGCGGCGGCGAGGGCGTCGACCGTCGCCCCGATCAATTCCAGATCGGCGGCAGCGTGCGCCTGCAGTGCCGAGCGCGGCGAGCTCGGCGCACCGGCCGCGCCCGCGTCAAGGTAGAACGGCGATCCCCACTGCTGCGCCTGGCGCACCTCGTCGCGCGCCGCTGCGTAGCTGGCGTAACCGAGACGCCGGATGCAGCGGGTGACCGCCGCCTTCGAGGCCCCGGCAAGACGGGCGAGCTCGGTGGCCGAGTGCGTCGCGAGCCGCCCCGGAAAAGCGGCGATGAGGTCAGCGACGGCCTGTTCGCTCGGCGGCAACTCGGCGTAGCGCGCACGCACCCGTGCCGCCAGGCCCGCGTCCGCGGGGCTGATCGCCCCGGCTTCTCTCCCTTCTTCGAGCACGGTCTCCCCCTGCTGGTGCCGCCCGCCGCACAAACCATGAAATTGGCGTTTCAAGTATAGATGTGCTGAAATTGCGCGTACAGGATGTGCCTGCACTCCGCCGCCGCGCGTCTCCCCCCAGAGGGCACCTCGGCGCACAATCGCTTGCGAAGGAGTTGTTCCCGAATGACTGATCTGGCCGACCTGCCGGGCCCGGCGAGCTTTGCCGCCCGGGCGGCCGCCCGCCTCACCTGGCTGGTCGACCGCATCTGCGTGGCGCTGCTCGTGCTGCTGATCCTCGACGTGTGGCTGGGTGTGATCGTGCGCTACGTCTGGCCGCTGCCGATCACCTTCACGGAGGAACTGGCGCGCTACCTGATGATCTGGCTGGCGCTGCTGGCCGTTTCGTCGTGCATCGGACGACGCGAGCACATCGGGGTGCAGTTCATCTTCGCGACCCTGCCGGCGCCGGCGGCGCGCGTGCTGCTCGGCGTGATCGACGCGCTCGGCATCGCCTTCTTCCTGTTCCTGCTCTTCTACGGCGTCGGGATGGTCGAGCGCGGCGCAAGAACCTTCACGATGATCTACGGGATCTCCAAGGGCGTACCCTTTGCAGCCGTGCCCGTCGCCGCGGCGCTGGCCGCGCTGCAACTCGCCTTTGTCGCCGTGCGCGATCAGGCGCGTTTGCGCGAGGACGCCAGCGGGATGATCTTTCCATGACGCTCGTCGCCATTACCTTCTTCGTGCTGCTCATCGTGGGCATGCCGATCGGTTACGTGCTGGGCATCGCCGGCGTCGTCGGGATGTGGACCATCGATCCGGGCGGCCGCTTCTTCGCGATGGCCCCGGAGCGTTTCTTTGCGGGGCTGGACCTCTTCACCTTCCTGGCGATGCCGTTCTTCATTTTCGCGGGCGAGGTGATGAACCGCTCGGGCATCACCGACCGCCTGATCGGGCTCGCCGATGCGCTCGTGGGCTACCTGCGCGGCGGCATGGCACATTCGAACATGGTCGCCTCGGTGCTTTTCGCCGGACTGACCGGCGCGGCCACCGCCGACGCCGCTGCGTTTGGCAACACGCTCGTTCCGGCCATGGTCAAGAAGGGCTACACGCGGCCCTTTGCGTGCGCGGTGACGGCGGCCGGCTCGATCATCGGCCCGACGATCCCGCCGTCGAACCTGATGGTGATCTACGGTTCGCTGATGGGCGTATCGATCGCCGGGATGTTCGCTGCCGGCATCCTGCCGGGGCTGCTGATCTGCCTGATCTGCATGGCGGTGATTGCCGCATTCGGCAAACGCTGGAACCTGCCCAAGGAGGGCGAGCGCCCGAGCCTGCGCCGCATCTTCTTCGCCTTCAAGGACGGCTTTGCGGCGTTGATGATGCCGGTCATCATCCTCGGCGGCATCCTCTTCGGCGTAGCCACCCCGACCGAGGCTGCGTCGATCGCGGTCGCCTATGCGCTCTTCATGGGCACGGTTGTCTATCGCAAGCTGACCTGGACCGATCTCTTCGCGATGCTGGTGCGCACCTCGCGCATCACCGGGATCGTGTTCCTGATCATCGCATCGGCTTCGATCCTGGGCTGGTGGATGACCTTCAACCAGATCCCGCAGGCAATTGCCGCTGCCTTCCTGTCGGTATCGGACAATCCGGCGCTGATCATCGCGATGATCCTCGCGATGCTGCTCGCGATCGGCATGTTCATGGACATCAACGCGATGCTGATCATCCTCGCGCCCGTGCTCGCGCCGCTCACGCTGACGATCGGCATGGATCCGGTGCACGCCGGGATCATGATCGTGCTCGCCTTGAACATCTCGCTGATGACGCCCCCCGTGGGGGCGTGCCTCTTCGTGCTGGCGTCCGTCACCGGCGAGAAGATCGAGAACATCGCGCGCGAACTCTGGCCCTTCCTGATCGCCGAGGTCGCGATCCTGTTCCTGGTCGCGTACTGGCCGGGGCTCACGCTCTTTGTGCCGCGCCTGCTGGGCCTGGCGGAATGAGCGCCCCGGCGCCGACGTACATTTCCCGAGTCCCCGAAGGGTCGACGCCTTTCGTGGTACGAATGGTCAGTTCACTTTCACCCTGAACCCGATAGGAGACAATGCAATGCATTCCATCAAGAGACTCACGCTCGCCGTGGCCGCCACGGCGGTCGCTGCGGCGCTCAGCGCCTCACCCGCGTTCGCCGAGAAGACGATGCGCCTCGCGCACCTGAACGCCGACAGCCCGTTCGACAGCCACTCGGGCGCGATGGCCGCCGTATTCAAGAATCTCGTCGAGACCGGCACCAACGGCAGCATCAAGGTGCAGCTGTTCCCCAACGGGCAGCTGGGCAAGGACAACGAAGTCATCCAGCAGGTTCGTGACGGCATTGTCGAGTCGACGATCTCGTCCTCGGGCGGCGTCGCGGCGCACTACAAGATGGTCGGCGTGTTCGACCTGCCCTTCGCCTTCCCGAACATCACGGTCGCCAATCGCGTGATCGACCTGAACAGCGATTTCGGCAAGAAGCTCACCGCCGACCTCGCCGCCAAGACCGGCCTGAAGACGATCGGACTGCTGGACTCGGGCGGCTTCTTCGCGATCAGCAACTCCAAGCGCCCGATCAAGACGGTCGCCGACATGCAGGGCCTGCGCATCCGCACGATGACGCTCCCCACGCATGAGGCGATCATCAAGTCGCTCGGCGGCCAACCGACCGCGCTGCCCTGGGCCGAGGTCTACACCTCGCTGCAGACCGGCGTGGCCGACGGTCAGATGAATCCGATCCCGATCATCGCGTTCGCCAAGTTCGACGAGGTGCAAAAGTACCTGTCGATCACCAACCACGTGCTGACGCCGTATTTCTGGTTCGTCAACGCGAAGTTCTACGCCGGCCTCACGCCGGATGAGCGCCGGGTCGTCGACCAGGCTGCCGAGACGGCCGTGGAAGCGGGCCGCGGCATCTCGCGCATCATCGAAGCCTCGACCGAGAAGGGCCTGCCCAAGCTCGGCAAGAAAATGACGATCAACACGATTCCCCCGGCGGAACTCCAGAAGTTCGCGGCTGCCTCGCAGCCGGCCGTGCGCAAGCTGATCGAAGAGTCGCTCGGCGCCGAAGGCGTGGCCATGTTGAACGCCATGCTGGCCGACATCCAGAAGAACTCGAAGTAGGCGCAGCGTCCATTCCCCCGGCGCGCGAGCGCGCCGGGGCCGGTCGCTGGAACGGGCGTTCCGGAACGGGCCGCCATGCGCGCGCCGGGGAGAGAAATCCATGAATCATGAAAGGAAACCGACGTCCGCGCTGCGGATCGACGGCAAGCGCCTCGCCGCGCGGCTCAAGGAACTCGCGGCCATCGGCGCGATCGACGGCGGCGGTTGCTGCCGCCTGGCGCTCACCGATGATGACCGGCGCGGCCGGGATCTCGTCGTCGGCTGGATGAAGCAGCTCGGCCTCGAGGTGTCGATCGATCCGATCGGCAACGTCTTCGGGCTGCGCGCGGGTAGCGACCCCAACGCCGCGCCCGTGATGACCGGCTCGCACATCGACACCGTGCGCACCGGCGGCAAGTACGACGGCAACCTGGGCGTACTCGGCGGCCTCGAGATGATCGCCACGCTGAACGACGCGGGGCTGGCCACGCGCCATCCACTGGTGTTGGCTTTCTTCACCGACGAGGAAGGCGCGCGCTTCGCGCCCGACATGCTCGGCTCGCTGGTGCACGTGGGCGGACTGCCGCTCGCCGACGCGCTCGCCACCGTCTCGATCGACGGCAAGGTGCTGGGCGAGGAGCTCGCACGCATCGGTTACGCCGGCGCAGCGCCGCTGGGCGAGCCCGCCGCGCACGCGTACGTCGAACTGCACATCGAGCAGGGTCCGGTGCTCGACATCGAGGGCGTCACGATCGGCGCAGTCGCAGATCTGCAGGGCATCTCCTGGCAGGAGATCGAGATCGTCGGCCAGTCGAACCACGCCGGCACCACGCCGATGCGGCTGCGCCACGACGCCGGCTACTGTGCCGGCGCGATCGCGCACTTCCTGCGCGAACTCGCCCGCGAGATGAAGGACAACCAGGTGTGCACGGTCGGCAAGATCGACCTGTTCCCCAACCTGATCAACGTGATCGCCGCGCGTGCCACGCTCACCGCGGACCTGCGCAACACCGACGAGACGCTGCTGCTCGAAGCCGAGGCACGCCTGGCGGCCTTCCTGCTGCAATTGGGCGCCGAGGAGGGGGTGACGATCCGCACGCGCAGCCTCGCGCGCTTCGAGCCGGTGACCTTCGACGCGGGCATCGTCGCGACCATCGAGGGCGTCGCCACGCGACTGGGCTACTCGCAGCGCCGGATGACCTCCGGTGCGGGGCACGATGCGCAGATGCTCGCGCGCGTGTGCCCGTCGGCGATGATCTTCGTGCCCAGCGTCAAGGGCATCAGCCACAACCCCGCCGAGCACACCGCGCACGCCGACCTCGAAGCCGGCGCCAACGTGCTGCTGCACACCATGATCGAACTCGCCTCCCGGGAGTAAGCAGAACATGACCCGAATCGTCACCGTCGGCGCCGCGCAACTCGGCCCGATCGAGCGCAGCGACACCCGTCAACAGGTGGTCACGCGCCTCATCGAACTGATGAAGCAGGCGAAATCGCATGGATGCGACCTCGTCGTCTACCCCGAGCTCGCGCTGACCACCTTCTTTCCGCGCTGGTACTTCGAGAAACAGGAAGAGATTGACGCGTTCTTCGAGCAAGAGATGCCCGGCCCCGCCACGCGGCCGCTCTTTGATGCCGCGCGCGCGATGGGGATCGGCTTCTATCTGGGCTACGCCGAGATCGCCGAGGAGGAGGGCCGCACGCACCACTTCAACACCTCGATCCTGGTCGACAAGACCGGCAACATCAAGCTCAAGTACCGCAAGATCCACCTGCCCGGCCACGCCACGCATGAGCCGTGGCGGCGCTTCCAGCATCTCGAGAAGGGCTACTTCGAAACCGGCAACCTCGGCTTCGGCGTGACGCGCGCATTCGGCGGCGTGATGGGGATGGCGATCTGCAACGACCGGCGCTGGCCGGAGACCTATCGGGTGATGGGGCTGCAGGGCGTCGAGATGATCCTGATCGGCTACAACACGCCGGTGCACAATCCGCCCGCACCCGAGCACGACAACCTCTCGCATTTCCACAACGAACTGGTGCTCCAGGCCGGCGCGTACCAGAACGGCACCTGGGTGGTGGGGGTGGCCAAAGCCGGCAACGAGGAAGGGGTGGACCAGATCGGCAACTCGATCATCGTGGCGCCTTCGGGCGAAATCGTCGCGGCGTGCACGACGACCGCCGACGAGCTGGCGATCGCGCGCTGCGACCTGGACCTGACGCTGTCCTACAAGAACACCACCTTCAATTTCGCCAAGCACCGCGAACCACAGGCCTACGGGCTGATCGTCGAGCGCAAGGGCGCGGTGCCGCCGCCGCTGGAGTGAGCGCCCGCTAGCGCCAGGCGCCAGGCTGGGCACGCAGCCAGGACGAGCCTGCGCTCAGGCGAGAAGCGCCGCGCGCAGCGCGTCGAGCCCTTCCCCGAGATCGGCGATCAGGTCGGCGGGATCTTCGAGTCCGCAGTGGATGCGCACCAGCGGCCCGCCGTTCCATTGGGCGACGCTGCGCAGATTCGCGATGCTCGCCGGCATGATCAGGCTCTCGTAGCCGGCCCACGAATAGCCGATGCCGAAGTGGCGGCGGCCCTCACACAGCGCCGCCATGGCGCAGGCCGTTCGAGCCGCATCGGGGGCACCGCGCGCGGCGTCACTTTCCGGCGCCGTCGCGCCAGCCGCTCCAGCTGCGGTCGCAAAAAGCGCCGGATCGAGTTCGAAGGAAAACAGCCCGCTCGAGCCGGTGAAGTCGCGCTGCCACAGCGCGTGATTCGGGTGCGAGGGCAGCGCCGGGTGCAGCACGCGACCGACCTCGGGACGCACAATGAGCGCGCGCGCCACCGCGAGAGCGCTCTGTTCGTGTCGACGCATGCGCACCTCGACGGTGCGCAGTCCGCGCAGGATCAGGAACGCGTCGTCGCCGCCCACGCACATGCCCAGTTCGCGCACTGCGCCCCACAGCGTCGTCCAGTGCTCCTCGCGCACCACCACCGCGCCCATCAGCACGTCCGAGTGGCCGCTCCAGTACTTGGTGAGCGGCAGAATCGAGATATCGACGCCCCAGTCGAAGGGCCGCGCGAACACCGGCGAGGCCCACGCGTTGTCGATCATCGAGACGATGCCGCGCGCACGCGCCAGCACCGCCAGCGCCGGCACGTCCTGGATCTCGAAGGTGTAGCTGCCCGGACTCTCGAGGTAGAGCACGCGCGTGTTCGGACGCAGCAGCGTCGCCACCTCGCCGGCCTCGGCGTCGGGCCGGAAGAAGGTGGTCTCCACGCCCAGGCGCTTGAGCATGCCCAGCGCGAAGACCCGCGCCGGCCCGTAGACCGAGTCGCTCATCAGCAGGTGGTCGCCCGGCTTGAGGAAGGCGAGCAGCGCCGTGCTGATCGCCGCCAGCCCGGAGGGCATCAGCGCCGCGCGGCAGGCCGCGCCCGCGCCCTCGAGCTCGCAGAGCGCATCCATCAGCGCGAAGGTGGTCGGCGTGCCGGCGGTGCCGTAGCTGGCGATGTGGGGCGCGCCCACGCCGCTGGAGGCGCCATGACCGGCTTCGGCGGCGGCGGCGAGGGAGGGGAAGAGCACCGTCGAGGCCCGGTACACGGGCAGGTTCACGGTGGTGATTCGCTCTTCGAAACGGCGCCCGGTGTGGCTGAGCAGGGTGGAGAACGAGGGCTTGGGCATCGGGAGCGCTCCGGCGCGTTTTCTTCGATGCATTCGATTATGACCGCATCCGCGCGGGGTTTCAGGGGGCGCGGCGGCGTTTGACGCATCCGGCGCGCGGACCTACCATCGCGCCCATGGCCACGCCCTTTGCCCAGCCCTGGTTCACCCTCGACGTCGTCCTGACGTTCGACTTCCCGCACGCCTGAGCGGCCCGACGGCACGCACCCCGCCCGGCCCACCGGCTGCGCGCGGGCAAACGATTCCCTGATTCGAAACGCTGCCGCCGGGCGCACAGCCGGGTTCGACGCATCATGCGCGCGCCCGGCGGCGCACCGGCGCGAGCGCGCACACTGGAAGAGAAACATGAACGAAGCGACCCGCAGGCCCGCTCGCGCCGGACGACGCATTCCCGAGCCCTTTCGCATCAAGATGGTCGAGGCCATTCGCCAGACCAACGAACCCGAGCGCCGCGCCGCGCTTGACGCCGCCGGGCTGAACCCCTTCCTGCTGCGCAGCGAGGACGTCTACATCGACCTGATGACCGACAGCGGCACCGGCGCGATGAGCGATGCGCAGTGGGGCGCGCTGATGCGCGGCGACGAGGCCTACGCCGGCAGCCGCAGCTTCTACCGGCTCGCCGAGACCGTCGAGCAGATGTTCGGCTATCCGTACACCATCCCCACGCACCAGGGGCGCGGCGCCGAGCAGATCCTCTTTCCCGAACTGGTGGCGCGCCGCGGCAGCAGCCAGCCCGTGTTCCTGTCGAACTACCACTTCGACACGACCAAGGCGCACGTCGAGATCGCCGGCGCGCGCGCCTTGAATGTGCTCACGCCCGAGGCGCTCGACACCAGCACCTACTACGACTGGAAGGGGAACTTCGATCTGGCGGCGCTGGAGGCGCAGATCGAAAGCCTGGGCGCAGCCCACATCGCGGGGATCATCGCCACGATCACCTGCAACAGCGCCGGCGGGCAGCCTGTCTCGATGGCCAATCTGCGCGCGGCTTCCGAGATCGCGCGGCGCCACGCAATCCCGATGGTCATCGACGCTGCGCGCTTTGCCGAGAACGCATGGTTCATCCGGGAACGCGAGGCCGGCTACGAGGGCGTCGCGATCGGCGACATCGTGCGCGAGATGTTCGGCTACGGCGACATGTTCACGATGTCGGCCAAGAAGGACGGGTTGGTGAACATCGGCGGACTGTGCTGCTTTCGCAGCGACACCGAGCTCTTTCGCGCGGTGCAGGTCCGCTGTGTGCCACTCGAGGGCTTCGTCACCTACGGCGGACTGACCGGTCGCGACATGGAGGCGCTCGCCACCGGGTTGCGCGAGGGGATCGAGCTGGCGTGGCTCGACTACCGGATCGCGCAGGTCGCCTACCTCGGTGAGCGCTTGCGCGCCGGCGGCGTGCCGATCCAGTACCCCACCGGCGGGCACGCCGTGTTCGTCGACGCCAGAAAGATGCTGCCGCACATCCCGCCCGAGCACTTTCCCGGGCATGCACTCGCCTGCGAGCTCTACCTCCAAGGCGGTGTGCGCGCCGTGGAGATCGGTTCGCTGATGCTCGGGCGCAACCCCGCGACCGGCGCGCAGGAACCGTCGGAATTCGAGCTGATGCGCCTCACCATCCCGCGGCGCGTCTACACCAACGACCACATGGACTACATCGCCGACGCGCTGCTCGCCGTGAATGCGCGGGCCGGAGCGATCCGCGGGCTGGAGTTCACCTATGAGCCGCCCGTGCTGCGCCACTTCATGGCGCGGCTGCGCTGGCGGCAGGGGGACTGAGGCGCAGCGCCGCGCGGAGTCACCGGCGGCGCGCATGGCGAGCACCGCGCGTCAACGCGGCGTGGTGTCGCGGGTCTTCGCGTGCGGGGGGGATTGGGCGGGGGCGGGCGCCGGGGAAACGGCGGGCGGTTCCGTCTCGCCAAACGAGTTCACCACAGCGCGAATCGGCGCCGGTGCGCACGGCGCCTTGTGCGTCCGTGCCACCATGCCGGTCGCCGGATCGTAGTGGATGATCAGGCGACGGTGGGCAAAATGCGCGAGCCGCCGGTAAATCAGCAGATATGCACCCACGAACCCGGCGAAGACGGCGATCTGCATTCCGGTCTTGTCCCACACGAGGACACCGAGCAGCACCGGCACCCCGTGCAGAATCCACAGCCAGGGCGCCAGGGACCCGTTGGGCAGACGGAAACCCTGGTTTCGCAGGGTCCGCGGGGCGTCACCGGAGGCGCGGGCAGCGCGATACGCGCGCACGGCGCGCAGCATCCGTGCCTGCAGCAGTCCCTCGCGCAGCAACTGGTGCAGGTGACCCACGTCAGGCGCCGTCGCCGCCATGCGCCTCTCGACGCGGCGCCAGATGGAATGGACCGTCTCGCACACGGGCAGCGCCGCGGCGGTCAGTCCGAACCAAGGGGACACGGTAGGGTTGCGCGCGACCAGAAGAAGCAGCAGTGCTGCCACCGAGAAACCCAGAAAATAGGCGCCGCCATCCCCCGCGAAGAGGCGCGCACGCGGCCAGTTGAAGAGCAGGAAGCCGCAGGTCGACGCCGCGACCACGCCCGCGAGCAATGCCACCTTGGTGTCATTGACCCCCAGCGCCACCACCGCGATACCGGCCATCGTGATCACCGTGACGCCGCCGAGCAAGCCGTTCAGCCCGTCGATGATGTTGAAGGCATTGGTCGATCCGACGATCGCGACCACGGTAAAACCGATCGCGACGCCATAGATCGTGAAAAACCAGTCCACCGCAGGAATATCGGTGTGCACCAGCGCGATGCCGGAATACTGGACGGCGATCAGCGCGCCGAGCGCGGCCCACAAGAGCCGCTGGCGGGGCGTGATCCCCTTGAAAACGTCTTCCGCGAGACCCACCAGCAATACTGGCATCGCCCCCATCAGCAGGCCCATCGCACGGAAGCTCGGCACCGCCTGCCCCAACACATACATGGTTACCCCGCCTCCGGCGATCACGCCCAGCGCGATCGCGATGCCGCCCACGCGCGGCACCGCCCCCTGGTGGATCTTCTGCGGAAGGTGGCGCTCATGGTCATCGGTGCGGTGCAGGTGCCAGCGGCTCGACGCCACCAGCGCCCAAGCCGCGCCTGCGCTCACGAGGAACGCGACGAGCAGGGCGGTGGCGCCATAGGACAGCAGCTGGGCGAGCATCGCAGACATGGGACCTGGACGAGTGGAACGTACAACAGTCTAGTCTAGACGTTTGGAAGGAGGAGTAAATGACCCGTAAGGGTGGTGCGGTGTTGTTCCCCCCGAGAACTTCCTCGCCGCGCTCAGTCGCGCCTTCCGCCCAGTTCTGCCGCCAGCACCGCCACGATCCGCTCCGCCGCCTTCCCGTCCCAGAGCTGTGGACGGCGGCCTTGCTTGGCCTCGCCGCGCAGCACCTGCGCCGCCGCCGCCACGATCGCCGCCGGGTCGGTGCCGGCGAGCACGTTGGTGCCCTCGTCCACCGTCACCGGGCGCTCGGTGTTCTCGCGGATCGTGATGCAGGGCACGCCGAGCGCCGTCGTCTCCTCCTGCAGCCCGCCGCTGTCGGTGAGCACCACCGCCGCGTCCTTCCAGAGGTTCAGGAACGCCATGTAGGGCTGGGGGGCGACGAGCCTCACCCGCGGGCCCAGCGTGACCCCGAACTTCTCCAGGTTCGCGCGGGTGCGCGGATGCACCGGAAAGATCAGCGGCAAATCGGCCGAGATCTCGACGAGCGCCCCGCCGATGCGCGCCATCATTTCCGCGTCGTCCACGTTGCTCGGCCTATGCAGCGTCACCACGCCGTAGCGCCCGCCGCCGCGCGTGTGCGCCGCCTTCCACGCACTGGTCTCGAAGCCCGCGGTGTCCGCGTTGGCGAGCTTCGCCGCCTGGTAGAGCACGTTGTCGACCATCACGTGGCCCACGTAGTGGATCGCCGAATCCGGATGCCCCTCGCGTTGGAGGTGCGCCACGCCGCTGGGCTCGGTAACGAAGAACCAGTCCGAGATGCTGTCGGTGACCAGCCGGTTGATCTCCTCGGGCATCGACCGATCGCCGCTGCGCAGCCCCGCTTCCACGTGCGCCACCGGGATGTGCAGTTTCTTGGCGACCACCGAGCAGGCAAGCGTGGAATTGACGTCCCCCACCACGAGCACCGCGTCGGGGCGCCGGGTCTGGCACAGCTCCTCGAAGGCGACCATGATCTTCGCGGTCTGCTCCGCGTGACTGCCCCCGCCCGCGCCCATGAACACGTCGGGCGCCGGGATGCCGAGCTCCTCGAAGAACACCTCGTTCATGTCCCGGTCGTAGTGCTGGCCGGTGTGGACGATCTGGAAGGCCAGCCCGCCGTGCGCGCGCAGCGCGCGCACGATCGGTGCGATCTTCATGAAGTTGGGACGCGCGCCGGCGACGAGGAAGATGGTTTTCATCGGGTCGTCGCCCGACCGATCGGGTAATAGCGGAACCCGCGCCCGGCCACCTGCGCCGGATCGTAGAGATTGCGCCCGTCGAAGATCACCGGCTCATGCAGGGCCTGCGCGAGCTGCTCGAAATCCGGCGCCCGGAACTGCTGCCACTCGGTGACGATGGCAAGCGCGTCGGCGCCGGCAAGTGCCGCCTCCTTGGTGCCGCAGAGCACGAGCTCCGGGCGGCTGCCATAGATGCGCTGCGTCTCGTCCATCGCCGCCGGGTCGTAAGCCTGCACCTTCGCGCCCGCGTTCCAGAGCGCCTCCATCAGCACCCGGCTCGGGGCTTCGCGCATGTCGTCGGTGTTGGGCTTGAAGGCCAGCCCCCACAGCGCGATGACCTTCCCCTTGAGTTCTCCGTCGAAATGCGCGGCGATCTTGGCGAAGAGCACCTGCTTCTGGGCGGCGTTTCTCTTCTCCACCGCCTTCATCACCGTGGGCTCGAAGCCGATGCTCTCGGCCGTGTGGATCAGCGCCTGCACGTCCTTGGGGAAGCAGCTGCCGCCGTAGCCCGCGCCCGGGTAGATGAAGTGGTACCCGATGCGCGAGTCGCTGCCGATGCCCTTGCGCACCGCCTCGATGTCCGCGCCCAGGCGCTCGGCCAGGTTCGCCATCTCGTTCATGAAGCTGATCTTGGTGGCGAGCATGCAGTTGGCCGCGTACTTGGTCAGCTCGGCGCTGCGCGCGTCCATCACGATGATCTTGTCGTGATTGCGATTGAACGGCGCGTAGAGCTCGCGCAGCAGCGCCTCGGCGCGCGCGCTGTCCGTGCCGATGATGATGCGCTCGGGCCGCTGGCAGTCGGCCACCGCCGCGCCTTCCTTGAGGAACTCGGGGTTCGAGACCACGTCGAAGTCGTGCGCGGCGCCGCGCTTGGCGATCTTGGCCGCGTCGACGTCGACGCACATGACTTCGTGGCCGGCCTCGGCGAGGATGGCGCCCTGCACCAGGCCGACATAGCCCGTGCCGAAAACAGTGACTTTCATTTCTTGCAGGTACTCCGAATTGAGTCATCAAGAGGACGGACGCGACCTTCCGGCTCATCCATCGCGTTCGGCAGCATTCCACGACGCAACGAGTTGGCGCAAGGCATTATTGCCGAATGCGCGATTCGGCGAGGACGCCCCCTCGACGCGCGCCCGCCGCACAGACCATGGCCACCAAATGTATATCTTGATAATATACACCGATGATTGATCTCTCCCTCATCGTCGGCTTCGAGTGGGACCAGGGCAACGAACGCAAGAACGACCGCCACGGCGTGAGCCAGTCAGAGGCCGAAGAGGTGTTTTTCAAGCATCCGTTGTTGATGTTGGAGGATCAACGGCACAGCGAGCACGAGTTGCGGCTTCATGCCCTGGGACAGACCGAGGCGGGCCGTGCGCGGCACATCACGTTCACGCTGCGCGCCGAGGGGACGCTGCTGCGGGTCATCTCGGGACGCGACATGCACCGGAAAGAGAGAAGGATTTATGAGCAAGCCAGCTAAACCGTTGCCGAAATTTCGCAGTGAAACGCAGGAACGCGTCTTCTGGGAGGCCCGAGACCGCGACTCCAGCGAATTCCTCGATTGGACGCAGGCCCGCCGCGGTGTGATGCCAAACCTGAAACCGTCCACCAAGACGATCTCCCTGCGCTTGCCGCAACACCTGCTCGATTCGATCAAGGCGGCAGCGAACGCGCGCGACGTTCCCTACCAATCGCTCATCAAGGTGTGGCTGCAAGAGAAAGTCGAGCACAGTTGAGCGCCGATGGTCGTCACGCGAAGGCTTCCGCCTCGCCAAAGGCTACTCCCGCGCGATCCTTCTCCGACACCAGTGGCACGCCAGCGAGCGGCCACGCGACGCCTATTTCCGGGTCGTCCCAGCGGATGCAGCGCTCGCACTCGGGCGCGTAGGTGTCGGTGGTCTTGTAGAGGAACTCGGCGCTTTCGGACAAGGTCAGGAAGCCGTGCGCGAAGCCGGGCGGGACCCACAGCTGGCGCTTGTTCTCCGCCGAGAGCACCTCCCCGAGCCACTGCCCGAAGGTGGGAGAGCTGCGCCGCAGGTCGACCACCACGTCGAACACCTCGCCCGCAGTCACGCGCACCAGCTTGCCCTGCGCGCGGGGTGGCAGCTGGTAGTGCAGGCCGCGCAGCACGCCGCGCTGGGACTTCGAATGGTTGTCCTGCACGAACAGCGGATCGATCCCCGTCGCTGAGCGGAAAGCATCGCGGTTCCAGCTCTCGAAGAAGAAACCGCACTCGTCCCCGAAGACGCGCGGCTCGAGGCGGATCACTTCGGGAATCGCCAGCGGGGTGGCGCGCAACCCAGACGCGCCCGTTTTCGGTTCCGTCGTGCCCACCCTCAGAACGCCTTTTCGCGCAGCAGGCGCATCAGGTATTTCCCGTAGCCGTTCTTCGCGAGCGGCGCGGCCAGGCGCTCGAGCTGCGCGGCGTCGATCCAGCCGCTGCGATATGCGATCTCCTCCGGACAGGCCACCTTCAGCCCCTGGCGCCGCTCCAAGGTGGCGATGAACTGCGAGGCCTCGAGCAGCGACTCGTGCGTGCCGGTGTCCAGCCAGGCGTAGCCGCGCCCCATGATCTCGACCGAAAGCGCCCCTTTCTCCAGGTAGCAGCGGTTCAGGTCGGTGATCTCCAGTTCGCCCCGCGCCGATGGCTTCAGGGCCTTCGCCAGTTCCACCACCTGCTGGTCGTAGAAGTACAGCCCCGTGACCGCATAATTCGACTTCGGCTGCGCCGGCTTCTCCTCGAGGCTCAGTGCGCGGCCCGCGGCGTCGAAATCGACGACCCCGTAGCGTTCCGGATCCTGCACGTGGTACGCGAAGACGCTCGCGCCGTCGGCGCGCGCGGTGGCGTTGGCAAGCAGCCCGTTGAAGTTGTGGCCGTAGAAGATGTTGTCGCCCAGCACCAGCGCCGAGAGGCCGTCGCCGATGAAATCCGCGCCGATCACGAAGGCCTGCGCGAGCCCGTCCGGGGACGGCTGCACCGCGTAGGCGATCGAGATGCCCCACTGGCTGCCGTCGCCCAGCAACTGCTCGAAGCGCGGCGTGTCCTGCGGGGTGGAGATCAGCAGAATCTCGCGGATGCCGGCGAGCATCAGCGTGGTCAGCGGATAGTAGACCATCGGCTTGTCGAAGACCGGCAGCAGTTGCTTGGAGACCGAGAGGGTGGCCGGGTGCAGCCGGGTGCCGGCGCCGCCGGCGAGGATGATGCCCTTGCGATTCATCGAATCAGGCCAGTGAAGGGAATGACGATCATTTGCGGTAATAGCTCCGATACCAGTCGACGAAACGCTGCACGCCATCGATGACGCGCGTGTCCGGCTTGAATCCCACCCACGCGTCGAGCGCGTCGGTGTTGGCGGCCGTGGCCGGCACATCGCCCAGCTGCATCGGCAGGAAGTTCTTCCGCGCCTGGACGCCGAGCGCCGCTTCCAGCGCGCCGATGTAGTCCATCAGCGGCGTCGGACGGTTGTTGCCGATGTTGAACACCCGGTAGGGCACGTTGCTGGTCGCCGGGTCCGGGTTCGCCGGGTCGAATTGTGCCGCCGCCGTGGCGACCTTGTCGGTGACGCGGATCACACCCTCAACGATGTCGTCCACGTAGGTGAAGTCGCGCACCATCTCGCCGTTGTTGAACACGTCGATCGGCTCGCCGGCGAGCATCGCGCGGGTGAAGAGAAAGAGCGCCATGTCCGGCCGGCCCCACGGGCCGTAGACCGTGAAGAAGCGCAGCCCCGTCGTCGGCAGCCCGAAGAGGTGGCTGTAGGTGTGCGCCATCAGCTCGTTGGCCTTCTTGGTGGCCGCGTACATGCTGATCGGATGATCCAGGTTCTGGTGCTCGTCAAACGGCAGCGCCGTATTGCCCCCGTAGACGCTCGAACTGCTGGCGTAGACCAGGTGCGCGACGCCGTTGTGACGGCAGCCTTCGAGAATGTTCATGAAGCCGCTGAGGTTCGACTCCACGTAGGCGTGCGGGTGGGTGAGCGAGTAACGCACGCCGGCCTGCGCGGCGAGGTGGATCACGCGCTCGGGCTTCTCCGCGGCAAAGAGCGCGGTCATTCCCGACCGATCGGCGACGTCCAGCTTGTGGAAGGAGAAGTTGGCGTGCGGCGTGAGCCGCGCGAGCCGCGCTTCCTTCAGGGTGACGTCGTAGTAGTCGTTGAGATTGTCGACGCCCACCACCGTGTCGCCGCGTGCGAGCAGGCGCTGGGCGGTGTGCATGCCGATGAAGCCGGCGGCGCCGGTGAGGAGGATTTTCATGTGTCGTTGCCCACCACTGCTTCGAAGTCCCTCAGCAGAATCTCAACTCTTGATTCCCCGCAGGTCCGGACGATTGACTGCGATCCAGGCGTTCACTGCCTGGAAAAGCTGCTCGGCCTGGTTGATGCATTCGACGACCGCTTCGTCGCTGATCGGGTCGCCCTCGTAATCATTGATGTTGCGCTGCTTGCGCAATGCGTCCAGCACGATCACCGTGCTCTGATCGGTCCCAATGGTGATCGACAGTGTTTGAATGGCCGTTTGATGATGCCCCGGCTGACTCGTGGACGTGCGATATCCGTTCGCCCATCGTGCCGCCATCCCGCATTGCATGATGCACTTGTAGGCCGCATCGAATCGCGTCTCGCCACTGATCTGCGCAACCCGCGCGTCGTCGATGTTGCGGGCTGCGGGCTGCGGCCTGCAACAGGCGCCGCAGCGACTCACGCGACGCTTGGTGGGCTTGCAGCTTGCCGATCTTGAGTAAGTTTTCCAAGCTCATTGGAATTGCCGATTACGAACAACTTGGGTTGCGCCAACACGTCGCGAACAAATGCGTCGCCACCGGCCGCACGGCGACGAAACTCATCCAGTGAATACACCACGGGATTGATCTCACGCTGCAAGGTCGCCTGTGCAGGGTGCAGCGCCCGGACCACCTTTGCAAAACCCAGACGGCCCACCAACATGACGTCCACATCGCTGTTGGACTGCTCTTCGCCGCGAGCCACCGAGCCAAACACGAAGGCAATCGCAATATCCTGTTCAACGCTGCCCAGTGCCGCACCCAAGACGTCGACCAGCCCCGAAGTCTTGCGCAAAATGCTCGCCAATTCCTCGAATACCGGGCAATCGCGATCTGCACTGTAACGCACCTGGTTTCCCACCTTCTGGCGCCGCAACACCCCGGCTTCGGTCAGTCTGGTCAGCTCCTTGTGAAGCGTGCCGGCGGACGTACCGGTCAGGCGTGCCATTTCCCGCACGTGATAAGCCTTGTCCGGGTGCAACAGCAGGAGCCCAAGCGCCCGCCGCCGATATTCGCTGAAGAGCAACGAGGCAAGTGTCACATGTTTCCCATTTGGCTTCGTTCGTAGCCGATATTGCTACGATTATCATAGGAAATCAAATGCGCGAAGCGCAGCCGCTCATGCTTGCATGGCGGGGGCTGAGTCCGACGCGCCAAGCTTCCCGTTCACCAGCTGGGTTCCTCGGCGCTGTTGGCGAGAGGCTCGGCCATGCCTTCCTTGATAGATTCCCCCATTCCCGGAACCGACAGCAGGTACAAGGTCTCCTGGATGGCCTGCCAGTCTTCCTCGGCGACGAGCACCGCGCTGCTGCGCTTCCGGTGATGTGGATCGGCTGGCGAGATTCCGCCGCCTGGTCGATCGGCATTCGCTCGAGTCGATGGAGACCGTTGCTAACCCGCGATGGCGTGGGTAGGAACGGCAAGTCGACTTCGGTCTCAGACCTGGCGAACCGGGCCTGGGTAGCGCGCGACCAACGGGTCGATGGTCAAGAGGGTAATCCCCTCGACCATCGATTGCGCAACCAGGATACGGTCGAACGGATCCTTGTGTATCGGCGGGAGTGCGTCGAGCGAAACGGCGTGTTCGCTGGTGATCGGGAGTTCCCCATAGCCGTTGTCGAGCAGTCCGCGGCGCAGAAGGCGGGGATCGGCCCGGAAGTCGTCGCGCCCGAGCCCACGCTTGATCGCGATCTCCCACAGGCTCGCGGCGCTGAAATACAGTTGGCTTGCGGGATCCTCGAGCAAGGCGCGCGCGACGCTCGACAAACGCCCCGGCTGGCCCGCCGCCCACAGCAGCAGATGCGTGTCGAGCAGGTACTTCACGCTTCGCCGCCGAAAAGCTGTTCGATCTCGTCGCATCCCATCCGGTCGAAATCCTCGGGTACAGCGATCTCGCCGACCATGAAGCCGATGCGCCGCGTCTGTCCAGCGATCGGCGCGTCCAGCGCGACGACTTTCACCATGGGCTTCCCGGCCTTCGCGATGACGAATGGCTCCCCGCGGGCCGCCTCTTCGACCAACCGCGAGAGGTGCGTCTTCGCCTCATGGATGTTGACGGTGTGCACGACATTCTCCAGATAAACTAAGTTTCGTTAGTTTAGTTTATAGCGTGGGGTGTTGCAACGACGTCAGGCGGCAACCCGCTGCTGCAAAGCTTCCTGCGCCAGCGTGTTGATGCTCTTCCCTTCGGCCTGAGCGACGATGGCCAACTTCTCGTGGAGTTCTGCGGGGATGCGTAAGTTGAACCTGCCGGAATAGTTTCGTCGCGGCTCGATGCCCTTCTCGCGGCAGGCTTTCAGGAAGACCTGAAGCGACTTCTTGAACTCCGCACGAAGTTCCCTGGTGTCCCTGCCGTAGAAGTCCGCCCCACCCGTGAGGCCGAGGATTTCCCCCCGAAATACGTCGCGTTCAGCGTCGTATCCGATCTTCGCGTGATAGCCGTCAAACGTCATGATGTTCATGGTCGAATCCCATGTTGCTCCAACCACTTCGAGCGTACGTTGGCACTCGCGCTTCATGAGTCGCTAGTACCGCGTAATAGCACCATCATAGCCGCCGGCGGAGTTTGTTTCGACACCCCCTATCTACCGCGTGCTGCTCGCGCGGGCGAGTGTTTCCGGGCCCGTTGCGCTAGGGTTCGCAGGTCATCCGGAAGTCTCAGGCTCGGAATCTCGCGCCGGGAGAATGTCGCGCCGTTCTCTCACCACGGCCTCCAGCGCCCCCAGAAACTCCGCCACCTCCGCTTCCCCAAAGGGCAGCGACAGCGCCACAAAGCCCCGGCGCGCCAGGTAGATGCCGCGCTCGAGCAGATCGTAGAAGATCAGGTCCTTCACGCGCGGGTCGGTGCCGGCCAGGTCGGCCGGGCGGGAGATGGAGACGTCGGTGGCGTGCAGGTTCATCAGCGAGCCCAGCCCGGTGAACTGCAGCGCCACGCCGTGGCGCACGAAGATCTCGTTCGCTGCGGCGCGCAGCCGCTCGCCGCGTTCATTGAGTTCACTGATTGCCGCCGGAGTGAGCACTTGCTCCAGCCCCGCCAGACCGGCAGCCATGGTGAGCACGTTGTTGTTGAAGGTGCCCGCGTGGGCGAGCGCGTCGGGGCGGCGCGGGTCGAAGCGGGCCATCACGTCGGCGCGTCCGCCGAAGGCTCCGAAGGACACGCCGCCGCCGAAATACTTGCCCAGCGTGGTCAGGTCCGGCTTGATGCCCAGCAGCGCCTGGCGCCCGCCCGGCGAGAGGCGCGAGGTCATCACCTCGTCGAAGATCAGCAACGCGCCCGTCTCATCGGCCAGCCCGCGCAGCCCCGCGAGGAAGACCGGGTCGCCCGCGATGCAGCCGCCCGAACCGAGCATCGGCTCGACCAGGATCGCCGCCAGTTCCTTGCCGTGCGCGTGAGTGAGCGCTTGCACCGAGCTCAGGTCGTTGTAGCGTGCGACGACGAAATCGTGCGGCACGTTCACCGGTGAACCGCCCCCGCCGAAGGTGAGGACGCCCCCGTGATAGGCCCCGTCGAAGACCAGGATCTTGCGCCGCCCCGTGTGCGCGCAGGCGGCGGACAAGGCGAGCAGGTTCGCCTCGGTGCCCGAATTGGTGAAGCGCAGCAGTTCCATCGCGGGGAAGCGCCGGCGCAGCTCGCGCGCCAACGCCGCCTCGCCCGCGGTGTGCGCCGAGAGACTCATGCCGCCCTTCAGCGCCTCCTCGAGCGCACGCCGGATCACCGGGTGCGAGTGGCCGTAGAGCCCGGCCGTGAACTCGCCCAGCGCGTCGAGGTAGGCGTGTCCGTCCGCGTCCCACAGCCGGCAGCCTTCGCCGCGGACCATGAAGAGCGGGAAGGGCGGGTAGAAGAGGACGGTGCGGGTGTTCCCGCCGGGCATTACCTCGGCGGCGGCGGCGTGCAGCCGGGCGCTCTCGGGGTTGCGGGAGGCGTAGCGGGAGAGGGCGGCGGAGAGGGCGGCGGAGAGGGCGGCGGGGAGGAGTGGTTGGTTCATGTCAGCATTTCCGCGAGTTCGGCCGGGGGCTTGGGCAAATCGGGGAATGCCGTCCAGACGGCCCGTGACTTCGGAAACAGTACCACCCAGAGGGTGATCGCGATGCACAGAAAGTAGCTGCGCAATCCCTGATTGGACACGTACCACGCTTCCAACGCGCCCTTGTATGGCGCGATCGTCCGGTCATAGAACGCCGGCGCTTCTGCGGCAGCGTGCAACAACGCTTCCTCGTCCCGAAAGATGATTGACCCGATTCCGGACAAGCCCGGCCTGACCTTGACGATCTCAGCCTGAAGAACGCCAGGAACCGCGTCGAAGCCGCGCTGAGTCAGGGGGCGTGGCCCGATGATGCTCATGTCACCCTTGATGATGTTGAGCAACTGTGGCAACTCGTTGATCTTTGTCTTGCGGAGGAAATGCCCGAGCGGCAGAACGCGCGGGTCGTTTCTTACCGTCACCGTACCCGTTCCCAGATTCGGACTGTCCTTCAGCATGGTGGCGAACTTGTAGATGCCAAATGCTCTTGCGCCACGGCCGATTCGCGTCTGTACATAAAAGATCTCACCCTCACCTGTCAGTCGCAAGGCGATGGCGATCGGCACCAGCAGTGGCGAGAGCAGCACAAGTGCCATCCCGGACAGAACGATGTCGAGCAGCCGCTGCATTCCTACATCCTGCCGTCAAGGTACTTGCCCGTTTCCTGGTGGGCGAAGTCCGGAAGCATGTCGTTGAACAACGCGACGATTTCGGGCTTGTCCCAGGTCGGCTGGCTGCGGATGCGCTCGATGGTGGCCAGGAAATGCTCCAATCGCTTCTCGTCGAAGTCCGGCGCATTCTTGATCACGCCGATGTTCTCGAAACGCTCCATATCGAGCGTCTCGGCGTCGGTGAAGAACTCCTCGAAATCCTTCTCCCCGGTCGTATCGCTCGCGAAGAAAAAGCACGGCCACTTCTTGCGCGCGATCAACTCGGGGGCTCGGTCGCGGGCCTCGTCCTCCGTGGCGCACTCATGGGCTTCAAAACCGAGCTGCGCCAGGTAGCGCACCGCGATGTCCGAGAAACGGGTCAGGTCCAGCTGCTCGCTGAGCTTCGGGAAGAAGATGTCGCGGTTCTCGCCGAGCAGACACGAACTCAGGCACAGCTCACCTGACTCCTGCGGGGTGACGAAGTAACGGCGCACGTCGTTCGGCGCCGAGATCGGCTGGCGCTTGGCGAAACGCTGATTGAAACCATGCAGGAGCGACCCGTCGGAGAAGGCCACATTCGCGAAGCGCGCCGTCGAGATCGGGAGCTGGAGACTTGCGCGCATCAGGAACATCTCCATGATCCGCTTGCTCGCACCCATCATGTTGACCGGGTTCGCAGCCTTGTCCGTTGACACGCAGAAGTACTTGCGGGCCCCGCCCGCTCGGGCATGTGCAATCGTGCTGACGGTATTGAGCACGTTCACCTCGATCAAACGCATCAGCGTGAACGGGTCCTTCTCGCTGCGCACGTGCTTCAACGCCGAGAGGTTGAGCACATAGTCGTAACCGTTTCCGGCGTTCATCAGCGCGGCGAATTCGCGGCCGCCGCAGTCGACGGCAAAAGTGCGGAAATCCCCTTCGATGTAGCCGAGCGTGCTGCGGATGTCGCGCACCAGCTCGACCATGTTGTTTTCGCTGATGTCGACGACGTGCAGCGCCTTCGGCTTGCGCTTGAAGATCTCGCGCGTCACTGCCTGCCCGATGGAACCTGCGCCGCCGATGACCAGGAAGCGACTGCCACGCACGAAATCTGAAAGCGACACCTCGTTTCGGCTCATATCCGCCTTAAACAGGAAGCGCTGACGACCAATCAGCTTTCCAATGTCACCCATAAAGCTCACCTCGATGGCGTCCGGTACAAACCAAGCAGTTTTTACTCACGTCGCGCCGCCACATGTGCAAGCCCCAAAAAGCAGTCCATGTGTATTCGGGCCATATCTGAGCAACCGGAAATCGCGAGACAGCCAAAACGCTCGAAAGGCTCCTCAACTCCAAGACATAGGACCGCAGACGCATCCAACATACCTCAGCTGTCAATGCAAGACACCATCGCGCCTAAGCACTCTTAGCAAGGTCAGCCACAAAATGCAAACGTCAAACCAAAGCGATTGACGCTGCAAATAGATCACATCAAATCTGACCTTGTCAGGGATCGACAGTTCGTCGCGTCCATTGATTTGCGCCAACCCCGTGAGACCGGGTCGCAAGGTGTGCACTCCAAATTCTTTACGCAAAGCAATTAAATCGTCCTGAGAGAACAATGCCGGCCGTGGCCCGACAAAACTCATATCGCCCGCCAGAATACTCCATACTTGCGGCAACTCGTCAAGACTGCTCTTGCGCAAGAAAGAGCCGATCGGTGTCAAATAGGCCTGTGGGCTCCCCAGCATAATGGTGGGGACCGTAGGCGTACCCACTCTCATGCTGCGAAATTTCGGCATCTTAAAGGCAGCGTTATCGCGTCCCACCCGTTCAGACCAATATAGCGCTGGTCCCTTCGAGGTCAAGCGCACCACAATGGCCAACAAGAACATCGGGATAAGAAAAACCAAAGCGAAAACAAAACCGATTAAGATGTCGAAAGATCTCTTCATATTATCTCACGGTCGGAGTCTGCAGCACTACTACCCCCATTGCTCACCGCGATTCAATTTCCACCATTCATCGCATGCGCTCAGGACTCAGTTGCCAAGTGGAAGGATCATGAGCCATCTTGAGCTATCGAAACTGATCTGCTTGTAGATTTTATTGTCATAAGCCAGTCTTCAAGTTGGTCTATCAGTTTCTCACGACCAAATTCAAGGGCACTTGTGACAAGTCCATTCTCCCCCATTGCATCCCGCTCTCCTCGAGACATCTTAGATAGCGTAAGCACCGCGTTAGCCAGTCCAACATGGTCACCCGCCGCGCAAGTTAAGCCGGCGCCAGATCTCCTTATCACATCGGCCCCTTCACCATTCAACATTGCAACTACGGGGATTCCTGCCGCCAAATACGACTGGATCTTTCCCGGAATTGTCATTGAAAAAATGGGCTCATCCTTCAAACTAACGAGCAAGGCACTCGCATGCATGAAGAACGAAGGTATCCGCGCAATTGGGTGTCGCCCCAACATCAGCACGGATTCCTGCAATCCTCGCTGTTTTATCTCATTAGCCACCCACCGCCCCATCCGACCGTCGCCAACAATAAGCAGGCGTATGTGGGTATGGGGCTTCAAAATTTCTGCGGCCGCGAGAATCGCGGGGAAGTCTTGGGCATCGCCGATGTTTCCCGCAAACATCACATCGAAGCTTCCGGGGCTTGGAGGAACCTCTTCCGCCGCCGCGACATGCGACATGTCGAGAACCGACTCTGCCCAACTTGGAAAGTACATAATTCGCGTGCTATTGAGAGCATACTCCTGGATTTTCGGAATGAAGCTCTTGGACTGTGCGAGAATCAGATCACAGCGCTTATAGATGAATGAGACTAATTTGCCAACCGATTTCAAGGCAACAGGATTGTGAACAACGCCGACGGCATGCAAAGTGTCTGGCCAGAGGTCGAGGACCCAAATAGCCATAGGGACGCGTTTGACGGCGCGCATCAACGCAGCTGGTAGTCCAACCGTAACCGGTGAGCCTTGATAGGTAAAAATCGCATCAAACTGGCGTCCACGGAGTTTCCACAGTCCAACGGCGGAAGCACTGACCGCAAAAGTCAAGTAGTTTAGTATTAAGCGCAAGCCGCCTCTACCTCTCGAGGTCATTGACACGCGAATGACCTCTGCTCCCTCGTAGATTGAGAAGTCTTCAGGGGAGTCGCGAAATTGCGCAAAGATCTCGCCATCGGGGTAGTTTGGCAAGCCAGTCATCACGGTGACCTGGTGACCACGTCGAACCAGTTCGGCCACCAAGTCGTTGATCCTGAAATTCTCAGGCCAAAAATATTGTGAAACGACGAGCAAGCGCATGTGAATACTGCTCAGTACTTCTTCCACACGACTCGGTTCACATAGTCCGTGTAACTGTGGATAATGCGCAGCACCTTGTCAGATACATTAGGCATACTGTAGTCAGCGACCTGACGGATGCCGTGCGGGTCAGAACGGTCGGCACCGCGGGATTGGCTGGCCAAAATGGACAAGCCCTGGCGCACGCGCTCCACCTCGAGCCCCACCATCATCACGGCCGCTTCTTCCATCCCTTCGGGTCGCTCATGCGCCTCACGCAGATTTAGTGCTGGGAAGTTCAGTATCGATGATTCCTCATTAATGGTGCCACTATCAGACAGCACCGCACGCGCCGATAATTGCAGCTTGTTGTAGTCATGGAATCCAAGTGGTTTAAGCAGCCGGACCTGAGGGTGTAAGGCGGCACTTGAATGGTCGATGCGTTTTCGAGTTCGGGGGTGAACTGACACGATTACGGGTAACCCATAGCTCTCAGTTACCGCGTTCAGCACGGCAATTAGCTTGGTAAATGACTTCTGCGACTCGATGTTCTCCTCACGGTGTGCACTGACCACAAAGAAGCCCCCAGATTCCAGTTCCTGTCGCTGCAATACCTCAGACGCCTCAATGCGAGCGCGGTAATGTGCCAGGACCTCGAACATTGGGCTGCCGGTCTTGATGACCAAATCAGGCGGGCAACCTTCACGCAGGAGATAGTCCCGTGCAATCGTGCTGTAAGTCAAATTCACATCTGCCGTATGGTCCACGATGCGACGATTTATTTCTTCGGGGACGCGCTGGTCGAAGCAGCGATTGCCAGCTTCCATGTGGAATATCGGGATCTTCCGGCGTTTTGCGGGAATGACTGATAGGCAACTGTTGGTGTCTCCGAGTACCAGCATGGCCTCGGGTTGCACTTCAGCCAGCACCTTATCCACTGCAATGATCAGGTTGCCTATGGTGTGAACGGGCCCCGTGCTTCCGTCAGCGCTATTCAAGAAATAGTCTGGTTCTCGAACTTCCAGGTCGTCGAAGAAGATCTGATTGAGCTCGTAATCGAAGTTTTGTCCAGTATGCACCAAGATGCTGTCGCAGTGTTCATCCAGCTGGGCCAACACGCGAGACAATCGAATGATTTCAGGTCGTGTACCGACCACTGTCATGATTTTTAGTTTCTTCACGATTATCTCTTATAGCACACAGGCAAAAGTATCAGGACGCGTCCGATCGTAAATCTCATTTGCCCAGAGCATGACAATCATCTCATCTGTGCCAACGTTGGTGATGTCATGCGCCCAGCCTGGAACGGTTTCTACGACCTCAGCCTTATTGCCTGAGGTGAACAGTTCATGGATCTGGCCTGTCTGCATGTGTTTGAACTTAAAGCGAGCTTGGCCCCGGATCACCAGGAACTTTTCAGTCTTGCTATGGTGATAGTGGCCACCTCGAGTGATTCCCGGGTGGGCTGTAAAATAGGAGAACTGGCCGCAGTCAGGCGTCTTGAGCATTTCCGCAAAAACACCTCTTGGATCACTATACTGCGGCACGGCGTAAGTAAACGAACTAACGGGCAGATGGCTCACGTATGTCGCATATAGGGCGCGCTTCAACCCAGTTCCGACACGCTCTACAATGAATGTTTCGCGACTGTCTTTGAAAGCTACAATCTGGCGAGCCAGATCGCCTACCGTGGTGGTGTATTGCGGCGTTACTGCTTCAAATCCGGCCGTATTAGCGACAGAATCAGAGCCATCCATTAGTTGAAGAAATCGTTCGATCAGATCGTCTATATACAACAGTGTGATTGGCGCTGTGGGATCGTTCAATTGAACGGGCAGATTGCGTGCGATATTGTAGCAAAAGGTGGCCACGACCGAGTTGTAGTTAGGCCTAGACCATTTTCCGAAGACATTGGGAAGGCGGAAAAGATGCACGGGCACTTGGTGGCTGCGCGCAACTGTCAATAGTTCTTCTTCAGCCGCACGCTTGCTCTGGCCGTAGGGGTTGTCACAATTAGCCTGGGTAGATGAAGTATAGACAATTGGCACTTTCTTTCCCGTCTTCTGTGCGATCGCTCCTATGGCCAGGCACAGTTCAAGGGTTAGATCCACGTTTCCTGACAGGTACTCCGAAGGATCTTTCGGCCGATTGATGCCAGCCAGATGAAATACAAAATCGACTCCAGAAAGGAGGTGCGTTAACTGAGCTCTATCATTATCACGGGTGAAGCACACGACCTGCAGGTCACTCCGTTGGGCTAGATGCAACTGGAGATTCTTGCCAATGAAGCCATTAGCTCCCGTAATAAACACCTTCACGGTCCTACTCCTCGGCCACAGCGTGCTCGCCACGCGCAATGCGCCGCATGAATGCAAGCGTGAGAAGCAGTTTCTTCATACCGGCCACATCCAGCCGAGTCGTGTTATGTGAGTTGTAGTCCTCGCCGTGCGAGCTTTGCGTCATGCGCAGCTCACCCTCTTCTACGAACTTACTGTAGTTCAAGTCACGAGCATCAGGCGGCACGCGAAAGTAGCCACCTAAGTCCTGCGCGCAGGCCATTTCCTCCCGGCTCAGCAGGGTCTCATAGAGTTTCTCCCCGTGGCGTGTGCCAATGCTGCGCACCTCATGGTCGGGCCTACCCATCAGTTCAAGTATCGCCTGAGTCAGCACTTCCAGGGTCGCCGCTGGCGCTTTCTGGACGAAAATATCACCATTCTTACCGTGCTCAAACGCGTACAGCACTAGCTCCACCGCCTCGGCTAAAGTCATCATGAAGCGTGTCATGTCCGGATCAGTAACCGTGACCGGTTTCCCCGACCAAACTTGCTCTATGAAAAGTGGAATAACCGAACCCCGCGACGCCATTACGTTGCCATAGCGCGTGCCACAAATCGTCGTGCGAGTTCCCTCCAAGTTTCGGCTAGACGCGACCATCACCTTCTCCATCATTGCCTTGCTGATCCCCATGGCGTTAATGGGATACACCGCCTTGTCCGTGCTCAGGCAGACAATACGCTCGACTCCAGCCGCAAGGGCGGCGTCCAGTACATTCTCGGTACCCAGAACGTTGGTTCGCACCGCTTGCATTGGGTGGAACTCACAAGAGGGAACTTGCTTGAGTGCTGCTGCGTGAAAGACATAGTCCACCCCACGCATAGCGCCCGCAACACTCCGTGAATCACGCACATCGCCAACATAGAATCTCAGGTGCGAATTATTGAAGCGCCTGCGCATGTCATCTTGCTTTTTCTCGTCCCGGCTGAAAATGCGAATCTCATCAATCTGCTCGTCCAGTAATCGAGCGAGAACGGCATTTCCAAAAGATCCGGTACCACCAGTGATTAGAAGCTTCTTCCCATGAAACACAAGAGTCTCCTCTTCTCAATATTTAAAAGAGATGCGGCGTCGATGAACGCTAGAGATCCAAAGAACCGTCAGCAAGATGAAGGCCGAGAAGGATTCCAGAAAACCAAGAACCTGATTATTCGCCGGCGTGAAGATTACGAGCATTGCGAATAAAGGAAGGAGCATCTTCGCAAACAAGTTATCTTCATCCAAGAAGCTTCGCCATACCCTGGCCAAGTAGAACCCCATAATGAAGTTCCACACCGCAACACCCAAGAAATGTACGTCATTTGCGATATAGCTATAGAGCGAATGCCATTGTGTCGTTTCACCCCAAACTGCATCTATTTTATGCTGATATGTATCTAGCGACAGATTATACCCCGTCGCCCACTCAAGCTGTCTCGCCAAGAACTGAGAATTCCCGAAGCCAAACGTACTGGTGAACTCCATATTAAGGGCTTGAGAGAATCCATAATAACCTTGCACCACATAGTTAGAAAGCCAAACATAAACATACGAGAGAAACGAGCCTCCGTCTATATATCTGTACGCTTCATCGACGCGTATGTGGCCGAGCGGCGAAGTCGATTCTACATAACTCGGATCACCTCCTCGTCCTAGCATCGCTGTACCAAAGAACCAAAGAGCGAAGCCAAGGGACAGGGTAATTATTACGATAAAGAATCTCCTGCTCTTAAAATTGAATCTTCCTTCAGCGTAAAAATTTGCAACAAAATAGAGCAAGAGCGAGGAAGCGTAAAGAATTACGAAATCAAACAGTGGCTTGTTGGTCCCCGTTGAAACTCCCGACAGCACGGGCAGGAAACTAACTGTTAATGCGAGAAACCGGTCAGGTATCTTAAGTCTTTCCCATGAGAAGACGATGACAGGGATTATGATTATTTTGGTAAAGGCCACAAAGAAGTTCAGTATGTTCAAGATCTTGCTGCCAGCGTAGTCGCCGAGTCGGTCGATCTTCCCGATGTATTGCCTTTCGCTTTCAAACACTCCGCTCAAGATGTCTGAGATGAAATTTTCCGGAATGATACTATCTGACATAGTCAGGTTCTTGTGACCGATAAGAAAAGCAAAGTAAGCAACAAGAATTAAAATCCGTATCTTGAAGAGACTTAGCGCTCTATATTTTCTTCTTGGCCTTATCTGATTCCTGAAAGGCTGAGCTGCGAGAAGGTATCCAAGAATCATGCTGATATGGTAAAGAGAGATGTAGAACCAGAAAGCGAGCGGATCATCTAGATGATAGGCGATTGGACCGAAAGCGAATATCAGCAGGGTTAATATCAAATAGCTCTCAGTGAGTATTATTGGCCACAAATACTTAGCGCTTGTGTTCGATACTTTCACGGTTCAACCTGGGGTCTAGATGTGGTCACGCGCAGAGGCGCTGATTCTTTCGATCGACCATGAGTGAAGGATGACGTCTTTGGACCACTGAGTGTACGCGCTGATAACGACATTCTCGGAGACGCGGGCCTCCAGCGATCCGCCGCTTCTTCAGGCTCGACCAGAACCGGAAGTGCGTCAGGCAAGACCACACGGTTGAAGTTTCGCGGACTACTTGATGCGCGTGGCTTGATGATCCGGATCGTCGTGGCGATCAAGGTAGTTCCGGGGCAGACGGGGCACAGTACGCGGAGGCTCGAGCCACATCTATCGCAATGCCGCTATCGACCAAGAATCGTGACCAGACGCCGAATACGAGGTACGCCAAGCCGAAAAGGGCAGGACTCAGCTCTTCCTCGTAAAGGCGTACATAGGGGTCGATGTCTACTTAGTACGGTGCAAACCCAGCTTGTCACAGCTGGGTATCTGGCAAACATCACCTGCTCCGATGAAGGCCCTGCTGCTTGGCGCGGAAACGATCATGTCGGCTTGCGCTGGCTACCGGGGAGTCGACCGGCTTGTCCAGAACCTCCCTACGAGCTATGACAGGCGGATCGCCAAGAAGCGCTTCAAGCGCGAAAGGCTGGCGCCAGCCAAACTGAGCCGACTTCTCGCGTAGTTCGAGCAAGTCAGGACAAGACCTACGGCCGAGGACCGGACATCCGCTCTCCGACTGCTAAGGGCCTCTTCAAGTGCCCCAGGCGACACCCATGGCACATACCCAAGAATCAACTCTGTGCCCTTCCGAACCGCTCCAGATCGAGACTTGACCGATCTCGTCATAAAAAACGGTGCTTAGCATGGTGTCTCGAGGCCTGCAAAGCCAGAGAATCGAAGTGTTCTTGATGCTCCGATAACTTTGAATCAAAGCCTCGAAACAACCGCCAAATTGGAACGAAATACCGCAAGACACTAAAGCCGTACAGCCAGAAACTAAAGTTTAGTATTCTCTTCAAGTATCGATTACCGATCTTATAGCAAAACAGCCTGTTCCGCAAAAGCAATCTTGAAACCCATTTCTCATCGGAGTCGATCAGATCGCGGAAGATCCTCATCTTGTCTTCGTCGAAACTTGGTCCCCGTATCAAATATGTGGAAGTCGGTGTTCTTCTATAATAGACGAGGATTTCATTTAACTGAACAAACTTCAGTGGTCGATATTTCCTTGCCATTCCAATCTGTAGAGGATAGTCCTCCGTAACTGAATGTCGTGCAACATACTGCATTATCTCCTGATCCAACAGACCAGAGAGCCCATAGACAACACTCGGACTAACGAAGAAGTTGATTCTCTTCAATCGACTGTCATAGTCAGAGTCTCTGTAAATATAATTGCTTGCAAAAATGTTGAACAGATCGGATCTCGTCGGAAGAATAGTGGAATCGATCAAATTCAACGCCAAGCCCGACAGAATATGGCAGGAGTCAATTTTCTCAACTTCGCGGAACAAGTTCACGAATGAGTAAACATCATCTCCTGCCGTAATCTTGCAGTAATCGCTTTGAATTCGGCTAACGGCCCGAATCAAGTTGGCGCAGGTTCCACGATTCACTCCGTCAGATAGAACGCTGATCTTTCGAAACAGGGATGCGTTCTCACGAAACCAAGAATCCACCAGTGCAACTGTCTCGTCCGTCGATCCGTCATCTGCAACGATGATATCAACTGCAATTCTATCGCTATAATTACTGACAAGGAATTTTATGCTCTCCAAGTGCTCGATGACATACTTGGCATGATTATAGACGAGTACAATGAATGTGAAATCCTTCATGTTGGTCGCACCCACAGCCTCTTCCTTATTAGCCTGTAAGCAAAAACAAACGCGCCAAACCCTATCATTCTGAATCCACGTAAGAAGAAGCGTAGCTTCCAGAGAAGGGTCCTCTTGCCTTTTGCAGGGGGCCAATCCGAGACACCGCGCTTAGCTGTATCAATCTTCAACCCATACTTCATCATTTTCGGTAGTACAACCTTCTCGACCCACTTTCCCCTGTATATCGCGCCTCCGGTCTCGTGGCTATACGGGAAGATACCCTGGTTCTTCGCCTGAGCGCAGTAGAATTGAAAAGCGCTTCCGTAAGTACGATGGCTCCCAAAATACTCCCAAGTCCAAGGATCGTCGTGATCCCCGACGAAGTTCATCAGCGTTTCACGCCTCCAGACTGCCGGAGCGGAATTAAGTTTGAAGTCACCCCGTTGCGGCAGCAGCTCAAAACCCGCGAAGTCAGTTTCGACATCGTCTTTGTTACCCGGGATATTGATGAGGTAGAACACAGCAATCCATGGGTTGCCCATCAGCCACTGTATGCACTTTTCGATTTCCTGATGGTCCACCGGGCCATCCAATACATAGTCATCGTAGAGCATCAGCACATACTCCGAATCACAAGCACCCAAGGCCTGTCTCAGTCGCATTCCCCACAGGTCTCGACCGGTTGCAGATACCCAGTTGTGAATGCGCAGATTGTGATCGCGGAAAGATCGCTGCACGCTCTCAGTGTTCAGAACTATCTCATATTTGCACTCCGGCCAGTATTCTCGAAATGCTCGAAAGAACAGTTCCCAGACATCCTCATAGGCGTCACATGTATTGACTACGACGATCATATCGCTCATACGATGATCCAAGGGTGGTCACATTGCGCAGGGGTTGAGTCAATATTGCCTACGCTCCTACGCGGCTAGAGTGGCGGAAGGTGTAAACCCGAGTTCACGGACTTGAGTAAGCGGGTGCACCTCGCGGCTAGCACCGCTAGAGCGAGTAACGCGCGGCTCGGGGAGTTCATACGAAAACCTGATCGAGGAGGGAGAAATCATGCCACTCATTGCCTGACGGTGATCTTCTCCCATATCGCCCTGCGGAGCAATGGCACGCTTAAGGAGGTTGCCGCGAAGAAGCTAAGGCCGATAATGGAAGTCTTGAGGGCTATTTGCATTCTCGTCTCATTCAGATCTACGTAGTCAATTTCCTGCAGAATAAGGGATAGTGCAACTACAACAATGATAATCGGAAGGAGCTCATGCAGCAGCCATTTCACGTGGAACTTTGGGATCAGTTTGCGATGGACAACTGCCGTACACCCCAAGAACCAAATTGAACTGAACAAGAACCAAAGCCGGCCGGCTCCAAGAGCTCCATATTCGTGGGACACGATATACACAAGGGGGATTTGTAGCAGGAGCGCCAGGGTTGAGCTGATAACATATATTCTGAGGCTTCCGAAGGCGTTTTGTAGGTAGTATTGGAAAGTTCCCATGACATATATGCCGGATCCTAGAGCGTACCAGAAGAGTATTTCGCCTCCCCAAGTATAGGCTGCCTTGTCTCCTGTAAGAGCATACAATATTTCCTGAGAGTAAGTGCCAATGAAGATTGCCGCGGTAATGCTAATCCACGTGATGATCTGCGTTAGATTCTTGTACAGAGCAATCAGCTCTGTTGTCTTCCGCATCGAGACCAACATGGTCATGCGAGGGAGAAAAGAGAGGAATACCGGAGTTGACAAATTCATTATGGATCCAGCTATTAGAGCCACGACGCTGAAGTATCCGAATTCATCTAATGGCAAGAGTCCGGACAGAAGGAGTTTGTCGAACTGGGTGACGGCGATTAAGGTTGCTGACGTGTATGCGATGCCAAGCGAGAATGGGAGTATTCCGCGAAGAACACGCCAGTCAACTTTGCGGAATGCTATAGCCTCTGGAAACTTCGGGAGATTGTAACGAAATCTTCTCGCAAGAACGACAGTCTCTACTGTCCCAATCACGAGTTGATACTCGAAGAAGTGCCTTATGCTTGTAGAGACTTGTATCAAGATTATTAGGGAGCCTATGTATTTTAGGCTTGTTACGCCGATTCCGAATTTGTTTACCCAGACCTGATCTTCGAATCCGTTTATCCCGCTGCGATAGATCGTGGAGAAGAACCTGATACCGATTATTACTCCCATAAGAGTGATGCAGTAGGATATATCTTCAGTTGCTAGTTCGTTGGATTTTATCCAACTCCGCGATAGCCAGTCGCTTCCAAGGAAGACAGTCGCAATAATTCCGGAAGTTATCGTGATAAATATTAGTTCAAAGCCTCTAAGCAAATCTGGGAATTCGTGAAATCCATTGATTTGCCCTCTGGCGTAGGCGACTTGTCTTCCCAGAGTGGTACTTAGCCCCATGTCAAGCAGGTTTAGCCAGGTTTGCATCACCACGAAGAATCCAACTAATCCGTAGGCTTCTGCGCCGAGGTGCTTCAGGTATAGGGGCGTGATGACCAAGGCAATTATTATTGTGTAACCTTGGCCAAGGTAGTTACTTAGGGTGTTGAGACGAATACTCATAGGATGTCTCGTGCTTCCGTTTGCTTTTCTAGAGGTGAGTTCAGTTGCGTAACGATATATCTTGATTTCTAGCGAAGTAGCAAAGGAAGTCTATTGGAACCGACCATGGAGGCGCCGATTCTTCGACCTCGACCAGTATCGGTAGTGAATGAGGCGTGCTCCCTCGGTTGGAATTGCGCCGGCTGCTAGATGCGCATACGCCGACGAGGTGGATCGTCGCGGTGATCAGTGTAGGTGTGGGGCAGACGGGACACAATGCGCCGAGGCTCGAGTTACGCCTAACGCGGCACCACCATCGACCCAGAATCGAGACCAGGCGTTCGACTCAGAAACACACCAAGCCGAGAATGACAGGACTCAGGCCTTCGACTTGAAGGCGCACATCGGATCCCTCGTCCGTTCGGGTTTGGCGCAAACCGTGATTGCCACTGCTGGAATTCTTGCGGACTCTACCTACCCCGACACGTGCACTGCTGCACGGCGTGGAAAGAATCGTGCGCGCTCGCGTTGCCGGCCAGAGCGTTGAGCGGCGTGTCCAGAACCTCGCCGCGATTGGCGACTGGCGCATCACTGTGAGGCGCTGCAAGTGCAATACCCCGGCGCCAGGGCCACCGGGCCGTCTTCTCGAGCAGTTCGAGCAAGCCCACGCCGCTCTACAGGCAAGAATCGAACATCGGTTCTCAGATCGTCAATAGGCGCTTCCAGAACCGCAACACTCGCTACCGAAGACTAGCAAACAAGGTACAGCCCGTGGGCGCTCCGCTCCAAATCGCAAGTCTGTTGGCGGTGCGACAACGGCTGCTGGCCATCGGCCATCGGTCATCGAATTGTAGTTTGAGTGGCAAGAAAGAAGCATAACTCACGGTGACTCGGCATCAATTCATCGCTTTGGATGGAAACTCAACTTACTTGAGTAGTCTATTCGGTCGTCGTGTGCTGCGGGCAGAGAAGCTTGCAATGGACGCCACTACTTCAATGCTTTCCTATTGCAGATCGAACGGCGTCGATGACTTGTTCGGCTTGACTCAAACTCATTGTCGGGCCGATCGGTAGGCTAAGTACCTCTTTATGTATCTTCTCTGATATTGGGAAGCTTCCTCGCCCATACCCCAGGTCAGCATAAGCAGTCTGTAGATGTGGTGGAATAGGATAATGAATCAGAGTGCCAATCCCTGCGTCGGCAAGTTCTTTCTGCATCACTTCTCGTTTGTGGTGTTGCACCACGTAGAGGTGCCACGCGGGCTCAGCCCAGTCTGGCACGTGGGGCAGGGTCAGACTCGAACCGGACAACCCTTGCTGGTAACGTGCGGCAAGTGAGGTACGGCGAGCGTTCCAATCATCCAGATGCGTCAATTTGACGCGCAGGATAGCAGCTTGCACCGGGTCCAGGCGGCTGTTGTAGCCTTTCACCTCATTTACGTACTTTGCGCGGGAGCCATAATTGCGTAGTACGCCTATACGATCGGCCAACCGCGCATCGTTTGTGGTCACCGCTCCACCGTCCCCCATCGCCCCCAAGTTCTTACCCGGATAGAAACTCCAAGCTACCGCATCACCATGCGCACCCAAGCGCTTTCCCTTATAGCGCGCACCGTGCGCCTGGGCCGCGTCTTCCAAAACGCACAGGCCGTGCTTACGTGCGATCGCCAAGATAGGCTCCATGTCGGCAGGCTGGCCGTACAAGTGCACAGGTAGAATGACCTTAGTACGCGGGGTGAGGGCCGCTTCGATCCTTGCCGGATCGATATTGCGGGTGTACACATCGGGCTCCACCGGAATCGGTGTAGCGCCACACTGACTCACGGCAAGCCAAGTGGCAATGTAGGTATTGCTGGGTACGACGACTTCGTCACCCGGACCAACGTCCATGGCGCGCAAGGCCAGGTGAAGAGCGTCCAAGCCATTGGCAACGCCAACAGCGTGGCTCGCTCCGCAGTAAGTGGCAAATTCACCTTCAAATGCCTCGACCTCCGGCCCCCCAATGTAATAGCCTGAAGACAATACGCGCGCGACAGCAGTGTCAATCTCAGCTTGCAGTTCCCTGTAGGCAGCGCCTAAGTCCAAGAAAGGGATCTTCATAACTGGGTTTGCCCCCGCTTGAACTCCGCATAATCACGATAATAATCTTCCGCGTCATACCTATTTGAAGATAACACCATACAAACCGACCCCGACGAGAAGTTATCCAACTCACGCCAAATCATGGGGCATACATACAAGCCTATATATGACCGACTTAGATGTACGCGTTTCTTATTAACCCCGTCATCCAATACCACATCAAAGCTGCCCGACATGGCAATTATCAGTTGGTGCAGCTCTTTGTGCGCATGACCGCCGCGCTCCGCGCCGCCCGGCACATCGTAAAGATAATAGACCCGCTGGATGTCGAAAGGTATGTGGTTTCCGCCTTCAACAAAGGTCAGGTTACCGCGGGGATCTGAGATCTTGGGCAGCTCCACTATCTTGCAAGCTTCGATGTTGAAGTTCATCATTATCCAATCTCGATTATTCGCTTCCGAAATAGCATGGCGCAACATTTACTACAACGACAAGCAAAGCTCTTAGGAAGTGCGCTCTTTAATTTAGGATTGATTGTAGGCGAACCGAGCAACACGATCAGGGCCCGTCTTAGGAATACTGCAAAAGCCTAAGCTTATAAAGAATTGGCCACACCCTACTAAGGCATTTTCTGATGTTGAAATGAGCACCTTTAGATTCGCCAGGAATAACAGCATACCTGGGCGCCGCCAACGTCTAGTCCACTGCGGTGCGCGCAGACCCTATGTCGTTCAATACCTCCAGACGCTGGCAGCAACTACTTCCTCGAGTATCGTGTGGTTATTCCTGCCAATAAATCAACGCTTCTTGATACTCCATATCATCGCTCCCTTGGTTCCAACAAGTTCAGCAACCTTGCGAGTCTTGTTCACTTAGAGTATAAATTTCCTGATTCCGCACCGAAGAAGCATGGCCCGATCTGATCGGTTCGCTTCAAAATAGCCAAATAGAGCTTGTCATGCTGATATTCAGAAACGCAGCGACTTACTCATAACGCGTTGCACTTTGCGCTTTCTCAATTATCCCTTTTTCTCCACTACCGAGTTCCACGTACCCGACGACGCGCGCTGGATTGCCCACGACGATCGCCCTATCCGGCACCGATCGCGTGACGACGGCGCCGGCACCAACCATGGCATGGACACCGATTGTTATACCTGGAAGGATTACCCCCCCTCCGCCAATCGACGCGCCAGTCATAATGACGGTTGCGGCGTGGTGCAAAGGATATTGCTTGCTACGCGGGAATAGATCGTTAGTAAAAGTTGCGTTGGGACCGATAAAAACATCATCACCTATTCTCAAGCCGTCCCATAGCTGCACACCACTCTTGACCGTAACACGGTCCCCGATGACTACGTCGCCCTCGACCAGGCAGTGAGAGCAGATATTGCAATCTCGACCAATTGTCGCGCCCGCGAGCACGACGACGTATTGCCAAATACGTGTGCCAGATCCGAGGGCGGTCGAGTGCACATCGGCCAATGGGTGGATAAAGGGTTGAGTCATTCTCGAGTTGCCCCGGATTTGTTATCTGATTTCAGGAATACACGTTCAATCGTCACTGGGCGGGGCCGTCTGCGTTGGTTCAATCGAGTTTACGTGCCAGTAAGGGGATTCCCGCCCACCTTGATGCCGGAGGTGGGCGGCACTTGGTCTTGGCCGACAGCCGGGTGAAACATGCTGTTCGTTGCGGCGCGCACAAGAAACTGATTCAGCATCCCGATGCGGGACAGCGGCCAATGCTGTCTGCCGGAGCCGCAGCAAAGGAAGCCGTGGGGTTTCGGATTCATAGGATATTCCGTTCGCCTACAACCTCAAATCACTCCCCGCCGCCGGCAACAAATACTTCAAGTCGTACAGCACGTGCGCTTCCTTGCCCAGCGCCCGGAACTTCGCCTCGCCCATTTCCTTGAACTGATCGTGCGCCACCGCGAGCACGATCGCGTCATACGCCCCCGGCTGCGGCTCGGCCACCAGCTCCAGCCCGTACTCATCCTTCGCCTCCTCGGCCGACACCCACGGATCGTGCACGTCGGCCTTGACTCCGTAGCCCTCCAACTCGTGCACGATGTCCACCACGCGCGTGTTGCGCAGGTCGGGGCAGTTCTCCTTGAAGGTGAGGCCCATCACCAGCACGCGCGCGCCATCGACCATGATGCGGCGCCGGGTCATGGCCTTCACGAGCTGGGTGACGACGTACGCGCCCATGCCGTCGTTCAGCCGCCGACCGGCGAGCACGATCTCGGGGTGGTAGCCGATCTCCTGCGCCTTGTGCGTCAGGTAGTAGGGGTCCACCCCGATGCAATGGCCGCCCACGAGCCCGGGCCGGAACGGCAGGAAGTTCCACTTGCTGCCGGCGGCCAGGAGCACCGCCTCGGTGTCGATGCCCATCTTGTTGAAGATCACCGCGAGCTCGTTGATGAGCGCGATGTTCAGATCGCGCTGGGTGTTCTCAATCACCTTGGCGGCTTCGGCCACCTTGATCGACTCGGCACGGTGGGTGCCGGCGGTGATGATCTCGTTGTAGAGCGCGTCCACCAGATCCGCGGCTGCGGGGGTCGAGCCGGAGGTGACCTTGCGGATGGTGGTGACGCGGTGCTCCTTGTCGCCGGGGTTGATGCGCTCGGGGCTGTAGCCGCAAAAGAAATCGACGTTGAACTTCAGGCCGGAGTGCTTTTCCAGCACCGGGACGCAGTCTTCCTCGGTCGCGCCGGGGTAGACGGTGGATTCGTAGATGACGATGTCGCCCGCTTTGAGTGCCATGCCCACGGTCTCGCTCGCGCGAATGAGCGGGGTCAGGTCGGGGCGCTTGTGCCCGTCGATGGGCGTGGGGACGGTGACGATGTAGACGTTGGCGTCCTTGAGCGTTGCGGCGTCGGTGGTGCACGTGAGGTGCTTCGCCTCGGCCAACTCGGCGGAATCGGTCTCGAGGGTGTGGTCGACCCCGGACTGAAGCTCGGCCACGCGCTTCTCGTTGATGTCGAAGCCGAGTACGGCGCGCTTCTTGCCGAATTCGACGGCGAGCGGCAGGCCGACGTAGCCCAGGCCGATGATGGAGAGCTTGACTTGTTCGAGGGTCAGCATGATGGCTTCCGGCAAGGTTGTTGTTCGGGTTCCGCGGCTCACCAGATCCAGCGCACGTGCGGATAGCGCTGAATTCTCTGGTCTGCGGTAATCAGCGGGACGTTCTGTTCTCTCGCCAGCGCGACGATCATCCGGTCGGCCGGATCCTTGTGGAACTCGCCGGGGAGCTTCGCCGACTGGGCGGCAATCTGCGCGGTGATTGGCGCCAGCGATACCCCGTCGATGCTCGCCACGGCGCGCAGCCATTCATCCAGTTCCATCGCCAGATCGAGGCGGCCGCGCTGCACCAGCATCGCCAACTCCCAGGCGCTGATCGCCGAAACCAGCACCGCTTCGCCCGCGGACAGCGCGTCCTCGATCGCCGAGCGCGCCGGCGCCGACAGACCGGCGTCGCCGTTCACCCACCAGACCAGCGCGTGGGTGTCGAGGACGATCAAGCGAGCGCCTCCCAGTCTTCTTCGGCGACGGGCGCGAGCGGGTCGTCGTAGCGCAGCACCGAGCCCTTCAGCCGCTCTCGAGCGTCCACCGCGTCGCCCTGGTACTTGCGCACGATGAGCGTCGGGGTGCCGTGATCGGTGACGATCACCGGCTCACCGGTGGCCTCGACGCGACGGAAGATCTCCAGCGCGTGGGCTTTGAACTTCGATTTGGAGACTTCGGTATCCATCGCGACTCTCTTTTTGGTGACTAGCGCCACATTACCATAGTCATAATTGAAATTCCAGACTCTGGTGCGCCTCTTCGTGCACGCTACCGCCATGCGAGGCACTTGCGTGCTTCGCGAGGCGGGTGCGGCGCAATCTTCGGTGCTGCCCCGCTGCGGCGAACTGCTTGACTGCCGCGGCGTCCTGCTATCTGGCTGCCTTCACGCCGCCGCCGGCACGATCCAGTCGCGCTCGACGTCGACGTCCTGCATCCTGCCCAGGATCTCCAGCAGCACGATCACGCGCTCGGTGCCGTTCGCCTTGCCGAAGATGCCCTCCAGCCCCGCGAAGGGGCCGGACATGAATTTCACCGCGGCGCCAGGCGCGAAGAGATCGGACCGCGCGGGCTGTCCGGGGACTTCGCCCGCGGCCGCCTCCGATGCGCGCAGTTGCTCGATCAGTGCCGGAGGCACCACCGCCGGCTGCACCCCGAAGCGGACCAGCCCGGTCACCCCGAGCGTGGAGCGCACCGGCGCTAGGCTGTGCGCGGCGTCGCGAGGCCGCAGGAACAGGTAGCGCGGGAACAGCGGCTCGACGCATTCCACCCACTTCCCGGCCCGGCGCCGCTCACTGCGCAGGCGCGGCAGATAGGTGATATAGCCCTGGCGCAGCAGGTTGATCTCGGCCGTTGCCTCGCCGCGCGGCTTGCAGAAGACCGCGTACCAGGGGGCGCTCATCGCGACGCCTCCTCATCCTCGCCCACCTCGGCACGCAGTTGCGCGATCTCGCGGTGCAGGCGCTCGTATTCGTCCACCTTGCGACGCAGGAAACTCACCGTCAGCGTGGCCTTCTGCTCGATGCCGCTGGGGGTGAGCAGGTAGGCGTAGGCGAGCTTGTTGCGGCTGTTCTTGAAGTTGCGCGCCTTGATCCAGCCGCGCGCGAGCAGCGCATTCACGCAGTAGTTGATCTTCCCCACGCTGATGCCCAGCTCCTGCGCGAGCTCGCGCTGGGAGAGCGCGGGGTTCGCCTCCAGCAGGCGCAACAGGCGCAGGTGGGTCTCGCTCGCGGCATCTTCCTGCCCGCTGCGTGCCGTTTCCTCTTCGATCGGGACGGTTCGTTCAACCATTGAACGCAGATTGAAGCGCTTCTTTCGAGGGATGTCAAGAGGGCGTGACACCGTGCAGAACAGCACCCGGCCGTCGCGCCGCCCTATGCTGCCGTGTCGCGATGCTCGCGGTACAACGCCAAGCCGACGCCCAGCACGACACCCAGGGCAGCGCCCAGCAACAGGTTGATCGCGAGGTTCGGCTTGACCGGGCGCCGCGGCGCCGCCGCGGGCTCGACGATCGATACGGTGTGCCGGCCGATCCCGCCGACGACCCCGATCTCCTTGTAGCGCTGCAACATCGCCTCGTAGAGCTGGCGGTTGGTTTCCGCTTCGCGCCGGAGCACGTTGTAGTCCACGCTGCGGTCCTGCAGCCCGAGCATCGATGACTTCGCCTGGCGCAGCTTCGCCTCGATCAGCGCCTCCTTGCGCTTCGCGGTCTCGAAGCTCGAGGTGATCGCAAGCCGTACATTCTCGGCCTCCTCGTTGATGCGCGCCTGCAGGTCGGTGATGCGCGCCTGGATCTTCGCGGGGGCGGTCTCGCCCGGCTTGGCGGCCTTAAGTTCCTCCTGGAGTTCCGCCTCCAGCCTGGCCTTCGCCTCCTTGTAGCGCTGAATCGACGCGTTCTGCGGCACGCCGGGAATGCTCTCGGGATTTTTCACCTCGCGCATGCGCTGGTAGATCGCCTCGGCCTGGATCCGCTCCTGCTGGGCCAGCGCATGAGCCATCGTGAATTCGCGCAGGCGAATCCCGTCGGCGCTCGCGGGTTGCACGCGCAGCCCGTCGACAACGGTCGGCTTCTCGTCGATCCGAATGATTTCATTGTCGCGTGCGAACTGGTTGGCCGCGCGCTCCGCCTCCTCGAGACGCGCCTTCATCGCGGAGAGCTCCCCGGAGAGGACCTTGTTCGTGTCGGAGAAGGCGGCGAGCCGGCGCTCGAGGTACAGCGACCGGTAGGCATCCGCCACCGCGCCCACCACGCGAACGGCCAGCTCGGCGTCCGGGTGCTCGAAATGCAGCCGCACGATATGCGAATTGCGCACGGCTTCGACCTGGAGCAATTTGAGGAATCGCTCGACCCGCTGCCCCTCGCGCGACTCCTGGCGGCGTGCGGGGTCGAGTTCCTCCTCGGAGGGACGCAACCCGAGGCGGGCGAGGATTCCATCCTGCACCGCAAAAGTGGGGTGTTCGTCGAGGCGCAGGTCCGTGATCACGCGCTGCGCCAGACCGCGGCTCTTGAGCAACTCGATCTGCGTCTGGTAGGCCTCGCGGGATTCCAGGTCGCCCCCGGAACCGAAGAGATTGGCCTCGCTGCGTTCGATCTGCAGCGCCAGACTGGCGCGATAGACCGGCGTCGTCAGCAAGCTGACCACAGCCGCCACGACGACCGCGACCGCGAACACGGCGAGTACCGTCCACTTGCGCCGGGCGATGACCCGCAGGTAGCGGCCGAGGTCGATCTCGTCGTCGTCCGGTGGTGCTTGATCCCAGGGCTCCGCGTCGCGCGCGCGCGCCTGAGGAACGATCCGCTCGGCACCCCGGGGGGTGGATCCGGTTGCGTCTTCTTCAGAGGGGGGCATCGTCGAATCCTTGATTGATCAGCGCAGACGGGTCGAGTAATCGGGTTCCCGCGAACCGCCGAAAGATAGCATCTCGCCCGTTTCTTCGCATGCGCGGTGGTGGACCGAGATCATCCGTGTTGCGCAGAGGAATCGACGGCCCGACCGCCGCACTTCAGAGCGCGAATGGGTTCGGAGGACCCGGATCGGCGCCCGGCGCGGGCTCAGGCTGCCACGCGGACGCGGGCTCGGGAGTCGCGGCGGGCGGGCTTCGCTCCGGCGCACGCGACCCGTCCTTGCGAATCTCCCCTTCGTCCGTTTCGGGCGCGAAAAGCAGCCCCATCAGGAACGCAAAGAAGATCGCGTTCGCGGGAATCCGCAAATTGAAGTCGACCAGCCCATGCAGCGCCAGGAGCAGAATGCCGATCGCCGCTCCGATGCGCAGGTAGCGGTCGCGCGGCCAACCCGGCATGCGCACGACGCGCACCAGGCGCCGCACCAGAACGGCCAGAACCAGCACGATCGCCAGCCCCGCGAGCGCCCCGCCCTCGAACAGCCACTCGAGGTAATCGTTGTGGGCACTGTTCACGAACAGCGGCACGTCTCCCGGGTGAAAGCGCCGGAACACTTCGGGAAAGGTGCCGGGTCCCGCGCCCAGCGGAAAGAAGGTGCCGATCCCGGTCACGGTGGCCCGCGCGATGCTCACTCGCGCATCGGCAACGGGATCGAGCTGGGCGAAACGCTCGAGGACCGGCACGAGCCCGACCGCCGCCGCCGCACCCGCCAGCAGTACGATCACGCCCGCGGCCGTGCGCAGGCTCTGCCTGCCGCCGAGTCGCGGCGCAAACGAGAGCGCGGTGACGATCACTCCGACGATCAGCAGCGTGATGCCGGTGCGCGAGCGCGAAAAGACGATCGCCAGACCAAAGAGCACGAGCAACAGCAGGAAGACGATGTATCGGTTGACCTGTGCGGTGCCCAGATCGGCGAAGGCCGCGCGCAGGCCCGTGCCGCGATAACGGCGCTGACGATCCGGATCCTGCCCGAAGCGCGCTGCGAACAGCGCCGCGGCGAGCGGGAACACCATTTCGAAGAGTCCCGCAAAGTGATTGCGGTTCGTATAGGTGCCCTGTGCCGCGGCGGAGGGATCCAGGCCGAGGTAAAGCACCGGATTCTGGGTGCCGTACTGCGCCAGACCGAGCAGCGCCTGGAGCGTGGCGAGCGCCAGCAAGACGTGGACCAGCCGCACGCGGTGGCGTTCGGTGCAGGCGCGGGTCGCCAGGAACACCGCGAGCACGGGCAGCAGCGCCAGCGCACTCCATTGCGTCGCGAAAGGGACAATCGACGCGCTGCGCCAGGCCGTGGTATCACCGACCAGCGCCAGTGCGTCGGCGTAGAGCGCGCGCCCAGGCAGGGCCGCCCACCACGCCGCCGGGAGCGGGATGAGTGCCAGCAGCGGGATGATCGGCAGCAGGAGCAGGGTGAAACGCTCGCTGCGCTCGAGGCCGGCCCACGGCGCGGTGCGCTGGAGCGCGAAGACGGCGAACACCGCGAGCGCCAGCAGTTCCAGGGCCAGCAGGGGCAGCGGGCGGTTGCCGCCGCGAAAAAGCGGGGCCACGGCGAGCAGCGTCGCCACCAGCAGGGGCAGTGCAGACGCCGCGCGCTGCGGCGCGCGGCGTACCGGCTCAGTCACCGAGTCGTCGACGGTTAGGGGCTGATGGGCTTCGAATCACCACCGCCGCCGCCACCGCCCCCGGCGCCGACCACCAGGAGCGCCCCGGCGACCATGACCGGCGTTGCCCAGGCCGGTCCTGCAGCCTCGACCGGCACGCTCGGAGCCGGCGCAGGGGCCGGGGGCACATCGGTGCGTGTGCCGCCCCCGATTGCCTGCGCGAGCCGCGTCACTTCGGCATCCGGGTTCACGGTGCGCGTGGAACATCCCTTCGCTTCGATCGGCAGCAGGTTGCGCTCGGTGAGCCTGGTGACGCAACCGTCCTTGTAGACAATCCGCGCCGCCGAACCGTCGAGCGTAATCACACGATCGCCCGCGCGCACCTCCATGCCGGGACGCGCACCGACGAAGCCCTTGCCCTGATTGATCAGCACCTTGCCGTTCACGTCGTCCAGCGACGCGACGACGATTCTCTCGGCGGCATGGGCACCCGTTGCGGCAACAAACGCGGCCAGCGCGGCGGCAACGAGGGGCGGACGGTTCGCGAACTTCATCGACGTGACTCTCCACAAGCTGCACGACAGCGCACAAGAGCGACGCGCCGGATCGCACCAAGGTAGCGGCGCGCTCGATGCGCGTCAATCCCCCAACCTGCATTTCGGCGGCGCAGCCCTGGCTCTTTTACGAACCGCGCGCGTTCTGCACGGACATGGCGACGAATCACTGGCGCACCACCGAGAGATCGTCGAACCAGATCTGCCCGCTCGCCACGAAATCGAGTTGCACGCGCCCGGTCAGCGCAAGGCGCAGATCCTGCACGGCACAACCTTTGGACGGGACCACGAAGGCGACGCTGAAATGACGCCATGGCTCGGAACCCTTGAAGCGTTCGGAGGATGCCAGCGGCTCGGCGCCCTCCAGACAGCGAAGGTGCCACTGCACGCCGCGCTCGGCCTGCAGGCTGTCGACCCGCACGCGCCCGCGCAGGTGGTAGTCCCCGGGGGGCAGCATCAGGTACTGGTTGAAGTGCTGCCAGGGCGCCGGGAGACCCTGGAAGACCACGTGCAGCGCCCGTGTGCCGGTGGTCCCGTAGGTGGGGTCGAATCCCACCAACACGCCCTGGACCGACTGATCCGTCCACTCGAAACCCAGATTGCGGGTGGGTTCCTCGAAGCCGCCGTTGTGCAATTCGCTGGTGAAGCCGACAGAGGCGGGCGGCAGCGAGTCGAGCCAGGTGAAATAGGCATCGAGCCACAGACCGTCACGTTGCAGGCGCTCCAGGTACACCCGAAGCTGCTGCTCGTCGACACGGTTCGGGCCGCGCGCCTGCAGCGCGTGCAAGGCGCGCAGGACGACGGCGTTGGGGGCCCGCTCCGCGACGAAGCGGAAAAACGCGGGCCACCACGTCAGCCGGTGGCGCAGAAGCGCACTGAACGCCTCGTCGGATTGCGGGTGCGCCATCACGTTCAAGAGTGCCGGGTGCAGGATCCCGGCGAATTCGGGCGCGCGGGTGAGGGCCACGTTCGCCGCCTGCAGCGCGCGGCTCATGTCGTCCTGGCGCAGCCAGAATCCAAAAGCCGAGAGATTGACGTCCGTGCGCTGTGGCGCCAGCGCGGTCGCCGCCTGCATCGCACCGGCGGCGAGTTCGCGGGCCGCCTTCGCCTCGGCTTGCAACGCGAATACCGCAAAGAGCCGCCCCTCGGCAGGCTGTGCCGCGGCCGCCGCGCGCAGGAGGGCGAGATCGGCGACGGGCGGGCTGCCGCGCGGCGTCGCCGCAGCGGTGGCGGCCAGCGCGATCGCGGTCCGCGCGCCCGGATGACCGTCGTGCCAGACCAGCGCCTGACGCGCGCCAAGCTCGGTTCCTTCGCGAGCGAAGTAATCGCTCACATTCAGCACGATGACCGGCCACGCGAGCAACGCGGAAAGCCCAAGCAGCATCAGCTCCCGTGCGCCGAAGCGCGGCGAAGCGCTCAATTGACCGGAAGTCATGCGCGCTATCGCTCCTCCACAGTCTGGCCGGTGACGTTGTGAAAGATCCCGCGAATCACCGGCCGACTGCCATCCGCCGTCACCACTTCCAGCCGAATCGTGCCGCTGTAGCGACGCACCACGCTCTCGTCGCGCCGCTGCACCGTGACCTGAAAGCGCCCGTCACCGTTCCACACGCCATTGCGTTCGACCCAACTGACGCCCGAGACCGAGAGGTTGCGGCGTGCCGTGGAGGAAAACAGGTCTGCATAGTCGCTGCGGATCTTCGCGCGCCCGCCGGTCTCGTTGCGGGCTGCCGAATCAAAGAGCGCCATGAAGCCGTCGAGGTCACCGCCCGCGTAGCGCTGCGTGAGTTGCGGGATCACCGTCGCCGGATCCGGCGCTCGCGGGTCGGGCGCAGGAGCCGCCGCGGCAACGGGCGCCGGGGTCGATGCCGGCGTTGGGGGGGGCGTCGGCGCGGTCACGATCACGGGCGTGATGTTCGGCGTGGCGATGGCCACCGGCGGTGGCAGCGGTGGCGGAGGCGGTGGCGGCTCGGGCGGCCGGAGAACCAGCGCCGGCGCCGGCGAGGGCGGGGGCGCGACCGGTTGCGGTGGACGAGGCGGCTCGGGTGGCGGCGCGCGTACCACTGCCGGCGCAGGCGTCTGCACAACCGGCGGGATGGGCCGCTGCACCGGCAAGGGCTCGGTGCGCATGACGATGGCCGGCGCGGAAGGTGGCGGCGTGGGCGCAGCCTTCGGAACCGGCGGCGGCTCGGGAGCCCTGGCAACGGGTGCGGGCGGGGGTTCGGGGGCCTTGGCGACCGGTGCGGGCGGCGGAATCGGCGCAGCCTTCGGCGCCGGCGGCGGCTCGGGGGCCTTGGCGACCGGTGCGGGCGGTGGGGGAACGGGCGCGGCCATCGGAACCGGTGGCGGCTCGGGGACCTTGATCACCGGCGCGGGCGTGGGCGCCGGCTCCTGCTTCGGCGGCACCACGAGCGCGGGCGCCATCTGCAGCGCGGGCTTGGGCGCTTCCTGCGCGACCTGCGCGACCTGCGCTTCCTGCCCGACCGGCTCGACCGGCGCAACGGGCGCAACCGCATCCGGTGCCTTGGCGACCGGCACGACCTCCTGGGGGTCGGTCTGCGGCGCCGCAGCGCCGCGCGGGGGTGCGAACAGGGCCGTCGTGTCGAAGCCGGCGAGGGTCGCTTCGCGCTGCTTCTGCTCGAGCCACAGCCAGCCCACCCAGCTCACCGCCACGCCGAGCACCGCGCCCAGCACGAGCTGAGGCACGAAGCGCCACCTGCGGGTGGGCAAAGGCTCGGCATCGGGCCATCCGTAATTGGCGGACTTCGGCGCACGCGCGGGGGCGGCGCGCGGCGGGGGCGCTGCGGGCTCCGCTCCAGGCTCCTCCTCCCGGGTGCGCGCGAGCCGCTCGAGTGCGATCTCCTGATCGTAGGCGGCGCGCGTCAGCGGGTCACGCAGGGTGGCGTAGGCCTGATTCGCGCGTGCGGCTGCGGCCGCCTGCCAGTCTGCGTCCAGATTGCTCCGATCGGGGTGGAGCAGGCGCATCAACAGCCGGTGGTTGTCGCGGATGTCGTTCTCGCCGGCGCCGCGAGGCAGGCCGTTCACCCGATAGTAGTCCGCGCCGGGCGCGAGCAGCACCTGCTCGATGAAGAAGCGCGCCGCTTCCTGCCACTCGTTTGCTTCGGCGATTCCCGGCGCGGCCCCCACCGAAACCGGCTCGGCGCCGAGCGCGAGCTGCAGGATCGGCAGCGCGTCGCCACGCAACGCGCGGCGCGGATTGCGCAGTTCCGGGTAGTCGGTGGGACACCGGTAGAAAGCCAGCGCCTGTTCGGGAAGCAGGGTCGGTTCCATGATGCGCTTGTCGGTTCGTCGGTCGGCGGAAACTCAGGCGCTCAGTCGTTGCCGTCCACCATCAGACGCGCCTTCGTAATCGTAGTAGTTCTGATGGTAGCCGTAGCCGCGCACATGCGCCTCCGCTTTGGTGAGTACGGCGCCCAGCAGGCGCGTGCGTGCCGAGCGCAAGCGCTTGATCGCGTCGTTCGCAAAGCCCCTGCGTGTGGCCGCGTACTCGACGACGAGCAGCGTCGCCTCCGCGAGGTTGCCAAGCAGCGGCGCGTCGGCGAGGCCCAGAACGGGCGGCCCGTCGATGATCACCAGATCGAACTTCTCCGCCGCGAGCGTCAGGAGCGACGCCATCTTCGCGCTGGCGAGCAGCTCGGCGGGGTTCGGCGGCAGCGGGCCCGAGGTCATCACATACAGGCCGGGCACGCTCGTGGCCACCGTCACGTCGACCGCCTGCGCTTCGCCCGCGAGCAGGTTGGTCAGTCCTGCATCATTGGCGAGCCCCAGCGCCTTGTGTTGCGAGGCCTTGCGCAGGTCGGCGTCGATCAGCAGCACGTTCTTGCCGGTCTGCGCGAAGGCCACGGCCAGGGTAAGCGCGGTCGTGCTCTTGCCCTCCGCCACCGAGGAACTGGTGACCATCAGCACCCGCGGCACGCCGGTCTCCGTGGAGAACTGCAAGGAGGTGCGCAGCGAGCGGAACGCCTCGGCGAAGGACGAGCGCGGCTCCTCGACGAGCTCGAAGGCGAGCGCGCCGTTGCCCGCCGTGGTGCTCTTCAGGAAGGGGATCACGCCGAGCAGCGCCAAGCCAAGCTGGCGCTCGACATCCTCGCCGTGCTTGATGGTGTCGTCGAGGTGCTCGAAGAGAAACGCGAAGGCAACCCCACCGAAGATCCCGAGAAAACCGGCGAGCAGCAGGTTGAGCGGGAGCTTGGGCTTGAACGGGTCGCGGGGTACTTCGGCGCGATCGACGACGGCGATGTTGTTGAGCCCCACGCCGCCGGCCACGCCGATTTCCTTGTAGCGCTGCAGCAGCCCCTCGTAGAGGGTGCGGTTGGTGTCGGCCTCGCGCTTGAGCACGTTGTACTCGACGCTGCGATCCTGCAGCCCGAGCATCGAGGACTTCGCCTGCTGGAGTTGCGCCGCGATCAGTGCTTCCTTGTGCTTGGCCGCCTCGTAGCCGGATGTGATCGCGAGGCGCACGTTCTCACTCTCGTCGCTGATGCGCGCCTGCACCTCGGCAATCTGTGCCTCGATCTGCAGCATCCGCGGATAACCGGGCTTGAAGAGCTTGAGCCCCTCCTGATACTCGCTCTCGAGTTTGGACTTCATTTCCTTGAGGCGCTGAATGGTCACGCTCTGCAGCACCTCCGGCAGCCCTTGCTCCTTGCCCACGCGAATGCGCGCGAACAGGGATTCGGCCTGGATCCGTTCCTGCTGCACCTTGGCGAGCGCCATCGTGTATTCCTGCAGCCGGATGCTGTCGACGCTCGCCTGCTTCTCGTCGACCTTGATGATCTCCTTGGCGCGGGCGAACTGGTTGAGCGAGCGCTCGGAATCCTCGAGCCGCGCCTTCATCTGTTCGAGCCGCTCGCGCAGGAACGTGCCCGCATAGGAGGAGGCGTCCATGCGGCGCTCGAGGTTCAATGCGATGAACGCTTCTGCCACGGCGTTGACTGCACGGGTGGCCAACTCGGCGTCGGCGTCCTCGAAGTGCACCTTGACCAGCCGCGAATATCGCACCGGCTCGATGGTGAGCACCTTCAGGAAGCGTGCCACCACCGGCGACTCATAACCGGCCTTCCGGCGCCGGGCATCGCGGTCGTCGTCGGCTGTGGACAGCCCGATCCAGGCAAGCAACCCGGAGTCCGCCTGTTTCGCGAACGCGGGGTGCTCCTCGAGGCGCAGCTGGGCGATCACCCGCTGCGCGAGGGTGCGGCTTTTCAGCAGTTCGTACTGCGTCTGGTAAAACTCGCGCGACTCGGAACTGCCCTCGGCGGGCGAGACCTGCTGGATATCCATCACCTTGGCTTCGTTGCGCTCGATCTGCACCGTGAGGCTGGCGCGATAGATCGGCGTCATCAGCAGCGTTCCGACGCCAACCGCGATCACCACGATCGCGAAGAACGCCAGCACCGTCCACTTGCGCTTGACGATGACGTCCCAGTACTGGCGCAGGTCGATCGTGTCGTCGTCCTCGAAGTGCCCGCCGGGCGGCGTTGGGACGTGCGGGCCGAGCGGCAGATCGGGACGCAGCGTGAGTGCCGCGCCGGATGCGTGCGGGTCGGCTGGATTCATCGACCTCTCTTCCATCAATAGCGCCCGAACGTGACGAAACCGCGCAGCGTGTCGGTGATGTTCTTCACGAAGGCCCGGGTTTCATTCTTTCCGACCACGACGATATCGTTGTTCTTCAGCGTCGGGTCGAGCACACCGCCGGCGCGGATGCGATCCATGTCGTAGGCCAGCAACTCGCGAGTTCCGACGCCGGTGAGCCGGAAGACGCTCACGGTTTTTTCGGCCAGGTCATTGACGCCGCCGGCGAGCGCGAGCGCCTGCAGCAGCGTGGTGCTGCCGGTGATCGGGAAGATGCCCCCCTTCACCACCTGCCCCTCGATCGTCACCCGCTGGCTGGTGAATTCCTTGATGAAGACGCTCACCTGCGGGTTCTGCAGGTAGTCCTCCTTCAACTTCGCGGCGATCAGGTCCTCGAGTTCGTTGCCCGTGAGCCCTGCGGCGTTGAGCGCGCCCAAGAGCGGCAGCGAGATCAGTCCGCGCGAGTTGACGCGCACCGTCCGATCGAGCTCCTTCACCTGGAACACCGAGACTTCGAGCAGGTCGTTCGCGCCGATCCGGTATTCCTCGACCACCGGCGCGGCCGGGGAGGGTGCGACGCTCGCTCCGGCGCCTGCCTTGGCGCCGCTTCCCGCGATCGCCGCCGCGGTCTGGCGTGCGCGCGGCGAATCGGGCTCGTCCGGCAACTTCGCGGCGCTGTCGCGCGGGCCCCATGCGGCGCATGCCGAAAGCGAAAACGCGAGCGCGAGAATCACAAGCTTCATCCCCTGCCTCCGAACCAGCTGCGCAGCACGGTCCATCCGCCGCGCGATGCCGCGCGACCCGGTCCGCGCACGAGCGTCGCCAGCGTGTTTTCCAGTATAGCGCCCGGTCGATCGATCACGAGCCGCTTCGCCTCCTCGCTGCCGACCCACTTCTCCGCCGCCAGGCGCCCTTCGGCGAGCAGCGGCGGGCGCCGCACCGGGCTGTGCGCATCGGTGGCGAGCAGATGCACCGATTCCTCGTCGAGCAGGCGTTCGCCCCAGTAGCGAGCCTCGGCGCCGAAGCGCCCCGTGAGGCTGCCCGCGGTCACCTGCAGCCAGGCCCCGCCCTGCACCAGCCGCGCGAAGACCGCGTGATGTTCATCGATCCAGGTGAGTCGCTCGGGGTGCGTGATCACTGGCGTATATCCGGCTGCGACCAGCTGGAACACCACCGCTTCGAAACCGGGCGGCGCAACGTGGTGCGGCGGCTCGAGCAACAGGTAGCGCGTGCCGGCGAGCGTGGGCACGGCGCCGCTGCGCACCTTCTCCACCATCCCCGGCACCAGGTGCGCGTCGGCGCCCGCAACCAGCTTCAGCGCGATCCCCTGCTCGGTGAGCACCCGCTGCAATGCCTCGACCCCGCGCAGGATGCCGGGACCGTCGTTCTCGTAGAGGCCCGGGTAGATGTGTGGCGTGCACGCAACGACGGTGATTCCGTCGGCGACCGCCATCCGGGCCATTTCGAGCGAAGCGGCAAGATCGGGCGAACCGTCGTCGATTCCGGGCAGCAGGTGGCAATGCAGATCAATCAAGGGGCAGGTCCGACTCCGTAACAGCACTCGGCGCGCGGCATCCGCTCACAGCGCTGCACGCACTCTTGGCGGGACATCAAACCTCCGACCCCACGCCTTCATCCTACGCCGGGCGCCGATACTTTTCCCCATGGACGCACGAGGTGTGTTACATTCCGCCCCGCCTTCCCGTTGGAGGGCCCCTCAGGCAGCGCCCTTCAGTCGCGCAGCCGGTCTTCCAAGACTTCCCATCGATCCGCAGGGCAGAAAACCCCGCGAAAGCCGAGACACCGGACTGAACCGCTCGCAGAGCGGCGGCCGCTTGGCATGGAGCATATTCCTTGAGTTTCAATCAACTTGGCCTTTCGGCCGAGCTGCTCGCCGTTGTCGGCGCGCAAGGCTACACCACGTCCACCCCCATTCAGCAGCAGGCGATTCCTCACGTGATCGCCGGCCACGACCTGATGGCCTGCGCGCAGACCGGCACCGGCAAGACCGCCGCCTTCGTGCTGCCGATCCTGCACCGGCTCACGCTGCGCCACGACCAGCCGGGCCACATCCCGCGCGACGGCGTCTCACCGCGCGTTCTCGTGCTCGTTCCGACCCGCGAGCTGGCGGCGCAGGTGGAGCAAAGCGTGCGCACCTACGGGCGCAACAGCCGGGTTCGCTCACTTGCCGTGTTTGGCGGCGTGGGCATCAACCCGCAGATCAACACGCTGCGCCGGGGCGTCGACGTCCTGGTCGCAACCCCGGGTCGCCTGATGGACCACATGCAGCAGCGCACGGTCAATCTGGGCCGCATCGAAGTGCTGATCCTCGATGAGGCCGATCGGATGCTCGACATGGGCTTCATCCGCGACATCCAGAAGATCGTCAGCGCCATTCCAGCCAAGCGCCAGAGCCTGATGTTCTCGGCCACCTTCTCGGACGAGATCCGCCTGCTGGCCCGCGACTTCCTGACCGACCCGAAGGTCGTCGAAGTGGCGCGCCGCAATTCGGCCGCCGAGAACGTGTCGCACCTGGTCCTCCCGGTCGAACGCGACCGCAAGAAGGAACTGCTGCTGCACCTCTTCGAGAACCGCAGCCTGAACCAGGTGCTCATCTTCACCCGCACCAAGCACGGCGCCGACGCGCTGCAGCGCAATCTGGAGAAAGCCGGCATTCGATCGGCGGCGCTGCACGGCAACAAGACGCAGAGCGCGCGCACCCGTGCGCTGGCGGACTTCAAGAGCGGCAAGTTGGCCGCGCTGGTGGCGACCGACCTCGCGTCGCGCGGCATCGACATCGACGAACTGCCCTGCGTGATCAATTACGAGCTGCCCCACGTTCCCGAAGACTACGTGCACCGCATCGGCCGCACCGGCCGCGCGGGCTCGAGCGGCGAGGCGATCTCGCTGGTCTGTTCGGACGAGCGCATTCAGCTGCGCGACATCGAGATCCTGATGAAGCGCGAGCTGGAACGGCGCGACATTCCGGGCTTCGAGACAGTGCTGGCAACGACCGGCGGCAGCCGGCCGCAGGGTCGGCCGCAGAACCGCGCGCAGGCCCGCCCGGGCGGCGGACAGGGACGCATCGGCAGCGGCGGCTACGCTCGCGCCGGCGCTCCGGCGCGCAGCGGCGGCGCTGCCCCGCGCCGCGATGGCGAGTGGAACGGTGCACGCACCCCCGCAGCCGGCGCAACGCGCTCCAGCGCCGCTCCGACGCGCAGCGACAACAACGGGCGCAGCGTGCCCAACCCGCTGCGCAGCGCCGAAGGCGCACCGCGCCGGGGAGGCCCCGTTCGCGACGCACGCGGCGGCGGTGCCCGCAGCCCGCTGGGCGGCGCCCGTCCGCCGGGACGGCGCTTTGCCTGAGCGCTTTCCGCGCTTGAGCTGAGAAAAAGGGCGCCCGCGGGCCCAGCCTTTCACTTTATGTGTTGAAAAGCTGACGAAGCGTACCTCTCTAACCCCCGCTGTCTCTTACGAGGCTGCGGGGGTTTTTCTTGGGCGCCTGGTGATCGTGGGTGCCGCAGCGCACGGCAGCGTGCAGGCTGAACCCGGCGCTGTCGGCGCATAGCGTCTGCTTGAAGCCCTTCTTCCCTGGGCATGACGCCCTGCGCTGTCAGCACCTTCTGGCCGGCCCGATCCGGATCCCAACATGGCATACGACCATGTGGTCGACGGTTTCGCCGAGCTTGGCCAGCAGCTTCTTGCCCTGCTCTGAGCCGATTCCCGCGTCGGCATGTCGGCGCGCCTGAGTCGCCTCTGGACGCTAGACTGGTCTAACATTGAAATTCAGCAATCGAAGAAAATGACCATGCACATCACGATCATGGGAACCGGTGGCATCGGTGGTTACTTCGGTGCCCGGCTGGCGAATGCGGGATGCGACGTGACATTCGTGGCACGCGGGGCACAGCTGGCCGCCCTGCGCGAGCATGGCCTGCGCATCGAAAGCCCGCTTGGCGACCTACACCTGCCGACGGTTCAAGCAACCGACGACCCGGCCAGCATCGGCACCACGGAGCTGGTGCTTTTCGGCGTCAAGCTGTGGGACACCGCAGCGGCGGCCGAAGCCATCAAGCCACTGATTGGCGAACACACGGCCGTCGTTTCGTTCCAGAACGGCGTGGTCAAGGATGACATCCTGCGCCAGGTGCTGGGACAACGCAGCATCATCGGAGGCGTCTGCTACATCGCCGCGACGATCGCCGAACCTGGTCTGATCAGGCACTCCGGCACCATGCAGAAGCTGGTCTTCGGCGAGTACGACGGGAGCGTCAGCGAGCGGGTGAAGCGCCTGCGCGATGCCTGCGTCAAGGCCGGCATCGACCAGGAACTCAGCGTCAACATCCGGCAGGCCGTGTGGCAGAAGTTCGTCTTCCTCGTCGGCCTGTCCGGCACCACGGCGACCACGCGAACGCCGATCGGAGTCATCCGAAGCAACGAACGCGCACGGGCATTCCTGCGCGACACGATGGACGAGGTGGTGCAGGTCGCACGCGCCGAGGGTGTGCCGCTGGCGGTCGATTTCGCCGACGACCGGCTTGCCTTCTGCGACCAGTTGCCGGCAACGATGACCGCGTCGATGCAAAACGACCTGGAGCGCGGCGGCAGGCTCGAAGTAGCCTGGCTGAGTGGCGACGTCGTGGCACGCGGCCAACGCCTGGGCATCTCCACCCCCTGCAACCGCGCCATCTTCGACATCCTTTCTGTGCACAGCGACGGCCAGCCGAAATGACACCGCACGATCTGAAGATTCGTTCGATCCAGACCACGCTGGTCAACGTGCCGATGCGCCGGGCGCTCGGCACCAGTGCGATGCGCATCGACCACGCGCCGCTGCTGCTGGTCGATCTGCAAACCGAAGAGAGCCTCGTCGGCCACGCCTATCTGTTCTGCTACCTGCAAAGCGCCGGGATCGCGGCACATGCGCTGTTCCAGGACGCCGCTGCGGTGCTGGCAGACAAGGCGGCAGCGCCGACCGAGGTACGGCGCCTGCTCGAGGGCCGGTTCCGCCTGATCGGCGCCAGAGGCCTGGTCTCGATGGTCATGGCAGGCATCGACATCGCCTGCTGGGATGCGCTGGCCAAGGCGGCTGCCCTGCCGCTCGCAACCCTGCTCGGGGCGGCTCTGCGACCGGTACCGGCTTACAACAGCAACGGCCTCGGACTGCTGCCCCCGCAAGCTGCGGCCGATGAAGCGCTTGAACTCGTGGCCGAAGGTTTCAGCGCCATCAAGATGCGGCTTGGGCGACCGCGCGGCGAAGACGACCTCGCGGCAGTGCGCGCCGTTCGCAAGGCCATCCCGGCAGCCGTGCACCTGATGGCCGACTTCAATCAGGCGCTGAGCCCAGCTGCCGCACGCGAGCGCTGCCATCAACTCGATGACGAAGGGCTTTTCTGGATCGAAGAGCCGATTCGCCACGACGACTACGCCAGCTGCGCTGAACTTGCAGCCGGCTTGCGCACGCCGGTGCAGATCGGTGAGAACTTCGCCGGGTCACGCGCAATGGCGCAGGCCCTGTCCGCACGCGCGTCCGACTTCGTGATGCCGGATCTCGAACGCATAGGCGGCGTCAGCGGCTGGATCGCGGCTGCGGCGCTGGCCGACGCGGCCAGCATCGAGCTGTCTTCACACCTGTTCGCCGAGGTCAGCGTGCACCTGCTGGCCGCCAGCCCGACGGCGCACTGGCTGGAGTATGTCGACTGGGCGAATCCGATCCTGCAGCAACCCCTCGAACTGAGCGGCGGCTGCGCGATGCCGCCGGCACGCATCGGCAACGGCATGGCCTGGAACGTGGATGCGGTGAAGCGCTATCGAGTCGAATGAAACGGCCCTTCGCTGGCGGCTGACAACGCCCACCGAGCGAGCGAAACCGATGAGGCCAATGACAACAATCATCTCGATCGCAGACAAGCTGTCCTACTCGGGCAACCTGTTGATCGTGGTCATTATGCTCGTGGCCGTTTACGCGCACCTGCACCCGGATGTGCCGGCCCAGGTCCTGCCGTTCCAGGCCAAGCCGCCGGTGGTGACGATCATCGTGATGCTGCTGGTCGTGCTGAACATCGTTCTGTGCCGCCATGTCCAACCCAAGCCATCAAGGCGCTGACCATGCCTGTCATCCGTGTTGAAGTGCCCGAGGGCACGCCCCGGGAGACGAAGAAGCGTATCCGTGAAGGCGTCAAGCAGGCCGTGCTCCAAACGCTTGCCCCCAAGGAGATCAAGTATGACTACGTTGCCGTGCGCGAGGCCTTCGGCGAAATCGGCGATGGTCTGCCGCTGGTGACGGTGGACTTGCGTCCAGGGCGGGAGGCTGAGCGCAAGAAGGCCCTGGTGGATGCCATCGCCAAGATCCTGCAGACCGAATTGGGTGTGGTCCCGACGGACCTCTATGTCCTGTTCCGCGAAAACCCCGCCGAGAACCACTACACCGGCGGAACGCCGCTGCCGCCCTGGGTGCCGGCAGACATCGGATGAAACTTCGGTCACTCAGTCCCCTGCCGGCACCCCGAAGTTGGGGCACCGAGGCGCCTTGCAGTAGTTGACCTGGATGCCGCCGAAAGTCTCGGGAATGCGCGGGGGCGGGGGCAGCGCGGTGCCATCGGGGCGCTTGAGGAGCGCCTTGGGCTTGCGACGACGCGCGCGCTTGGGCGGCTGGGTGCTGCTGGAGATTTTTCCGGCGGCTGGCTCAAAAGAAAACCCCCGTTGCCTCAGAGAGGAAACGGGGGTGAGAGAAGCCCTATTGCGTCAGCTTTTCAACACCTAAGGTGAAAGGCTGGGCCCGCGGGCGCCCTTTTTTTCTACGGCAGAGTGCTTTCTCCTGTTGTGCGGCCGCGTCGCGCGGCGTCGGCTTCCTCAGCCCACCCGCACCGGCACGAAGATCCGGCTGCCGTCACGCTGGATCAGCAGCGCCACCGACTTGCTGGCCTTGGCGAGCACCTCGCGCACCTGCTCGACGCTCACGACGGGCGTTCCGTTCACGGCGACGAGCACATCACCCGGTTGCACCCCGGCACGGGCCGCGGGTCCGGCCGAGTCCTCGACCAGCAACCCGCTTTCCACGCCGGCCGCGCGCTGCTCCTGGGGCTGCAGGGGGCGCAGTGCGAGACCGAGCTTGCCCTTGCCCACCGCCTCGTCGGAACGGGCGACCTTGGGTGCCTTGTCGCTGGCGTCCCCGAGCGTTGCGGTGATCTCCTCGGGCTTGCCCTGGCGCCAGACCTCGAGCTTCACCTGGTCGCCGGGAATGGCCTGCCCGATCATCGCCGGCAGATCGCCGGAGGCGATGATGGGCTGGCCGTTCAACTTGCGGATCACGTCGCCGGTCTTCAGCCCGGCCTTGGCCGCGGCGCTGTCCGGGTCGACGCTCGCGATGAGCGCGCCTTCGGGCTTGTCGAGCTTGAACGAGTCAGCCAGCGTCTGGTTCACCTCCTGGATCGAAACCCCGAGGCGGGCGTGGCGCACCTTGCCGGTGGCGACGATCTGGTCGCGGACCTTGCTGGCGACCTCGATCGGAATCGCGAAGGAGAGGCCCTGGTAGCCGCCGGACCGGCTGTAGATCTGCGCGTTGATGCCGACGACCTCGCCGCGGGTATTGAACAGCGGTCCGCCCGAGTTGCCGGGGTTCACCGCGACGTCGGTCTGGATGAAGGGCACGAAGCTGTCATCGGGCAGCGAGCGGCCCTTGGCGCTCACCACGCCGGCAGTCACGCTGTTCTCGAAGCCAAAGGGCGAGCCGATCGCCAGCACCCATTCGCCGACCTTCAGGTCGCGCGTGCTGCCCAGCGGAACCGTCGGCAGGTTGTTCGCGTCGATCTTGAGCACGGCCACGTCGGTTTTCGGATCCGAGCCCAGCACCTTGGCGGCGAACTCGCGGCGATCGGTGAGCTTCACCGTCACCTCCTTCGCATCGCGCACCACGTGGGCGTTGGTCAGGATGACGCCGTCGGCGCTGATGATGAAGCCGGAGCCCTGGCCACGCACGGGCATTTCGCGCTCATTCGGGATGCCGCCGTGGGGGCTCTGGAAGCGCCGGAAGAACTCGAAGAAGGGATCGCTCGGGTCCAGGCCCGGCATGCCGCGGCGCTGGGCCGCCGGGGCCTCGTCCGAATCGTTGGCGGCCTGCCGGGTCCCGCTGACGCTGATGTTGACCACGGAGCCGCCGTAGCGCTGCACGAGCTGCGAGAAATCCGGTGCACCGACCACGGTGAGCGGCGCGGTGACCGGGGCGGTGACCGGGGCGGAGATCGCCGCGGCGGGCGCCAGGGCACGCGCCGGCGAGCCGGCGAAGTAGGTCGCGCCGGCGCCCCCGATCACGCCGGCAGCGGCGAGAGCGAGGACGAGGCGGGTGGGGGTCATCGAACGGGTTTTCATTTCTGCTCCTGTGAGGGGTTCGTTGCTGAACACAATCCCACTATCACGCATATTCCTTAGAAGCTGCTGAGGCGGATGCGACGGGCAGCAGCCCCGCGCGCAGGCCGGTCAATACCTGCTGGAGGCGTGCCTCGAGGCTTCTCGCCAGCCGCGCGACGGTCACCGAATGCGAGAACTCGGTCATCACGGTCGTGGGCATGGGTGTCGTCACGGTGGTGACGCCGCCATCGTCGTGCATCGCGATGCGGCATGGCAGCAGGTGCGCCAGATCGGGCTCGAGCGCGATCAGCTGGGCCGCGAGCCGCGGCTCGAGCACCTCGTAGACGCGACAGCGCACACCGAGTCGCAGATCCCGGGCGCCCAGCAGACGGTTGAAGTCCAGCACATGAATGATGTGCAGGTCGTTCTCGGCGAGGCTGTTCTCGAGGCTTGCGGCGACCTCGTCGAAGGGCTTCTCGGCGATCACGGTCAGGGTGCATTCGCCGCGAATGAAGGCCTCGGCCTGCAGGGGCCGCAGGGGCGTTGCGCCAGCGCGTTGGTTCATCGAAATCTCCGTGTGGGGGACGGCACATCCGTCTGCGCGATCATGTTCGGGGCACGTCGTTAGACAGACCTTAAAGCCCCTGCCGGAGGTGGGATGCGCCACGGGTCCGGATCGGGACCCCCATAATGAGAGGGCCTCACGCACCGAAATCAACCGGGATCGAATATGCCGCCACTGACCCAGGCGCTGCTCATCGCCAACGTGGCGATGTTTTTTCTGATGCAAGTCGCGCCCCCGGCGCTCATCGGCTGGCTCGCGCTCTGGCCGCTGAGTTCGGGCCTGTTCATGCCCTGGCAGGTCGTGACCTACGCCTTCCTGCACGGCGGGCTGGCGCATCTGGCCTTCAACATGTTCGGGCTGTGGATGTTCGGCGCCGAACTCGAGCGTGTCTGGGGCTCGCGGCGGCTGGCCGTCTTCTACACGGTGAGCGTGCTGACGGCGGCGGGGGCGCAGCTCATCGTCACCTCGGTGCTCGGCAGCCACGCACCGACCGTGGGCGCCTCCGGCGGGCTGTTCGGGCTGCTGATCGGCTTCGCGATGGTCTTCCCACGCCGCACCATCACGCCGCTCATCCCGCCGATCCCGATGCCGGCGTGGCTGTTCGTCGCGCTCTACGGCTTCATCGAGCTGTCCCTCGGGGTCACGGGCAGCGCCAGCGGGGTCGCGCACTTCGCGCATCTGGGCGGGCTGCTGGGCGGCTGGCTGGTGATCCAGTACTGGCGCGGGCGGCCGCCGTTCGGCCGACGGCTGCGCTGATTTTCCACGGAGTTCCGCCATGGCGCGCTCGGCGGCGCGACACGCTGCTCGAGCGGGTCGATTTCGAGCGCCTGAACGACGGGTCGATGCGCCGGAGCGTGGGCGCCGTCGATGTGGAAAGCGGCAACTTCGCCTACTTCGACACGCGCGACGGGCAGCCGCCGCCCTGATCCCATGCCATCAGGAAAATCAGTGCGGCCGCAATCGCCAGCGCGTCGCGCAGTGGCGGCACCGGCCGCGGGCCACTCACGGTCTCAGGACGCGCTCGGGAAGCGCACGCGGACCTGGAGTCCCCCCAGGCGCATCGAGGGCTCGAGGGAGAGCGTCGCGCCGTGCAGATCGGCGATCGCGCGAACGATCGCCAGCCCGAGGCCGCTTCCCGTGCTTTCGGTTCCCGCAACGCGGTAGAAGCGTTCGAGAACGCGCTCGCGATCTTCCTCGCGAATTCCCGGGCCGCTGTCGTCGACTTCCAGCACAAGGGCGCCGTCCGCGCGGCGCACCTGCACGTCGATGGTGCCGCCGCCCGGCGTGTACTTGATCGCGTTGTCGAGCAGATTGCGCAGCAGGACGCGCAGCGCTTCAGGGTAGCCGCTGACCGTCCCCGCTTCGGCGCGGGTGAGCCCCAGGTCGATGGCGCGCGCCTGCGCCGCTGCGGCGAACTCCGAGACCGCCTGCGCAGCCAGTTCGCCGAGCGTCACGGGTTCGGGCGGAACGCCGGCGGCGGCGCTCGCCTGCTGGCGCGCCATCACCAGCAATTGTTCGACCAGGCGCGTGGCGCGCTCGATACCTGCGCACAGCCGGGTTACCGCCACTTCACGCGCGGCATCGTCGCCGGCGCGCTTCAATCCCTCGACCTGCAGCTTGAGCGCGGAAAGCGGCGAGCGCAGCTCGTGGGCCGCATCGGCGACGAAGCTCTTCTGCGCGTCGAACGCCTGCCGCACCCGGCCGAAGAGCAAATTCAATTCGTGCACCAGCGGGCGAATTTCATCGGGCAGGCCCGCTTCGCTGATTGCGGTGAGATCGTCCGCCTGACGCTCGGCCACCTGGCGTCGCGCCCGCGAAACCGGCGCCAGCGAGGTGCTCACCACCCACCAGACCAGCAGCATCAGCAGGGGCGCCATCACCACGATGGGTCCCGCCGTGCGCAGCGCCAGCGTACCCGCCATCTCGCGACGCGCCGACATGTCCTGCGCCACCTGGATGACCTGTGAGCGCGTCTGCATCGAGAACACGCGATAGGTGCTGCCGTTGGCGCGAATATTCGAGAAGCCGAGCACCGCCCGATCCGGCAGCGCGCCGCGCGAAGACTGATACACCTGCAGGCCGTCCGCCGACCAGACCTGCACGAGGAAGTCGGCGTTCTCGTTGTCGTGGTGTTCGTCCCGCGGCGCGAGGGTCCCGCCCGAGGGCAGACCGGAGCGCAGCGCCATCGCCATCTGCTGCATGTGGTAATCGAAGATCTCGTCGGCTTCGGCGCGCGCGGTGCGATACGCGACCCAGGTCTGCGCCACTGCAGTCAGCGTAATCGCCGCGAGCAGGAACCACAGCAGCCGCGTGCGCAGCGAGTGGGGCGCCGCGAGGTTGAACCTCATTGCTTGGGCACCATGTAGCCCACGCCGCGCACGTTCTGGATCAGGGCCGCGCCCAGCTTCTTGCGCAGGCCATGAATGTAGACCTCCACCGCGTTGCTGTTGATTTCGTCCTTCCAGCCGTAGAGCTTGTCCTCGAGCTGGGTCCGCGAGAGAACCATCCCGGGCCGTGCGAGCAAGGGCTCGAGCACGGCCCATTCACGCGCCGACAGCACCACCGGCTCGTCGCCGACCATCACCTCGCGGGTTGCCGGGTTGATGCTCACGCCCTTGTGCTCATAGACGGGCTCGGCGCGTCCCGCGGCGCGGCGCAGCAGCGCGCGTATGCGCGCAAGCAACTCGGGCAGATCGTAGGGCTTCAGAACGTAGTCATCCGCCCCCGCGTCCAGCCCGGCGACGCGCTGCTCCAGCGAATCGCGCGCGGTCGCGATCAGCACGGGCACACGATCCTTGCGCGCGCGCAGCGTGCGCAGCACGTCGAGTCCGTCGCGACGCGGCAGGCCCAGATCGAGCAGAACCAGGTCATAGCTCTCGGTGCGCAGCGCGGTGTCGGCCATCTCGCCATCCTTGACCCAGTCGACGGCGTAGTGCTCGGCGCGCAACAGGTCGAGCACGGCCTCGCCGATCATCGTGTCGTCTTCGACCAACAGGAGCCGCATGTGCCCGTTATCCTTGCCGCGATTCAGCGCACGTCGACGACGCCGCTCCTGGGCGCCCGGCGGTCCGCCAGCCAGGCCCGCACGGCCCACCACGCAAATATAGCAGTCACGCCGCCGAGCAGAACCAGCACGGCCATCGCGCCGAGCAGCCACAGCACGGGCAACACCACCAGCAGCAGCGCCGCGTTGCGCAATCCGCGCAGCCACCGTCGTCCCCGAGCGCCGGGGGTGACGTCGATCGTGCGCCGCGGCGTCTCGCGCCGGTAGATGAAGATCCGGTCCATCATTCGCTCCTCAAATCCAGCCACCCGCGCTGCCCTCGGCCTCTTCATCGGACATCCAGCCGATCGCGGGTTCGGGTTTCGCATCAGGCGACTGGCGCGGCTGCGCGCTGCGATCGGTGAATTCGTTCTCGTCTCCGAACATCGGGAACGGAACCTGGGGCAGCGCGTGGTCCCGAACTCCGCCCATCCGGAACTCGGGATCGGCGACGGTGGGCGGGGCGATCAGGCGTTTGCGAGGACTCACGGTGGGGCTCCTTTGCGTGCGCGGGGGCGTATCCGCAAGGAGGGCCCGATTGCGCTTGCGACCATCTTAGCCAGCGCCGCTTACAGCGGCCTTAAAGATCGCCGACGCCCGCGGACGGCACACCCTGAAGCTCTCTCCGGAAGGTGCGCAAGCCTACCGCGCGATGCGCGCCCTCGTGGCGGACGCGATCAGCGCAGATGCGCCCGACTTCATTGCCATCGACGGGCGCGTCGTATTGCCCGACGGATTCGTCGCCACACCCGAACAGCAGGCGCATCTGGACAACGCCAACGAGCACCTGGCGACGCAACGTGCTGCGCAGGCCATGGACGAATTGCGCAGGGCACAGGCGAACGCGCAGTTCACGCGCGTGCTGATGCCGCTGCAGGCCACAACGCGCAGCATCGCCGAAGCCACGCGACTGCTCGACGCGAACGTGAACCAGCAAGCCCGTCTGGTGCTCGAGGCCGCCGAGGCGGGCCTGCGCACGCGCGCGGTGCGGATCGGCTAAGCCGCCAGCTCGACCTCGCCCTCGATCTCGACGGGAATGTCGAACGGAAGTTCCGCCAGACCGACCGCGCTGCGGCTGTGGGCACCGATCTGCGGACCGTAGAGTTCGAGAATCAGGTCCGAGAAGCCGTTGATGACGCTGGGCTGGCGGTTGAAGCCGGGCGCCGAGTTGACCATGCCGAACACCCGCGTCCAGGCAGCGATCCGATCCAGGTCGTGCAGCGCGCGCTGCAGGCTGCCCAGGATCGACAGTGCGGTCAGGCGCGCCGCAACATAACCCTGCTCGACACTGAGTTCCCGCCCGAGCTTGCCGAGCGGTTGCGCGATCGATCCGTCGGGGTTCTGCGGCCCGTGGCCGGAGATCAGCGCGCGGGTTCCGACGACGCGCACAAAGGCGAAGGGGAGGACCACCCCGGGTGGCGGCTGCAGCGGCGGGGGCAGTGACAGCCCCAGTGCGCGCAGGCGTTCTTCGATTTGGGACACGGCTCGCCTAGAGCGCCTGCGCGTAGAGCTGCGCGTATTCCTCGGCACTCGCCTTGACCGGGTTGCCGTAGTGCGCGAGATCACCTATCGCGTAGGGCACGAGGTCGGGAATCATGTCCTGCGTCACGCCTAGCGCGGCCAGTCCGGAAGGGAGCCCGAGTGCCGCGTTCATGGTTTCCACCGCCTTCGCCAGGTCGGCGTCGGGCGCGAGCCCCATCGCCGAGCGCAGGCGCGCGTATTTCTCTGCACAGTGCGCCGCGTTGAAACGCAACACGGTGGGCAGGATGATCGCGTTCAGGGTGCCGTGATGCGCGTTCAGGTCGCGCCGGCGGCCGATGGCGTGGCTCATCGAATGCACCGCACCCAGGCCCTTGACGAAGGCCATTGCGCCCTCGGTGGAGGCCATCATCATCTGCCAGCGCGCATCGCGGTCCGTCGCGCCGTTGGCCACGGCCGATTCGATGGCGCGCCAGCCACGATACAGCCCGTCCAGCCCGACGCCCTCGGCAGGCGGGTTGATCGCCGGAGCGAGCACGGCTTCGATGCAATGCGTGATCGCGTCCATGCCGGTGGCGGCGGTCAGCAGCGGCGGCAGGCCCATCGTCAGCTCCGGATCGCAGATCGCCACTTTGGGGATGAGCCGCGCTTCGGCAATCGTGAGCTTGCGGCCGTCGTTCATGACGATCACCGTGCCCACCGACACCTCGCTGCCGGTGCCCGCGGTGGTGGGGATACAGATGAGCGGCGCCACACCCTTGACGAACTTCCCGCCCCGCTTCAGCGGGTCGTACTGCGCCAGGGGCTCGCCCGAGACCGCCAGCAGCGCCACGGCCTTGCCCAGATCCATCGACGACCCACCCCCCAGGCAGACGATCCCGTCGCACCCTTCGTCACGGTAGCGTGCCAGGGCCAGCAGCGTCGCCGCCTCGGTCGGGTTCGCCGGCGTGTCGTCGAAGACGGGCAGTCCGGCGCCGTCGGGAAGCACGCCCTGCACCCGCTCGAGCAGGCCGGCGGCGCGCACCCCCTTGTCAGTGACGAACAGCGCGCGCTTGACGCCGAGACGAGCCAGTTCGGCTCCGAGCGACTGGATCGCGCCGAAATCAAAATGGGTGGTGGTGAGGTAGGTGAGGATCGCCATGGAGCCCCTTTTGCGGACGCTGCCTACTCGGTCGCCTTGACGGCCAGCACCGGACAGGAAACCGAGAGCAGGATGTCCCGCGAGACGCTTCCCAGGATCAGCTTGCCGACCGGGGAGCGCTTGCGCAGGCCGATGATCACCAGCGAGACGTGCAGCGACTCGGCCAGGTCGACCACCTCGGACACGGCGTCCTTGCCGCGCACCAGTTGCTTGAATTCGCCCTCGACCCCGGAGCGCTCGAGCTGCTTCTCGACGTCGTGAACGTCGCGCGCGTCCGCAAGCGAGGTGTCGGTCTTGTTGCCGCCGGGGCTGGCGTTGACGACCAGCAGGCGCTCGTTGCGCCGGCTGGCGATCTCGATCCCTTTGTCCAACGCTGCGCGGCCCTCCGGGCGGGGGGCATAGGCGACCAGGATGGTCATGAGCAATCTCCTTGCGGTTGTCCCAACCCGTCAGCTTACCTTCAGTCGGGGGAATCGTCACGAATTTCGTCGGTCTCCGACGACGGGCTCGGGGCGCTTGCGGAATCGTTGAAACGATTGTAAGCTAGTATCTACTTACTTACTTACTTAGAGACAGTTCCCAGCCCCATGACGACACCCAAAGCGCCCCGACAGCGCCTGATGACCGACGAGCGGCAGCGCGAAATCGTTGCCGCCGTGCTCGAGCTTGCCGGCGAACGCGGCCCCGACGCGATCACCGCCCAGGCGATTGCGGATCGCATCGGCATCACGCAGGGCGCGATCTTTCGACACTTCCCAGACAAGGAGGCCATCTGGCTCGCCGTCTACGCGTGGGTGCGCACCGCGCTGGGCGAAGCACTGGAGAAGGCGCTCGCCGGCGGCGGCTCGCCCCTTGCGCAGATCAAGCGGGCGTTCCTCGCACACGTGACCTTCGTCGCCAAGAACCCAGGCGTTCCGCGCGTGATGTTCCACGAACTGCAATACCCCGGGGATTCGCCGGCACGCGCCGAGGTGCGCGCGATGATCACCAACTATCGCAAGCGGCTCACGCGTCTTTTCGACGAGGCCGTGGCCGCGGGCGAGCTGCCCGCGGACCTCGACATCGGGCTCGCGCCCATCCTGTTCATCGGCGCGGTGCAAAGTCTGGTCATCCAGTCGTCCCTGATGGGCAATCCGGCCGGAATGGTGCGCCGCGCGCGCCAGCTCCTGCCCTTGCTCCTGGACGGCTATCGCGGCGGCGGGAAATCATGAGGCTGCCCCGCGGAAGGAACATTGCCCTGGTCGTCGGCGGTCTGGGCGTCGCCCTGTTGCTCGGCTGGCTGATCACGAGTCAGGGACCCCTCGCGCCGGCCAAGGTCACCCTGGCCAAGGTCGAGCAGGGCACGCTCGTCGCCAGCACCTTCGGCATCGGCACGGTGGAGGCGCGACGCAGCTACGCGATCGGCCCGACCTTCGCGAGCCGGGTGCGGCGTGTGCTGGTCGATCAGGGAGACGAAGTCAAGGGCGGGCAGTTGCTCGCCGAGCTCGACCCGGTGGACCTCGAGGACCGCGTCGCGAGCGGCACCTTCGCAGCCGAACGTGCGGCGAGCGCAATTCTCGCCGCCGAAGCGCAACTTGCCGAGGCCCGCAGCCGCGCGCAGCTCGCCGGCGCCAGCGCGCGGCGCTACCGTGAACTGCGCGCGCAGGGCTTCTTCAGCCAGGAAGCCACCGACGCCAAGACGCACGAAGCCAACGCCGCGCAGTCGTCGGTGGATGCGGCGGCGGCACAGCTGGCGGTGTCGCGGCGCGATCTGCAGCGCGTGCGCGCCGACCTCTCCGGAGTCGGCAAGCTGCGCGCCCAGATGCGGCTGATAAGCCCGGTCGATGGGGTCATCAGCGCGCGGCTGGTCGAACCGGGGACGACGGTGGTCGCGGGTCAGGCGGTGGTGCAGGTGATCGATCCGGCGAGCCTGTGGGTGAAGGCGCGCATCGACCAGGGCCAGGCCGGCGGCGTGCGTGTCGGCCAGCCGGCCGAGATCGTGCTGCGCTCGAACCCCGCAGCCGCGCTGCCCGGCCAGGTGCAGCGCGTCGACTGGGTGAGCGACGCAGTGACCGAGGAGCGCATCGTCAACGTCGGCTTCGCGGCACGGCCGGCGGGGGTCTCGGTCGGCGAGCTGGTCGAGGTGACGCTGCGCACGGCAGATCTGCGCGACGTGCGCTCGGTGCCGGCGGCGGCGATCAAACGCCTGGATCGGCGGGACGGCGTGTGGCTCGTCTCCGCCGGGCGCACCGTCTTTCGCCCGGTCAAGGTCGGCATCACGACGCTCGACGGGCGCAGCCAGATTCTCGAGGGCCTCGAAGCGGGCGACGAGGTGGTGGTCCACAGCGAGAAGGCGCTCAAGGTCGACGCCCGGGTGAAGGTCGTCGCCGCCATCGTGGGCAGCGGATCATGATCAATCTCGCCAGTCGCGACATTCTGCACGGTTGGGGCAAGTTCGTCTTCACCGGGCTCGGACTGGGCCTGCTCGTCGGGTTGACGCTGTCGATGGCGGGCATCTATCGGGGGCTGGTGGACGACGGGCGCGTGCTGCTGCAAAACGCCGGCGCCGACCTGTGGGTGGTGCAGCGCGATACGCTCGGCCCCTACGCCGAGCCCTCGAACGTGCGCGACGACGCCTGGCGCAGTCTGCTCGGCATCCCCGGCGTCGTCGCGGCCGGCAACGTCACCTACCTGACCATGCAGGTCCAGCACGAAGGCGGCGACGTGCGCGTCATGCTGGTGGGCTTTGAGCCGGGTCATCCGGGCGAGCCCGACCACCTCGTGGCCGGACGCCCGATCACGCGCTCGCACTACGAGGCAATCGCCGACGTGCGCAGCGGCCTGCGTCTCGACGAACGCATCCGCATCCGCCGCAACGAATATACGGTGGTCGGCCTGACGCGCCGCATGGTGTCTGCCGGGGGTGACCCCATGGTCTTCGTTCCGCTCAAGGATGCGCAGGAAGTGCAGTTCCGCAAGGACAACGATGCGCTCGTCAACGAACGCGCGCGCACCGCGGCGAACCCGGCGTTCAACCGTCCCGGGGTGCCCGGGCTGCTCGAGGCGGTGCAGGCGAGCCAGACCACGAGCCACAGCGTCAACGTCGTGATGCTGCGCCTCGCGCCGCACGCCGACGAGGCGGTGGTGGCAAGCCAGATCCGGCGCTGGAAGCACCTGGAGGCCTACACGAAATCGGACATGGACGAGGTTCTGATCGCCAAGCTGATCGCCACATCCGCAAAACAGATCTTCATGTTCCTCGTCATCCTCACCGTGGTCAGCGGGGCCATCATCGCCTTCATCATCTACACGATGACGCTGAACAAGGTGCGCGAGATCGCGGTACTGAAACTCATCGGCGCGCGTAACCGCACCATCGCCGCGATGATCCTGCAGCAGGCGCTCGGCCTCGGGGCCATCGGCTTCATCGTCGGCAAGACTGTCTCGACCCTGTGGGCGCCGATCTTCCCCAAATACGTGCTGCTGGTGCCCGGGGACGCGGTGACGGGCGCGTTCCTCGTGCTGATCGTGTCGGCGCTCTCGAGCATCGTCGCGATCCGCGCGGCGCTCGCCGTCGATCCGGCGACGGCGATCGGAGGCTGACGACATGACGCATCCGGCAATCGAGATCCGCGGCCTCACCAAGCGCTACGGCGAGGGCGACGCGGCGGTCGACGCCCTGAAGGGCGTGGACATGATCGTGCAGCCCGGCGAGGTCGTTGGGCTGATCGGCCCCAGCGGCTCGGGCAAGAGCACGCTGCTCAAGTGTCTCGGCGCGGTGATCGAGCCCACCGCCGGGCACATGGCGCTCGCCGGCGAGACGATATACGACCACGGCTGGAAGGTCGCCGACCTGCGCGCCTTGCGCCGCGACCGGATCGGCTTCGTGTTCCAGGCGCCCTACCTGATCCCGTTCCTCGACGTGACCGACAACGTCGCGGTGATCCCGATGCTGGCCGGGATGCCCAACGCGGCGGCGCGCGAGCGCGCCCGCGAGATGCTCGCGGCGCTCGATGTCGGCCATCGCGCCCAGGCACAGGTGCCGCAACTCTCGGGCGGTGAGCAGCAGCGGGTCGCGATCGCGCGCGCGCTGGTGAACCAGGCGCCGATCATCCTCGCCGACGAGCCCACTGCGCCGCTCGACAGCGAGCGCGCACTCACCGTGATTCGCATTCTCAACGAGATGGCGCAGCGCTTCGGCACCGCGATCATCGTGGTGACCCATGACGAGAAGATCATTCCGACCTTCCGGCGGATCTATCACATTCGCGACGGCCGCACCTATGAAGAGGCGGGCGAGGCGAGGGCGGCATAATCTCACGGCCGGGCACGGTTTACCGGCTCCAGGGAACGAGGCGAAAGTCCATGACGAAAACACCCGCGCAGCCTTCCAGCCCAGCGCAACCCAAGCGCTTCGCGCTGTGGAACCTGGCCTTTCGCCCCTTCTATCTGCTGGCCGGATCCTTCGCCGCGCTCTCGATCCTGTTCTGGATCGCGCCCCTCGCGGGCTGGATCGGGTCGCCGGTCTATTTCGGCGACCCGCGCTGGCACGCGCACGAAATGATCTTCGGCTACACCTTTGCCGTCATCGTCGGGTTTCTGTTCACCGCCGGACGCACGTGGACCAGCCACCCGACACCGACCGGCATGCCACTTGCCGCGATCGCCGCGCTGTGGCTTGCCGCGCGCCTGCTGGTGTTCAGCCCCTGGCATGCGCTTGCCGCCGCAGCCGACATCGCGTTTGCCATCGCTGCCGCCATCGGGATGGCCATTCCGCTGGTCGCCAGCCGCAACCGCCGCAACTACTTCTTCGTGCCGCTGCTGCTGGGTTTCGGCGCGGTCAACCTGATCTTCTACCTTGCCATGGCCGGCGTGATCGATTTCCCGATCGAGCGCGGACTGCAGGTCGGGCTCGACCTGATCCTGTTCGTCATCGTGGTCATGGCCGGGCGCGTGATCCCGATGTTCACGAACAACGGGATTCCGGGAACCAACGCCACGCGCCGGGCCTGGCTCGAGCGCACCGCGCTGGGGAGCACCGTGGGGCTGCTCGCGGTCGATGCGTTGATTTTGCCGCCTGCGGCGATCGCCGTCGTGGCAACCGTCGCGGGAATCGCGCATGCGGCGCGGCTCGCGTTGTGGAAGCCCTGGGCCACCACTGGCAAACCGATCGTGTGGATCCTTCACCTGTCCTACGCGTGGATCGTGCTTCACCTGGCGTTGCGCGCGCTGGCGGCCTTCGATCTCGTGCCGGCGTCACTCGCCACCCACGCACTGGCGGTGGGCGTCATCGGCGGCATCACCATCGGCATGATGACCCGCACCTCCCGCGGGCACACCGGGCGCCCCCTGCAGACCTCGGCGATCGAGACCGTGTCCTACGTGCTCGTGCACCTCGGCGCAGCGGTGCGCGTGTTCCTGCCGCTCGCGGCGCCGGAGTGGACGCTGACCGCGATCGTCGCGTCGGGCGTCCTGTGGTCGGCCGCGTTTGCCCTCGTCACCATCGCGTTGTGGCCCATGCTCACGCGTCCGCGCCTGGACGGCAAGCCGGGCTAGCGAATGCGCGCCCGCGGGGCCGCGACCGCAGTCAGCATCTTGCGCAGCTTGGTCTTGGGGACCAGCAGTTCGGCGAGCGTATACGCGTCGAGCACGCCGAAGAAGGCATCCAGCGCGCGGCCGAGCGCGCCGCGCAGGATGCACGCCGGCTCGATGCGGCAGTCGGAAGCCTGCGGATCGAAACACTCGACCAGCCTGAGGTTCTCTTCGGTGCCTCGTACGACCTCTCCGACGTTGATCTGCGCGGGCGCGCGGGCGAGCCGCATTCCGCCGCCCTTGCCGCGCACCGTTTCGACATAGCCGTGCTGCGCGAGGTGATGGACCACCTTCATCAAGTGGTTCTCGGAAATGCCATAGGCCGAGGCAATCTCGCCGATCGTGGCGAGACCCTCGTCCTGCACCCCCAAGTAGACGAGGACGCGCAGGCTGTAGTCGGAGAAGGTGGTCAGGCGCATGGCGGGGTGCGGGGCATGGGCGACATTATAAGGTGCATGGAACATATTGCTTCTTCAAAATCACCGTGCTACATTAAAGCTGTATCTCTTGTACATCTTATTGCGAGCCCATGGCAACCCAACCCGCTCTGCCGACCGAAGAGGACGTGCTTGAGGCACTGCGCTCGGTGGACGATCCCGAAGTCGGCATCAACATCGTCGACCTCGGGTTGGTCTGTGGCGTGGACCTGAATGCGCAACGCGTGCGGGTCGAGCTGACCATGACGTCGCCGGCTTGCCCAATGGGCGATCTCATCTGCGACCAGGCCCGACGCGCCGTCACCGCGCTGTTTCCGGTCGGCTACCCAGTCGACGTGGAACTCGTCTGGGAACCGTTCTGGACGCCCGACCGGATGTCCGAGAGCGCAAAGCAAACCCTTGGCTGGCCCGAATGATCCCGGTTCCGTGGACATGCGAGCGACGGCCGCCCTTTCCCTTCCAACTCGAGAAGACATCGTCATGACCGAAACCACACCCAGCACCATCGACGTGCGCACCATCGCGCCTCGCGAGCGCCATCCCCTCATTTTCGGCACCTTCCACAAGCTCACGCCTGGTGATGCATTTCTGCTCGTGAACGACCACGATCCGAAGCCGCTCTACTACCAGTTCCAGGCCGAGTACGCCGGGCAATTCCTGTGGGAGTATCTGGAGCAGGGTCCCGAGGTTTGGCAGGTGCGCATCGGCCGCGTCGCGTAGTCAGGACAGCGCGCCCGCAGCGGCAACGAGCGTGAGGGCCGGACTCAGCGTTCCCTGGCGAGTGCCGCTGCTCGCGCTCGGCTTCGCGTCCTTGTTCGTGGGTGTGGCTGCGGGGCTGGCGCGGCTGGGCTGGCCATTTGCCGAGCCGGCGGCCGGACTGGCCGTCCTGCACGGACCCCTGATGGTGTCGGGGTTCTTCGGCACGGTCATCAGCCTGGAGCGCGCGGTCGCGCTCTCGCGCCGCTGGGCCTATCTGGGGCCGCTGTTCGCGGGTTTGGGCGGGGTCGTTGCGATCCTGGGCGGATCGGCGCAGCTCGCCGCGCTCTTTTTCTCAGCGGCCGGCGCCGTCCTGTCGATCGCCTCGTTCCTCATCGTCCGGCAGCAGCGCGAACTGTTCACGCTCACGCTGGCGCTCGGGGCCACGGCCTGGCTGATCGGCAACCTCCTGTGGCTTGCCGGGGCGCCGGTGACGATGATCGTGCCCTGGTCAATCGCCTTCTTCGTGCTCACCATCGCCGGTGAACGATTGGAGCTGTCGCGACTCCTGCCGCCGTCGCCCGTTGCGGGGCGCGTGTTTGCCGCATTGATGGTCTTGCTGCTGATCGCCGCGGCTGCATCGCCCTTCGCCTGGGACGCCGCGACGCTGCTGCTGGGTGCGTGTCTGCTCGCTGTCGCGCTCTGGCTTTTGCGCCAGGACATCGCGCGGCGCACGGTGCGCGGAACCGGTCTCACGCGCTTCACGGCCGTGTGCCTGCTCTCCGGCTACGCCTGGCTCGCCATCGCCGGCCTGATCATTCTCGCCGCCGGCGGACTCGGCCATGGCGGGGTAGCCTACGATGCGGCCCTGCACGCCGTGCTGCTCGGATTCGTCTTCTCGATGGTCTTCGGCCACGCGCCGATCATCTTTCCCGCCGTGCTGCGCGTGGAAATGCCCTATTCCCCGATCTTCTACGCGCCGCTCGCGCTGCTGCACGCCTCGCTCGTCGTGCGGATGGCCGGGGACGCAATGGTCGCGCCGGCGTGGCGCGCGTGGGGCGGCGTGGGAAACGGGATCGCCATACTCGCCTTCGTGCTGGGCACGATCGCCGCCGTGATCCGCGGCCGCGCGGCGCGGGCCCGGGCAGCGCGCGGCTGACGCGATGCCGACCCGCGCGATTCGATTGCGTTCTCAGGGGATCGCCATGCCGACCGGGACCCGGTTCATTGCCTTGCGAACGGCCGCAGTGATTGCCGCGCTGTTCGGGTTGCTCACCATCGTCGGCGGCGGCAACGCGCTGTTCGGCAGCGGCGCGACGGGCGGGCACTATCTCCCGCTGGTGATCTGGTTCAATTTCCTGGCCGGTTTTGCCTATCTCGCAGCCGCCCCAGGCCTGTGGCGCGGCCGACGCTGGTCAGCGCGGCTGGCGCTGTGGCTCGCGCTCCTGACGCTGGCCGTATTTGCCGGCTTCGGCTTCTACGTTGCCGCGGGCGGCCTCTTCGAGGCGCGCACGGTCTGGGCGATGACAGCGCGCAGCGCAATCTGGGGCGGGATCGCGATGCTCGCCTACTGGGCGCTCAACGACCCGGTTCGCGAGGCGCGACCCAGTTCAGGAAATAGTCCATCGAACTCTTGAGCTTGTACATGTTGATGGCGTGGGCCGGATCGACCTGCTTCGGACAGACCACCGAGCAATACAGGATCGCGGTGCATCCCCACACTCCATCCTCGTCGTTCACGACTTCCATGCGTTCGTCGCTGCCGCCATCTCGCGAATCGCTGTTGTAACGGTGCAGGAGCGCCATGTGGCCGGAGCCGATGAACTTGGGGTTCATTCCATACTGCGGGCAGGCGGCGTAACAGAGCATGCAGTTGATGCAGGCGCTGAACTGCTGGTAGCGATCCAATTGCTGCGGCGTCTGCAGATACTCTCCCTCCTCGATCGTGCGCCCCTCCGCGGGGATGAGGTAGGGCTTGATGGTCTCGAGCCGCTTGACGTAATCCTGGATTCCCACGACCAGATCGCGCTCGATCGGAAAGTGCTCGAGGGGGCCGACGCGGAGTTTCTCCGGATAGTAGTTGCGCAGGAACGTATGGCAGGCGAGCTTGGGCACGCCCTGGATCATCATGCCGCAACTGCCACATATGGCCATCCGGCACGACCAGCGAAAGCTCAGCGTCGGGTCGAGATCGTCCTGGATGTACTGCAGCCCCTGCAGGACCGACATGTCCTCGGTGAACGGGACCTGGTAGCCCTGCCAAACGGGCTCTCCGTCCTGCTCAGGCCGGTAGCGCAGGACTTCGATTTCAATGGTGTGCTTGCTATCTGCCATGGTCTCGTCGCCCGCGCATCCGCTGCACCTTGTCTTCCCCCCCGAACTTCGATGTGCAAAGTGTCGAGCAGCAAGAATTCCCCTGTCTTGGAAAAGCGACTCAAGCGGCGCTTTCCGGCCCCAGTTTGTCCTGGGTTTTCAGATCGAAATCAGACGCGTCATGGCGCTCGTGCAATTGTTCTGAAGGCGCACCCCGGGTGCGGTTCACCATGCGTCCACGCTGCACGGCGGGGCGCGCAAGAATCTCTTCGGCCCAACGGCGCAGATTCTTGTAGCTCTCGACCTGCAGAAACTCGCCGGCGCCATAGGCCTCGCCCAGCACCAGGTTGCCGTACCAGGGCCAGGTGGCCATGTCGGCGATGGTGTATTCGTCACCGCCCAGAAAGCGGTGTTCCGAGAGTTCGCGGTCCAGTACGTCCATCTGGCGTTTCACCTCCATGGTGAAACGGTTGATCGGGTATTCGAATTTCTCGGGTGCATAGGCGTAGAAATGACCGAACCCGCCGCCCAGATAGGGTGCGGCGCCCTGCAGCCAGAAGAGCCAGTTGATGACCTCGGTGCGCGCTGCAACGTCCTTGGGCAGGAAATGCCCGAACTTCTCGGCCAGATAGAGCAGGATCGCGCCGCTTTCAAAAACACGACTGCCGGTCTCCGTATCGAGGAGCGCCGGGATTTTCGAGTTTGGATTCACTGCAACGAAGCCCGTCGAGAACTGGTCGCCCTCACCAATCCGGATCAGGTGGGCGTCATATTCCGCGCCGCTCTCGCCCAGAGCCAATAGCTCTTCGAGCAGGATCGTGACCTTCTGGCCATTGGGCGTGCCCAGCGAATAGAGCTGCAAAGGATGCACCCCCCGCGGCAGCGTGGCCTCGTGTGTCGGCCCGGCGATGGGACGGTTGATCTGGGCCCATTCCCCGCCATTTGCGGCGTCCCAGGTCCAGACCTTGGGTGGTTCGTAATTCTTCGCGTCAGACATGATCCTGATCTCCTTCTTTGGTGTTCGGGCCAGGCCCGGAGCCCGGGCTCTGCTCGGTTTCGGACAACTGTTCCAGGATGCGCGTGTAGTTCTCGACCCCTTGCGCACCGCTCACCAGGTGGCGACGGTTGAAGATCACTGCCGGCACACCGCGGATGCCTTGCCTCAGCCAGTAGTCCTCGGCAGTGCGCACGTCGGTGGCAAAGCGCTGATCTTCTAGAACGCTCAGGGCTTCGGCCCGTTCCAGCCCGACTTCTGCGGCCACATCCGCCAGCACGGCATCGTCAGACAAGTTGCGGCAATCCGTGAAGTGAGCCGCAAAGAGAGCCTGTTTCAGTTCGTGCATCCTCCCATGCTGTTCGGCCCAATGCAGCAACTGATGCACGTGGAAGGTGTTGTGCATGCGCATGTGGTCGGCAAAGCGGAACTCGAAGCCGAGGTCTGCGCCGATCTCGGTCATCCTGACCCGGCTTTCCTCGGATTGCTCCTTCGTGGTGCCGTATTTCTCGGCCACGTGCTCGCGCAGGTTCTGGCCCTCGGGGGACATGGCGGGGTTCAGCTCGAACGGGTGCCAGTGAATGGCATGCTCCGTGCCGGTGGCCTCCAGCGCCACTGCCAGCTGCCGGTAGCCGATGATGCACCAGGGGCAAACCACATCGGACACGATGTCGATGCGCAGCTTTTTCAATGGGGTGGTCATGTTGCCTTCCTTGATGGGTGGATGAATCAGGCCGCCTTGCGCCACTCGAACTTGCGAAATGCCGGTGTCGGCAGATTCGAAAGACGGCCTGTTTGGATTGATCGGTCAAGGCAATCCTGCTTGCCTGCCCAAGAATCGGGAAGAGCGGACAGTTGACCGGCTCAATGCAACAAGCGCTGCGCCTGCGCGGCGATCGTCTTGAGCGCCGACTCGTCAAACACGCCGCGGCCGAGCAACCGAATCGCGACGATCATCGCAACCAGCCCTTTGGCCGTCGCCTCGGGGTCAAGAGTTTGCGCGACTTGTTTGCGCGCCTGCGCCACCTCGACACTTCGTCGCAGGAAGGCTTCAAACTCCCGCACCCCGTTGCGAACGATCCGGTTCACTTCTTCGCCATGCGTCGCCAGCTCCGAGGCGGTGTTTACCAGGAAGCAGCCCTTCTTCTCGGTGTCGACAACCGCTTCGGCCACGATGCCGTCGAACAAAGCGGCAATGGCCCGTTTTGGATCATCCATGGCTTCCAGCTCGGCCAGGGTCGCGCGGCGGTTGTCTTTGTCGTACTTCAGCAGCGCCCTGACGAACAGTTGCTCCTTGCCGCCAAAGGCGTTGTAGAGACTGCCGCGCGTGATGCCCGTGCCGGCGATGAGATCCGCCATGGAGGCGGGCTCGAAGCCCTTCTCCCAAAACACCTTCATCGCCTTGCCGACAGCCTCGTCTTCGTCGAACGACTTTTCCCAGGGCATGGGGCTTCCCCTTGATCAGCCTGAACAGCGCCCAAGTCTACCGCGTTTAGACCGTATGGTCCAGACTCGATGTGCAAAGAGCCTACGCTTTCACGCGAGCCCTTCCTTTGTCTGGCGCGCCCGAGACGACGAAGGTGGACACGAACAGGAGGTCATTACCATCAAGACGCGGCGATGGGCCTTGCCGCTCGCCCCCCTGTGGGGATGCAATTCATGGTGACGCAATGCGAGCCTTCAACCGGTCGACGTCCAGCTCACGCAACACCTGGGGGATCCGAAACCAGATCGGGTTGTAGCCAAATCGAAACAGCTCCCTTATGGCGTCGTCGCGACTCCATCCATCAACGACGATTCGATATGCGGCGACGTAGAACCCGACTCTGTCATCGCCCTTCCAACAGTGAACGAAGACCGGCCAGTTCTTCGGGTCCTGGATCACTTTGAAGAATGGCACGAGATCATCTTCCTTCGGGTTCCAGGGCCGCGTCGGGATCCAGATGTAGGTCAGCTTTGTTTCGGTCAGGAGGCCGGAGTCATCATGATCATGTCGAACATTGATGATTGTCGTGACCCCGGCGGCCTCCAGACTACGGAACCCCTCCGCAGTGGGCTGCCGGCCACGCCACAGTGCCGGAGATACCCTCGCGAAGTTCGTGGTGCCGGGCTGGCAGACGTCGCACGGCGCCGCAAGCGTTGCTGTGGCGGGCCCCGGGGGGAGTGAGGCGCAGCCTTGCACAAGAAGCGCAAGGAACCCAACAACTATCCAGACCGCTGGAATCGAGAGGCCTTTCATCGTCCGCCTAACGTTTGAACCCAGATGTCCGGTGCGTCACAAAGCAACGCCAACACGCCCTTGCCGAAAAGGCCCGGGCCCGGAACGGGCTGGACTATCTGTCGCGGTGGCTGTCGCCGCCCATATACATCATACGTTTGTAGTCCTTCTGCTTGCCCACGCTCCCGGAAGAGCAGGAGCGCGAAATGTGTTTGAGCACCCGGAAGCAGCGCGGTCCGTTCGCTGGCGCACGAACAGGCTATGAGCCGCCAACAAAGACGGCAATCAACAGTCCAATCCCGAATACCATGAACGAAAGAAGCGTCATCCCGGCGAGGACGCCGTTTGATACCGATTCCGCAGCACTGTCCATGGGCGGGTTGCCCTTTGGTTGCGCCTTGCCAGCGTGCCCGGTCGACGCATGATCGTCATGCATGCCTCCCGCTGCTCCCCCGCCGCTCAAGGGAGCGCCCGGTGGGCGCACCGGCATCATGCCGTGCTTCAAGTGCCGCGATACCAACCACCAGTTCATGGGGTAGGCGGTGACGAAGCCGACCAGAAGCGCCATGGACATGATGAACCAGAATTCCGGTCGCGATGGCTCGCGGCTGCCCGGAACAGCCATCAGCGCCAACGTCATTACAGGCACCATGCCGGCCATGAGGAAATTCATGGACAGCAACTCCGGAAAGAAAGTGCTGGTGAGCGAACGCTTGTATGACCCACCAGCCATGCCACGCATGAAGAGAGCTTGAAAAATGCTCCATCCGAAGGCGAATCCCAAGGCGTCTCCAGCGCGATGTCGGTGACCCGGTCCAACTGAAACACACTGGCGACAACCGCGCCTGTCAGGATGCCCACACCATCGCCGGCCACACAATGCATGGTCGAACCCAGAACCTGCCTCCAGCGGGTCGCGACGTAGCGTTCGTGCAGCCCAGGCAGCGGTTCGCGGCAACCCAATACATACAGGAACGCGCCCAGAGGCCCCAGGTACGCGGTGAGCAATATGAACCCCCACTTGAGCACCGGAGATGCCGGTGTGGTCCGAAGTTCCACCACCATAAACAACAGAGACAGTGCTGTCAGGAGAAACCACAAGAGCATGATTTCATCAAGCATTTGCGCCCTCCGATGTTGTTGTCCCGATCCCTGTGTTTGCCTTATGAAATCGAGGCACCTGCCTGGCGGATCACCGTATGCCTTTGCGCGCGGCGAGACCGTACGTCAGCGCGCATAGTGCGAACCGGTCACTTTCCGGACTCGCCTACTCGCTCAACGCCGCTGCAGCCGCCACCATCAACCAGCGGCAGCAGGACCGGGGCGAGCGCCTTGAGCAGTTGCGCGGGCATGGCGCTCGTAAACTTGTAGTCCGCCGCGTAGGGCTCGTGCACATAGGCCATCATCGTGCCGAAATAGCGTTCCCCGATGAGAAAGACCAGGGTGGCGGAGCGGTTCACGACGCGCGATGAGATCACCTGCCCGCCGCGCCCGTAGGTGTCGAATCGATGGTCCCCCGTGCCCGTCTTGCCGCCGATCTGCACCGCGGTGCCGTCTCGACGCACCAGTGCGCCCTTCAGCCGCTTCGCCGTTCCCTCTTCGACGACGCCGATCAGCGCGTGCCGAACGACGTCGGTGATTGCGGGCGGGAGAACTTGCTCGGCCTGCGTCGGCTGGTATGTCAGGTGCGTCTCGTAGGGCGTGCCCCGCGCGAACTGCAGGGAGGTCACGCGCGTGACCGGCAGACGCATGCCGCCGTTGACGATGATGCCCATCAGCTCGGCCAGCGCCGCGGGTCGGTCTCCCGATGCGCCGAGTGCGGTCGCGTACGAGGGTGTCAACGACTCGAAGGGATAGCCCAGGCGTCGCCAGGCCTTCTGGATCTCGGCGAAGGCGTCCTCTTCGAGCAGATTGCGGATGCGCGCGTCCTGCGCGCCCTTGTGGCGCGTCCTGAACAGCCACTGGTAGACCTCCTGACGTTGTTCAACGCTGGCCGCCACCGTCTCGCCGAGCGTGGCCTGCGGACGCTCGCGCAGGTAGCCCGCCACCCACAGTTCCAGCGGGTGCACGCCGGCCAGGTAGCCGCGATCGGCCAGCGACCAGCGTCCCGGACCGAACTTCTCGTGCAGCGCCTGCAACGCCGCGGCCGAGAGATCGGCGCCGGGCAAGCGCCGCGCGATGAACTCCCCGAGTCGTTCCACGTTCGCGTCCGGCTCGAGGCCGTAGAACGCTGCGGCCAGGCGCGCCGGGGTCGGCCGCGCGCTGCGCACCAGCAGATCCTCGGTTTTCCGGGCCGGCCCTTCTGCGTATTTTCGGTAGAAGCGCGCGACGAACTGGCGTCCTTCCTTGTCGGCGAAGCGCGCCAGGTACTGCTGGCGCTGCGGGTTCATTGGGTCGTCGAGCAGCGCGGCGCTCTCGCCTTCGCTGCGTGCCATCACGTTGCGCACGACATCGCGCATCAGTCGAATGAACACCAGATTCACCGAGCGCGTGAGCGCGTCGCGCACGGTGAACGTGCGATGGTTGTCCGCGGGGTCGAAGTTCTCGAAGTGGTGCACGCCGCCGCCGGTGAAGAAGCCTTCGGACGGGTTTGCGGAGTAGGTGCGCTCCATCGCCGCGCCGAGCATCGCCGCGAGGCTCTTGTCCTTGGCCAGCGCCAGGTGGTCGCGCGCCCACCGGCTCAGCGGGTCGCGGCTGGCGATCTTCAGCGCGGCGAGTTCCTCGGCGGACAGGCCGCTCCAGCGCCGATGCAGGTCGGCCACCAGCTCCAGGTAGGTGACGAGCGTGCGCAGCTTGGCGGTCGAACCGAGGTCCAGGCGCGCCCCCTCGTTGAGGTCGAAGGGCTGATCGAAGTTGTCGGTTTGCACGCGCAGCAGGTTGCTGCGTTCGCCGCGCTCGAACAGCGTGAAGCTGAACATGATCCTGCTCGTGTCGTCGCCCTCGTTCAGTAGCCGAAAGCCGTACAGTCCGGCGGCGCGCGCCGCCTGTGGATCGGCCAGCCCGCGCAGCAGCGCGGTGGCGGCCCGCTGCATCTCGCCGTCCAGCGGACTCTGCACCATCAGGTCGAGGCGATCGAGATCGTAGGCGCGCTTGACCGAGAGCAGCGCCTGCAGCTTCCCGCGCACCGCATTCGCCGCCTTGTACTCGATGAAGGAGTGGCGTCGCGCGACGGCGGACTGGGTTTGCAGCTTCAGGGCCAGCGCCAGCGCGGTGTCGCGCAAGGCCGGGGTGATGACGCCGGCATCGGCCATCACGCGCAGGTAGCTGTCGGTCCGCTGGCGCAGCTCGGGTTCGCCTTCGAGCAGGTAGTACGAGGGTCGGCGCTGCGCGATCATCAGCGAAAGCGCCTGCTTGAACGCCAGTGCGCGAGGCTTCGCCAGCGTCGGCTCGTTGTCGGCCAGGGGTGACGAGAGCAGGCGGTTCACTTCAGCGAAGTCCTGGCCGTACAGGGCCCACAAGCCGTCGCCGATGCCGTTGATCGCGCCGAAGCCAGCCTTGGCCGACAGCGGTACCGTATTGAGGTAGTCGACGACGATCTGCCGGCGCCGCGGCAGTGTGTTTTTGCCATCGAGGTAGGCCCGCAGCGAGGCCGAGGCCATCTGTCGCAGTTTCTCCCTGGCCGTGTCGGTGCGGCCGTCGGGCGAGTGGCGGTACTTCTCGATCTGCGTGGCGAGCGTGCTGCCGCCTGCCGCGCCGTGCGAGGCGTCGAGCCAGCGCAGTGCCTGGTCGGCCAACGCCTTGGCGAAGCGATCCCACTCGACGGCCGGGTTGCGCATCGGAAACCGCGGGTCCAGAAGGTCGCGGTCTTCGATGAAGAGCAGCGCATCGACCAGCAGCGGCGGAATCGAATCGAAGCTCTCGTAAATGCGCACGGGGTAGCGCTCCACTGCCAGCGGCTGCCCACGGCAGTCACGAAGCTCCAGCCCGGCCAGCGTCTTCTCACGGTACGTGGCGAACAAACCCCGGTCGACGAACTCGATCATCCGGGGCGACATGCGGGCCTGGGCCGAGACGGTGAACTCCTGGCCAGCCAGGCGTCGCACGAGTTCGGGCAGCTGCGGATAGCCAAGTCGCTCGTCGAAGGGCCCGACGGTTGGGAAGCGGATCGCCGAGCTGGGTCCCGGTTCGACTGCATAGTGCAGTTCGGACGCCAGGCCACTCAGCCAATCCGCCTGCCACCGGGACGTTCGCACCTCGTCCACCACGGCCCAGACGATGCCGAGCAGGACCGCAAGCAGACCGGCAGCGAATGTCCAAAGGGCGAAGCGCTTCCACCATGACAAGCGCTTCGTGACTGACGTGACCATGTGAAGAGTGTAGCGAGGAATTCAACCGCACCGATTGTGCAGCGCAGTGCCGAGCCCATTCGACGGCATCGCCGCGTGTGCGGGGACAAGTTTGTCACGGGGCCACAAACGGGAAAGGGGCCAGCTCTCGCTGACCCCTTGCATTTGATGGCGCGCCCGAGACGACGACGGTGGGCACTGGCGGGAAGTTATTGCCATCAAGTCGCGGCGATTGGCCTTGTTGCTCGTCCCCCGGGTAGAGATGCGCCCCACTATCAGGCGTCATTAATCATCAACTGGCAGGCCTCGGGGGGAGAACATAGAGAACGAACCGACCGTCGCCAGTCGAAGTGAGGTGTCGGTGCCCTCGCATAATCAGAACCTACGCACCCGGGCCAGCAGCCAGACGCTGCCCGCAAGCGGCAAGGCCAGTAAGGCAAATGCCGGACCGAGCGCCCCTAGTACCGTGCCCGCTGCGCCGAACACAGGCGGCCCGATCACGACGCCGAAGAAGGTGAAAAACAGAGTCCCCGCCGTGGCTGTGCCGGCCTGCCCGGGAGGCGCCAAGCGGGCCACGGTGGCCAGATACACACCGTTCCATCCCACCGCCGTTGCGCCGAACACGCACAACAACGTTACCACTAGCGGCACCGGACTGACCGGCCCCAGCAGCGGCATCAGCAGACCGCAGGCCCCCATTGCCATGGCCAGGCCCAGCAACACGCGCCGCGGGCCCAGCCAGCGGTCGGACACAAAGCCCCAGACGACGCGGGCCACCACCCCGGCGACCTGTGAAGATGCCAGTGCGGCGCCGGCCGCGACCAGCGTCCAGTGCAGGTCGGCGGTGAGAAAACTGACCATGTACGAGGTCAGGCTTACTTGCACCATCGAAAAGATGAAGCTGCACAGGGTCAAGGCGCGCAGCACGGCATGCGTGGCGACGAAGCGCGCGGGTGCCAGCACCCGGTGCCGGTCTGGCCAGGGGGCACTGTGGTCGCGCTCGCGGTCGAGTTCATGGGCCATAGGTGCCGCGCTCACCGCCGCCGCCAGACACAGTATCGCCAATCCGAATAACGCCCCGACGGCGCCACCCAGACCCACCAGCGATGGCACCATCAGACCGGCGATCACACCACCCAGCGGCACGCCGGTCTGCTTGATGGAGAACACCAGCGAGTAGCGCCGCGGGTCGGTAGTGCGCGCCAGCATCTGGCTGCTGGCAGGCGTGATCGGCCCATAGCCCAGACCAATGAGCACGGCACCCAGCGCTACCAGGGGCAGAAGTGGAGTGGCCAGCAACAGCAGGCCCGCAGTGCTGCATACCAAGGCCACTTGGCTGGCGCGTATGGGTCCCCAGCGACGCACCACGAAGTCACCGATCTGGGTGGCGAACATTGCGCCCATGTACACCAGGGCCACAAACATGCCCACCGCAGCCGGGCCGAGGTGCAGCCTTTGCAGCAGCAAGGGAGCGGCCACAGTGGGGCCGATGACGGCGGCTGACGAAGCGGCCTGCACGAAGGTCGTGATCGGCAGGGCAGCGCGACGTACGCCGGCGCTGTAGGCCGGGGCGGGGGACTCAGACAGGGTCAATGCCCCCTCGCACACGCAGCTTGGCGATCGGCGCGCTGCAACTCGCGGTTCTCGCGCTCGAGTTCCTTGAGCCGCTGGCGCTCGGAGCCGTTCATCCCTTCGCGCTTGCCGAGGTCTCGATCAGCTTGCCTCACCCACTTGCTCAGCGTCTCACCGACGGCCCGATCGCGTACCTTCGGGGAATACCTCAAGCTGTTGCCCATGACCCTCTCCTCTCAAATAATGGAGTCTCCGGACAACCCGAGGCGGCTCAGATAGTTGTATTGATTCTATTCTTGCTGGGTAAGGTCTAGGGACGCCCTGCTTAACTGGGCGTACGAAGGCAGCGGACGTGGCCGGAACCAAGCATCCCGCCCAACGTTTAGGTTCTTAACACACGGGCGCCACTACCGCTCGCCCTAGCAAGGTCAAAAGGGGGCACGTGCCCGGGATTTCGACTGAATCCACTTCAAGGTGTCGAATTAACCGCAAAAAGGAAATTTCAAATGGAACACACCCTACCCCCGCTGCCTTACGAAATGGACGCACTGGCGCCCCATATATCCAAGGAGACGCTGGAGTTTCACTACGGGAAGCATCACCAGGCCTATGTCACCAATCTCAACAAGCTGATCAAGGGCACCGAGTTCGAAAACGCCACGCTGGAAGAGATCGTCAAAAAGTCCTCGGCCGGCATTTTCAACAATGCCGCCCAAGTGTGGAACCACACTTTTTACTGGAACTGCCTCAAGCCCCAGGGCGGCGGAACCCCGACTGGCGCCCTGGCTGAAGCCATCAATAAGAAATGGGCTTCGTTCGAGGAGTTCAAGAAGGCCTTCCAGGCGTCCGCGGTCGGCAATTTCGGTTCCGGCTGGACCTGGCTGGTCAAGAAGGCCGATGGTTCGCTGGACATCGTCAATACCAGCAACGCGGCAACGCCGCTGACCGGTGCCGACAAGGCTCTTCTCACTTGCGATGTCTGGGAACACGCCTACTACATCGATTATCGCAACGCTCGCGCGAAATACGTCGAGACCTTCTGGAACCTGGTGGACTGGGATTTCGCAGCAAAGAACTTCGCCGCCAAATCGTTGACTTAAGCCGGAAAGGGAGCCCCGTGATGACCGAAAAAACCGCCAGCGTGCATTGGGAAGGCCAAGGCAAGAAGGGCCAAGGCAAGATTAGCACCGAGACCGAGGCGCTGAAGCACTACTGTCGGCGCCGGTTCAAATCTGAGCCACCGTGCCGATTCAATATTGAGCCGGGGCTGATGCCGACTTTTTGAGGGTCGGCTGTGGATAAGTGTACCGTTTTTGCCCGGTTCATCGACCTTCTCGATGCGGCGAAGTGTGC
>JAGXFR010000056.1 GCA_024637155.1 Burkholderiaceae bacterium | reverse complement strand
TTGCTCGGCAAGGCACCGTCGAAGGAGACGCAGGAGTTTGTCGAGTCCGTGCGTTATCCGCATCTGCGGGCAGCCTGAGTCTGTGTGAAGGGGGCGCGTGATCGCGCGTCCCCTTGATGGCTTTTAAACCCGGCTTCGGCCGGGTTTTTTCTTGGGCGCGCCGCGCTCCGGATCTGATCGACTTTCTCGTTGCGCGGGGCGGGTCCTCGGCGCGTGATCTTGCAGGGGCGAGGACTGTTAGAATCCCCTCTCCCGGAGAGGTGGATGAGTGGTTGAAGTCGCACGCCTGGAAAGCGTGTAAGGGTTAACAGCCCTTCGGGGGTTCGAATCCCCCTCTCTCCGCCAGAACTCAGCAAACAAGCGCCTTGCGGGGCGCTTTTTTATGATACCCATCAACCTGACCATCCAACGTGGTCGTGGTTGATTGCCCGGCACTCCGGTCCTGCGGCCATCCGTTGTGGACCCGACGTGATCCCTAAAGCCAGGTTCAGGTTCGCACCGCCGGCGCCCGAGCGCCCCAAGCCAGAGCCGCAATGCCAGCGGCGAGCCAAGCCAGGCCCATCACGTATTCGCCGAGCAGCAGAATTCTGTGCACGCCGGCGAGCAGGGCCACAACGCCGCCGACCACGGCGACCCAGCGCAAGAAGCGCGCTCCGATTTCGTCAGCACCCTCGCGGCGGGTGCGACCTGGCCAGATACCGATGGGTTTGATGTCGGCGACGAAGGCGTCGATCACGCCGTCGTCGGTGGACGGGCCCGTCAGCATGCCAGCCGCCAAACCGACCAGGCTGGCAACGGCGATGATCAGGAGTTCGACCTCGAACGGCCAGTCGGCCCAGCCCAGGGCGATGGCAGCAGCCAGCCCGAACGCCATTGCGCCGAGTTCGCCTGCGGCATTCACTCGCCACCAGACCCAGCGCAGCGCGGTCGGCGCGCCCAATGCGGCACCGAGCGCGGCAACCCATTTCCAGGCCTGCTCGATGGTCTCGATCTGGAAACTCACCAGCACAGCACCGACTGCGAACACCAGCACCGCGGTGCGCGCGACCGTGATTTGCTGCCGAGACGACGCCTGCGGACGCAGGCGCAAATAGACATCATTGACCAGGTACGAGGCACCCCAGTTCATGTGGGTGTCAACCGTGCTCATGAATGCGGCCAGCAGGCTTGCCACCATGAGCCCAAGCAGGCCTGGCTGCAACAGCACGCCCATCAGCACCGGATAAGCTTTTTCACGGTCGCCCGCAACCAGCGCGCCCGCGCCGCCCAACGCTGCGCCCTCGCCACCGATGGGAATCAGCACCAGCGCCACCAAGCCGACCACCAACCACGGCCAGATCCGCAGCGGATACTGAATCAGGAGAAACAGCAGCGATGCCTTGCGGCTATCGGCGGGCGAGCGCGTCGCGTTCAGGCGCTGCATCAGGTAGCCGCCGCCATCGGCGGGCACATTGGCGTAAGACTGCACCACCAGGTACAGGCCGAAGATCAGAAAGCCGAAACTGGCGGAGCCCAGCGCTCCCGGTGCGATATGCGGGAACAGGTCGAGCAGGCCGTGTTGCGGCCCGTACAGGCGCTCCAGGCCATCGACCAGACCGGTGCGCCCGCCCACGGCCGACCAAGCCTCCCACGCAAACCACACACTGCCAACCAGCGCCAAGGCAAGTTGTACCAAGTCGGTGACGATGACGCCGCGCAGGCCGCCCAAGCTCGTATAGGCAACCACCAGACCCAGCAGCAGCAAGATGGTGATCGCGTCCGAGGGCGAGCCCATCGGCGAATTGGCCGGCCAGATGGTCCCAAGTGCACCGACGGCGACTGGAAACCAAACATCCCAGTGAAAGAAGGGCGAGGCGATCTTGACCATGGCGCGCAGAACCCAGCCCAGGATGATGGCGTTGTAGACAATGCCGTACAGGCCCGCGCGTGCCGTGCGCAGCAGCTCGGCGGCGCGGCCCGAATAACGTCGTGAGATCAGCTCGGCGTCGGTCACGACGCCGCTGCGGCTCCAGTTCTCGGCAAACAGCACGACCACGGCCGAGTGCACACCCATCCAGGCGAGCCAAATCCAGTTGCCGCTGATGCCCTTGGCGGCGACGATGCCCGCCACCGCCAGCGGCGTGTCGGCAGCGAATGTGGTCGCCGCAATCGATGCACCCGCCCACCACCAGGGCAGTGAACGACCGGCCAGAAAGTAGCTTTGCATGCCGCTTGCCGCCTGTTTGCTCACCCATAGGCCGACCACCAACGCCAGCAACAGATAGCCACTGATGATGAGCGCGTCAACGGTATGCAGGGAAAGCTGGAGGGGCATCAGGCGCCTGTCCTGCGGCGGCTCGGCCGACGCGTGGCGCGCGACGCTCGGTGGACGGCAAGACGGCAGGCTGCCGCGGCCGCCGAGAAGCGTGAAGCCGAACCCGAACCCGAACCCGAACCCGAACCCGCTCTCAAGACCCTGCATGCCAAGATCGGGCAACTGGCACGGCCCTGGTTGATGACCTGGAGTAGAGCAGCGTTGAGACCGCCCCAATGGCATGAATAGAACTTCAGAGTCATTTTGCCAGCGCAATGCTCTGTTGCAATACGCTCGCCGTGGCTTGGGACAGCCGCACAAACGCAGGAATCCTGCGCAGGTCGTCCGATCCTGCCCTCCAGTGACAACGTTCCACCTCGCGCAGCTTCTCGGGATCGTGATGCTCGCAAGCGGCCATGGTGGAGTTCCTCGTTTCGCCGTATGCTGCGCATACCACACCATGAAGCGACGATAGGGTCAAGTGTCATGGAGCCAGCCCGTGAAAATCGGTGAACTTGCCCTGGTGGCACGATGCACCGTGGAAACCGTGCGCTACGACGAGAATGAAGGGTTGCTGCCCGCACCGGCGCGCACGGCAGCGAACTACCCTCGCTCTGGCGATTCCCACTTCAAGCGTCTCCGCTTCATCCGTAACTGTCGTGCTTTGGATATGACGCATGGGGAAATCCGCACGCCGCTGGGGCGGATGGACCTGTCGGGGGATGATTGCGGCGGCGTCAATCAACTACTGGACGAACACATCTCCCACGTCGATGTGCGTATCGTCGAGTTGTCCCAACGCAAACAGCAACGCAACGAACTGCGTCAGCACTGTCAAAGCAAGCAGGGCACGAACGCATGCGGCATCCTGCGGGGGTTGGCATCAGTGGAAACGCAACCACGGCCTGATCGGCCAACCCATCGCGGGTGCGTCCGGAAGCCCGCCGCAAAGACCGCCAGTCCATAGCAGTTACCCACCAGGCGGCGAATCTGGACCGAGCCGTGGAGGGTGCCGCCGGGAAGCGGAAGCACATGATCAAAAGCAATCTCGGTCGGTTGGATAATCATCAACGATCTTGGCGGCAAAAACAGCTGGAAAGAAAAGCCTCGACAAACGCAGCATTTCATTTGCACATGACTCTGGAGAGCCGATGCCATGCAAGATAAACCCATCAAGACTCCGATCAAAGAACCGCCGCGACCGGAACGTCCGCCGGTAATACCGCCCAAGCCGTCACCCCGGCCAGGAAAACCACCCATTCCGCCCATTCCGCCGGGCGAACCCGTCCCTGGAGATCCTCCCGACCCGGGGCGTCCGCCGGTGGGGCCGCCGAATTCCGATCCGGAACCCACACCGCCGCCGATAAAGATGGCGAATAAGCGCCGCCTGATCGCAGCAACGACAGCCATTGTTGTCGCCGACCGAAAACGAAGCCACTTTTGAGGGTTGTGCCGACCTGAAACCGAGCCGGGTGTTCAGCCTGCTCTGCTGCTCTTTTACGCGGCGGAGTTTGCGGGGGGATCACCATGGACATGATTGGCAGGATCGAGTGGCTGCACGCGAGCAAGGGCGACGAGATCACGACCCGCCCGAAACAGGCCGGTGGATCGCGCAACAGGGTACGCACGGGTGTGCCGACCGTTGCGGACGCGGGTTCGCTGTCACCGAACGCACTGGCCGCGACGATGGTCATTTCCGCCGGAGGGCCTGCTGCAGTATTTCTGGGGCCCCATCCCGTGCCTTGCACGCCTGGCGCTCGAACGGGTGCGCGGCGACGTGGTGTCGCTGCGCCGGGACCCTGTCACGGCTTGAATCGTCGGCTCGCAGCAGCAGGGCGCGCGGCACGTCTTTGCCGTTCAGCGGTAACATGAGCCAGGTCATACCGTCGACGAATCGGGGCGCAACATGGAATTCAAGGATTACTACGCCACCCTCGGCGTTGCGCCCAGCGCCACCCAGGATGAGATCAAGCGCGCCTACCGCAAGTTGGCGCGCAAGTACCACCCCGACGTAAGCAAGGAACCCGACGCCGAAGCGCGCTTCAAGGAGGTGGCCGAAGCTCACGAGGCCCTGATTGACCCCGAGCGCCGTGCTGCGTACGACGACATCGGCAAACGCCATGCGCGTGGTCAACCCTTTGAGCCGCCACCCGGCTGGGACACCGGCTTCGAGTTCAGCGGTCGCGGCGACGGCGCGCACGGCGCGGCGGCCGATGGCGAATTCAGCGATTTCTTCGAGTCCCTGTTCGGGAGCGCGGGCCACGGCGAACACCTGCGACCCGGCTCGGAGCGCGGCGGGCGCGCGCATGGTGGCGACCATCACGCCAAGATCCTGATCGACCTCGAAGACTGCTACCACGGTGCCCGACGAACGATCTCGCTGCGGGTTCCGATGGTCGACGCGCAGGGGCGCGTCGTATTGCAGGAGCGGCAGCTGGAGGTCAACATCCCGCGTGGCGTGCGCGAAGGCCAGCACCTGCGCCTCGTCGGTCAGGGGGGCGCCGGATCGGGCGACGCCCCGGCGGGCGACCTGTACCTGGAGATCGCACTGCGGGCGCATCCGCGTTTTCGAGTCGATGGTCGCGACGTCTACGTCGATCTGCCGGTGGCACCTTGGGAAGCCGTGCTCGGCGCCACGGTGAGTGCACCCACCCCGATGGGCCAAGTGGAGTTGACTGTTCCCGCCGGATCGTCCTCGGGACGAAAGCTGCGCCTCAAGGGACGGGGCCTGCCCGGCAAGCAGCCGGGTGATCTGTATGCGGTGCTGGGCATCGCGCTGCCGCGCGCCGATTCCGCCGCTGCGAAGCAGGCCTACGCCACGCTGGCGGAGGCGTTTCCCGGCTATGACCCGCGCAACCCACAGGAGGGATGAAGACCATGGCTCAATCCACGGGCGAGGGGATCCATTGCATCATCGTGGAGGAAGAGATGGTGTTCACACTGGCCGAGCTGTGCCGCGCCGTCAGCGCGGCTCCCGCCCAGATCGTGGGGCTCGTAGATGAAGGCGTGCTCGATCCGATCGGCAGCGGGCCCGACGAGTGGGCCTTTGGCGGCCCCGCGCTGCGCACCACCCGCGTCGCATTGCGCCTCACCACGGAACTGGAACTCGGCCCCGCCGAGGTCGCGCTGGTACTCGGTTTGCTTGATGAAATTCACGCGCTGCGCGCACGTCTGCGCCGCGCCGGCATGGGATGAAGGCCGACCTGCGCTGGATTTCAGGGTTGCGGCGGCAGTGACACCCTCGCGTGCGATGCAGCCCGTTCGATCGCAGCCGTCAAGGCCGGGTGGCGTGGGCTGCCCGGTGGGGTCTGTTCGAGCAGACGTGTCCAGTACCGGGCTGCCTGCGCGAAGTCGCGCTTTTCCCAGGCGGCGCTGCCCGCCAGGTCCAGCGCCTGCGCGTGGCGAGCATCGAGAGTCAGCGCCTGTTCCAGCAGTTGCTCGGGTTGGCCGACCAGTGTGCCGCCCTGCGCCATGGCGCGGGCCTCGGCGTACTCGACCCACACGTTGGGGTCACGCGCCACATTCGGCGTTCCCTGCAGCGCCTGCTGATAAGCCGTCGCCGCCCCTTCGAAACGCTGGGCCTGCATGTCCTGGCGTGCCTTGAACACCAGTGCGCGCCCGTCGCGGGGTTGACGTTCCAGGTGCCGGACAAGCTCCGCGTAGGATGTCTCAGCCGGCACGTCCGGCTGCGAGCCGGGCCAGAGCGTCGACGCCGCCCAGACCAGGGCGGCTGCACCCAGTGCCGCGGGCAGCAGCAGGATCCAGCGGCTCATCATCGTGCCGGGCTCGGGCGCTGCGCTATTTCGGCGCTGCCACCGGCGCTGCGGCAGGCGTCGCCGCGGGTGTCGGCGCGGCGGCTTGCGGCGATGAACGGAGTTTTGCCATCGCCTCGTCGAGCAGCTTGATGCCGGCCTGCGAAACCACCATCCCCTTGTTGACCGAATCCTCGAACAGCTTCGGGTTGTGGAAGTGGCCGCCATTGGTCGCCGACCACCACTCCCAATGCACGTGCGCTTCGGAGTGCTTGGCCCGGGCCTCGTTGAGCACGGCGGCATCCACGCCCATGTTCTGGGCCGCTTCGAACTTGTCCACCAGCCGCGTCAGCCAGAACTCGGCCTTGCGCATCTTGCCCACCCACTTGTTCTTGAGCGAATCGATGGCGTAGACCGCCTGCTTCTCGGTCCAGGCCGAGTGACAGGTGAGGCAGGTTTCCTTGATGTAGTGCCTGGGCGAGGTCTGCCAGTGCGAGGTGTAGGTCTTGCCGGTCTTGGCGTCCGTCACCTTGGGCATGTGGCAGGAACTGCATTCAACGCCTGCCTTGTCGTGCGGGCTGTTGTAGTAGACCTCGACGTCGGGGTGCTGGCCCTTCCAGAGCATGGCACCGGTGATGCCGTGCTTGAAGTCGCCGAATTTCAGGTCCGCGTAGTGCTGCTGGATCTGGGTCACGTCCTTCAGCGGGAAGTGGTTCGTACGCTGGTCGGCCATGCCGATCGGCTGGCCGGTGCTCGGGTCGGTGCCCGGGTTGCAGTTGTATTCGACGTGGCACTGCGCGCATTGCAATTTGACGTCGTAGCGGCTGAGCGTGGCGATCTTGCGCTTGAAGCCACGCTCGCCGAGGTCCTTGACCTCGATCTTGGCGCCGCGGGCGTCCTTGTGCCACAAGGTGTCCGCCTCGGGGCGGGTCAGCGCCTGGATCAGGCCGTCGCGGATCACGCGCGGCCGGGCGCTGTGCGGGTCGTGGCAGAAGATGCAGTTCAGCGAATGGTTGGTGTCCTTCACGAACTCGTTGACTTTGGACAGCCGGCTCCACTTGGCCTTGGGATGCGGGTCGCCCAGGTAGGCCCAGTCGAGGATGTGGTCAGCCGATTTGCACGACATGCACACTGGGTTGGCAGCTGCCGCGGTGCCCGGCTTGAAGGCCTTGTGCGGCTCGCCCGGAAACTCGTCGACCAGCACGTCCCAGATCTTGAAATTGCCGCCCATGCGAGTCAGGCCCTTCTTGCCCTCCTTGTTCTGGAAACGACCGCCAAAGGCGCGGTCCACGACCACCTGGTCGTAGAGTGCGAAGGCGTGCGAGCGCGGTTCGTTGTGTTCACGCGTGAAGCCGTGCGGGGTCAGCAGTTTGTCGAAGGCGCCGCCCGTGGCCACGGCCTTCTCCTTGTGCGCCGTCTTCTCGGTGTTCATGTTGTACGCGGTGCGGTACTGGTTCTGATGGCACTCGCCGCAGGCGGCCGGGTCGACCTTGGTGGTCGGCCGGCCCATGCCTTTGGGGCTGTGCGTGTCGAGTCCGCCGTGGCAGGCATTGCAGCCCACGCCCTGGTGTTTCGACGCGGCGTGGAAGCCCTTGATCGCCTCGTGGCACTCATAGCAATCGGTGTCATCGAAGCCCTTGGCCTTGACGGCTTTCGCGGCCGTTGCCGTCTTGCCCGCAGCCGCGGGCTGCGTTTGTGCCGAGGCGGCGCCTGTCGAGAGCGCCAGTGCGGCCAACAGGGCCAGCGACGCTGCCAACCATCGTGAACCGGATCGATGTGGCATGTGTCCTCCTCAACATCAATAATAGGTGACTTATAAGTTAAAACAGCCTTCAGGAAGTATCTCAAAATCGTCGCGTCGCAGTCAAATCGAACTGGAAAACGCGCTGGCGAGGACGCTGTAAGTCCTTGTTCTTACGCAAGAAACATTTGGATGCGTGTGATGTGTCCGGGAAACGTCGCGCAGCGTCGCGATACTTTGTACATAAGCGAACATTAAGGTAGAGTGCGGGAGAGAAGGACGCTCCGCGTCGTTGCCGTAGCAGTCTGAGGCCGTCCGTATCGGCGGCGCCTGCGCAAAGGGGGCAGGGTTGAATGTTCCAGCTTCCATTCAGACCCAGGTCCTGATTGTCGGGGGAGGGGTCACCGGCGCTGCGCTGGCGCGTGATCTCGCGCTGCGCGGCGTCGATTGCATCCTGATCGAGAAGGACGACCTGAACGCCGGCGCCTCGGGCCGCAATCATGGCCTGTTGCACAGCGGCGCGCGCTATGTGGCGGGGGATCGCGAAGCCGCGATCGAGTGCCGCAACGAGAGCGAAATTCTCAAGCGCATGGCGCCGCAGTCGATCCAGGATACCGGTGGCTACTTCGTCGCGGTGCAGGGGGACGACGAACACTACATTGCCGACTTCCCGTCCTCCTGCGCACGGGCGGGAATCCCCGCAGTGGCCGTGGACGTTGCAACCGCACGCGCACTCGAACCGGCGCTCTCGGAGCGAGCGATCGCGGTGTTCGAGGTTCTCGACGCATCGATCGACCCGTTCCGGCTTTCCATCGAGAGCGTGGCGCATGCCCGCAGCCTGGGCGCGCGCCTCATGCGGCACACGCAGGTCGTGGGCTTCGAGCGCGTGGGCCGGCGGATTTGCGCCGTGCGGGTCCGCTCTCAGGTCAGCGGCGAGGAAATGCGGATCGAGGCCGCGCAGATCGTCAACGCGGCGGGCGCCTGGGCGCGGGAGGTGGCGCTGCTCGCCGGGGCGCCGATCGAAATGACGTATTCCAAGGGGACGCTGCTGGTCACGCACGTCCGTCTGGCCGGGCGCGTCGTGAACCGACTGCGCCGGCCCGGAAACGCCGACATCCTGATGCCGGGCGGCACGGTTTCCATCGTGGGCACGACTTCGTCGCGCGTGGATCACCTGAACGACGTATACCCCACGACCGCCGAAGTGGATCTGATCATTGAGGAAGCGGCGCAGATGCTGCCGACGCTCGCGACGACGCGCTTCATTCGCGCCTACGCGGGCGTGCGCCCGCTGGTTGGATCGCCGGTTGCCACGGACGGTCGCGCGGTCTCCCGCGGCTTCGCGCTGTTCGACCACGAGGATCATGGAATCGACAATCTGGCGACGATTGCCGGAGGCAAGCTTACGACCTGCCGGTTGATGGCCGAACGCGCCGCGGATCTGGTGTGCCGTCGCCTCGGGGTGACGCGACCCTGTCTTACCGCCACGACGCCGCTGCCGGTGGCCTCGGAAGGCCAATGGACGGAACCGGGCCACGCGCCGCGCGTCTGGATGCGCGCGCACGGGCCGCGGGAGACGCTGCTGTGCGAATGTGAAATGGTCTCGGCCAGCGCCGTCGATGCCATCTATGCGGCGCTGCGCGCGGCCGGCGACGAACCGAGGCTGACCGAAATCGGCTTGCGCAGCCGCGTGGGCAAGGGCGCCTGCCAGGGCGGCTTCTGTGGCGTGCGCACGGTTGCCCATCTTTACCAGCGTGGCGATTTTCAGGCGCGACACGGCCTGGCCGAAATTGTCGATTTCTTCGGTGAGCGCTGGCGCGGCCAGCACGCGGTCCTGTGGGGGGAACAACTCGCCCAGGCTGAATTGATGGAGGCGCTTCATTGCGGCCTGTTCGGCGAGGAGCTGCGCGGGAATGCGTGGCGCGAGGCCTCGCCATGACGGACGCGAGGTCGGACTGTGTTGACGTCGCGGTGATCGGCGCGGGAATGGCGGGGATGGCGGCCGCGCTCTTCGCCGCGCAACGGGGGTTGTCCTGTGTTCAGATCGGCAACGGCGGGGACATTCTCTTTGCCAGCGGCCTGCTCGATCTGCTCGGCGTGCACCCGGTCGCGGAGGGTCGTATGTGGCGATCGCCCTACGAGGGGATCGCCGCGCTCGCGCGGGAGGAGCCCGCGCATCCGTTGGCGCGGATCGACGCGGTCTCGATTCGCACCGCGTTCGAAAGCTTCATCGGCGCGCTCGGCACCGCGGGGCTGGCGTACGCGCCGCTCGGTGAACAGAACCGGCAGGTGCTGACCTCGATCGGAACGATCAAGACCACCCTCGGCGTTCCGCAATCGATGCTCGCGGGAGTCGAAGCCCTGCGCGCGCGCGCGCCGTGCCTGCTGGTGGACTTTCGCGGCCTGCGCGAGTTCAGCGCGCGCCAGATCGCCGCGACCGCCGGGGAGCACTGGCCCGGTTTGCGTCACCGGAGAATCGAGTTTCCGGGCTACGAAGCCACGCCCGAGCTCTACGCGGCCCACCTCGCGCGTGCCCTCGAAAACGGGGAGACACGCGCGCGCACGATCAGCCTGGTCAAGCCGCTGCTGGGTGACGCGCGCACGGTCGGATTCCCCGCGGTCCTCGGCCTGGCGCGCTCGCTCGAAGTTCACGCTGCGTTCGAGGCCGGGCTGGGCGTGCCGGTGTTCGAGATTCCGACCATGCCGACCTCGGTGCCCGGGCTGCGGATGCTGGGTGCGCTGGAATCCGCGGTGTCCGCGCGCGGTGTCCGGCGGCGTCATCAGGCGAGGGTGCGCGCGTTCGGTTTCGCCGGAGACGGGCGCACGGCGACGCTGGCGCTCGACGGGGTCTCGCACGGCAAGTCGGTGGTCGCGCGCGCGGTTGTGCTCGCGACGGGGCGGTTCACCGGCCGGGGGCTGACCGCCGATCGGGCAAGTGTTCGCGAGAGCATCCTCGGCCTGCCCGTGGACCAGCCTGCGTCACGTGCGTCGTGGCACCGGCGTGATTTCCTGCATCCGTCGGGCCATGCGATCAACCGCGCCGGGCTGAACGTCGACGAGCTGTGGCGGCCGCTTGACGCGCATGGCAAACCGGCGTGGTCGCGGCTCTTCGCCGTCGGCTCGATCCTGGCGCATCAGGATTGGATGCGCTCGAAGTGCGGTTCGGGGCTGGCGATCGCGACGGCCTGGGCGGCGATCAAGCAGGTGGCGCATCAGCTGCAGACGGTACGGGGAGGGTAGGGGCGACATGTCACGGGCGCTCTTTCAGACGGCCCTCTACGCAGCGCTGGCGTTCTGCGCGCTGGGCCTGCTCTGGCGGGTTTCGGCCTGGTTCCGGATTCGAATCGGTCCGGACGCCGGCGCGGTGACTGCGGCCCAGCGCCTTGCCGCGGCATTGCAAGGTGGCGCGGCGGCCTTGTCTCCGCGGCGCCTGACCCGTGTTGCCTCCGCCTTCGTCCTCGAGCTCCTGCTCCAGCGCCGGCTGTTCGCCAGCGCGAAGCTGCGCTGGTTGGGGCATCTCCTCGTCATGGTGGGGTTCACGGCGCTGGTGCTGATGCACGCGCTCGCGGCGGTCGTGGCCGAAGCGCTGTTCGAGGATTTCCAGCCCACGCTCGATCCTTATCTCTTTCTGCGCAATTTCTTCGGAGCGATGCTTCTGGCGGGCCTGGTGCTCTGGATCTACGGACGGCGGCGCATGGGTGTGGCGGTGGCGCGCCATCGCCGCGACGGGGTCTTCGTCTGGCTCCTGGCTTTCATCCTCGTCTCGGGAGTCGCGCTGGAAGCCCACAAGATTGCGTCACCGAAAGCCTTCTACCGGATGACGGGGCACTACATGGGCGCGACCGATCCGGTGGCACTCGCGCCGCTGCGCGCGCTCTGGGCCCGGGACTTCGGCGTGGCGTTCGCCGACATGAAAGGGCCGTCGGACCCGCAGCTGATCGAGAAGGGCGCCGAGATGCACCGCAACGACTGCGCTTCCTGCCACAGCAAGGCGGCGTCCGCTTTCCTTTCCTACCCGCTCGCTCGAGTGCTGGCGCCCGTGGCGAGGCTGCTGGACGAATGGCGTGCGGACACCTGGCTGCTGCATCTGCACGTGTTCGCCTGCTTCCTCGGGCTGGCGAGCCTGCCGTTCACGCGACTCTTTCACGTGCTCGCGGCTCCGCTCGCCCTGGTTGTCGACGCGGTGGCGCGCAAGCCGACGGCCGCCGGTCGCGCCTCGCGCCGGGCTCTGGCCCTGGACGCCTGCGTGCGCTGCGGCATCTGCGATGCGCATTGCTCGGTGGCGCCGCTGGCACGCTATCTGGGCAATGATTATCTCTTGCCCTCGCACAAGATCCTGGCGACCGGCGCGTCTTCCGGCGGCGCGACGTCGCCATTCGGATTGGGCGACAGCGGTTCCAGAAAGGAGAGACTGCAGGTCGCGCAGGGAGCCTTTCTGTGCACCGACTGCGGACGCTGCACGCGCCGCTGCCCGGTGGGACTGGATCTTGCTGACCTGTGGACGGCCCAACGCGCCGATCTGGGCGCGGCCGGCCTGCCGGCACCGGCACAGTGGGTGCAGGCGCACCCCGCCATGGCATGGGCAGAGTCCCTGGAATCGGGGCCGGCGCTGCACACCTTTGCCGACCCGGACGCTGCGCGCGCTCCGCTCTCTGCCGATCGCCTCAGTTTCTCGCGCTGCGTCCAGTGCCAGACCTGCACCAACGTGTGCCCGGTGGTCGCGCACAGCGTCGCCCCGGAACACGCCGTCGATCTGACTCCGCAGAAAGTGATGAATCTGCTGCGCCTCGGCCTGCGCGACCTCGCGCTGGGTTCGCGCATGGTATGGGACTGCGCGACCTGCTATCAGTGTCAGGAGAACTGCCCGGAAGGCGTGCGTGTTGCCGACATCATGTGCGAGTTGCGCGCCCTTTCGGTGCAACGTCTGGGTGCGGTCCGGGATCGGATGGAGCGGCCATGAAGTACGCGTTGTTCCTCGGCTGCAAAATTCCCTCGGCGTTGCCGGCCTACGAGCGATCGACACGCGCCGTGCTCGGACACCTCGGCGTCACGCTGGTGGACCTGGAGTTCAACTGCTGCGGCTATCCGGCGCGCAGTTTCAGCCGTGACGCGTTCGTGGTGGCGGCGGCCCGCAACCTCGCCCTGGCCGAACACGCCGGCCTCGACATCCTGACGCCATGCACCTGCTGCTTCGGCACCCTGCGCCACGCGATCCGCTTCCTCCGCGAGGACGACGGACTGCGTGCGCGCGTCGCGCAGGCACTCGCCGCCGAAGGGCTCTCGTGGTCGGGGCAGGCCGAGGTCGAACACCTGCTCCCGGTGCTGGCACGCGAGGTCGGGCTCCCGGCGCTCAGCGCCGCAGTGCGCACGCCGCGCACCGGCCTGCGGGTGGCCGCCCAGTACGGGTGCCACGCGCTGCGTCCCAGCGGCGTGACCGGCTTCGACATGGCGCCCACGATCTTCGAGACGCTGATCCGTGCCGCCGGTGCGACTCCGGTCGATTGGCCGCGACGACTGGAGTGCTGCGGCGATCCGCTCCACGATGCGAATGCGCCGCTCTCGGAGCACATGACCCACGCCAAGATCGCCGACGCCCTCGAGTCCGGCGCCGAGGTGCTGTGCACGGCTTGCCCGCACTGCCATCTGCGTATCGACGCAGCGCAGGCGGCCACGGGCGAGCCGTCGCTTCGCACGCTGCTCTACACCCAGCTGCTCGGGGCTGCCATGGGGTTGCCCGCGCAATCACTCGGGCTGTGAGGCTTGCCGGCACGGCCGCAAAAAAGCGCTGGATCAGCCGCCGGTGACGCTCTACGATAGCTACGCCTCTCCCTCGTGAAAGGAAAGCCATGAACATCATCGCGCGCGTCAAGGAAATCCTGCTTGCGCCGAAGCCGACCTGGTCCGTCATCGAGACCGAAGAAGCGACTGCGGCGACCCTCTACAAGCAATACATCATGATTCTCGCCGCCATCCCGCCGGTGGCGGGTTTCATCGGCATGTCCATTTTCGGAATCAGCGGTTTCGGCGTCTCGCTGCGCGTTCCCGTGATGACCGGACTGGTCCAGATGATCCTGGGCTATGTCATGGCGCTGGGGATGGTCTACGTCGTGGCCCTGATTGCCGACGCGCTGGCCCCGCGCTTTGGCGGACAGAAGAACCCGATGAATGCCCTGAAACTGGTGGCCTACAGCAGCACGGCTGCGATGGTGGGGGGCATCTTCGGCCTGATTCCGGCCCTGGGCGTCTTGAGTCTCGTCGCTTCGCTCTACTCGCTGTACCTGCTCTACCTGGGTGTTCCCACACTGATGAAGGTGCCCCAGGAAAAGACGCTGACCTACACGGCGGTCGTGGTGGTCTGCGCGATGGTCGTGGGCTTTATTGTCGGAGCCATCCTGGGCAGCTTCCGCGGTGACCCGATGGCGGGCATGGGGGCGCCGACCGGCCAGATCTCGATCGATACGCCCAAGGGCACGGTCAACGTGGACGTGGCCAAGGTCGAAGCATGGAGCAAGCGGATGGAGGAGGCCGGGAAGAAGCTTGAGCAGGCCCAGCAGTCCGGCGACGCGGCGGCGATCGAACAGGCCAGCAAGGAGGTGGCTGCGCTATTGCAGGGAGGACAAGTGCCGGGGATGCCGAAGCAGTAGTGCCGCGCGGGTCGAGTCAATCCCCGGAGCGATCGTTCGGCGTTGCGCATTCGGGCGGCTCGCCATAGCCCGCGGAGCGCACCTGCTGCTCAAGCGACAGTTCCACCTGGAACCACAGGCAGTCGTTGTTCTCGTAGCGGTAGCTCCAAACCATTCCGCGCGCACGCGCGAGCACCTGAAACTCGGCGGGTCGACCAAGCAGCTTGCGCAAATCGTCCTGTGCCATGCCAGGGACAACACGCTCGAAGTTCGCTCGGGTCAGTACCTGCTCGGCGCGAAGCGCGCGTCCAGTTGCGTCGAAATAGACGAACCAGGTCTGCTTGCCAAAGGGGCCGCGCGGGAATTCCAGCCGGCTGCCTGTGTCCATCCTGCGTTCCATTTCGGGTGGGCCCATGCGTGCCACCAATTCGTCCCGGGTCATTCCGGACGCGCGATCGGGTGGCGCATAGCTGCTGCAGGCCGGCAGCAGCGGCAGGCAAAGCAGGAGTCCGGCCCAGGGTATCCAGCGACGACGCATTTCGAATCCTCCTGATCTTGGGCGGTCGGCAAAAGGGCAGCGCACGGCGCGCGTGTCGCTCAGCCCGCCGCCGTGGTCGGGAACGCGACGCGCACGCCGAGGCCCGGTCCGCGCCCGTCGTGCAGTCCGTTTTCGAGCGTGATGCGCGCGCCCTGTCGTTCGGCGATCGACTTGACGATCGCCAGCCCGAGCCCGGTCCCGGCGATGGTCTCCGTTTCGGTCTGGGAACTCGCCGCGCGGTAGAAACGGTCGAAGACGCGGGGCCGCTCCTCGGGGGCGATGCCGGGACCGTCATCGAGCACCTCCAGAACGATGGCGTCCACTCCGGGTTCGGCGATCAGGCGCACATCGACGCGACCACCGCTCGGCGTGTAGCGCAGCGCGTTGTCGACCAGATTGTTGAGCAGAACGCGCAGTTGGTCGGGGTCACCCCGAACCGTCGCGTCGGTCTCGGCGACGGCCGCTCCCAGGTCGATCCCGAGTGCCTGAGCGCGCGGGCTGAACTCGCTGACCACCGAGCGCACCAACGCGGCGAAATCGACCGGTTCGTCGCGACGACTCGTCGCCTCCGGGTCAAGTCGGGACAGCGCGAGGAGCTGCTCGACCTGGCGCGTTGCGCGCTCCAGCCCCGCGCGCATGTCGTCCATCGCGGCAGAACGCTCGGCCTCGTCGGTCGCGCTGGCCAGCATCCGCAACTGCAGGCGCAGCGCAGTCAGCGGTGTGCGCAACTCGTGCGCTGCGTCGGCGGTGAACTGACGCTGTGCCGCGAGTGCCCGGTCGAGTCGGTTCATCAGGGCGTTGATCGATGTGATCAGCGGGTGCACTTCGCTGGGCAGGCCTGCGGCGTCGATGGCCTTGAGGGATGTGGCGCTGCGGCGTCCGACCTCCAGCGAGGTGCTCGCCAGCGGGAGCAGGCTGCGGTGCAGCGCCCAGGTGAGCAGGGCCGCAATGGCCAGTACGATCACCACGCTGGGAATGACCATCTTGAAGGCGATGTCCAGGGCGACCGCCTTGCGGTCCTCGATATTCTGCGCCGCCTGGTAGAGCAGCCCCTTTTCACTGCGCACGGTGAAGACACGCCAGCGGTTGCCGCCGCGCGAACGCGTGGTGTAGCCCTCCTCGGGGGTGAACCAGATGCCCGGATCCGCCTGCGATCCGTGAATCCTGCGGCCGTCCGCGGTCCAGACCTGGGTCACCAGTTTCAGGTCGGGGGGGTGCGCTCGATCGAGACCGTGCGCCTGACTCGCCGGGGCCTCTTCATCGAAGTGCAGCATCGCGGTCAGCGCGATCTGGCGCAGTTCCGCGTCGAGCAGCTCGTTCATCCGTGCGAGCGTGTGCGCGTAGGTGGATGCCACCAGCAGCACCAGGGCGAGCATCTGCAGCGCGATCAGCCACGACAGCAGGCTGATCCGGATCGAGCGCATTTCAGCCTTCGGCGATTCGGTAGCCGACGCCGCGGATGTTGCGGATCAGTTCCGCGCCGATCTTGCGGCGCAGATTGTGCAGGTGCACTTCGATCACATTGCTCTCGATCTTGTCGCTGCCGCTGTAGACCGCTGCTTCGAGGTCCATCCGCGACAAGACCGCTCCGGGCTTGCGCATCAGCGCCTCGAGAATCATGAATTCGCGGGCCGACAGATCGATCGGCTCGCCGCGCAGACGCACGATCCGACCGGCCGGGTCGAGGGTGAGCGGGCCGCACTCCAGGATCGGCGCGCCGCTGCCGGCATGACGTCGCAGCAGCGCCCGGATCCGGGCGATCAACTCGTCGAGGTCGAAGGGCTTGACCACGTAGTCGTCGGCACCGGCGTCGAGACCGGCAATCCGATCCGGGATGGCGTCGCGCGCCGTCACGATCAGCACCGGCACGTGGTTTCCCGAGGCGCGCAGGTTCTTCAGCAGGTCCAGTCCGTTGACGGCCGGCAGGCCGAGGTCAAGCAGCATGAGGTTGTAGGTCGACTCGGACAGCGTGGTGAGGACGGTCTGGCCGCTGCGGGTCCAGTCGACGCTGAAGCCCGCTGCCTTAAGTCCCTGCTGAACGGCCTTGCCGATCATCGAATCGTCTTCGACTAGCAGAATGCGCATATTGGTTTCCGTGAAGTCTTGTTTGTGCGAGCGATCAGTGCAGCCGATTTGGCGACACCTCTGCGCGTATGTTCACGTCTACGGAACGAACCGGTGTCTCCCCCGATCCGGGACCGGGCCTGCCCCTTGGCACTTTTCCACGCCGTCACGGCCCAGTTGAGCCACGCCGCCACCTGATCGCACACCGGAATGACCGGAATGCAATCATGGATAAAGTTAAGTGTAACAGGTGCCTCGCCAGTAAGGGAGGCGTAATTAAGAAAAGAGTCTGCGGTTTTCACGCAGGATCCGGGTTCCGCGGCGGGGCGAACCCGGGATCAGCCCGCCTGACGGGCGATCAGCCACACGCCGAGCCCGATCAGCACGATTCCCGTCCAGCCTCCGAGCGACATCGTCTCGCCGAGCCAGTAGCGGGCGATGAGCGCGTTGATCACGTAGCCGATCGAGAGCATCGGGTAGGCGACGGTCACCGGCACGCGGGTCAGCGCGGCAATCCACACCACGAGGCTGATGCCATAAGCGGCAAAGCCCAGCAGGAACGGCCACTCCGAGAGGATTCGGACGCTGGTCGTCCAGGCGGCGGAAAGCGAGAAGTCGAGGTCGCCGACGCGATTGGTGCCGAGTTTGAGCAGCGACTGGGCAAGCGCGTTGAGGACCACACCGGTGAGAACGAGGGCGAAACTGGCGGCATTCATGGTGCGCGCATTGTCGCGCATCTTGCTACACTTGCGGGCCATGTCCGTCTCGAAGACCTCCCGGTCGGCACTGACGATCGCCGCACTTGGTGTGGTCTACGGCGACATCGGTACCAGTCCGCTCTATGCGTTTCGCGCCGTTTTCAGCGGCTCGTTCGCAATTCCGCTCACCGAGCAGAACGTGCTCGCCGCGCTCTCGATGATCTTCTGGTCGGTGCTGATCATCGTCGCCATCAAGTATGTCGTGGTGATGCTGCGTTTCGATCACCGGGGCGAAGGGGGCGTGCTGGCGCTGCTCTCCTTTGCGCTGGGCGTAGTGCGCGACCGTCCGCGCCTGAAATGGGTCGTCACCGTGATGGGCGCGTTCGCGGCCTCCCTCTTCTACGGCGACGCGGTGATCACGCCCGCGATCTCGGTGCTCTCGGCGGTCGAGGGAATCGGGGTCGCCTCGCATGCTCTCGATCACCTGACCGTGCCAATCGCGTTGGTGATTCTGGTGGGACTGTTCCTCGTGCAGCGTCATGGGACGGCCCGCGTGGGATCGCTCTTTGGGCCCGTGATGGTCGTCTGGTTCGGTTCGCTGGCGGTGTTCGGCGCGATCAGCGTGGCGGCCACGCCTTCGGTGATCGCGGCACTGAACCCGGGGCATGCATTGTCCTTTGTCGTCGATCACACCGGTTGGGCGTTCGCCGCTGCGGGTGCGGTGTTCCTCTGCCTGACTGGCGCCGAGGCGCTGTACGCCGACATGGGGCACTTCGGTCCCCGGACCGTGCGCACGGCCTGGTTCACGATGGTGTTTCCGGCGCTGATGATCAATTACCTGGGGCAGGGCGCGTTGCTGCTGCGCAACCCGGAGGCTGCGCGCAACCCCTTCTACCTGCTTGCCCCCGAGGCGCTGCTGCTGCCGCTCATCGTGCTGGCCACCTTCGCGACGATCATCGCCTCGCAGGCGACGATCTCGGGCGCGTTCTCCGTGACCCAGCAGGCGTCGCGGCTCGATTTCCTGCCCCGCCTGCGCGTGGTGCACACCTCGGATACCGAGCGCGGTCAGATCTACATTCCGCTCGTGAACTCACTGCTGATGGTGGCGGTTATCGTTCTGGTCCTCACCTTTCGCAGCGCGGACGGGCTCGCGGCGGCCTACGGAATCGCCGTGGCGGGCGACCTGCTGATCAGCAGCGTGATCATGCTGCTCGTGCTGCCGCTTGCCCGGCAGCATTCGCTGCGCTGGCTCTGGGGTCTGTTCCTGATCACCGCCACGATCGAGTCCTTCTATTTCGCCGCGAATGCGACGAAGTTCATGCACGGCGGCTGGTTCCCGATCGCGCTGGCGCTGGGCGTGTTCACGCTGCTCTCGACGTGGCGTCGGGGCACGGACATCCTGCGCGCACGCAAGGCGGTTTCGCCCGCCGCGCGGCGGCTGGCCGGCGAAGTCGACCTGTCGGGAATCCCGCGCGTGCCCGGATTTGCGATCTTCTTCGGTGCGACGCCGGGACGCTACCCCAGCGCGTTCCTGCACAACCTCAAGCACAACAAGGTGGTGCACACGCAGACGGCGTTCGTGACGGTGCGATTTGACGATGTGCCGATGGTCGCAGACGACGAGCGGGTGGAACTTTCCAAGCGCGAGGACGGGATCATCGACATCGTGCTGCATTACGGATTTCGCGAGGAACCGAATGTGCCGCAGGCCCTGAAGCTGGTCGCGCGCAAGGGGGTTCACTTCGATCCCGAGGAGACCTCATTTTTCACGAGCAAACCGGCGATCGTGTCGGTGTCGCGACGCGGACTCTTCGGGTGGCGACGTTCGCTCTTTGGCTGGATGCTGCGCGCCAGCGCGAGTGTGGCGCACTACTTCGGCCTCCCCCCCAACCGGGTGGTCGAGCTGGGCGCGCAGATCGGCATCTGAGGCCCCGTAGAATAAACCCCACCCCGGGGGCTCCCTGAGCGCTCCGGCGAGTTGCCAACGCCCGCAGGAACCATGGCCGTCAAGAAAAGCGAATACACCGAATCCTCGATCCGGGTCCTCAAGGGGCTCGAGCCCGTGCGCCAGCGTCCGGGCATGTACACCCGAACCGAGAACACGCTGCACATCTTCCAGGAAGTGCTCGACAACGCGGCCGACGAAGGCCTGGCGGGCTACTGCGCGCTGATCGCCGTCACGCTGCATGCCGACGGGAGCGTCTCGGTTGAAGACGACGGACGCGGCATTCCGGTGGGTGCGCATCCCGAGGAAAAGCTTCCGGTCGTCGAGATCGTATTCACCCGGCTGCACGCCGGCGGCAAGTTCGACAAGGGGGCTGGAGGCGCGTACAGCTTCTCCGGCGGCCTGCACGGCGTGGGCGTATCCGTCACCAACGCGCTCTCGAAGCGCTTCGAAGTGACGGTCTGGCGCGACGGCGCCGTGCACGAAATCGCGTTCGCCGACGGCGAACTTGCGGCGCCGCTGTCGTCGCGACCCTTCGCGCGCGGCGAACGACGCACCGGCACGCGGGTGCGCTTCTGGCCGAATCCCAAGTACTTCGACACGCCGACGCTGCCGATGGCGGATCTGCTGCACCTGCTGCGCTCCAAGGCAGTGCTGCTGCCGGGTCTGCGCGTGACGTTCACCGACGAGAAGAACGAACGCACCGAGCAGTGGCAGTACGAGGAGGGGTTGCGCGGCTATCTGTCCGAGTCGCTCGCGCAGCAGGGCGCCGACGAGCCGCTGATTCCGCTCTTCGAGGGCACGCACGAAGTGGGCGCGGGCCACGATACCTTTGCCGAAGGCGAGGGGGCGGCGTGGGTGGTCGCCTGGACCGAGAGCGGGACTCCGGTGCGCGAGTCCTACGTCAACCTGATTCCGACGCGCGCGGGCGGCACGCACGAGTCCGGGCTGCGGGAAGGCCTGTTCGTGGCCGTCAAGGGCTTCATCGAGTTGCACGGTCTGCAGCCCAAGGGGGTCAAGCTGCTTCCCGAGGACGTTTTCGCGCGGGCCAGCTTCGTCCTCTCGGCGCGCGTGCTCGATCCCCAGTTCCAGGGCCAGATCAAGGAGCGTCTGAACTCGCGCGATGCGGTGCGGCTGGTTTCTTCGATCGCGCGGCCGCCGCTCGAATTGTGGCTCAACCAGCACGTCGACCTGGGCAGGCGGCTTGCGGAATTCGTCATTCGCCAGGCGCAGGCGCGCAGCCGTGCCGCGCAGAAGGTGGAGAAGCGCAAGAGTTCCGGGGTTGCGGTGCTGCCGGGCAAATTGACCGACTGCGAATCCTCCGACATCACGCGCAACGAATTGTTCCTCGTCGAGGGGGATTCGGCGGGCGGCTCGGCCAAGCTGGGCCGGGACAAGGAGTTCCAGGCGATCCTGCCGCTGCGCGGCAAGGTCCTGAACAGCTGGGAGGTCGATCGGGACCGGCTCTTCGCCAACAACGAGATCCACAACATCGCGGTGGCGATCGGCGTGGACCCGCACGGTTCCGACGACGATCCGGACCTCGCGGGGCTGCGCTACGGCAGGATCTGCATCCTCTCGGACGCCGACGTCGACGGCTCGCACATCCAGGTGCTGCTGCTGACGCTCTTCCTGCGTCACTTTCCCCGACTCATCGAGCACGGTCACCTGCACATCGCGCGGCCGCCCCTCTATCGCGTCGATCTGCCGGCGCAGGGCAAGCGTCCGCTGCGCAAGATCTACTGCCTGGACGACGGGGAACTGCGCCACGTCGAGGACAAGTTGCGCAAGGACGGCGTGCGCGAGGGAAGCTGGAGCCTGTCGCGCTTCAAGGGACTGGGCGAGATGAACGCCGAGCAGCTGTGGGAAACGACGATGAACCCGGACACGCGGCGCCTGCTGCCCGTCGAATTCGGCTCCCTGCCGCGCGGCGACACCGAGCGCTGCTTCACGATGCTGATGGGACGCAACGAGGCGGCGGCACGGCGCTCGTGGCTCGAGCGCCGCGGCAACGAAGCGGAGGTGGACGTATGAGCCCGCGTCGTCGCCGTCGCCGTCCGGTTCTGCCCGAGCGCGACCTGTTCGAGCCGGTGGAACCGCCCGCCGCGGCGACGCCCGACGAGGGCCTGCTGGGGGCGGAGCCCGAGCCGGACGCGGTGCCGGAGCCGGGGTCGGACTCGGTCCCCGAGTCGCAGCCGATCCCCGAGTCGCAGCCGAGCCCCGAGTCGCAGCCGGTTCCGGGCGATGTCGCACCCATCCCATCGGCCGGCGGCGGTGGGGAGGGCGACGACTCGATCGCGCTCGCCGAGTTCGCCGAGCGCGCCTATCTCGACTACGCCGTTTCGGTGGTCAAGGGCCGCGCACTGCCGGACGTCTGCGACGGGCAGAAGCCGGTCCAGCGGCGCATCCTCTACTCGATGAGCGAGATGGGGCTGGGGCCCACGGCCAAGCCGGTCAAGGCGGCGCGCGTGGTCGGCGACGTGCTCGGGAAGTTCCACCCGCACGGTGACGTCGCGGCATACGAGGCGCTGGTGCGCATGGCGCAGGACTTCACGCTGCGCTACCCGCTGGTCGACGGACACGGGAACTTCGGTTCCCGCGACGGCGACGGACCCGCCGCGATGCGCTACACCGAGGCGCGCCTGACGCGCTACGCGAGGCTGCTGCTCGACGAGATCGACGAGGGTACGGTCGATTTCGTCGCGAACTACGACGGCTCGCAGCGCGAACCGACGCAACTCCCGGCGCGCCTGCCGATGGTGCTGCTCAATGGCGCCTCCGGGATCGCGGTCGGGCTGGCCACCGAGATCCCGCCGCACAACCTGCGCGAAGTCGCCGCTGCCGCGATCGCGCTGCTGCGCAATCCGAAGGCCGAACTCGACGATGTGCTCGCGCTGCTGCCGGCCCCGGACTTTCCGGGCGGCGGGCAGATCATCACCGCCGCGGCGGACCTGCGCGAGATCTACGCGTTCGGCAAGGGTTCAATCAAGGTGCGGGCCAACCACGCGATCGAGGAACTCGCCCGCGGGCAGTGGCAGCTGGTCGTCAACGAGCTGCCACACGGCGTCTCGGCGCAGAAAGTGCTCGAGGAAATCGAAGAGCTGACCAACCCGAAGGTGCGCGCGGGCAAGAAGTCGCTGAATCCCGAGCAGCAGCAACTCAAGCAGGTGATGCTCTCGGTGCTCGACGCGGTGCGCGACGAGTCCGGGAAGGACGCCAAGGTGCGGCTCGTCTTCGAGCCCAAGACCTCGCGCATCGCTCCCGACGAACTGCGCAATGCGCTGCTCGCGCACACCAGCCTGGAGAGCAACGTATCGGTGAACCTCGTGAGCGTGGGGCGCGACGGGCGGCCCGGCCAGAAGGGACTCGTCGCGATGCTGCGCGAGTGGGGCGAGTTCCGCACCGACACGGTCACCCGGCGCACGCAACACCGGCTCGCGCGCGCCAGCGAGCGCATTCATGTGCTCGAAGGCCGCCAGCTGGTGCTGCTCAACCTCGACGAAGTGATCGCGATCATCCGCGCGTCCGACGAGCCGGGACCGGCGCTGATCGCGCGCTTCGGACTGACCGAGCGTCAGGCCGACGACATCCTCGAAATCCGCCTGCGCCAGCTCGCACGCCTCGAGGCCCTGCGCATCGAGCGCGAACTTGCCGAACTGCGTTCCCGGCGTGACGAACTCGAGGCATTGCTCGCGAGCGCCGCGGCGATGCGCAGGCAGGTGATTCGCGAGATCGAGGCCGACGCGAAACTCTACGGCGACGATCGGCGCACCCGGGTCGAGGAGGCGGAGCGCACCACGGCCGAGGTGCGGGTGCTCGAGGAGCCCGTCACCGTCGTCGTCTCGCAGAAGGGGTGGGTGCGATCGCGCCAGGGACATGGGCACGACACCGCGCAGTTCACCTTCAAGCCCGGCGACGCGTTCGATGGCGCCTACGAAGTGCAGACCACCGACCAGCTGTTCGCGATCTCCAGTTCCGGGCGCGTGTACTCCGTGCCGGTTGCGCAGCTGCCCTCGGCGCGAGGCGACGGCGTGCCGGTGACCAGCCTGATCGAACTCGAAACCGGGACGCGCCTGGCCCGGGCCTTTGCCGCGGACGTGGACACGGGCTTGCTGATCTCGCTGCGCGGCGGCAACGGGTTCGCGTGCCGCACCGGCGACCTGGTCGGCCGCAATCGCCAGGGCAAGGCTTTCGTGACGCTGGACGAGGGTGACGAGGTGTTGCGCCCCGCGCTCTTTGGCAGCGGACTCGAGCGGGTGCTCTGCGTATCGGCCAACGGGCGCGCGCTCAGCTTCGCGCTCTCCGAGCTGAAGGTGCTGCGCAGCGGCGGGCGCGGCGTGATCCTGATGGGACTGGACGCCGGCGAGGGGCTCGCACAGGCGATCGTTCACGGGGCTGCCGGCGTGCTCATCGAAGGGGCCGGTCGCGGCACGCGGACCGTGTCGCGCGTTTTCAGCGGCACTTCGCTGGCGGCCTACGACGGTGTGCGCTCGCGCAAGGGGCGCCTGCTCGAGCCGCGTGTGCGCGACGCGCGCCTCACCTTGCCGCAACCGGAGGGCGGTGCCCCCGCGGCATCGGCATCCTGAGGCGCAGTGAGCGGGAATGCGCAGCGAACGCCGGCGGGTGCCCCCGCCACACGGCAAGGGCCGCGACGGGGTCGGCGCCGCGCGTGGCGATTCGCGGCGGCATTCGTGCTCGTCGCCATTGCGCTGAGCCTCGTGCTGGCGGCCATGTGGACCCCCGAGCACCCCTACTACGACCGCACCAGGGCGCACCATCTGCCCGACGGATTCACCAATCGCCACGGCGCGCGCGGCGGCAAGCCGCTGGGCGTGTTGCTCTCATGGCTCGCGCAGCGCACCTGGGCAGGACTGCCGCCGACGCCATCCACCTGGGTGCAGGGCTACGACTTTCCGGTGGTGACGCCCGACCTGGAGTTCCTCGGGCGCAATCCCGACCAGATCAGCGTCACGTGGATCGGGCACGCAACGCTGCTCGTGCAGGTCGGCGGACTGAACATCCTCACCGATCCGCATTTCTCGCGGCGCGCCTTTCCGGTGCAGTGGGCGGGCCCGCAGCGGCGCGTGCCGCTGCCCGCGACGCTCGCCGAATTGCCGCCGATCGACGTGGTCGCGATCTCGCACAGTCACTACGACCACCTCGATCGGGGCACGATCGAGGCCCTGCGGGATCAACCCGGCGGCCAACCCCTCTTTCTGGCCCCGCTTGGCGTCGACCTGTGGCTGCGCGCACGCGGGGTCGAGCGGATTGAGCGCTTTGACTGGTGGGAGTCACACCGCATCGGCAGCGTCAGCTTTCATTTCGTGCCGGCGCAGCACTGGAGCTCGCGCACGCCTTTCGATCGGAATCGAACGCTCTGGGGCGGCTGGGTGGTGGCGACCCCGGGCTTCTCCTTCTACTTCGCGGGCGACACGGGGTATTCGCGCGATTTCGCGGATATCGCCGAGCGCTTCGGCGGCTTCGACCTGGCGGCCATCCCCGTGGGAGCCTATGAACCGCGCTGGTTCATGAAGGACCAGCACGTGAACCCGGACGAGGCCGTGCAGATTCACCGCGATGTGCGGGCCCGGCGCTCCGTGGGGATCCACTGGGGAACATTCGAACTGACCGACGAAGCGCTCGACGCGCCGATCGGCGCACTGGCCGCAGCGCGCACGCGCTACGGGATCGGGGAAGAGGAGTTCGCATTGTGGCGACACGGAGAGACGAGGATCTATGAGCGGCGATGAACGGGAAGAAGCGGCGGTGTTGTTCGAGGTGCGCCCGGCCGGAGGCGGACACACGGTGGGTGTCGCGCGGCTCAACCGGCCGCGTCAGCTCAACGCGCTCACGCTCGAGATGTGCGAGCGGCTGTTCGTGCAGTTGCGCGCCTGGGCGTCGGACACCTCGATCGCGGCGGTGATCCTCGAAGGGGCGGGCGAGCGAGGCTTCTGCGCGGGCGGCGACGTGGCCGCGGTGATCCGTTCGGTGCGCTCCGGCACCCCGGATCGCTTCGTCTACGGCGACGCCTTCTTCGAGACCGAGTACCGACTCGATTACCTGATCCAGACCTACCCGAAGCCGCTGGTGTCCTTCGCCCACGGCGTGTGCATGGGCGGGGGGGTCGGGCTGAGCGTGGGGGCGAGCCACCGCATCGTGGGGAATCGCGCGCGCATCGCGATGCCCGAGATCCACATCGGCATGTTCCCGGACGTCGGCGGGGGCTATTTCCTCAACCGGGTGCCGGGCGGAGCGGGCATCGTGCTGGCGCTCACCGGAATGACCATCAACGAGGCCGACGCGCTGTTCGCGGGCTTCGCGGATCACTTCATTCCCGACGAGGAGCGCCCGGCCTTCGTCGAGCGCATCCTCGCCCTGGACTGGCAGGGGGAACCGGGGGCCGATCGCGCGCGGCTCACGCGGCTCTGCCTGTCGCAGTCGCGGCGCTACCGTGCCGGACTTCCCGAATCGAATCTGCGCCAGTACTTCGATGCGATCCGATTCATCGCCGCACAGCCCGACGTGGCGGGGATCCGCGACGCGCTGCTCGCTGCCGCCGACGAGGATCCGTTCTTTCGCGTGCCGGCCGACAACCTGGCCAACGGGTCGGCGACTGCGGCCCACGTGAGCCTCGAGTATCTGCGTCGCTGTCGGCAGCGCTCGCTCGGCGAGGTGCTCGCGCTCGACGGCGTGCTGGCGAAGCGCTTCCAGCGCGGCCACGACTTCCCCGAGGGCGTGCGCGCGCTGCTGATCGACAAGGATCGCGCGCCGCAATGGTCGCCCCGGCGCTTCGAGGACGTCGACGCCGCGCGGATCGCGTGGCATTTCGCGGAAGAGGCGGCGGCGATTCCCTACGCGGCGCTCTAGGATCCGCGACGCAGATCCAGCTCAGGTGTCCTTGATGACCGGGCGAACCACGCCGGTGCGCCGGCCGATGGCGACGATCGCGACGACGAGCGTCGCCGTCGCCCACGTCGAGGGCTCGACCGCCTCGCCGTTGATCCATCCCGCGAGAATCAGCGTCATGAAGAGCTGCAGAAGCTGAACCTGCGAGACGCGGGCCACGCCGCCGAGCGCCATCCCGCCGTACCAGAAGAAGAAGCCGACCAGCTGGCTGAACACCGAGACGTAGGCGAGGCCCAGCCATGCCGGCCACGAGACGTTCGCCAGCGGGGTCACGGCGGTCAGCCACAGGGTCGGCAGCAGCAGAAAAGGGGCGCTGAACACGAGCACCCAGCAGATCGTCTGCCAGCCTCCGAGGTGGCGCGAGAGCATGCCGCCGTGCGCGTAGCCGAACGCCCCGGCGGCCACCGCGGCGAGCAGCGCCAGGTCGCCGGTGGAGAGCGCTCCGCCGCCGCGCCAGAGCGCGAAGGCGAACACCACTGCGCTGCCCGCGATCGCGGCGGCCCAGAAGGCGCGCGTCGGACGCTCGTGAACGAGCCACGCGGCCGTGATGACCGTGGCGAGCGGCAGCAATGCGATGACGACCGCGCCGTGGGATGCTTCGGTGGTGCGCATCGCCAGCGAGGAAAAGACCGGAAAACCCACCACGACGCCGAGGGCCGCCGAAAACAAGCCGCGCCAGTGGCGCCGCGCGGGCACCGGCACGCCGCGTGCGAAGAGCGCCAGCGCGGCGAGCACGGCGGCGATTTCGGAGCGCGCCAGCGCGATCCAGATGGCGTCCAGTTCGGCCACCGCAATGCGCGTCATCGGCAGCGTCAGCGAGAAGGCGAACACACCGAGCAGCCCCAGCGCCATGCCGCGCGACACCGCGCCCGGGTCCGCGCTGGGATCGTCCTCCGTCATGATCGCTGGGCGCTTCACCGGGTCGGGTTCAGTTCGCCGCAATCCAGGCGGCAGTCGCGATCAGCGATGCGCCCAGCGCCCCGTTGAACCAGGCCAGGCGGTGGCCGACCGCGAGCCAGTGGCGCAGCGACGCGCCGAGCCACGCCCAGATGACCAGCGAGATCATGCAGAAGGCCACGAAAATGGTGGCGATCAGCAGGGAGCCGAACCACGGCGGAGTGGCCAGCCCCTGATAGGCGCCGACGGTTCCGGCAATCAGGATCCACGCCTTGCCGTTGGCGAACTGGACGAGCGCGCTCTCGTGAACCTGCGGCGGGCGCGCAGTGCGTTGCTCCGAGAAGCTGCGCGAACGCGCGATCTGCATGCCGAGCCAGGCCAGATAGCCGATGCCGAGCCAGCGCAGCACCATGGCCGCGCCGGGTGCCGCGGCGAGCAGTCCCTGAGCGCCAGCGAGCGCGGAGCCCAGCATCACGGCGAACCCGATCCCGACCCCGATGATGTGGGCGCCGACCGTGCGGGCCCCGAAATTGGCGGCCGTGGTGAGCGCCAATGCGGTGTTCGGCCCCGGCGTGATCGAGCCCACCCAGGCGAACCAGGTGAACGCGGCGAGCAGCGGCATGTCGACGTGAAGCATCGGGATCGGTGTGCGCGGGGGGGTCGGAGGCCATCGATGGTAGCGTATCGGCCCGGACACTTGAAATCAGGCCGCGAAGCACCATCTCGGCAGGGTTTGCAGAGGTTCCCGTTCAACCTTCCTACGGCACTGGTGGCAATGAAAGAAACCCTCGGATTCCAGGCAGAGGTCAAGCAGCTCCTGAAGCTGATGATCCATTCCCTCTACGGCAACCGCGAGATCTTCCTGCGCGAGTTGATCTCGAACGCCTCGGACGCGTGCGACAAGCTGCGCTTCGAGGCGCTCGATCGACCGGAACTCTATGGCGACGAGAGCGAACTCGAGATCCGCGTCGCATTCGACAAGAAAGCGCGCACGATCACGGTCAGCGACAACGGCATCGGGATGTCGCGCACCGAGGCGATCGACAACCTCGGCACCATCGCGCGCTCCGGAACGCAGGAGTTCCTCGGGCAGATCTCGGGCGACAAGGCACATGACGCCCAGCTGATCGGCCAGTTCGGGGTCGGCTTCTACTCGGCCTTCATCGTTGCCGACAAGGTCACGGTGGTCACGCGGCGCGCCGACGTCGGCGCGGACGAAGCGGTGTGCTGGGAATCCGACGGCACCGGCGAGTTCAGCGTCGAGTCGATCCAGCGGGAGCGCCGCGGCACCGAGGTGACCCTGCACCTGCGCGCAGCGGGCGAGGGCGAATCCGGCGCGGCGGACGACGAACTGCTCGACGACTGGCGCCTGCGGGCAATCGTGCGCAAGTACTCGGACCATATCTCGCTGCCGATCCGCATGGTCAAGCGCGAGTGGGACAAGGACAAGTCCGAGTACCGGGCGCTCGACGAGTGGGACACGGTCAACCAGGCGAGCGCGCTGTGGGCACGGCCCAAGAGCGAGATCACCGACGATGAATACCGCGCGTTCTATCGGCACCTGACGCACGACGAAGCGGACCCGATCGGCTTCACGCACAACCGCGTCGAGGGGCGCACCGAGTACACGCAACTGCTGTATGTGCCCTCGAGCGCCCCGTTCGACATCTGGGATCGCGAACATCGCCACGGCGTGCGTCTCTACGTGCGCCGCGTCTACATCATGGATGACGCCGAGCAGCTGCTGCCGGCCTACCTGCGCTTCGTGCGCGGGATCGTCGATTCCAGCGACCTGCCGCTCAACGTCTCGCGCGAGATCCTGCAGGAGTCACGCGACGTCAAGTCGATCCGCGAGGGCTGCACCAAGCGCGTGCTCACGCTGCTCGAGGAGATCGCCGAGAATGACGCCGAGAAGTACGCGAAGTTCTGGAAGGAGTTCGGCCAGGTGCTCAAGGAGGGCATCGGCGAGGATGCCACCAACCGGGAGCGCCTCGCCAAGCTGCTGCGCTTCGCGAGCACACGTGGGGAGGGCGCCGAGCAGAGCATCTCGCTCGCCGCGTACGTGGAGCGGATGGTCGAGGGGCAGGACAAGATCTACTACGTGACGGCCGACAGTCATCTGGCCGCCGCCAACAGTCCTCACCTCGAGCTCTTCAAGGCGAAGGGCATCGAAGTGCTGCTGCTCTCGGATCGGATCGACGAATGGCTGCTCTCGCATCAGCACGATTTCGACGGCAAGGAACTCGTGTCCGTGACGCGGGGCGGGGTTGATCTCGGCAAGCTCGCCGACGAGGCCGAGGCGGGCGCGCAGGCGCAGGCCGCCGAGGAGTTCAAGGAACTGGTGGCGGCGGTGCGCGAAGCGCTGGGCGAGCGGGTCAAGGACGTGCGCGTCACCAGCCGGCTCACCGATTCGGCTTCCTGCCTCGTTTCGGACGAGGGAGAGATCAGCGGCAACCTCGAGCGGCTGCTGCGCCAGGCGGGACAGAAGGCGCCGGAACGCAAGCCGATTCTCGAGATCAATCCCGACCATGCGCTGGTGCGCCGGCTGCTCGAGGATCGCAGCCAGGTGGCGGACTGGTCGCAGCTGCTGCTCGACCAGGCGCTGCTGGCCGAGGGCGGACAGCTGGAGGACCCGGCCGGCTTCGTGCGTCGCTTGAACGCGATGCTGGTCGCCATCGTCCCGGCGACCTAGCGCCAGTCGATGCCTGCCTCCGGTGCGCTCCTCGGCCTCCCGCCCGTGATCGGGCGGGATTGCCGGATCGTCGTGCTGGGCAGCTTCCCGAGCGCCGCTTCGCTGGCGGCGGCCGGCTATTACGCCCACCCGCGCAACCAGTTCTGGCCGATCCTCTCCGCGGTGCTCGGCACCGAACTGGGCGGGCTGGACTTCCCTGCGCGCTATCGCGTGCTGCGGCGCCACCGGATCGGGATCTGGGACGTGCTCGGCGCGTGTAAGCGAGCCGGGAGCCTGGACGCGGATATCCGCGACGCGCGCGCCAACGACTTCAGTGAACTGGCGCGCTGTGCCCCGCGGCTCGCGCGCGTGCTGCTCAACGGCGCGACCGCCGGGCGCCATGCACGCGTGCTCGCGGGCCTGGGTTACGAGGTGTTCGTGCTGCCTTCGACGAGTCCGGCGCATGCGGCGCGCTCGCTCGCGCAGAAACTCGAGTTGTGGGCGCCCGCCCTGCGCCTGGGCGGGGAAGTGACGAACCCATGAAGAAGCACGCGCTGCGGCCGCAGCGCCCGCGCGACCCGCCGATCGTGCTTTCGGAGGAGGGCGGGGTGCGCTACCTGCACTTCGGCAGCGAATGGGTGCAGGGGGCGATGCGCCTGCGTGCCCCGGATCGCCTCCCCCTCGAATACCTGCAGCGCATGATGGCATGGCTGCTGTTTCTCGAACCGCCGCGGCGCATGCTGCAAATCGGCGTGGGCGCAGGTTCGCTGATCCGCTACTGCCGCCGGCGCCTGCCGGCCACGCACCTCACCGGCGTCGAATCGAGTCCGCGCGTGCTCGCCGTCGCGCACGAGCACTTTCGCGTGCCCCGGGCGGATCCGCGCGTGCGCCTGATCCTCGACGATGGCGCGCGGCATGTCGCGCATCCCGCGAACCGTGGACGCTACGGCGTGATCGCCGTCGACGCCTTCGATGCGGCGGCGCGTGGCCCGGTGCTCGACTCCAGGGCCTTCTATGCGTCGTGCCGCGGCGCGCTCGGCGACGCGGGAATCCTGGTCGTGAATCTCTTCGGCGAGCACCCGTCGCTGGCGCGCAATCGCGCGCGCCTGCGTCAGGTCTTCGACGGTCGCGTGCTCGAGCTCACCGTCGATGGCGAGGCCAACGCGATCGCACTGGCTTTTTCGGGGCCGCCGCTCCGCGTCGACTGGCGCGCTTTGCGCGCGCGCGCGGCACGCGTTTCCCACGACTATGGGCTGCCCGCCCGGGACTGGGTCGCGACCCTCGCGGCAGCCGCTCCGGGGTCGGCGGGGTTCTCGATTTAGGTCGGCACCGACTTCGGTCCACCCGGGGCGACCGTTCGTCCAGCGCCTTCTCCGGCGCGCGCGTGTGCCATGCTAGCCTGCGGCCGATGAATGCTCCCCACATTGTGGTCGCGCGGCCGGTCGGAACCCCCGGCAAACGACTCGATCTCGCGGATCTCGTGCCCGCGCTGGTCGACGATGGCCTGCTGGGCGCCGACGATGCCGAGCAGGTGCTGCGCTATGCGGGCGTGTCGAGCGCCCGGGAGCACGCGCTGGTCGCGCTGTCCCTGCGCAAGCTGAAGTGCGCGGCCACCGGCAAGCCGCTCGATCTGGACACGCTGTGCGAGTGGCTCGCCCAGCGCGTCGGCCTCGCGTACCGTCACATCGACCCGCTCAAGGTCGATCTCTCCCGGGTCGCCGAGGTGATGTCGAGCCAGTATGCGGCGCGCGTGCGGATTCTGCCGCTGGAGGTGCGCGGCGACGAGGTCACCATCGCCACCGCCGAGCCCTTTGTCACCGACTGGGTGGAGGATCTCGCCGGACTGCTGCGCAAGCGGGTGCTGCGCGTGATGGTGAATCCGCTGGATCTCAAGCGCTATACCGTCGAGTTCTACAGCCTGGCCAAGTCGGTGCGCGAGGCGGGGCGCAAGGGTTTCGACTACGAACGCAGCAACTTCGAGCAGCTGGTGGAACTCGGGCGCTCGGGGCGCACCCTCGACGCGAACGATGCGCACATCGTCACCATCGTCGACTGGCTCTGGCAGTACGCCTTCGAGCAGCGCGCCAGCGACATCCATCTCGAACCGCGCCGGGAACTCGGCAGCATTCGTTTCCGGATCGACGGGGTCCTGCATCAGGTCTACCAGGTGCCGGCCGCCGTGCTCGCCGCCATGACCAGCCGGATCAAGCTGCTCGGACGCATGGACGTGGTGGAGAAGCGCCGTCCGCAGGACGGTCGCATCAAGACGCGCACCGGTGATGGGCGCGAGATCGAGCTGCGCCTCTCGACCTTGCCGACCGTGTTCGGCGAGAAGCTGGTGATGCGCATCTTCGACCCGGAGGTGCTCACGCGCGATTTCTCGGAACTGGGCTTCTCGGACGAGGATGTCGGGCGCTGGCACGCGCTGACGGCGCGCAGCAACGGAATCGTTCTGGTGACCGGCCCGACGGGTTCGGGCAAGACCACGACGCTCTACACGACGCTCAAGCACCTGGCGACCGACGACGTGAACGTCTGCACGGTCGAGGATCCGATCGAGATGATCGAGCCCGCGTTCAACCAGATGCAGGTGCAGGCGTCCATCGACCTCACCTTCGCCGGAGGGGTGCGCGCGCTCATGCGCCAGGACCCGGACATCATCATGGTCGGCGAAATCCGCGACCTGGAGACCGCCGAAATGGCGATCCAGGCGGCGCTCACCGGTCACCTGGTGCTCTCGACGCTGCACACGCAGGATGCAGCGGGCGCGGTGACGCGCCTGCTCGATCTGGGTGCTCCCGCGTATCTGCTCAACGCGACGCTGATCGGCGTGATGGCCCAGCGCCTGGTGCGCACGCTGTGCCCGCACTGCAAGCAGCAAAACGGGCCGCTTTCGGATGAATCCTGGCAGGAACTGGTCGCGCCCTATCGCGCCGTGAAGCCGGCGCACTCGTGGCGCTCGGCCGGGTGCCTGGAGTGCCGAATGACGGGCTACAAGGGGCGCGCCGGACTCTACGAGATCATGGCCATGGACGACACGTTGCGCGCGCTCGTCGGTCGTCGCGAGTCCGATCTCCAGGAACTGCGCCGCGCAGCGATGCGCTCCGGAGCCCGGCCGCTGCGGCTCGCCGGCGCCCAGAAGGTGGCCGCCGGGATCACGACCGTCGAGGAAGTGCTGCGCGCCACGCCGCCGATGACCGGCTGAGCCGAAGCTACTTGGAGAGTTCCCGCATCGCGCGTTCCAGGCCCTGGAGCGTCACCGGATACATGCGGCCCTCGAGCAGCTGGCGGATCACGGCGATCGACTGACGGTACTCCCAGACCCCCTCGGGTTCCGGGTTCAGCCACGCGAACTTGGGAAAGCGCTCGACGAGCCGGCGCAGCCACACCGCGCCCGCCTCCTCGTTGGTGTATTCCACCGATCCGCCCGGCTGCAGCACCTCGTAGGGGCTCATCGTCGCGTCGCCGACGAAGATCAGCCGGTAGTCGGAGTTGTACTTGCGCAGGATGTCCCAGGTCTCGCTGCGCTCGGCATGACGGCGCCGGTTGTTCTTCCACACGTAGTCGTAGACGCAGTTGTGGAAGTAGTAGAACTCCAGATGCTTGAACTCGGTGCGCGCCGCCGAAAAGAGCTCCTCGGTCTGGCGGATGTGATCGTCCATCGTGCCGCCCACGTCGAGCAGCATCAGCACCTTGATCGTGTTGTGCCGCTCGGGAACCATGCGCAGGTCGAGCCAGCCCGCGTTGCGCGCGGTCGAGGCGATGGTGTCCTCGAGATCCAGTTCCTCCTCGGCGCCCTCGCGCGCGAAGCGGCGCAGGCGCCGCAGCGCCACCTTGATGTTGCGGGTGCCCAGTTCGACGCTGTCGTCATAGTCGCGGTAGGCGCGCTGCTCCCACACCTTCACCGCGGTGCGATTGCCCGCCGACGGGCCGCCGATCCGGATGCCCTCGGGGTTGAAGCCGCCGTTGCCGAAGGGGGAGGTGCCGTTGGTGCCGATCCAGCGCCGCCCGCCCTCGTGGCGTTCCTTCTGTTCGTCAAGCAACTGCTTCAGGCGCTCGAGAAGCTTGTCCAGGCCGCCCATGGCCTCGATCGCGGCCTTCTCCTCGGCAGTGAACTCGCGCTGGAACTGGCGGCGCAGCCAGTCGAGCGGCAGCTCGGTTTCGATGCCTGGAATCGACTCGATGCCCTTGAAGTAGACCCCGAAGGCGCGGTCGAACTTGTCGAAGTTGCGTTCGTCCTTGACCAGCGACGCGCGCGACAGAAAGTAGAACTGGTCGATCGACGGCTCGATGACCCGTTTGGACATCGCTTCGAGCAGCATCAGGTACTCGTTGATCGACACCGGCAGCTTGGCGCTGCGCAGGTGCAGGAAGAAGTCGATCAGCATCGCAGGGTCCGGCGCCGCGGTTCGCGCGCCTTCAGCGGTTGTGGCGTGCCATGAACACCAGCCGCTCGAAGAGGTGCACGTCCTGCTCGTTCTTGAGCAGCGCGCCGTGCAGCGGCGGGATCGCGGCTTTGTTGTCGCGGCTGCGCAGCGCCTCGGGCGGAATGTCCTCGGCCAGCAGGAGTTTCAGCCAGTCGAGCAGTTCCGAGGTCGAGGGCTTCTTCTTCAGGCCGGGAAGCTCGCGCACCTGATAGAAGGAATCGAGCGCCTCCTTGAGCAGTTCCTTCTTCAGCCCCGGGTAGTGGACCTCGACGATCTCGGCCATCGTGTCGCGATCCGGGAACTTGATGTAGTGGAAGAAGCAACGCCGCAGGAACGCGTCGGGCAGTTCCTTCTCGTTGTTCGACGTGATCACCACCACGGGGCGGTGCTTCGCACGGATCAGTTCGCGCGTTTCGTAGATGTAGAACTCCATCCGGTCGAGTTCGCGCAGCAGGTCGTTGGGGAACTCGATGTCGGCCTTGTCGATCTCGTCGATCAGCAGAACCGTCGGTTCTTCGGATGCGAAGGCCTGCCACAGCACGCCCTGGACAATGTAGTTGCGGATGTCGTGCACCCGCCCGTCGCCAAGCTGCGAGTCGCGCAGTCGCGACACCGCGTCGTACTCGTAGAGGCCCTGCTGGGCTTTGGTGGTCGACTTGATGTGCCACTGCAACAACGGCATCCCGACGGCGCGGGCGACTTCCTCGGCGAGCATCGTCTTGCCCGTGCCGGGTTCACCCTTGATCAGCAGCGGGCGTTGAAGGGTCATCGCAGCGTTGACCGCGAGGCGAAGGTCGTCGGTGGTGACGTAGGTATCGGAGCCGTTGAAGCGCATCGGAAACACCCGCAGAAGAGAGGGCGCCGCAGCTGCGGGCGCCCGGAATCGATCGGACGAGTATAGCGGCAGAGCCCCTCTCGGGCGATCCGAGGGTCTTTCCCCACCTCCGGCGGGGCTTGCGTAGATACCCTGGGGGGTATATACTCCGGCCGGTAAATCGAACGAGGCATTCGGAACCATGAAGCAGGCAAGCCGTCAACCAATTTCTCTGTCCACGGGCGCCCGGCATGCTGCCGCGCTGGTCCTGGTCGGGGCCGCGCTGTGGGGTGCGACGCGCAATGCGCCCGCGCAACCCGCCGAGTCCGGCCCACAGGTGCCGGTGACGACCGCGCAGGTCGCGCAGGTGGGGCAGGGCATCGATTGGGACGGAACGCTTCAGCCCGTGCGCCAGTCGACCCTCGCGGCACAGACACAGGCGCGGGTCCTGGCGGTGAAGGTGCGGGCCGGGGATCGGGTGCGCGCCGGGCAGGTGCTGGTATCGCTCGACAACCGCGAGGCGGCCGCAGGGGTCGCCCAGGCGAGCGCAACGGAAGCCCAGGTGCAGGCGGCGCTCGACGATGCGCGCGCGGTTCACGCGCGCAGCAAGCGACTGCTCGCGCAGGGCTTCATCAGCCAGGCCTCGATGGACGGAGCCGACGCGCAGCTGCGCCAGGCCGAGGCGCAACGTGCGCAAGCCGGCGCCGGCTCCACGCTGCGCCAGCTCGCCAGCGCGTACAGTACGCTGGTCGCGCCCTACGACGGCGTGGTCACCGCGGTTCATGTCGAGCAGGGCGAGTTGGCCGCGCCCGGTCGCTCGCTGATCGAACTGCATGCCAGTGATCGGCTGCGCGCGGTCGCCTTCGTGCCAGCGAACGCGGCACTTCTGCTGGGACCACAGCCGAACGTGGCAGTGCTCCTGCCGGCGGCCGTGGGCACCGTGTCTCGTCGGCTCGAAAAACTCTCGGCCACGGTGGTTCCCTCGGCCGATCCGGCCAGCGCGACCGTTGAATTGCGCGTCGACCTTCCGGCGGAAGAGTCACGCAAACACCTGCCTGGGCAGCGCGTGAAGGTGCGCACGGTCGGTGCCGACGAGGCGATGCTCACGGTGCCGCGATCAGCGGTTCTCTTGCGCGGGGAACTCCAGGCCGCCTACGTCGTGGTGCAGGGCCGCTTCGTGCTGCGCGCGCTGCGCCTGGGTCGTGACTCCGGTGATCGGGTTCAGGTGCTGGCGGGACTGCGCGAGGGCGAGCAGGTGGCGCTTGACCCGGTGCGGGCCGGCCTGGCCCATGCACGTCCGGCGGGCGGCGCGGCGAAGTGAGCGCGATGGATCCACAGCAGGGAGCCGGGGCCGGCCTCGGCATTTCGGGCTGGACCGCGGCCCGCTTCCAGAACAATCCGCTCACGCCGCTGATCGCGATCGTGCTCCTGCTCGTCGGTCTGTTCGCCGCGCTGGTGACGCCACGCGAGGAAGAACCGCAGATCAACGTGACCATGGCCAACGTGCTGATCCCGTTCCCGGGTGCATCGGTCGCGGACGTCGAGAAGCTGGTCGCCACGCCCGCCGAGCAGGTGCTCTCGCAGGTTGCCGGCATTGAGCATGTCTATTCGGTCTCGCAGCCGGGCATGGCGCTGGTCACGCTCCAGTTCAAGGTGGGCGTGCCGCGCACCGAGGCGCTGGTGCGCCTCCATGACACGATCAGCGCCAACCGAGACTGGCTCCCGGCGGGGCTGGGCGTCGGCGAGCCGATCGTCAAGCCCAAGGGCATCGACGACGTTCCGGTGCTCGCGGTGACGCTCTGGGCGCGCGACGCGCGCTCCGCCGAGGCGCTCGAGCGCGTTTCGGCGTCGATCGAGCACGAACTCAAGCGCGTGCACGGCACGCGGGAAGTGCACACGATCGGCGGTCCGGGTCGCGCGGTCAACGTGTGGATCGACCCGGGCCGACTGCGCGCCTCCGGACTCGCGATCGAACCCCTGATCGGCGCATTGCAGTCCGCCAATTTCGCGCTGCCCTCGGGCAGCGTCGTGAGCGGTGGCGCGGCGATACGGGTCGAGACAGGATCCTTTCTGCGTTCAGCCGAGGATGTCGGCGATCTGGTCGTCGGGATCAGCGCCGCGCGCCCGGTCTACCTGCGCGACGTCGCGCGGGTCGAGTACGGGGCGATTCCCGCACAGCGCTACGTCTGGCACATGCCCGCAGCGGGAGGCGTCGCTGCACAACCCGCCGCACCCGGCAGCGCGCCGTCCGATCCGGCGCTGTCCGAGCCCGCCGCCGGGCAGATCTTCCCGGCAGTCACGATCGCCGTGACCAAGAAGCCGGGCGAGAACGCGATCGACATCACCCGTGCACTCGAAGCACGGCTCGAAGAACTGGCCGGGTCGGTGATCCCGACCGACATCGAAGTGACGGTCAGCCGCAATTACGGTGAGACGGCGAGCGACAAGGCCGCGAAACTGATCCAGAAGCTCGCGTTCGCGACGCTTTCGGTGATCGTGCTCGTGGGCGTTGCGCTGGGCCGGCGCGAGGCGGTCGTCGTGGGCGCCGCGGTGATTCTGACCCTGACGGCGACCCTGTTCGCTTCGTGGGCCTGGGGATTCACGCTGAACCGCGTCTCGCTTTTCGCGTTGATCTTCTCGATCGGGATCCTGGTCGACGACGCGATCGTGGTCGTCGAGAACATCCACCGGCACCGCGAGCTCGAACCCGGCAAGTCGCTCGCCGCGATCATTCCGGGGGCCGTCGACGAGGTGGGCGGGCCGACGATTCTGGCCACGCTGACCGTGATCGCCGCGCTGCTGCCGATGGCCTTTGTCACCGGGCTGATGGGCCCCTACATGAGCCCGATTCCGATCAACTCTTCGATGGGCATGCTGCTCTCGCTCGCGATCGCCTTCGTGGTCACGCCGTGGCTTGCGCTGCGCCTGCTCAGGACTTCCGCGCACGGGGCCGGCGGACACGCGACGAGTCGGGTTTCGATGGCGCTGGGGCGCGGCGCCGGGGGCATCCTGCGCTATTTCATCGACCCGACGGTCGCGGCATCGACAGCGGGCGCATCGGTTGGCGAGGGCGACGATGGCGCGGCGCGCAAACCGGCCGGAACGCCTGCGCGCTATGCCTGGCGTCGCCGCGCGCTGCTCGGAGGCGTCGCCGTGTTGCTGGTGGGCGCCGTCTCGCTGGTCGTCATCGAGGCGGTGATCCTCAAGATGCTGCCCTTTGACAACAAGTCGGAGTTCCAGGTCATCGTGGACATGCCGCCCGGCACTCCGGCCGAGGGAACCAACGCCGCGCTGCTCGAACTCGCGCAGGGCCTCGCGGGGTTGCCCGAAGTGATCCACGTGCAGGGCTACGCGGGCACCGCTTCTCCGATCAACTTTAACGGCCTGGTGCGGCAGTACGATCTGCGCAGCAATCCCGAGCAGGGGGACCTGCAGGTCAACCTGATCGACAAGCATGCGCGCTCGGAAAAGAGTCACCCGATCGCGCAGCGGATATTGCCCGCGCTGCGCACGATTGCCGCGCGGCACGGGGCGCGGATGAAAGTCGTCGAAGTTCCGCCCGGACCGCCCGTGCTCTCGCCGCTCGTCGCCGAAATCTACGGACCGGACGCGAAAGGTCGCGCCGCGCTGGCGCGCAGGCTCGAGGCCGCGATGCGCGAGATCCCGGGGCTGGTCGCGCTCGACACCTCGCTCGAGGCGCCGGCGCCGCGAATGCGGCTGATCGTCGACAAGGCCAAGGCGCAGGCGCTGGGCGTGAGCGACGCCGCGATCGCGCGGGCGGCGCGTGCCGCGCTCGAAGGCGTCGAGGCAACCTACCTGCGCGACGAACGCTCGAAGCATGCCGTCCCGGTGCGCCTGTCGCTGCCCGAATCCGAGAAAGGCAAGCTCGACGCGGTGCTGGACATGCCGGTTCTCGGGGCCGGAGGCAAGGCAATTCGCATCGGCGAACTGGTGCGCGTCGTGAACGACCAGCGCGACACGCCGATCTACCACAAGAATCTGCTGCCCTTGACCTACGTGGTCGGTGACATGGGCCTGGTGGACGGCAACGAAATCGACAGCCCGCTCTACGGCATGTTTGCGCTGCGGGGCAAGCTCGCGGAGGTCCGGCTGCCGGATACGGGCGAACTCGGGGAGTACTTCATCACGCAACCCTCGGACCCGTACGCCCAGTACGCGATCAAGTGGGACGGCGAGTGGCAGATCACCTATGAGACCTTTCGCGACATGGGCCTCGCCTATGCGGTCGGACTCGCGCTCATCTACCTGCTGGTGGTCGCCCAGTTCAAGTCCTATCTGACGCCGCTGATCATCATGGCGCCGATTCCGCTCACCATCATCGGCGTCATGCCGGGGCACGCGCTGCTCGGCGCGCAGTACACGGCCACCTCGATGATCGGAATGATCGCGCTCGCCGGGATCATCGTGCGCAACTCGATCCTGCTGGTGGACTTCATCGAGCTCGAGACGCGCCGCGGCGTCGCCTTCGCGGATGCCGTGGTGCGCTCGGCCCAGGTGCGCGCGCAGCCGATCCTGCTCACGGGGCTGGCCGCGATGATCGGCGCGTTCTTCATCCTCGACGACCCGATCTTCAACGGGCTCGCGGTGTCACTGATCTTCGGGATTCTGATCTCGACGCTGCTCACACTGGTGGTGATACCCGTTCTTTACTTCCTGGCGTATCGCCGGACCTATGCGTCCGGTGCGATTGCCGGAAATTCCTCTTCCACACTCTAAGGAGATCTCGCATGTCAACTGAACAACTTGTCCGTATTTTTGCCGGTGCCTTCATCCTCCTGTCGCTCGCTTTTGGCGTCGAAGGGAGCCCGCTGTTCTACAGCCCGCATGTGCTATGGTTCACCGTCTTCGTTGGCGCGAATCTGTTCCAGTTCGGGTTCAGCAAGTGGTGCCTGATGGAGTCGATCCTGCGCAAGGCGGGCGTGAAGACCGCGGTCGAACTTGCGCGTGGCAAGTGAGCGGTGAACCACGCCGCGATCGAACCGTTACAGCGAGTGTGTGAAGCCATGGCAAGTCTGACGAACAGCGAAGCACGGCACGAAGTGGTCAAGCGCTTGCGTCGGGTCGAGGGCCAGTTGCGGGGCGTGATCCGGATGATCGAGGAGGGCGAGAACTGCCTCGCCGTCGCGCAGCAGATGACCGCCGCGCGCAAGGCGCTCGACAGCGTTTTCGCCAAGATGATCGTCTGCTATCTGGAACAGGAACTCGGCGAAGCGGTGAGCGGCGACACCCAGCGCGAGCGCACCTTCGAAGACGTCGGCAAGCTGCTCAAGAAGATCGGGTAGGCGGCGCACGCACGCTCGTTGCGTGCGGCTGCGCGCGCTGCGCCGTCGCGTCAGTCGACGGTGCCCACCCGCAGGCGAAATCCGAAGCGCGCGATGGCCGCTCAGATGCCTCGAGAGGCCTCTTCGAAGGCGGCGCGCAGTTGCTCGTAGTCGCGCGCCACCGGAAACTGCGGGAATTCGCGGATCACGTTTTCCGGCGGACAGAAGAGGATGCCGGCGTCGGCCGTGGCAAGCATCGCCGTGTCGTTGTAGGAATCGCCGGCCGCCACGACCTGAAAGCGCAGTGACTGCAAGGCCTGGACGGCGCTGCGCTTGGCGTGCGGCTCGCGCAGCGCGTAATCGCGCACGACGCCCTGATCGTCGGTCACGAGCCGATGGCACAACAGCGTCGGGAACCCGAGCTGGCGCATCAGCGGCATCGCGAATTCGTAGAAGGTGTCCGAGAGAATCACCACCTGGAAGCGCTCGCGCAGCCAGCCGAGGAATTCGGGCGCACCGGGGAGTGGGGCCATCTTGCCGATCACCTCCTGGATGTCGGGCAGGCCGAGCCCGTTCCTGGCCAGCAGCGCGAGGCGCTCGCGCATCAGCTTGTCGTAGTCGGGCTCGTCACGCGTGGTGCGCGCCAGCGCGGCAATGCCGGTGCGTTCGGAGAATTCGATCCAGATCTCGGGGACCAGCACGCCCTCGAGGTCGAGGCAGGCGATTTGCACGGGAGAAATCCTCTTGAGTCTGCGAAGGGGGGTGGCGGGCCTTCAGAGCAGCCCGTCAAAGGCAATGCAATCGACCAGGTCTCCTGCGGCGATGTCGCCCTGCGCATGGTGCAGCACGACCACACAGTTGGCCTCCGACATGGAACGCAGCACGCCGGAGCCCTGACTCGAGGTCAGCCTCACCTCCATGGTGCCGTCGGCGCCGTGCGCGAGCACGCCGCGCTGATACTCGGTGCGGCCCGGACGTTTGCGCAGCGCCGTGAGCGCGCGGGCCCGCGTGAAGGGAAGCTGTCGCGGAACGGCACCCATCATGCGCAGCAGCGCGTCACGGGCGAAGAAATAGAAGGTAATCATCACCGCCACCGGGTTGCCCGGCAGGCCGAAATAGCAGGCGCCGCCGACCCTCCCGAAGGCCATCGGCCGACCGGGACGGATCGCCAGTTTCCAGAAGGCCACCTCGCCGAGTCGCTCCAGCACCGGGCGCGTGTAGTCGGCTTCCCCCACCGACACGCCGCCCGAGGAAATGATCGCGTCGGCGTTCGCGCCCGCCTCGCGCATCGCGGCCTCGAGCGCCTGCGGTTCGTCGCGCACCACGCCCATGTCGACGGGTTCGACCCCGAGGTGGCGCAGCAGCGCGTGAATCGTGTAGCGATTGCTGTCGTAGAGTTGCCCGTCGGCAAGCGTTTCGCCCACCGAGCGCAGTTCGTCTCCGGTCGAGAAGAAGGCCACCCGCAGCCGACGGCGCACGGCCACCTCCGGGATGCCGAGCGAGGCCAGCAGGCCGACGTCGGCCGGGGTCACGATCCTGCCCGTGCGCAGGGCCGGTGTGCCGGCACGCAGATCCTCGCCGCAGCGGCGCACGTGCTGCCCGACGCGCTGCGCGCCCGGCACGATGACGCTGTCCCCGTCCACGCAGACCGCTTCCTGCACGATGACCGTGTCGCACCCGACCGGGATCAGCGCGCCGGTCATGATCCGGATTGCCTCGCCGGAGCGCAGCGCCTGCGTTGCGGGCTGTCCGGCGAGTGCGGTGTCGATGACGCGCAGACGCTGCGGGGATTCAGGCGCCAGGTCTGCGCCGCGCACCGCGTAGCCGTCCATCGCGGAGTTGTCCGCCGCGGGAACATCGATCGGAGAGATCACGTCGGTGGCGAGCACGCGATCGAGCGCTGCGCGGATCGCCACGCGCTCGGCCCCGCAGCAGGGCGCGACGAAATCCTCGATGATCGCCTGCGCCTGCTCGACCGTCAGTGCATCGGGGTCGTAATCGGAAAGGCAACGGGTCAGTTCAGCCAGCGTGCGCCGCGCCTGTGCGGGGGTGGGCGAAGTCATGGTTGCGGTCCTTGCTCGCACTGCGCCAGCTCGTCTCGGGTGTTGATGTTGCGAAAAGCGGCCGCATCCTCGAACGGAACCTCGACCACGCCAAGCGGAGCGTACCAGAGGTCGATCTTGCGATCCCCGGCGGCCAGGTAGCGCGCGAGGCTCGCTGCGAGGCGCCGGTGCACGAGCGCGAAAACCGGCTGCGGCTGATTCCCGGTGCGCACCACCGCGATCGGCGATCCGGCGCGCGTCGCCGCCTCGAGCAGGCGCGCGACCAGGTCGCCCGGCAGAAAGGGCGAATCGCAGGGGACGATGACCACCCATGGGGTCGTCGCTGCCAGCAGGCCCGCGTGCAGTCCGGCGAGCGGTCCCGCGAAGCCGGCAAGCGCGTCGGGCACGATGGGGTAGCCGAAGGTGGCGTAGCGCCCGGCATTGCGGTTGGCGTTGATCAGGATCGTGTCGACCTGCGGCGCGAGCCGCTCGAGAACGTGCTCGACCAGGGCGCGCCCGCCGAGCGGCTGCAAGCCCTTGTCGATGCCCTTGCCGTCGGCACTCATGCGCTTGCCGAGCCCGCCGGCGAGCACGATTCCGGTGACGCCGTGCGCGGGTGCGGCGCGTGTCATGCCAGCGCGGTTCCCGGCGCGCGCACGAAGCGCTGCGTTCCGGTGAAGAGCAGATAGTGCCGCCCCTGACAGCGCCCGATGATCGTCAGTCCGACCCGTTGCGCGATCTCATAGCCCATGCGGGTCAGGCCGGAGCGTGAAACGAGAAACGGGATGCCCATCTGCGCGGCCTTGATCACCATTTCCGAAGTCAGGCGCCCCGTCGTGTAGAAAATCTTGTCGGCGCCGCCGACCTGTTCGAGCCACATCCAGCCGGCGATCGCGTCGACGGCGTTGTGGCGGCCTACGTCCTCGACGAAGCGCACGATTTCGCCCCGGTCTTCGCCGGCGTTCGAACACAGCGCGCAGCCGTGCACCGCACCGGCGACGCGGTAGATCGACTCGTGCCCCCGCAGGCGGGCCATCACCGTGTAGAGCACCTCTTCCGTGAGTCGGGCATGCGCGGGCAGCGACACGTCGTCGAGCGCGTCCATCAGGTCACCGAACATCGACCCCTGACCGCATCCGGTCGTGACCGTGCGCCGCGCGAGCCGGGACTCCAGTTCCGCGGTGGCCGATTCCGCTTCCCACAAGGTGCTTCCCGTGTCGCGCAGCACGCGCGAGGTGATGGCAACCGAGTCGGTGTCCCAGTCGACCTGGACCGCGGCGATCTCGGCAATGCTTGCGATGATTCGCTGGTTGCGCAGGTAGCCCAGCGCGAGATGTTCCGGGGCCGCCCCGAGCGTCATCAGCGTCACCAGTTCGCGCTTGTCCAGGTAGAGCGTGAGCGGGTGCTCGCCGGCGATCGGGGTGACAACGACGGAGCCGAGTTCGTTGATGGCGTCGACCTCGAAGACGGCCGGGCGCGGGTTGTCCGTAACCTCGATCGGAGGATGCATGCGCCGGCTTGTTTCCGCCTCGCCGCCGCCCAAGGGTTCAGCCCCCGATGTAGGACATCTCCACCCGGCGCAGTCCGCGGGTGGCGTCCGATCGGATTTCGGAGTAGCGGTCGTCACGCCGCTCCCAGAGGTGGGCGAGTGCTCCGGATATCTGATCGTCGCTGTAATCGCCGCGCAGCAGCGCGCGCAGATCGTGGCCGGCGGTCGCGAACAGGCAGGTGAAGAGCTTGCCCTCGGTGGAGAGACGCGCGCGGGTGCAGGATGCGCAGAAGGGCTGCGTCACCGAGGAGATGACCCCGATCTCGCCGCTGCCATCCGCATAGCGCCAGCGTTTGGCGACCTCGCCGAAGTAGCCGCCCGCGAGCGGCTCGAGCGGGAACCACTCGTGGATCCGACGCACCACTTCCGCGCTGGGCACGACGTCGTCGAGCCGCCACCCGTTGGAGGCGCCCACATCCATGTATTCGATGAAGCGCAGCACGTGCCCGCTGCCGCGAAAACGCCGGGCCATCGTGACGATCTCGCCGTCGTTGACGCCGCGCTTGACGACCATGTTGATCTTGATCGGCGCCAGACCCGCAGCGGCGGCAGCGTCGATGCCGGCCAGGACGTCGGCGACCGGGAAGTCGACGCTGTTCATCTCGCGAAAGATCGCGTCGTCGAGCGCATCGAGGCTCACGGTGACGCGTTGCAAGCCGGCGGCCTTGAGTGCACGCGCCTTGCGCGCGAGCAGCGAAGCGTTGGTGGTGAGGGTGAGCTCGAGCGGGGTGTCGCGTACCGTGCGCACCGCGGAGAGCATCTCGATCAGGGATTCAAGATTTCGCCGCAGCAGGGGTTCGCCGCCGGTCAGGCGCACTTTCTCAACGCCGTGCGCCGCGAAGATGCGCACCAGTCGCGTGATCTCCTCGAAGCGCAGCAGCGAGGTGTGTGGCAGGAAACGGTAGTCCTTGCCGAAGACCGTCCGCGGCATGCAGTACGAACAGCGGAAGTTGCAGCGGTCGGTGACCGAAATACGCAGGTCGCGCACCGCACGGCCGCGCACGTCTGACAAGACCCCGGCAGGGGCATACGCGCGCGCGGGAACGCTTGGGATGCCCGCGTCATAGCGGGCATCGGCGATCGGAATGATTCTCTCGGTCATCGGCGTCGTGGAGTCAGTGCCCCATGGTAGCGCAGGCCGGTCACGGCCCGCGCATTACCTGCAACGCGCGCGGGTCAGTTTCCCGGCTTGCTGGTGTCGACCTGCTGCAGCGGTTCGTCGACCGGGACCGGGCGCGGCTTGCGCGCACGGCGCGGTCTCGCCGGGGCGCGTGCGACCGGCAACTCCTGCGCCGGAGCGGAAGCCGAAGTCTCGACCATTTCCAGCCCGGCCTGCTCGACGATCGCGACGAGGGCTTCCCGATCGACCAACGGCTCGGGGGGCATCGTGGCGATTCGCGTATCGACTTGAATCACGGCCGGCGGCGAGACCTCTCGCGGGGGAGCTGGCGGGGGCGGTGGCGCGGGCGCGTCCACCGCGGGCACGGCGATGATCTCCGCAGGCGCGGGGGTCTCCACGGCGGCCACTTTGACTGTCTCGGGGGCGATCTCGGGGACGACTTCGGCAGGCGCCGGGGTCTCCAGGGCCGCCACCTCGATGATCTCGGCAGGTGCGGACACCTCCTCGAGCGGAGCCGGGTCCGACGCGATCGATTGCGCCGGCTGGGCGGTCTCGGGTGCGGCTTCGCGTTCCCGCTTCACCCGCGGTGCGACTTCCTCGGCGGCAGGTGTGACGGACTCGGCGGCGGTCTCGCTGTCGTCGTCCGTTGCGGATTCGTCGTCGCTACCGTCCTCGGAAGCATCGGCGGAACCGGCCGCGTCGTCTGCGCCACGGCCACGTCGTCCGCGACGGCGCCGTCCACGCCGCCGTGTGCCGGTCTCGTCGCCCTCGGTTGCCACGACGGGCGTTTCTTCGCCGGCGGTCTGTTCGACCACTGCGAGACCCGTGTCGGCTGCGAGATCGTCAGGCCGGAAGAACTCTGCGTCCCCCAGCGGGGTCACGGCAGGGCCGCGCTCGCTCGCTGCGGGCGCTGCTGCCCCGGCCGCTGACGCACCGGTGTCCGGCTCCGCGCGCTGGCGCTCGGCATTTCCGCGTCCACGGCGGCTGCCGCCGCGTCGCGCTCCGGCATCTCCCGAAGCCGCCGGGTTGGCGTCCCGTTGCGGCACGGCTTCCGGCGCCTCACGGGCTTCCCCGTTCGGTCGCGCGTCGCGCGGCTCGCGCTCGGGTCTTTCCGCTCGTCCCGGGCCGCGTGAGCCGCGACCGGGTCGCCCGCCACGTGCGCCACGACCATCGCGACCTTCAGGGCGGCCTTCGTCACGCCGGCCACGGCGCGCGTCGGTACGAGGCGTTTGCGACGTGTTTCCCGCGCCTTCGGCACGCGGCTTTGTCGCGGTAAGCGGGGCGCTTGGCAGCGTCGGTGCCGGACCGGCCAGCAGGCCACGCACCCATGAACTCGCCTTGGCGAGCAGCCCCTCGAATGCTGCCGGCTGCGCGAGCGGCTTCGCAACCTGCACCGCGGCTGCGTCGGCTTGGGGCCGTGGCGGCGGTGTCGGCACGTTGGGATCGCGTGCAATCCCCTTCACCAGCGCTTCCTGACGCTCCTTCGGAACCGCCAGCTTGGACTCGAGGTAGGTGTTCTCTTCGCTCGGTCCGTCGGCGATGGTGAAACTCGCCCGGTAATTGGTGAGGCGCTCGTCGTCGTGGCGCATCCGCTCAATCTTGTAGTGCGGGGTCTCGAGATGCTTGTTCGGAATGAGCACGATCTCGACCTTGAGCCGAGCCTCGAGCTTGGCGATCTCGGCGCGCTTCTCGTTGAGCACGTAGGTCGCCACTTCGACGGGCACCTGCGCGTAGATGGCCGCAGTGCTCTCTTTCATCGCGTCTTCCTGAATGACGCGCAGCACATGCAGCGCCGAGGACTCGATGTCGCGGATCACGCCGGTGCCGTTGCAGCGCGGGCAGGTCATGTGCGTGCCCTCGTTCAGTGCCGGGCGCAGCCGCTGGCGGGAGAGTTCCATCAGGCCGAAGCGCGAGATCTTGCCCATCTGGACGCGGGCACGGTCGTAGTGCAGGGCGTCCTTGAGCCGCGCCTCGACCTCACGCTGGTTCTTGGTGTTCTCCATGTCGATGAAGTCGATCACGAGCAGTCCGCCCAGATCGCGCAGGCGCATCTGGCGGGCCACCTCGTCGGCCGCCTCGAGGTTGGTGCGCAGCGCCGTTTCCTCGATGTCCGAGCCCTTGGTGGCGCGCGCCGAGTTGACGTCGATCGCCACCAGCGCCTCGCTGTGGTCGATCACCACCGCGCCGCCCGAGGGCAGCGGGACGATTCGCGAGTAGGCGGTCTCGATCTGGTGTTCGATCTGAAAGCGCGAGAACAGCGGCACGTCGTCGCTGTAGCGCTTGACCCGATTGACCACGTCGGGCATCACGTGGCTCATGAACTGGTGAGCCTGCTCGTAGATGTCGTTCGTGTCGATCAGGACTTCGCCGATGTCGGCGGTGAAGTAATCGCGGATCGCGCGGATCACCAGGCTCGATTCCTGGTAGATGAGGAACGCACCGGGCGCCGATTTCGCAGCCCCTTCGATGGCGTTCCACAACTGCAGCAGATAGTTCAGATCCCACTGGAGTTCCTCGCCTGCGCGGCCGAGACCGGCGGTGCGGGCAATCAGGCTCATCCCCGCCGGATAGTCGAGCGAGTCCATCGTTTCCCGCAGTTCCTGACGCTCCTCGCCTTCCACACGGCGCGAAACGCCGCCGCCGCGCGGGTTGTTGGGCATCAGCACCAGATAGCGCCCGGCCAGCGAGATGAAGGTCGTCAGCGCCGCGCCCTTGTTGCCGCGCTCTTCCTTGTCCACCTGGACGATCAGTTCCTGACCTTCGCTGACGGCGTCCTGGATGCGCGCCTTGGAAACCTCGACGCCGGACTTGAAATAGATCCGCGAAATTTCCTTGAACGGCAGGAAGCCGTGGCGTTCCTCGCCGTAGGTGATGAAGCAGGCCTCGAGGCTGGGCTCGACGCGGGTGATGACCCCCTTGTAGATATTGCCCTTGCGTGACTCGCGTCCCGCCGACTCGATGTCGATGTCGATGAGTTTTTGCCCTTCGACGATCGCAACGCGCAACTCCTCGGAGTGGGTTGCGTTAAACAGCATTCGTTTCATTCAGATGACTCCCGGCGTCAGCAGGCGTGGCCGACGCGAAGACCAGCGGGAGATGCGAACGGGCAGACGAGAGGAAACGAGCGCGAAGCGGTGTTGCCGCTAGCGTGGACCCTGCAGGTCCGGCAGGCGCAGGCGAGCGCCGATCTGGCGGCGCAAGCGCGTGCAGGTTCGGTGTCGTTGCGTTTGAATAGCCGGGAGGCGCACAGGTTGGACTGGTCAGCGACGAGGCGCTGACCGCTCGCATATTCTCAATGAGTTCGCATCGTCCCGCGCTCCGTCCCCAGGGATCGGAGCCGCGGATCCATTATTCTTCCCACCGCCCGCGCCTTCGGGTACCGGTAGAATCGGATCCCTCGGCGCTTCGTGATCGACCTTGGCGTTACCGGGCCTGCACCGGGCGAGCGGTCGATTACGACCCTCAGCCATCTTCTCAGGCCCACACTGCTTGGTTGCACAACGCCTGCGCACCACGGATGCGGAACGATGAGTATAGCAATTTGAAGGGCTTACGTATACAAGTTCACCCGCTCTCTGCGGCCGAACGGACCCCAAAGGAACCGTCCGGCGCTGGATCGGGCGAGTCCGATGCGCTCGCTCCGGCGGTGCGGCTCGTGCTGATCGACGAGAACAGCGCCGGGCAGCGGCTGGACAATTTCCTGATCCGCTCCTGCAAGGGCGTCCCGCGCAGCCACCTCTACCAGCTGATCCGCAGCGGCCAGTTGCGCGTCGATGGACACCGCGCTCGGGCCGACCATCGGCTCGAAGCAGGCGAGCAGGTGCGCATTCCCCCGGTGCGGGTCGCCCTGCCGCAGGAACCCCGCGCCGGCACCGCGAGCCCGGCGGCGGCGCGCGCGGGAGAACTCCTGCCGGTGATCTTCGAGGACGAGGGGATCATCGCGATCGACAAACCGGCCGGCGTCGCGGTCCACGGCGGGAGCGGGATCGCGAGCGGCGCGATCGAGCAGCTGCGCGCTGCGCGCCCGGATGAGCGCTTTCTGGAGCTGGTCCACCGCCTCGACCGGGATACCTCAGGGGTACTGCTGTTCGCCCGCAAGCGGCCCTGGCTGCTCGATCTGCACCGCCAGTTGCGCGAGCGCAGCACGGACAAGCGCTACCTCGCCATCGTCGCGGGGCGTTTCCCCAAGCGAACGAAGACCTTCTCGTTCGGGCTGCAGCGCTATCTGACCACGCAAGGCGAGCGCCGGGTGGCCGTGGACCCGCAAGGACAGGAGGCGCGGACGCGGATCACGGGTCTCGGGAGCATCGTGCTGCCGTCCCTCGGGGAATTCAGCCTGGTCGAGGCCGAGTTGCTCACGGGGCGGACGCACCAGATCCGGGTCCATCTCGCGCAGGCCGGCTTTCCGATCGCGGGGGACGACAAGTACGGGAATTTCGAGCTCAACCGCAGCCTGGCCCGCGCCGGGCATCGCCGCATGTTCCTGCACGCCGCCCGCATCGCGTTCCGCCATCCGCGCACCGGCCGGGTGATGACCGTGCGCGCGCCCGTCCCGAGCGCCTTCGCCGCGCTGGTCCCGGCCGCCGGAACGATCGATGGGTGAGGGACCGTTTCGCGTGGTGGTCTTCGACTGGGACGGGACCCTGGTGGACTCGACCGATGCGATCGTGGCGGCCATCTGCGGTGCGGCCGCCGACCTCGGGCTGGAGGTGCCGACCCGCGAACAGGCCTCCCATGTGATCGGGCTGGGCCTGCGCGAGGCGATCTTCACGGCAGTGCCCTCGATCGACGAGCGGCAGATGGACGCGTACGTCGAGCGCTACAAGGTGCATTTCTTCCAGCGCGACCCGCATTTGATGCCCTTCGACGGAATCGTCGGAATCCTCGATGCGCTGGCGGATTCCGACTCCTGGCTGGCGATCGCCACCGGCAAGTCGCGGGTCGGACTGGACCGGGCGTTGCGCAAGACCGGCTGGAACGGGCGTTTCTTCACTTCGCGCTGCGCCGACGAGGGTTCGCCCAAACCGGCGCCCTGGATGCTGGAGGATATCTGCGCGGAGCTCGGAATCGCCACCTCCGAGGCGCTGATGGTCGGCGACACCACCCACGATCTCGGCATGGCGCGGCGTGCCGGTTCTGCGGCGATCGGGGTAAGCTACGGGGCGCATCCGCGTGCGGAGCTGGGTATCGAGCCTGCGCTGGCGGTGGTCGACACGGTCGCGCAACTGCGCGCCGAGTTGATGGGGCGCGTCTGAGAGCACGGTTCCGACGCGTCGGAAGTTTTCGTCCATGAGGTGAAGTGATGAATGATCCGGATCGTGAACCGCGAGCCACCGGTTGGGAGCGCCACGTCATCGAGCGCTTTGCCCGTGAGGCGATGGCCGAGTGGCGCCGCGCGCGGCGCTGGGGCGTGTTCTTCAAGCTGGTGCTGCCCCTCTGTGTGACGGGGTCCGTCGCCGCCGCCGGCTGGTTCGCCTGGAGCCAAGGCCCGGCACGCGCTTCACAGCACACCGCGCTCGTCGAAATCAACGGCGTGCTGCAGGCCGGCGGCGAGATCTCGGCCGACAATGTGCTCGCGGCGTTGAAGGAAGCTTTCGAGGACAAGCGAACCGCGGGCGTCGTGTTGCGCGTCAACAGCCCTGGCGGCAGCCCGGTCCAGGCGGGGATCATCTACGACGAAATCCGGCGCCAGCGCGAGCGCCACCCGAAGATCCCGCTGTATGCGGTGATCGACGACATCGGCGCTTCGGGTGGCTATTACGTCGCCGCCGCGGCCGACCGGATCTACGTGGACAAGGCGAGCATCGTCGGTTCGATCGGCGTGCTGATGGATGGATTCGGCTTCGTCGAGACGCTCGACAAGCTCGGCGTCGAGCGCCGACTGCTCACCGCCGGGCGCAACAAGGGGTTCCTCGACCCTTTCTCTACGCTCGATGATGAACAGCGGCGCCACGCGCAGGGGCTGCTCAACGAAATCCACACCCAGTTCATCGATGCCGTGCGGCGCGGTCGCGGAGAGCGCCTCAAGCCCGATGCGGACGTCTTCACGGGGCTGGTGTGGAGTGGTGCGCACGCGATCGAACTCGGGCTTGTCGACGCTTTCGGGAATCTGGACTCGGTGGCGCGCGATGTGATCAAGGCCGAAGAGGTCGTCGACTTCTCGCGGCACGAGGGCCTGCTCGATCGGCTGGCCAAGCGCATGGGCGTGAGCATCGGCGCAGCACTTCCGGGCGCCGGGGGCTGGAAGCTGCGTTAGCGAATCACGCCCGCGAGTGCGCCAGCAGGCCGAACACCGTGGGCATGCGCGGCACTTCGAGCGGACTCGCACGCAGCTCGCGCACGCTGCGGCTCACGATGCGCTGCTCGGGAAATCCCAGGGCCATGGCGACGAGCACCCGCGTATCCGGACGCAGGTTCGCGACCAGCGCATCGAAGAGGTGCTGATTGCGGTAGGGCGTCTCAATCACCAGCACGGTTTCGTCGCCCTGCGCCGAGCGCCGCTCGCACGCGACGATGGCCTTGGCGCGCGCGAGCGCCTCGACCGGCAGATAGCCCGCGAAACAGAAGCGCTGCCCGTTCAGGCCGGAGGCCATCAGCGCCAGCAGCAGAGAGCTCGGCCCGATCAGTGGGAGCACCTCGATGCCTTGGGCATGGGCGGCCGCGACGAGGTCCGCGCCCGGATCGGCCACCGCCGGGCAACCGGCCTCCGAGAGGAGCCCGACATCGCGGCCGGCGAGCAGTGGCGCCAGCATCCGGGGCACGTCGGCCGCGCGGCTGTGCTCGTTCCACTCGATCATCTCGAGTTCCTGCAGCGGGCGCGCGAGCGGGACCTCGCGCAGGAAGGCGCGCGCGCTCTTCGCGTGCTCGACGATGAAGACCTCGAGCGTGGCGATCGCCGTGAGCGTGGCGCGCGGCAGGACAAGCGGGGCGTCCGCCGGGGCGCCGATCGGCGCGGGGATCAGCCACAGGCGCCCGGCAGCGTGGGCCATTGATTCAGGCACCGGGCAGCACCGCGATGCCGGCTCGCGCCAGCATCGGACACAGCGCGATCAGCGGCAACCCGATGAGCGCAGTGGGGTCAGGGCCCTCGATCGAGGCCAGCAGCGCCACCCCGAGCCCCTCGCACTTGGCCGAGCCGGTGCAGTCGTAGGGCGTCTCGGCGCGCAGGTAGGCCTCGATCATCTCGGTCGTCAGGTCGCGGAAGCGCACCGTCGTATCGACCGTGACGCTCTCCCGGAAATTGCGCTCCAGACAGACCACGGCGAGGGCAGTGTGGAACTGCATCGCGCGCCCCGATGCCGCGCGCAGCTGCGCGACCGCGCGCTCGTGCGTTCCCGGCTTGCCGACCAGACCCGTTCCGTCGAGCGTCGCCGTCTGATCCGAGCCGATGACGACCGCCGCCGGATGGCGCGCCGCGACCGCGCAGGCCTTGGCCAGGGCGAGGCGCGACGCGAGCACCGGCGGCGTCTCGCCCGGCGCGGGCGACTCGTCGAGCTCGGGCGCGATCACCGCAAAACGCAGCTGCAGGCGCGCGAGGAGTTCCTGGCGATACCGGGAACTCGAGGCCAGGATCAGATCAGGGGAGGGCGGCGCCGGTGCGGCGGGCGATTCATTCAATGGCGGGACCTCGGCGTGGGAAATGGAGTGAGTGCGGGGGTCGGCCGCTATCATAGCGGCTCGGGAGGGGTGATGGACGAACGCTCGATCGACATCTTCGCAATGATTCACGAAGGCAGCAGCGTCGCGGGGCAGGAAGCGCTCTCGAACTTGCCGCGGCTCGCGTCTCTGCTGGCCAGCACTGCGGGAACGCTGCGCTGGACGGCGCAGGGCCGGGTCGAGGGCGACCCGCGCACCGGAACGCGACTGTACCTGGTCCTGGAGGCACAGGCGCGACCGGCGCTGCCCTGTGGCAAGTGCCTCGAGCCGGTGGAGGTCGAACTGGTCGTCGCGCGTAGGCTGCTGGTCGTTGCCGACGAGGCGATGGCGGCGGAACTCGACGAGCAGGAGATGGAGATCGACGTGATTGCCGGCAGCCGGCACTTCGATCTGCTGGCATTGCTGGAGGACGAGGCCATTTTGGCATTGCCGCCCCTGGCGGCACACGAGGACTGCGCGCCGCCGGGTCTGGGAGCGGACGACGGCGAGGAGCACGCCGGGCCGCTCGCGGGGCTGGCCGCATTCAAGCGCGGTGGACCGGTGCGCCCACAGTGACGCGCGCCGCCGCCGATGCCTTGCGGCGCCCGGCTTTGGCGGGTTCGGCCGGGACACGGCAGTTCGAGTCCTGATACAATGGAAAGTTATTATTTCCCCCGGAGACCAGCACATGGCCGTCCAGCAAAACAAGAAATCCTCGTCGAAGCGCGGCATGCATCGTGCGCACGACTCCCTTGCGAATCCGACGCTTGCGACCGAGCCGACCACCGGCGAGGTGCATCGGCGCCACCACATCAGCCCGAGCGGCTTCTACCGCGGCAAGAAGGTCGTGCAGACCAAGAGCGACGAATAAGACCGTTGCCGGGCGGCCCACGTGCGGGCTGCCACGGCCCGGAGGCGACGTGGACGGGTCGCGCGAGCCGGCGTGCCCGGCTGAATCGAACTTCCCGCAGAGGACGCCTGCGCCGACAATGACCGTCCGCATCGCCATTGATTGCATGGGAGGAGACCATGGGCTGTCGGTCACGGTACCGGCCGCGCTGCGTTTCCTCTCCAGCGTTCCCGACGTCCATCTCGTGCTGGTCGGCCGCGAAACGGAGCTGCGCGCCGCGCTGGCCGCGCAGCGTGCCCACGACGCGAAGCGCGTGACGATCCGCCACGCCGAGGCGGTGATCGCGATGGACGAGGCGCCTGCCGTCGCACTGCGCCGCCGCAAGGGCTCGTCGATGCTGGTCGCGCTGGAGGCGCTCAAGGCGGGCGAGGCCGATGCCTGCGTGAGTGCCGGCAACACCGGGGCCCTGATGGCGATCGCACGCTACGTGCTGCGGATGCTTCCCGGCATCGACCGGCCGGCGATCGCCAGCCAGCTACCGAACCAGCGCGGGACGACCACCACGATGCTCGATCTGGGGGCGAACGTGGACTGCGCGCCCGAGCACTTCGTACAGTTCGCCATCATGGGCACGGCGCTGGTCAGCGCGCTCGAGGGCCGCGAGGACCCCTCGGTGGGACTGCTCAACATCGGCGAGGAAGTCATCAAGGGCAACGAGACCGTACGCAAGGCGGCGCTGCTGCTCGGCGCGAGCGGAATGAACTTCCACGGCAACGTCGAGGGCAACGACATCTACAAGGGAACCGTGGACGTCGTCGTCTGCGACGGTTTTGTGGGCAACGTTGCGCTCAAGGCCTCGGAGGGCCTTGCCCAGCTGCTCGGAGGTTTCATTCGCGAGGAGTACGAACGGCATGTGTTCACGCGCCTGATGGCCGTCATTTCCTACCCGGTGCTGCGCCGCTTCAAGGCCCGGCTCGATCATCGGCGCTACAACGGCGCGACCCTGGTCGGACTGTGCGGGGTGGTCATCAAGAGCCATGGATCCGCGGATGCGTTCGCCTTCGAATTCGCGCTGCGGCGCGCCTACGACGCGGCGCGCAACGGACTGCTCGCACGCATCGAGGAGGCCATTCCGCGGATTCGCGACGCCGCCGCGGTGCTGAGTGCCGCCGCCGCGGGGACGACAGCATCCGAGGCGAGCGCGCCGCCCGCCCCGGAGGGCGGCGCATGAACCGTTACTCGCGCATCGTCGGCACGGGCAGCGCGCTGCCCGGCGAGCCGGTCAGCAACGCAGAACTGGTGCGCCGCCTTGCCGAGCGCGGCGTCGTGACCTCCGATGAGTGGATCGTCGAGCGCACGGGCATTCGCCAGCGCTATCTCGCCGGTGCGGGGGTCACGAGCAGCCAGCTCGCCTGCCAGGCGGCCCGCAACGCGCTGGCCGCCGCCGGCCTCGAAGCCCGCGAGATCGACCTGATCGTCGTGGCCACATCGACTCCGGATTACGTGTTCCCGAGCACGGCGTGCCTCGTGCAAAAGGCGCTCGATGCCCCCGGCGGCGCGGCGTTCGACGTGCAGGCCGTCTGCAGCGGCTTCGTCTACGGTCTTGCCACCGCCGACGCGATGATCCGCACGGGCATCGCCAACCGGGCGCTGGTGATCGGGGCGGAGGTCTTCTCGCGGATTCTCGACTGGAACGATCGCTCGACCTGCGTGCTCTTCGGCGACGGGGCGGGGGCGATCGTGCTCACCGCCGATACCTGTCCCGGTGTGCGCGCGGCGCGACTGCACGCCGACGGGCGCCAGGAGGCGATTCTGCGCACCGCGGGCAATCTCAGCGGCGGGGCCATCGTCGGACACCCCTACCTGACGATGAACGGGCAGGCGGTGTTTCGGCTCGCGGTGTCGGTGCTCGACACGGTCGGCCGGGAGACGGTCGCAGCCGCGGGCATGACCCTCGACCAGGTCGACTGGCTGATTCCGCACCAGGCCAATGTCCGTATCCTGGATGCCACGGCGAAACGCATGGGGATCGCGCGCGAGCGGGTCGTGGTCACGGTCGATCAGCATGCGAACACCTCCGCGGCGTCGGTGCCGCTCGCGCTCGACCAGGGCACGCGCGACGGACGGATCCAGCCGGGTCAGCATGTGCTCCTCGAGGGCGTGGGTGGGGGGTTCACCTGGGGCGCCGCGCTGGTGCAGATCTGAAACGAACGGAGCAAGGAAGGGATTCGATGACGCTGGCATGTGTCTTTCCGGGGCAGGGCTCGCAGGCGGTCGGGATGCTCGATCCCTTCGCGCAGGTCGCAACCGTGCGCGAGATGATTGCCGAAGCCGATGCGGCGCTCGGTGAAGCGCTCTCGCAGAAGATTCACAGCGGACCTGCCGAAGAGCTGGCGCTGACGGTCAATACCCAGCCGGCGATGCTGGTGGCGGGCTACGCCTGCTACCTGGCCTGGCTTGACGCGGGAGGTGCGCCCGCGCAGCTGGTCGCGGGTCACAGCCTCGGCGAATACACGGCGCTCGTGGCCGCCGGAGCGCTGTCCGTGCGCGATGCCGTGCCGCTCGTGCGGCTGCGCGCGCAGGCGATGCAGGACGCGGTCCCGGTGGGGACCGGGTCGATGGCGGCGATTCTGGGACTCGACGACGCGACCGTCGCTCAGGCGTGCCGGGAAGCGCAATCCGGACACCCGAACGAGGTGGTCGAGCCCGTCAACTTCAATGCGCCCGCCCAAGTGGTGATCGCCGGACACCGGGCCGCCGTCGAGCGCGCCTGCGAGCACGCCCGCGCGCTCGGTGCAAAGCGCGCGATTGCGCTCGCGGTATCGGCGCCGTTTCACTCGAGCCTGCTGCGCCCGGCCGGCGACCGGCTCGCCGTCGCGCTGGCCGGCGTGGAACTGCGCGCGCCGGCAGTATCCCTGGTGAACAACGTCGACGTGGCGGTCGAGACCGATCCGGCGCGTATTCGCAATGCGCTGGTGCGCCAGACCTATCGACCGGTGCGCTGGGTCGAGGTGGTGCGACGCCTGCGCGAACTCGGCGCCACGCGGGTGATCGAATTCGGACCGGGCAAGGTGCTCTCCGGACTGGTGGGGCGCATCGATCGCGAGCTGCGGGTCAGCGCAGTCTACGACGCGACCTCCCTCGAGGCGGCCCTCAAGGAGCAGGCATGAACGAACTGCAAGGCCAGATCGCGCTGGTCACCGGGGCCTCGCGCGGCATCGGACGCGCGATCGCCCTGGCGCTCGGCGCGAACGGCGCCACGGTGATCGGCACCGCGACCAGCACGGCGGGTGCAGATGGCATCAGCGCGGCACTCGCAGAGCGCGGCGTCGTCGGGCGCGGCGCGGTGCTCGACGTGACGGACGCCGCCGCGTCCGAGGCGCTGGTCGAGGCGATCGCAGCCGAATTCGGTGCGGTGACGATCCTCGTGAACAACGCGGGCATCACGCGCGACAATCTGGCAATCCGGATGAAGGACGATGACTGGCAGGCGGTGATCGACACCAATCTCGGTGCGGTGTTCCGGATGAGCCGGCTCGTGATGCGCACCATGATGAAGGCGCGCACCGGACGCATCGTCAACATCACTTCCGTGGTGGGCGCGAGCGGCAACTCGGGGCAGGCGAACTACGCGGCCGCCAAGGCGGGGGCGGCGGGGATGACGCGCGCGCTCGCGCAGGAACTCGCGAGCCGCAACATCACGGTGAACTGCGTCGCGCCCGGCTTCATCGATACCGACATGACGCGCGAACTCAGCGCGGAACAGGTCACGGCGCTGCAGAAGCAGATACCGGCGGGCCGCTTTGGCGCACCGGCGGATGTCGCCAGTGCCGTGGTGTTCCTGGCCTCTCCCGGCGCCGCGTACATCACCGGAGTCACGCTGCATGTCAACGGGGGGATGTATATGCAGTAGGGTCCCGGCCGGGGGGCTCGGGCGCCGGCACGACCGGTTGCGCGCAGCAGATCCGGTCGGTCAAACTGTTACAATCCGGCCGCGTCGCGTGGTCATCGCCTCGTGCGAACTGCCGTGCGGATCTTGAATCCTAGGAGCTTTCACAAATGGAAAATATCGAGCAACGCGTCAAGAAGATTGTTGCCGAGCAGTTGGGAGTCAACGAGGCAGATGTGAAGACCGAGTCGGCGTTCGTCGATGACCTCGGTGCGGATTCGCTCGACACCGTCGAGCTCGTGATGGCGCTCGAGGACGAGTTCGAGACCGAAATTCCCGACGAGGACGCGGAGAAGATCACCACGGTTCAGCAGGCGATCGACTACATCACTTCGCACGCCAAGTCCTAGTCGGCACGGGATCCCGCTCATGTCGCGCCGCAGGGTCGTCATCACCGGACTCGGAGTGGTTTCGCCGGTCGGCAACGACGTGGCGAGCGCCTGGGACAACGTGGTTGCGGGGCGCTCGGGAATCGGCCTGCTGACGCGCTTCGACGCGTCGGCGTTCCCGACGCGGATCGCGGGCGAAGTGCGCGACTTCGACGTCGGCGAGTACATGCCGGCGAAGGAGGCGCGCCATTTCGACCGGTTCATCCACTACGGCGTGGCCGCCGCGATTCAGGCGCTGCGCGACAGCGGCATCGAGGTCACCGATGCCAACGCGGAGCGGATCGGCACGATGGTGGGGTCGGGAATCGGCGGGCTGCCGCTGATCGAGGAAACGCATCTTGAGATGCACGAGCGCGGCATGCGTCGTGTCTCGCCGTTTTTCGTCCCCGGGACGATCATCAACCTGATATCGGGTGAGCTTTCGATCCTGTGCGGGCTGAAGGGGCCGAACCTCTCGGTGACGACGGCATGCGCGACGGGCCTGCACAGCATCGGGCTCGCGGGTCGCCTGATCGAGTACGGCGACGCCGACGTGATGGTCGCGGGCGGGTCCGAGGGAACCGTTTCGCCCCTGGGCGTGGCCGGGTTCTGCGCGGCGCGGGCGCTGTCCACGCGCAACGACGATCCGGCAACGGCGAGCCGACCATGGGACCGCGACCGGGACGGTTTCGTGCTGGGCGAGGGGGCCGGGGTGATGGTCCTCGAGGAACTCGAGCATGCGAAGGCGCGCGGTGCGCGCATCTACGCGGAACTCACCGGCTTCGGGATGACGGGCGATGCCTACCACATCACCACGCCGAGCACGGATGGCCCGCGGCGCTGCATGGTCGCCGCGCTGCGCAGTGCCGGCGTCGCGGCGGACCAGGTCGGTTATGTGAATGCGCACGGCACCTCGACGCCTCTGGGCGACAAGAACGAAACGGAGGCGCTCAAGCTCGCTTTCGGCGATCATGCGCGGCGTCTCGTCGTGAACTCGACCAAGTCGATGACCGGGCACCTGCTCGGCGGCGCCGGGGGGATCGAGGCCGTGTTCACCGCGCTTGCGGTGCACCACCAGGTCTCGCCGCCGACGATCAACATCTTCAACCAGGATCCCGAGTGCGATCTCGACTACTGCGCGAACACCGCGCGTGAGATGCGCATCGACGTCGCGCTGAAGAATTCCTTCGGCTTCGGCGGGACCAACGGGACGCTGGTGCTGCAGCGCTTCTGACCGGCACGCGCCACACGGGTCACGCCGATGTCGCTGGCCTTCGAATTGCAGATTGCGCACGAGGCGGTTCGGCCCGCACGCCGGCTGGCGCGTGCCGTGTTCTTCGTCGCGGTGCTCGCGCTGGGGCTGGCCGGGCACGAATTGCTGGGCAGCGCGGCGGCTTGGCCAATGGTCGCGGGCGCGGCAGCGGTCGCAGCGGCCATCGCGGCGCGCCGGACGGCGCCTGCTGCGGCGCTCGGCGTCTTGCGCGTCTCCCGGGAAGGTGTGATCGGCTGGGCGCCGGCTTCTGACGACGCCGACCCGCGGGGCGCTGCATCGCCAGGCGGCAGCGGTGATGGCGCGCTGGGCACCGTCGCGTTGCACCGCTGGCAGTTCGCGCCGCGCTTTGCCTGGCTCGAGTTGCGCCCCGCGCTCGGCGGGCGCGCCGTGCGGCTCGTCCTCGCCCGCAGCGCCGTTCCCGCTGCGCAATGGGCTGCGCTGGGACGCTGGCTCACGTGGGTCGGGCGCGCGCGAACCGGGCAAAAGGGTTGAAAATTCGGCGCGGCGCGCCAAATGATAGGCTTCAGGAAATATCGGTCGGCGCCTGGTGCGCCGACCTGTGAACCACCCGAAAGGAAACACGATGAAACGCCTTCTTGCCACGCTCTCCTGCGCAGCGCTGGTCGGTCTGGGCCCCGTGCTGGCGCCGGCGGTGGCGCAGACGCCGATTCGCGGATTGCCCGACTTTGCAGACCTCGTCGAACGCGCGGGACCCGCGGTCGTGAACATCCGCATCGTCGAGAAAGCGCGCGCCGAACGGACGAATCCGCACTCGTTCCCGCTGCCCGAGGGCATGGACGAGAACGACCCGTTCTTCGAGTTCTTCCGGCGCTTCTTCCCGCCGCGCCAGGGGCCGCAGCCGCAGCCGCGCGGCCGGGGCGGCGACGAGGTGCCCAAGGGGGTCGGTTCCGGCTTCATCGTCTCGGCCGACGGCTACGTGCTGACGAACCATCACGTGGTCGACGCCGCCGACGTCATCTATGTGACGCTGACGGACCGGCGCGAGTTCAGGGGCAAGCTGGTGGGCTCGGACCGACGCACCGACATCGCGGTGGTGAAGATCGACGCAGCGAACCTGCCGCGCCTGCCGATCGGCGACCCGGGGAAACTGCGGGTCGGCGAGTGGGTCGTGGCGATCGGATCACCCTTCGAACTCGACAACACGGTGACCGCCGGGATCGTGTCGGCCAAGGGCCGCGATACCGGCGATTACCTGCCGTTCATCCAGACCGACGTCGCGGTCAACCCGGGCAACTCCGGCGGCCCGCTGCTCAACATGGCGGGCGAGGTCGTGGGGATCAACTCCCAGATCTACAGCCGCACGGGCGGCTTCATGGGCATCTCGTTCGCCATCCCGATCGACGAAGCGATGCGTGTGGCCGACCAGCTGCGGGGCACCGGGCGTGTCGTGCGCGGGCGCATCGGCGTGGGAATCGCCGAGGTCACCAAGGACGTGGCCGGGCCCCTCGGACTGCCCAGGGCGGGCGGCGCGCTGGTGCGCAGTGTCGACTCGAACGGGCCGGCGGAGAAAGCCGGAATCGAGGTTGGCGACATTATCCTGCGCTTTGCGGGCAAGCCGATCGATCGCTCGAGCGAGCTGCCGCGCCTGGTGGGCAACAGTGCGCCCGGCACCAAGGCCATCCTGCAGGTGTGGCGCAAGGGGGCGGTGCGGGACCTGAGCATTACGGTGGGCGAGATGGAGGCCGACCGGACCGCCAGCCGCGCCGCAACGCCGAGCCCGGGCGCAAAACCGCAGGTGCCCACCGCCAACCAGCTCGGCATGATCGTGTCGGATCTGTCGGAGGAGCGCCGCAGCCAGCTGCGGATTCGCACCGGGGTGCTGGTCGAATCGACGGATGGCACCGCGGCGCAGGCCGGCATCCGCCAGGGCGACGTCATCCTCGCGCTCGACAACCAGGATGTGACCAGCGTCAAGCAGTTCAACGAACTGGTCGCCAAGCTCGACATGCGCAAGACCCACGTCGCGCTGGTGCGGCGGGGCGACAGCGCGGCCTTCGTGCCGATTCGTCCGGCACGCTGAAGGCGCCGGGGCGGCAGGGCTCGCTGATCCGGTAGAATACGGGGGCGCGCCGAAGTACCGGCGCGCTTTCGTTTCACACTCGTTGCACAGCGCTTCGCGCGCTGCGGCAGCCTCTGGGCCCGAGCGGCATGCAGCTGACCCGCAATTTCTCGATCATCGCGCACATCGACCACGGGAAGTCGACGCTTGCCGATCGGCTGATTCAGCGCTGCGGCGGCCTCTCGGAGCGTGAGATGGACGAACAGGTGCTCGACTCGATGGCGCTCGAGCGCGAGCGCGGCATCACCATCAAGGCGCAGACCGCGTCGCTCGTCTACCTGGCGCGCGACGGGCAGAGCTACCAGCTCAACCTGATCGACACGCCCGGGCACGTCGACTTCGCCTACGAGGTGAGCCGCTCGCTGTCGGCCTGCGAGGGCGCGGTGCTGGTGGTTGACGCCTCGCAGGGCGTCGAAGCCCAGACGGTGGCCAACTGCTACACGGCGATCGAGCTCGGGCTGGAAGTCGTGCCGGTCCTGAACAAGATGGACCTGCCGCAGGCGGACCCCGAGTCCACCGCCGCCGAAGTCGAGGACGTGATCGGGATCGACGCCTCCAACGCGATTCGCGCGAGCGCGAAGACGGGCGAGGGGATCGACGAGATTCTCGAGGCGATCGTGCAGCGGATTCCGGCCCCGAAGGGCGACGTCGATGCGCCGCTGCAGGCGCTGATCGTCGACTCGTGGTTCGACAATTACGTCGGCGTGGTGATGCTCGTGCGCGTCGTGAACGGGACGCTGAAGCCGCGCGACCGGATCCGGATGATGGCCACGGGTGCGGTCTACGGTTGCGATCACGTCGGCGTGTTCACCCCGAAGTCGACCCCGCGCGAGCGTCTGGCGGCGGGCGATGTGGGCTTCGTGATCGCCGGGGTCAAGGAACTCAAGGGCGCCAAGGTCGGCGACACGATCACCCACGTCAGCCGCCCGGCCGAGGCCGCCCTTCCGGGGTTTCGTGAAGTCAAGCCGTCGGTGTTCGCCGGCTTGTATCCGGTCGAGGCGAACCAGTTCGAGGCGATGCGCGACGCGCTCGAGAAGCTGCAGTTGAACGACTCCTCGCTGCACTACGAACCCGAGGTTTCGCAGGCGCTGGGCTTCGGGTTCCGCTGCGGCTTCCTCGGACTGCTGCACATGGACATCGTCCAGGAGCGGCTCGAGCGCGAGTTCAACATGGAGCTGATCACGACGGCGCCGACCGTGATCTACGAGGTGCTGCTCCACGACGGCACGCTGTTGCGCGTCGAGAACCCGTTCAAGATGCCCGAGCCCTCGAAGATCGCCGAGGTCCGCGAACCGATCGTCGCGGTGACGGTATTCGTGCCGCAGGAATACGTCGGACCGGTGATCACGCTGTGCACGGGCAAGCGGGGCGTGCAGACCAATCTGGCCTATCACGGCCGGCAGGTGCACGTGAGCTACGAGCTGCCTTTGAACGAGATCGTGTTTGACTTCTTCGACAAGCTCAAGTCGGCGTCGCGCGGCTACGCGTCGATGGACTACGAGTTTCTCGAGTATCGTGCTTCGGACGTGATCAAACTCGACATCATGGTCAACGGCGAGAAGGTGGATGCGTTGTCGCTGATCATCCACCGGTCGGTGTCGCAGAGCCGCGGGCGCGAGGTGGCGGCGAAGATGCGCAAGCTCATTCCGCGCCAGATGTTCGACGTGGCGATCCAGGCCACGATCGGCAGCAACATCATCGCCCGCGAGGATGTCAAGGCGCTGCGCAAGAACGTGCTGGCCAAGTGCTATGGCGGCGACATCACGCGCAAGAAAAAACTCCTCGAGAAGCAGAAGGCGGGCAAGCGACGCATGAAGCAGGTCGGCGCTGTCGAAATTCCGCAGGAAGCCTTCCTCGCGGTGCTCCAGGTGGATGATCGATGAACTTCGCGCTGATTCTCTTTGTTCTCCTCGTGATCACGTTTGCGGCGTGGCTGCTCGATCGGTTCCAGCTGCGCCCGCGACGAATCCGGGCTGCCGATGCGGCGGTGGCCGATTTCGACCGCACCACGGCCGAGGGTCTGCGGGCCGCGCGCGGCGACGCGGCGATGGCAAGCGAGCGCATGGCGCTGCGCGAGAAGGTCGAGACCCAGCCTCTGTGGCTCGAATACACCGCCGGGCTCTTCCCGGTGATCTTCGTGGTGTTCTTCCTGCGCTCCTTCGTCGCGGAGCCCTTCAAGATCCCCTCCGGATCGATGATCCCGACGCTGGTGGTCGGGGACCTGATTCTGGTCAACAAGTTCACCTATGGCGTGCGACTGCCGATCGTGCACACCAAGGTGCTCGAGCAGGGCTCTCCGGCGCGCGGCGACGTCGTGGTGTTCCGCTTTCCCCGCGACCCCTCGATCGACTACATCAAGCGCGTGGTGGGGCTGCCCGGAGACACGGTGTCCTATCTCGGCAAGCGCCTGGAGATCAACGGCGTTGAAGTCCCGCTCGTTTCGGCCGGAGAGTACTATGACCCGGACCGCTTGAGTTATTCGGCACAATATTCAGAAACTCTTGGAACTTCCAGCCATAAGGTATTGACAGAACTGGGAAAACCGTCTTTCATCTCCCCGATGGAGAGGTTTCGACACATGGAAAACTGCCGCTATGTCAGCGACGGTGTGGTCTGCAAGGTGCCCGAGCGGCACTACTTCATGATGGGCGACAATCGCGAGAACAGCCTTGACTCCCGCTTCTGGGGCTTTGTCCCGGAGGAGAACCTCGTCGGGCGGGCGTTCTTCGTGTGGATGAACTTCGGCGACCTGGGCCGAATCGGGAGGTTCCAATGAGTGTTTCCACAGATATGGTGGCGCGCCGGGCGCAGCGCGGCATGGGTTTCGTCAGCTTGCTGCTCCTGCTCGCGGTCGTGGTGCTGGTCGGCGGGACCGCCCTCAAGGCCGTCCCGGCCGTGTTCGAATACATGGCGATCAAGCGGGCGACGACCCAGATCGCCACTCAGGGCACCGATTCGGCCCTGGAGATCCAGAAAGCGTTTGACCGCTACGCGGCGATCGAGGACATCACGTCCATTGCGGGACGCGACCTGATCATCAAGCGCACACCCAACGGCATGCAGATCGCCTTTGCATACGAGCGGCGCGTGCCGATGGTCGGGCCAATGAGCCTGCTCTTCGAATTCCAAGACTCTGCCGGCGGCAAGTAGCGAACATGGCGGAGCCGGCGACGCAGCAGCGATGAGTGCGGAGATCCTGCAACAGGGACTCGGGTACCGGTTCGTCGATCCCGCGCTGATGCGCCAGGCGCTGACCCACCGCAGTTTCGGCCAGCCCAACAATGAGCGCCTCGAGTTTCTCGGTGATTCGGTGCTCAATTGCGCGGTGGCCGCGCTGCTCTACGAGCACTTCGGCCAGCTCGACGAGGGGGACCTGTCCCGGCTGCGCGCCAATCTGGTGCGCCAGCAGTCGCTCTACGAAGTCGCGCAGCGCATCGGGCTGAGCGAGCACCTGTTGCTGGGCGAGGGCGAGCGCAAGAGCGGCGGATTCCGCAGGCCGTCGATCCTTGCCGACGCGTTCGAGGCGCTGATCGGCGCGATCTACCTCGACGGGGGCTTCGACGCGGCGCGCGGAGCACTGCGCACGCTCTACGCCCAGGTGCTCAGCAAGGTCGACCCCAAGACACTCGGCAAGGACGCCAAGACGCTGCTCCAGGAGAGCCTGCAGGGCAAGAAGCTGCCGCTGCCCGTGTATACGGTGGTGGCGACCCACGGGGCGGCGCACGATCAGCTCTTCGAGCTCGAGTGCGTGATTGCGAAGCTGGGCGTGCGCGTGCGCGGCAAGGGCGGTTCGCGTCGCGCCGCCGAGCAGGAAGCGGCCAAGCTGGCCCTCGACGAGATGCTGGCTCAGGAGGCGAGCCCCCGTCGACGGACCGTGCGCAAGCGCGCGGTGAAGTCGGCGCCACAGGGTGAGTCCGTCGATCCCGTTGATCCCGGGGATGCCGGCGCAAAGGGTGATGGCCGAGGCAGCAACGAAGCCGTCGGCAAGACAGCACCCGGTGGTTCGGTCGAGGGCGAAGGAACGCGGGCATGACGACCCTCCCGGTGGCCGGCGACACCCCGGAGCAAGACGGGACGGACGGATTCCGCTGCGGCTACGTCGCGATCATCGGACGCCCGAACGTGGGCAAGTCGACGCTGCTCAACCACATCGTCGGGCAAAAGCTCTCGATCACCTCGTCACGTCCCCAGACGACGCGGCACCGCGTAACGGGGATCGTCACGCGCCCGGGAGCGCAGTTGCTGCTGCTCGACAGCCCCGGTTACCAGACCCGCTCGGGCGGCGCGATGAACCGGGTGCTCAATCGCACGGCGGCGCAGGTGGCCATCGACGCGGACGTGGTCGTGCTGGTGTGCGACGCGGCGGGCTGGACGGCCGCCGACGAGCGCGCGGCGCGGCTGGTTCCCGAGACCACGCCCTTGCTGCTCGCGATCAACAAGATGGACATGATCCGCGACCGCGAACGACCGATGGCCATCGCCGAGGAGGCCGGCGGCACGGGGCGCTACGCGGAAATCGTGCCGATCAGCGCCAAGACCGGGCAGCAGGTGGAGGTGCTGCTCGAGCTTTGCGCGGCGCGGCTCCCGGTGGCCGGCGCGGTGTACGGCCCGGACGAACTCACCGATCGCAGCGAGCGCTTCCTGGCCGCCGAACTGATCCGCGAGAAGGTGTTCCGTCTGCTGGGCGACGAGCTTCCCTACGAAAGCACCGTGGCGATCGAGAAGTACGAGGAGTTGCCCCGGCTGCGCAGGATCTTCGCGGTGATTCTCGTTGAGCGCGACGGCCAGAAGGGGATCGTGCTGGGCGAGGGCGGCAAGCGGATCAAGCGAATTGCCAGCGAGGCACGTCAGGATCTGGAGAAGATGATCGGCATGCGCGTCTATCTCGAGGTCTTCGTCAAGGTCAAGTCGGGCTGGGCGGCAAGCGAGCAGAGCCTGCGCGCCTACGGCTACGAGTAAGCCCACCGATGACGTCCACCGTTCGCACGACGGGCGCGCTCGGATACCTGCTGCACGCGACGCCGTATCGCGAGACCAGCCTGGTCGTCGAGATCTTCACCCGCGATTACGGCCGGGTCGCGGCGGTGGCCAAGGGCGCGCGCCGACCACGCTCGGCCCTGCGCCCGGTGCTGCTGCAGTTCCAGCCGCTGTCGGTGTCCTACACCGGCCGGGGCGAATTGCGCACCCTCACCGCGGTCGAGTGGGTCGGGGGGGTCGATGCGCCGCGCGGTGACGCGTTGCTGTGCGCCTTCTACCTCAACGAACTGCTGGTGAAGCTCCTCGCGCGCGAGGACGCCCACCCGGGGCTCTTCGAGGCCTACGAGCTGGCGCTGCGCGAAATGGGGGCGGGCGGCACGCTCGACGAAACCCTGCGGCGCTTCGAATGGACGCTGCTGCGCGAGACCGGCTACGCGCCGGACCTGGCGTGCGACACGGCTTCGCACCCGATCGAGGCGCAGCAGACCTATGCATGGCGGCCGGGAGCGGGATTCGCCCGGGTGGCGGAGGACTCCGGCGCCGCGACGATCGTGCACGGCAGCACGCTGCATGACATCGCCGCGGGGTGCTACGCTGCCCGGTACAGTCGCCAGGAGGCAAAATACCTGATGCGGGCGATCGTCGGGCATCATCTCGAAGGCGGGGTGCTGCACAGCCGGCAGATTCTGATCGACCTGCAGGGACTCTGAAACGCAGCATTGTGATCGCGAGCGGTGAATCCATGATCGAACTCGGTGTGAACATCGACCACGTTGCCTCGGTGCGCCAGGCCCGGGCAACCTACGAGCCGGACCCCATCTGGGCGGCGGTCGAGGCGCACCTGGGCGGCGCCGACGGCATCACCGTGCACCTGCGCGAGGATCGGCGGCACATCCAGGACGCGGACGTGCGCCGGCTGCGCGATCTCACGCAGATCAAGCTCAATCTCGAGATGGCGCCCACCGAGGAGATGGTCGGCATCGCCATCGCGCTGCGCCCGGAGATGGCGATGCTGGTGCCCGAAGGACGCCACGAAGTGACGACCGAGGGCGGCCTGGACATCCTGGCCCAGGAAGCGGCGCTCGGCGAGGTGATCGCGCGGCTGGCCGGCGCCGGCATCGTCACCAGCGTCTTCATCGACGCGGACCTCGGGCAGGTGGAAGCGGCGGCGCGCATCGGGGCACGCGTCTGCGAGGTGCACACCGGTCCGTACGCGCATGCGTTTCACGCGCGGGGCCGCGACAGCGAGAGCGCGGCGGTGGTCGAGGAACTCGAACGCGTCCGCGCGGCGGGGCGGGCGATCGGCGAACTCGGGATGCGCTTCAATGCCGGGCACGCGCTCAACTACTTCAACGTCCAGCCGGTGGCCGGACTCCCTGGCGTGCGCGAACTGCACATCGGGCACGCGATCGTCTCGCGGGCGCTGTTCGTGGGCCTGCGTGAGGCGGTGCGCGAGATGAAGCGCCTGATGCGCGAGGGAAGCGCGCGGTGATCCACGGGATCGGCACCGACATCGTGCGGGTCGAGCGCGTCGAGGCGCTGCTCGCGCGCTGGGGCGAGCGTTTCGCGCGCCGCGTGCTCGGCCCGGACGAACTGCACGAGTTCAGCCGCCGCGGGGCGCGTGGCGAACACGGCCCGGCCTATGCCGCGCGCTATCTTGCCAAGCGTTTCGCAGCCAAGGAGGCTTTCTCCAAGGCGCTGGGCATCGGGCTGCGCGCGCCGATGACCCTGCTCTCGCTGCAAGTTCTCAACGACCCGCGCGGGCGCCCGGTGGCGGTGCCGCGCAACGCGCTTGCGCCCTACCTGCGCGAGCGCGGCCTGCGCGGTCACCTGTCGCTCTCGGACGAGGTCGACAGCGCGATCGCGTTTGCGGTGCTCGAATCGGTGGAGGAGCAGGAATGAAGCGCTATCAAGGACCCGGGCCGGTCGTGCTCGACGTGGCGGGAACCCGACTCACGCCCGAAGATCGCACCCGGCTTGCGCACCCGCTGGTGGGTGGGGTGATCCTGTTCGCCCGCAACTTCAGCTCGAAGCGCCAGGTGACGCAGCTGTGCAGCGAAATCCGCGCGTTGCGCGACACGCTGCTGATCTGCGTCGACCATGAGGGCGGGCGCGTGCAGCGTTTTCGCCAGGGCTTCACGGCCATTGAGCCCATGCGCGTGCTCGGCGAAATGTGGGACCGGGACGTGCTGGCCGCCTGTCGGCAGGCGACCGAAACCGGGCAGACGATCGGGCGCGAGTTGCGCGCCGTGGGCCTCGACCTGAGCTTCACGCCGGTGCTGGATCTCGATTACGGTGCTTCCAGCGTGATCGGCGATCGCGCGCTGCACCACGATCCGCGCGTCGTGGCGATGCTCGCCCGCTGTCTGAACCATGGCCTGCTGCTCTCGGGCATGGCGAACTGCGGCAAGCATTTCCCGGGGCACGGCTACGCGCACGCGGACTCGCACCACGAGCTGCCCCTCGACGAGCGGGATCTCGAGACGATTCTGGGGCGCGACGCCGCCCCCTACGCGTGGCTGGGCGAAACCCTTGCCGCGGTGATGCCGGCCCACGTCGTCTACCCGGCGGTTGACGGGGCGCCCGCCGGATTCTCGCGCAAGTGGCTGCAGGAGATCCTGCGCGCGCGCCTGGGCTTTCGCGGGGTGGTTATCTCGGACGACCTGTCGATGGAGGCTGCCGCGGCTACCGGGGGCATTCTTGCCCGCACGCAAGCGGCGCTGGGCGCCGGGTGCGACCTCGTGCTCGTGTGCAATCGACCGGAGGTCGCCGACGAACTGCTCGGCAGCTTGCGCTGGCGGCCGCCTCGCGACTTCGCCGCGCGGATCGCCGCGCTGCGGGGTCGCTGAGGCCCCGGATCGCCGTGCCGGGAAGGCGGCGCAAGGCGGCCGGGACCGAGCCTCCGCCGGGGGCCGAACCGGGGGTGGAGCCCGCAACGGAGCCCGCCGCGGCAGCCGAGGCCGACTTCGACGTCGAGGCTTTTCTCAAGAGCCTGCCGCACCGGCCCGGGGTCTACCGGATGATCGGCGCCGGGGACGAACTGCTCTACGTGGGCAAGGCCGGGGATCTGCGGCGGCGCGTCACCTCGTACTTTCGCCAGAGCGGCCAGGGGCCGCGCATTGCGCGGATGGTCTCCCAGGTGAAACGCATCGACGCGAGCGTCACGCGCTCCGAGGCGGAGGCGCTGCTCCTCGAGAACAACCTGATCAAGACCGGGCAGCCGCGCTACAACATCGTCTTTCGCGACGACAAGTCCTACCCCTTCCTGAAGATCTCCGGGCACCCGAGCCCGCGCATTTCCTCCTACCGCGGCGCGGTCGACAAGCGCCACCTCTACTTCGGCCCCTATCCGAGCGCGGGCGCCGTGCGCGAAACCGTGCAGTTGCTCGAGCGGACCTTCCAACTGCGCACCTGCACCGATGCGGTGTTCGCGAATCGCTCGCGCCCGTGCCTGCTCCACCAGATCGGCCGCTGCAGCGCCCCGTGCGTGGGGCGGATTGCTCCCGATGACTACGCCCGCGACGTCGACTCGGCCGTGCGCTTCCTGCGCGGCGGCCACGCCGAACTGCTGCGGGAGATCGAGGATCGGATGCACGCGGCTGCCGAGGACCTGCGCTTCGAGGAAGCGGCGGCGCTGCGCGACCGCCTGAGCCTGCTCGCCAAGGTGATGCACCAGCAGACGATGGAGTCGGCAGGCGACGCGGAAGTGGACATCCTGGTGCTCGTTCTCGAAGGCGGGCGGGCCTGCGTCAACCTCGCGCTGGTGCGCGGCGGGCGCCATCTGGGCGACAAGGCCTACTTTCCTGCCGGAGCGTGGTCGGACGCGGGGCGAGCCGCCGAGGAATTGCGCGCCGAGCTGCTCGAGGCCTTCGTGCTGCAGCACTACGACGGCGTGGCCATGCCCCCGCTGCTGATCGCCAACGTCCCGGCCCCGGCGCCGCTCGTGTTCGCCCTGCTGCAGGAGCGCGCCGGCCACGCGGTGCAATGGGTGGCCGCGCCGCAGGGTACGCGGCGGCGCTGGCTGGAGCTCGCCGAGAATAATGCGCAGATTGCACTGGCGCGCGCGCTCTCCGAGGAGGGGTCGCAGCGTGGTCGCACCCGTGCGCTCGTCGACGCGCTGCGACTCGAGCTCGCCGAAGAGGACCCGGAGGCGGCGCTCGCAGCGCTGCGCATCGAGTGCTTCGACATCAGCCACACGAGCGGCGAGGCCACCCAGGCCTCGTGCGTCGTCTACCAGCAGCACGCGATGCAGCCGCGCCAGTACCGTCGCTTCAACATCGCCGGGATCACTCCGGGTGACGACTACGCGGCGATGCGCCAGGTGCTGGCGCGCCGCTATCGCGATGCGCGCGAGCCGCTCGAGGGCGTCGCGGGCATGGGAATCCCGGACGTCGTGCTGATCGACGGCGGGAAGGGCCAGGTCTCGGCGGCGCGCGAAGTGTTCTTGGATCTCGGGCTCGACGCCGCCCGCATCGTCGGGGTTGCCAAGGGCGAGCAGCGCCGGGTCGGGCTCGAAACCCTGGTCTTTGCCGACGATAGGGAGCCCGTGGTACTGGGTCGGGATTCCGCGGGGCTGATGCTCGTTGCACAGATCCGCGACGAGGCCCATCGTTTCGCCATCACCGGAATGCGGGCACGGCGCGCGAAGGTGCGCAACACCTCACGCCTGGAAGACATCGAGGGCGTTGGGCCGCGGCGACGCCAGAAGCTGCTTGCCCGCTTTGGCGGGATGCGTGGCATCATGGCGGCAGGCGTCGACGACCTCGCGGCAGTGGAAGGCATCTCGCGGGCGCTGGCGCAGGAAATCTATCGCCGGTTGCACTGAACGGGCCTGCCCCGCACGGCGCGCAGCGGCGTCACCGGATCAGCGATGCGCCTGAACTTGCCCAATCTCCTCACCGTGGCACGGATCCTCGCGATCCCGCTGCTGCTGGGGGTCTACTATCTGCCCCTGGCGATGCCGGTGATGAACCTCGTCGCGACGCTGATCTTCGTCGTCGCCGCGCTCACCGACTGGCTTGACGGCTACCTGGCGCGCCGGCTCGGCGAGAGCACCCCGTTTGGCGCCTTTCTCGATCCGGTGGCCGACAAGTTGCTGGTCGCCGCGGCGCTGGTGATGCTGGTGCAGCTGGGGCGGGTCGACCCGCTGATCGCGCTGGTGATCATCGGGCGTGACATCGCCATTTCGGCGCTGCGCGAATGGATGGCGCAACTCGGCCAGCAGGCGAGCGTGGCGGTGCACAAGCTCGGCAAGTTCAAGACCGCGGCGCAGCTCGTGGCGATCCCGATGCTGCTCTTTGACGCACGTCTGCTCGGCATCGATTGCGCGCTGCTCGGAACCTGGCTGATCTGGATTGCGACCCTGCTGACGATCTGGTCGATGTTCTACTACATGCGGCGTGCCTGGCCTTACCTGCGTGCCTCGTAGCATGGGGCGGCGACGGGGCCCGCAAAGTTGACACTGCCTGCCCAGACGCTATAATTTCCGGCTTCACGCAGCGCGGGAATAGCTCAGTTGGTAGAGCGCAACCTTGCCAAGGTTGAGGTCGCGAGTTCGAGACTCGTTTCCCGCTCCAGATTTTCGAAGGGAAGCTCGCGCTTCCCTTTTCTCTTTCGTCGGCGCACTTGCGCGGCGGACGCCCCAGGGCGGGGTGGCAGAGTGGTCATGCAGCGGCCTGCAAAGCCGTCAACGCCGGTTCGATTCCGACCTCCGCCTCCAAATCATCTCCGTGCGTACCCATTGCCGACGTGTCCGGTGACAGCAAAATGAGCGCAGCCGGCGAGCCGGGAATGCGCCAGATGGCGGTGCCGCTGCTGACGACGGTCAGCTTTCAGGCGCTGGTTTCGATGGCGGCGCTCACCGTTCCCGTGATCGCACCGGCCGCAGCGGCGGATCTGGGGATCTCGCCCGGTTACGCCGGCCTGTTCATCGCGCTGGTCTATGGCGCCAGCATGGCCTCCAGCGTGGCGAGCGGCGACCTGGTCCGAAGAATCGGTGCCGTGCGGGTCAGCCAGATCTGCCTGCTCTTCTGCGCGCTCGGGCTGGGCTTGACGACGTGGGGGACGATTCCCGCCTTCGTCGGGGGCGCCCTGCTGGTGGGCGTGGGTTATGGACCCATCACTCCGGCGAGTTCGCACATCCTGGTGCGCAGCACGCCGCGCCACCTGATGTCCCTGGTTTTTTCCCTCAAACAGACGGGCGTGCCGATTGGCGGCGCCCTGGCGGGTGCGGTGGCGCCTTCGCTGGTCCTGCTCGGCGGGTGGCGCGCCGCCGTCCTGGTCGTTGGCGCCGCCTGCGTCCTGACCAGCGCACTCGCGCAGCCGGTGCGCAGGCGCTTCGACGATGACATCGAACCGCAACGACGGATCGGACACCAAGGTGTGCTGCGTTCGCTGGGCATGGTTCTTGGCGTGCCGGCGCTGCGCCGCCTGGCCGGCTGTTCCTTCTTCTACTCGGCGGTGCAGCTCTGTCTGGTGACCTTCCTCGTGACCTACCTGACGGGAGATCTCGGTCTGTCGCTCGTCCAGGCCGGCCTGATGCTCGCGGTCGCGCAGGTGGCGGGCATCTTCGGGCGCGTCGCGTGGGGGGCGCTGGCGGATCGTGGCGGTCGGCCGCTCTCCGTACTCGCGTGGCTCGGCTGCGCAATGGCCGCGGCGGCGATCGCCACCGCGCTGCTGTCTGCGGCATGGCCCTACGCGATGATCGCGTTCGTCTGCGCGCTCTATGGTGCGAGCGCGATCGGCTGGAACGGCGTCTATCTCGCGGAAGTGGCCCGCCAGGCCCCGTCGGGGCAGGCCGTCGAGGCCACCGGTGGCGTGCTGTTCTTTACATTTTTCGGCGTGCTGGTCGGACCGCCCCTGTTCGCGATGATGGTCGAGGGCGGCGCCGGCTATGCGCTCACCTTCGGCCTGCTCGCGGTGCCCACGCTGGGGTGCGCGTTGCTCCTCTTCGCAGCGGATGCCCGCCGGGATCGCGAAGCGGGCTGATTCCGGCTGTCGCGCGCAAACGCAATCCCAAGCAGCGGCGATGGTCGCCGCGCTTGCCGCCTGGCGCCCGCTACAATCGACCATGCCGCGTCGCACCGTTGGTGCGGCGCGGATATCGGTGCGGCGGCGCGGTTCACGCGGGAGTGCAAATCCAGGGGGGACCATGGGAAGTGCCGGGAACGGGCGGCATGGCCGCGGCGTGGCGATCGCCGCCATCGCCGCGCTGGCCGTGCTCTGCTCTGGGGCCATCCTGAGCGGCTGCACGCGCGTCCTCAACAACCCGCACCCGGCAGGCAGCGAAGCGACGAACACGATGTTCGTCCCCTTTCGCGGGCGCTCGCCGAAGTATCTCGATCCGGTCAGTTCCTACTCCAACGACGAGACGCCGTTCACCTATCAGGTCTACGAGCCGCCCTACGGGTACCACTACCTGAAGCGACCCTACGAACTGATCGGGCGCGCCGCGCAGGAAGTCGCGCGTCCCGTGTACCGCGACCGCGCCGGTCGCGAACTGCCCGACGACGCCCCCGGTGAGGCGATCGCCGAGACGGAGTTCGTCATCCGGATTCGTCCCGGGATTCGCTACGCGCCCCACCCGGCTTTCGCGCGCGACGCGAGCGGGAAGTACGTCTACCACGATCTGCAGGCGGGCGACGTCGCCGGACGCTACAAGATCACCGATTTCGAGCAGACCGGCACGCGGGAACTGAACGCCGAGGATTACGTCTACGCGATTCGCCGGCTCGCCACACCGCGCATCAAGTCGCCCGCCTATTCGACGATGGCCAGTTACATCGTGGGCCTGCGCGAGTACGGGCCGAGAATCGTGGCGGCCGACCGGGCAGGGCGCGTGGATCTGGCTCCGGGCGAACGCGACCTGCCGTTTTTCGATTTCCGCAAGTACCCGTTTCCAGGCGCAGAGGCGATCGATGCGCACACGCTGCGCATCCGCGTGATCGGCAAGTACCCGCAGTTCAAATACTGGCTGGCGATGACCTTTTTCGCGCCGGTTCCGTGGGAGGCGGAGAAGTTCTACGCGCAGCCTGGGATGGCGGCGAAGAACCTGACGCTGAACTACTGGCCGGTGGGCACCGGTCCCTACATGGTGACCGAGTACCTCGAGAACCGGCGCCACGTGCTCGCGCGCAACCCGAACTTCCGCGGCGAGCCGTACCCCTGCGAGGGCGCGCCGGGGGACCGGGAGGCGGGCCACCTGGACGATTGCGGCAAGACCATCCCCTTCATCGACCAGGTCGTCTTCGAGATCGAGAAGGAGGGCGTGCCGCTGCTCGCCAAGTTCCTGCAGGGCTACTACGATTCGCCGGCGATCGAGCGGCTCGACTTCGGCACGGGGCTGATCGTCGCGATGGGCGACGACGCGAAGACCGAGAAGGAGTACCGCGACAAGGGCATCCAACTGCCGACGACGATCGAAGCGAACATGTGGTACTTCGGCTTCAACTGGCTCGACCCGGTGGTCGGCAAGGGCGACACCCCGGCGCAGCAGGAGCGCAACCGCAAGCTGCGCCAGGCGCTTTCCATCGCGATCGACTGGGAGGAATACATCGCGATCTTCGAGCGCGGGCAGGGCGCGGCGGCGCACGGCCCGGTGCCGCCGTCGCTCTTTGGCTACCGCGCCGACGGCCCGGCGGCATTCAATCCGGTCGTCTATCGCCGCGGCGCCGACGGCAGGCCGGAGCGCCGCCCGATCGAGGAGGCGAAGGCGCTGCTCGCGCAGGCCGGCTATCCCGACGGCCGCGACGCGGCGAGCGGCAAGCCGCTGGTGCTCAACTTCGACTATCAGGCGGGGGTGGCGCCGGGCAGCAAGGCGAAGCTCGACTGGTACGCCAGGCAGTTCGCCAAAATCGGCATCCAGCTCGAGGTGCGCGCCACCGACTACAACCGCTTCCAGGACAAGATCAACTCGGGCACGGTGCAGCTCTTCTTCTGGGGCTGGCTTGCCGACTATCCGGATGCGGAGAACTTCCTGTTCATGTTCTACGGCCCGCACTCGAAGGCGGCGAGCAAGGGCAGCGGGGAGAACAGCGCGAACTACACGAACCCCGAGTTCGACCGGCTCTTCGAGCAGATGAAATTCCTCGGGGACGTGCCCGAGAAACAGCGCCTGATCGACCGGATGATCGAGACCCTGCAGCACGACGCGCCGTGGAGCTTCGGCTTCTTCCCGACATCGGCTGCCGCGTATCACCAGTGGGTTCACAACGGCAAGCCGACGCAGATCATTCGGAACCACATCGGCTACCTGCGCCTCGACCCGGCCCTGCGCATCCGGCTGATCCGGGAATGGAATCAGCCGCTGTGGTGGCCGGTGCCGCTGATCATCGCGCTGCTCGGCGCCGCGATCGTGCCCGCCTGGTTCGCCTGGCGCCGGCGCGAGCGCGAAACCGCGGCGCGCACCCTGGCCGATCCGGGTGCGTTGCGATGATCCACTACATCCTGCGCCGCATCGGCTACGGCTTCTTGATCCTGGTCGGGGTGAACGTCTTCACCTTCCTGCTGTTCTTCGCGGTGAACACCCCCGACGACATGGCACGCATGAACATCGGCGGCAAGCGCATCTCCCAGGACGCGATCGAGAAATGGAAGCTCGAGCGCGGCTACGACCAGCCGCTGTTCTGGAATGCCGCGCAGCAGGGCACGGCGCAGCTCACCCAGACGATCTTCTTCCAGCGCTCGCTGCCGCTGTTCACGCTGGACTTCGGGTCTTCCGACACGGGGCGGGACATCGGCTACGAGCTGCGCCAGCGGGTCGGGCCGTCGCTCGCCGTGGCGCTGCCGACCTTCGTGCTGGGCCTCTTCACGGTGATCTGCTACGCGCTGCTGCTCGTTTTCTTCCGCAGCACCTACCTCGAGTTCTGGGGGGTGGCGCTGGCCGTGTTCATGATGTCGATCTCCGCGCTCTTCTACATCATTCTGGGGCAGTTCCTGTTCAGCAAGCTGCTCAAGCTGGTGCCCATTTCGGGCTTTGCGGGGGGAGCGGATCTTTTCGTCTTCCTCGCGCTGCCCGTGCTGATCGGCGTGGTTTCGCGGATCGGCTCGGACGCGCTCTTCTATCGCACGATGTTTCTCGAGGAGATCGGCAAGGACTACGTGCGCACCGCGCGTGCCAAGGGTCTCGCCGAGACCGCGGTGCTGTTTCGTCATGTGCTGCGCAACGCGCTGCTGCCGATTCTCACCAGCACCGTCGCCGTGCTGCCGCTGCTGTTCATGGGCGCGCTGATCATGGAGTCCTTCTTCGGCATTCCGGGACTCGGCAGCTACACGATCGACGCGATCAACGCGCAGGACTTCGCCATCGTGCGATCGATGGTGTTTCTGGGGTCCGCGCTCTACATCCTGGGCCTGATTCTCACGGACATTTCCTACACGATCGCCGATCCGCGGATCCGGCTGAGCTAGGAGCGCGCGATGCCCAAGCTCGTGTTCCTCGCCACCGACATCGCGCTCTACGCGCTGCTCGGCGCGCTGCTCGCCTACGTGCGCCATGTGTGGCGCACGCCGACCCTGCGCCAGACCTGGCGCCACGTGCTGATCGATCCGGTGGCGATGTCCGCCGGCGTTGTGCTCGCGCTCTTCCTGCTCCTCGCCGGTCTCGACTCGCTGCACTACCGGCCGCAGCTTCCCCCCGCGTCGGGCGCGGCCGCCGATGCGCCGATCGCCTACGCGACGAGCACACTGTCGGTGCTCGACGCGCTGCTCGCCGGGCCGCGCGAGGCACGCGAGAAGACCTACTCGGTGCCGCTGGGCACGCACCAGTACTCGAAGGAATCGCTGCTCATCGACGGGCGAGCGGTGCGCGACTATCCGCGCCTGCGCTTCGGCGGCGCGCACCTGTCCGACCCGGAGCGCGAATGGGCCGGCGACCTGGCCTGGCGCTCGGTCCGCGGGCTGGCGTGGGGAGCGTTGGGCGCCGTGCTCCTGTGGCTGGGGGCGGCGGCCGCGCGCGCCGGGTCCTTGCGCGCGGGGCGCGTACGGGATTCGCTGCGAGACATCGGCGCGCGCCGCACCGAAGTGCCCTGGCGCGCGATGCTCGTCACCGTCACGGTGCTCGCGCTCCTGGCCGGCTGGCTGGCCGCGCTCTGGCCGGCGTATCACGTGCTGGGCACCGACCAGACCGGGAACGACGTGCTCTACCAGGCGATCAAGTCGATCCGCACCGCGGTGGTGATCGGCTCGCTTGCGACGATCGCGACGCTGCCGTTTGCGATCGTCTTCGGCATCCTCGCGGGCTACTACAAGGGGCGCGTCGATGACGCGATCCAGTACCTCTACACGGTGATGTCGTCGATTCCCTCAGTGCTGCTGATCGCCGCCTTCGTGCTGATGATCCAGGTCTTTCTCGACAAGAACCCGCAGCTCTTCGAAACCGGGCTGGAGCGCGCCGACCTGCGCCTGTTTCTGCTCGCCGGAATCCTCGGCTTCACCGGGTGGGCGGGGCTGGCGCGGATGCTGCGCGCCGAGACGCTCAAGCTCGCCGAACTGGAGTACGTGCAGGCGGCGCGCGCCTTCGGCGTGACCGATGCCGGCATCATGCGCCGCCACATCCTGCCCAACGTCACGCACATCGTGCTGATCGTCGCGGTGCTGGAGTTCTCCGGACTGGTGCTCTATGAGGCGGTGCTTTCCTACGTGGGCGTCGGCGTGGATCCGACCACCCACAGCTTCGGCACGATGATCAACAGCGCACGCAACGAGATGTCGCGCGAGCCAACGGTGTGGTGGAACCTGCTCGCGGCCTTCGCATTCATGGTCGCGCTGGTGCTCGCGATGCAGTTCTTCGCCGGCGCCGTGCGCGAGGCTTTCGATCCGCGCGCGCGCTCATTCCGGGTGCAGCGCGCGCGTCCGACCGGCGGGTCCGCACCATGATCCGCATCGAGAACCTGCACACGGTGATCGACACGGCGCAAGGCCCGGTGCGGCCCGTGGCAGGGTTGACGCTCACGATCGAGGCCGGCGAGACCTTCGCGCTGGTGGGCGAGTCCGGCTGCGGCAAGTCGGTGACTGCGCTGTCAATCCTGCGGCTCTTGCCCGAGAGCGGCCGCGTCAGCGCCGGGCAGGTCGAGCTGGGCGGGCGCGACCTGATGCAGCTGCCCGAGATGGCGATGCGCGACGTGCGGGGGAGCCGCATCGGCATCATCTTCCAGGAGCCCGCCACCAGCCTCAACCCGGTGATGACCGTGGGCCGGCAGATTGCGGAGGTGATCGAACGGCACACGGCGCTGCGCGGGCAGGCCGCGCTCGCGGGCGCCGTCGAATGGCTCGTGCGGGTCGGCATTCCGGACGCCGAGCGGCGTGTGCAGGACTACCCCTTCCAGCTCTCCGGGGGCCAGAAACAGCGGGTGATGATCGCAATCGCGCTCGCCGCCGAGCCCGAATTGCTGATCGCCGATGAACCGACGACGGCGCTGGACGTGACGATCCAGGCACAGATTCTCGAACTGCTGCAGGAGCTGCAGGCCAGTCGCGGGATGGCGCTGCTGCTGATCACCCACGATCTGGCGATCGTCGCGCAGATGGCGCGCCGGGTTGCGCTGATGTATGCGGGACAGGTGGTCGAAGTGGCAGACGCGCAGGAGTTCTTCGCGCGCCCGCTGCACCCCTACGCGGCCAACCTGTTCGCCGCGCTGCCGGGAAGCGGCAAGCGCGGCCGCCGGCTTGCGTCGATTCCCGGGGTGGTGCCGGCGCTGGGCGGCGAGTTCACGGGCTGCCGCTTTGCCGAGCGCTGCGCGGACGTGATGGAGCGCTGTCGCGCAACGCGCCCGGAGCTGCTCGCTGCCACACCGGGCCACGTCGTGCGCTGTTTCCTCTACGAGGAAGCGGGTGCGTTGCGCACGGCTCAAATCGCGGTGGCTCCCGGGGCGATCGCCGCCAGCCGGCCAAGCGAGCCCGAGACGGTGCTGTCGGTGCGCGACTACCGCGTCTGGTTCCCGATCCGCAAGGGCCTGCTGCGGCGCACCGCCGGCTATGTGAAGGCGGTCGACGGCGTGAGCTTCGAAATTCGTGCCGGGCGCACGCTGGCGCTGGTGGGCGAGTCCGGGAGCGGCAAGACGACGGTTGCCAAGGGGGTGCTGCAACTGCTGCGCCGGGAAGCCGAAATTCACGGTTCCGCGCTGCTGCGCGGTCAGGAGCTCGGGGGCCTGCAGGGCGTGGCGCTGCGCGCCGCGCGGGTCGGGGCGCAGATCGTCTTTCAGGATCCGTTCGCATCGCTCAACCCTCGCATGCGCGTGCAGGAGATTCTCGAGGAAGGAGTCGCGTCGTTGCGTCCCGAGATCGGCGCAGCCGAACGACGCGCACGCGTGGCTGCGCTGCTCGACAAGGTGGGCATGCACCGCGACGCACTCGCGCGCTACCCGCACGAGTTCTCGGGCGGTCAGCGCCAGCGGCTTGCGATCGCGCGCGCACTTGCGGTCGAACCGCGGCTGATCATCGCCGACGAGCCCACCTCGGCGCTCGACGTTTCGGTGCAGGCGCAAATCCTCAACCTGCTGCTCGAGCTCCAGCAGGAGCTGGGCGTGGCCTACCTGTTCATCACCCACAACTTCGGCGTCGTCGAATACCTGGCGCACGAGATCGCCGTGATGAAGGACGGGCGCATCGTCGAGCACGGGGCGGCCGAGTCCTTGCTCGCCGACCCGCAGCACGCCTACACCCGAGCGCTGCTGGCGGCCGTTCCGCGCCTGGCTGCCTGAGCCCGGCGCCCTCGGGGCGCAGCGCTTGCCTCGGGTATCATGGCGCACAACATCCGATTCCTCCCGGAGACCTCGAAATGAGCCACGTTTTCTACCGTGACGCCCGCGCCAGCTATCCGATTGCGGTCGGCGGCGACGGCCCGTTCCTGATCGGTGCCGACGGACGCCGTTACCTCGACGCGAGCGGCGGCGCGGCGGTCTCGTGCCTCGGACACAGCCACCCGCGGGTGATCGAGGCGATCCAGCGTCAGGCGGGCAAGCTGGCGTACGCGCACACGTCGTTCTTCACGACCGAACCGATGGAGGAGCTTGCCGACTTCCTGGTGGCCGCGGCGCCTGCCGGCCTGGAAAGCGTGTATTTCGTCTCGGGCGGTTCCGAGGCCGTCGAGGCAGCCCTCAAGATGGGGCGCCAGTACTTCGTCGAGAAGGGCGAGCCCGAGCGCCAGCACTTCATCGCGCGTCGCCAGAGCTACCACGGCAACACGCTGGGCGCCCTTGCGGTGGGCGGCAACGCGTGGCGGCGAGCGCAGTTCAAGCCGCTGCTCATCGACGTCACGCATATCGCGCCGTGCTACGCGTATCGCGACCAGCGCGCGGACGAGACGCTCGAGGCCTATGGAATAAGGGTGGCCGACGAGTTGGAGGAAGCCATCGTGCGTCTCGGGCCCAAGAGCGTGATCGGCTTCCTGGCCGAGCCGGTGGTGGGCGCAACGATGGGCGCGGTCACGGCCGCCCCCGGGTACTTCCGGCGCATCCGCGAGATCTGCGACCGCCACGGCGTGCTGATGATCCTCGACGAGGTGATGTGCGGGATGGGTCGAACCGGCAGCCTCTTCGCCTGCGAGCAGGAGGGGGTCGTGCCGGACCTGCTGACGATCGCCAAGGGCCTGGGCGCCGGCTACCAGCCGATCGGCGCGGTCATGGTGGGCAAGCACATCTTCGCGGCGATCCGCGACGGCTCGGGATTCTTTCAGCACGGGCACACCTATCTCGGGCACGCGATCGCGTGCGCCGCGTCGCTCGCCGTGCAGCACGCGATTCGCGATGAGAATCTGCTGGAGAACGTGCGCACGCGGGGCGATGCGCTGCGCGGCGAGCTCGAGCGGCGCTTCTCCGATCATCCGCACGTCGGCGACGTGCGCGGACGCGGGATGTTCATCGGGATCGAACTCGTCGCCGAGCGCAAGTCGAAGGCCCCCTACGATCCTGCCGCCAGGCTGCACGCAGCGGTCAAGCGCCACGCGATGTCGCGCGGCGTGCTCTGCTACCCGATGGCCGGCACGATCGACGGCCAGCGCGGCGATCACGTGCTGATCGCGCCGCCGTTCAACATCGACGAAAGCCATGCAGCGACGATCGCCGACGTGCTGGACAAGGCCATCGACGCGGCGATCCAAGGACTCGACGCCAAGTACCGCGGCCCAGCGCGCTGAGCGCGGCTACGTGATCGCCGGATCCGAGCGCTGTGTTCCGGAGGGCTGGCCTGCCGGTTCCCCGAGCTGGTCGCCCCAGACGATCTGGCGGTAGTCGAAGCCCGCTTCAATCATCGGTTTGACGATCGCAAAGTAGGGCGAGATGTCGAAGTCGCGCGGCGCGAACAGGCTGTAGTGCCGGATGTGATGGATCTCGCGGATGCGGGTCTTGCCGTCGCGGCGCAACGCGGCAACCCGGTCGATCTCGGGCAGGATCGGATAGCGCACGCGCTGGAACGCTTCGGCGATCAGCGTCGAGCAGATCGCACGGGTCGGATCCCCGCTGCCCAGCGCGAGAATCCGGCGCCGCCAGCGGGCCGGCACCGGCGGAGTCGGAAACAGGTAGCGCGCGAGGTCGATCACGTTCTTCAGGTCGTAGGCAGCGCCGAGGCGCTGGAGCGCGATGCGTACGACCTCTTCGCGGCCGTGCGCATCGAGCGCAACCGGGCGGCAGATGCGCGTGTGCATGCGCGCGTACTCGCTCAGCGGCAGCAGGCGCACCCCCGCGACCAGATCGGCCTCGAGCAGAACCGGAGGGTCCTCTCCGGGCGCTTCGTTGACGTTGCCCACGTACAGTGCCGCATGCGACCACGTGGATTGCGTCAGGTACTTGATGACTCCCGAGATTCGCGTGTCGCCTTCGACGAGCAGGACGTCTGCGATCTGCAGTGTCTTCGCAAGCGCGACGGGATTGCTGGTGCTCGGGGGGGCATAGGTCTGCGACCGCTTGCTCAGATAGCGGGCGATTGCACCTCCGACCCAGTTCAACACGGGCGCCTCCTCCTCGTCGACCGTCCGCGCAGCGGCAGTCCGCAGCGTCTCGGGTGCCGTTGCATCCGTATAATCGTAGCGCGATTCGCGGGAGACCCGCGGCCCCGGTGACGGAATCGGTAGACGTAGCGGACTTAAAATTCGCGGCCGAAAGGCATGCCGGTTCGAGTCCGGCCCGGGGCACCACCACACATGCTTGCACGCGGGACGGAGGATGACGGCGCAGCACATCATTGCCGAAGTTCGAAACTGGATTGACGACGCCCAGCGTGTCGTCGTGCTCACCGGCGCGGGCATCTCGACGGATTCCGGCATTCCCGATTTCCGCGGCCCGCAGGGTGTGTGGACCCGCAACCCCACCGCAGAGCGCCTCTCGACGCTGCACACCTACCTCGCCGATCCGCAGGTGCGACGCGACGCCTGGCAGGAGCGCCTCGTTCACCCGGCGTGGCGCGCGCGTCCGAACCGGGCCCACGACGCGCTGGTCGCGCTCGAGCGCCGCGGCAAGCTGCATGCACTGATCACGCAGAACATTGACGAACTTCACCAGATCGCCGGCAACGCGCCCGATCGGGTGATCGAGGTCCACGGCACGGTGCGCCGCGTGATGTGCTGGGAATGTGGGGTACGCGCACCGATGGAAGAGGCGCTCGCGCGCGTGCGCGCCGGCGAGGAAGATCCGAAGTGCAACTTGTGCGGCGGCATCCTCAAGAGCGACACGATCTCCTTCGGGCAGGCCCTCGACCCTGCGGTGATCGAGCGCGCGATGCGCGTCGCCGGGGAAGCCGAAGTGCTCGTCACCGTCGGTACCACCCTGCAGGTCTACCCGGTCTCCGGCGTGGTGCCGATCGCGCGCGAGGCCGGAGCGCGCATCGTGATCCTCAACGCCGAGCCCACCGCGCTCGACGCCATCGCCGATGTGCTGCTGCGCGGTTCGATCGGCGAGCTTCTGCCGGCAATCTGCGGCGGCTGATTCCGGTGCCTCACCCGGCGCGGGCGTGCCGCGCTTTGCGCTGGGTTCCTCTTGCATCCGGGTCGTGATCTGCGCTCTCGCGCTCTCTGCTAGGATCGCCTCCATGACGCTGCGCACCGCACTGGCCCTGTTCCTCGCTCTGGCGATGCCCGTCGCGCCAGCCGGTGCCGCCACCGATGTCAGTCCGCTGCTCAGCCGCACGCCGCTGGCAGCGCGCTTCGCGCAGGAGGTCCCGGTACCCGATCCGGCCGCGCTGCGCGCCGACTGGTGGGCGTTCTTCCTCGTCACCCCGGACCTCCTCGGGGAGCGGGTCGCGCAGGTCATGGATCGGCTGGACCGCCGAATTGCGACGGCGACGCGCGGGGGCGCTGCCGCCGCGCGCGCCGAAGTGGAAAAGATTCGCGTCAACCTGCGCACCTATCAGCTTGCCGCGGGCCAACCCGACCCGGTGGCGCCGCTGCCGAAACCGCTCGAGGCGAATTACACTCCGGCGCGGCTGGTCGAGATCGACGCCGCGTTGCGCTCCGTGACGGCCGAAGTGGAGTTCGAGCGTGACGACGTGGCGGCGCTGCGCGCCGCGGTGACTGTGATGCTCGAGCGTATGGACACGCACCTGGCGGGCTATCTTCAGATGGACGCCGTCAGCCCCGAGCGGGCGCAGCGCGGTCTGGAGATCATGGCCGAGCGCTCGGCGGCAGCGGTGGCCGAACAGCGTCTGCGCATCAAGAACGCGACGCTCGCCGCCCGCGAGAAGGAACTGCAGCAACTCGCCGAGACGAAGGCGGCCGCGCTGGACCGGCTGAGCGCCGACGCCACCGAAATCCGGCGCCTCGCGGCGGAAATCGAGTCGGCGCGTGAGGCGCTCGATGCCGCGCGGACGAAGGCAGCGCGGGAAGGAACGCGCGCAAACCAGTCGGTGGGGGCGAGCGCGGAGGACCTGGCCGCCGCGCGTTACCGTCAGCAACGCGCGGTGCGCGCCGGTCTCGAGGCAGCCAGCGCGCAGGTGCGCCTGATCGAGTTGCGCGCGCAGCTCGGTCTGGCACGGCTGCTCGCGGACGACAAGAGTGCGGACCTGGGCGATCTGCGCAGCTCGCTTGCGGAGTGGACCGAGGAACTGGCGACGCTGCGCCGGCAGGCCAACGGGTGGATCCGGGAGAGCGAGCGCGAGCGCGAGCGGGTGGCGGAGTCCACGAGCGGTGCGGGTTCGAGCACGACGCTCACGGCGGTGCACCTGATCGATCAGGATCGACTGCGCCTCGCGCAGCAGTCGATTGTCGCCGCACATGGCCTCCAGGAACAATTCGCGCGCCCGAAGCTGTTGCTCGAATGGGTCGATCTGCAGCTGTCCCGCGCCGAGGGCACCTTCGGGGGGCTGGTCGCCGGCGGACTCCAGACAACCCGCACCATCTGGGCGAACGCTTCCGAAGTGGCCGACAAGCGGCTTTTCAAGCTGGGCGACACGCCGATCACGGCCGCAGGCGCCGTCAAGGTTCTGCTGACCCTCGTCATTGCCTGGCTGTTTTCCTATGTGCTGCGGCAAGTGCTGCGCCGGATCGGGCGACGCCTGCCCGCGGGCAGCGAACCGGCCCTCTACGCGGCCGGTCGCCTGTCACACTACATGATCATCCTGATCGGCTTCATCATCGGCCTGTCCTCGATCGGGCTCGACCTGACCAACTTTGCCTTGATCGCCGGCGCGTTGGCGCTTGGGATCGGCTTCGGGCTGCAGTCGATCGTCAACAACTTCCTCTCGGGCCTGATCCTGCTCTTCGAACGGGCGGTCAAGGTCGGGGACTATGTCGAGCTGGACAGCGGGGTCACGGGCGAGATCAAGGCGATCAACGTGCGCGCCACCGTCGTGAGCACCAACGAAAGCCTGGACGTGATCGTCCCGAACTCGCAGTTCGTCGAGCGCAAGGTGATCAACTGGACGATGCTCGACCCGAACCGCCGCGTGCACGTTCCCTTTCGGGTGGCCTACGAAGCAGACGAGGACAAGGTCGTCGAGGCCGGGCTGGATGCGGCGGGGCGCCTGCCGCACACACTGCTTGGCGTGCGGGGGCGCGAAGCGCGGGTCTGGCTGGTGGGCTTCGGAGAGAACGGTCTGGACTGCGAACTCGTGGTCTGGGTCAAGACCGAAGCGCTCAAGCGCCCGGCAGCGGTCAAGGCGTCCTATCTGTGGGAAATCCGCAAGGCGCTGCGCCGGCACGGAATCGAGGTGCCGCTTCCCCAGCGCGAGTTGCGGATGCGCGGTGCGGTGAGCGCGATTCAGATGGGTCCCGGATTGTCTGAACCCAAACCATAGCAAATAAACTTGCCGTTCATGTGGCATACGCAAAGTTTTTTGCATTTGCGACCCTTTTCCCGTATCCTTGCCGGACTCATGAATGACACCAACGACACCCGTCGCCCCCCGAAAACGCTCGAGCAGATGCGCGCGCTGGTCGCGCTCATCCGCCGCGACGAGGCCGGTTTTCGGCTCGGCAGCCGGGCGCGCCAGTGTTTTGAGCGCTTGGTGGAAGCGCCGCGCCGCACCGCGGTCTCCTCGATCAGCGAGCTCGCCCAGGCAACGGGTGTCAACGCTTCGACCCTGACGCGGCTGAGTCGCAAGCTGGGCTTCAAGGGCTTCAACGAATTTCAGGACGTGTTTCGCAGTTCGATCTCCGGGGAAGCCCATGTTTCCGGGGCACGGGGAGAGGCCCCCGAACTGGGCGACGGCGACGAGGCGAACAGCGGGGCGCGAATCCTTGCCCGGAGCGCCGGCGAGCAGCGCGTGAACATCGCGGCAACGGCGGAGAACCTGGCTCACGTGGATATCGATGGAATCGCCGCTCGACTGCTGGAAGCGCGTCGCGTCAAGGTGTTCGGCACCCGCCAGATGGTCGCCGCGGCCAGCACGCTGTCCTACGGACTGGGCATGTTGCGCAGCGACGTCGACATGCTGGTCGCCTCCGAACACGGGATTGCGCACGCGATCGCCCAGCTGGGCCGGCAGGATCTGATCGTGATGCTCTCGAACGCGCCGCACACGCGGGCCACGCTGGAGCTGGCACGAATCATCGCCGGGCAGGGGATCGGACTGATCACGATCTCCGACTCGCATGACTGCCCGCTCGGGCTCGAGTCGGAACAGGCGATAGTCTGCGAGACCGGGAGCAGTTTCTTCGGTCCGAGCGCGGTCGCGGTCGTGGCGGCCATCGAGGGGCTCCTCACCGTTGCCGTGGCGCGTCTGGGAGCAGGTTCGCTGCGCGAAGTGCGCCGCCGCGAGCGGCTGATCAGCGAATTGGAGGTTGCCGTCGTCGGGTCGTAGTCTTCCCGACGACCGCATGGAATGGAAATCCCCGAGCAGGGGATCGGTTTCTGGGTTGTTTTTCTCGTCAACAAGGAGAAGGAAGCAATGAAAAATTCGATGAAATTTACGGGCGTGCTCAGCGCCATTGTGGCCGCGGGCATGCTGGCGGCGTCCGCTCCGGTGGCGGCAGCCGACCGGTTCGTGACCATCGGCACGGGCGGCGTCACCGGCGTCTACTACGCCGCGGGCGGTGCGATCTGCCGTCTGGTGAACAAGGATCGCAAGACGCACGGCATTCGCTGCTCGGTCGAGAGCACGGGAGGCTCGGTGTACAACATCAACACGATCCGCGCCGGCGAACTCGACCTGGGCGTCGCGCAGTCCGACTGGCAGTATCACGCGTGGAACGGCACCTCGACCTTCAAGGATGCCGGGAAGATGACCGATCTGCGGTCCGTGTTCTCGCTGCATCCGGAGCCGTTCACGGTGCTGGCGCGCAAGGAAGCCAACATCAAGAGCTTCGCGGACTTCAAGGGCAAGCGCTTCAACATCGGCAACCCGGGTTCGGGCACGCAGGCTTCGATGATGGAACTGCTCGACGCAATGGGCTGGAAGAAATCCGACTTTTCGCTCGCTGCGGAACTCAAGGCTGACGAGCACGGCGCCGCGTTGTGCGACAACAAGATCGACGGCTTTTTCTACGGGGTCGGCCATCCCTCGGCCAACATCCAGGATCCGACCACAACCTGCGGCGCGAAGCTGGTTCCGATGACGGGCCCGGCGATCGACAAGCTGGTCGCAGCCAATCCGTCGTTTGCGAAGGTGTCGATCCCCGGCGGACTGTATGCCGGCAACCCGGATCCGACCCCGACCTATGGCGTGCTCGCCACGTTCGTGTCGTCGGCCAAGGTCTCCCCGGATCTCGTCTACCAGGTCGTCAAGGCCGTGTTCGAGAACTTCGAGGACTTCAAGAAGCTTCATCCCGCGCTCGCGCACCTGACGCCCAAGGACATGATCAAGAACGGTCTGTCGGCTCCGTTGCATGACGGCGCGGTGAAGTACTACAAGGAAAAGGGCTGGATGTAAGCTCTCTCCGGGCGCGGGGCCATGCGGCCCCGCGGCCACAGCAGTACTGCGGGGCGGGGTGCGAAGACTCGCCGCCCCGTCCGATCTCAGGCCCGGCGGATCGTCGTGATCCGCATCCGATGGCCAGCACGCCGGCGCGAGGGGGAGATACATGAGCAAGAAAACCGCAAAGACGGTCGATATGGAGTCCGTGGACGTTCGGGAACTGGTCGCGGAATCCGATACCGGCGGCCGCCACCCGTCCGGATTCGTCGCGCAGTTGCTGCTGGGCGTGGCGCTGTTCTGGTCGATCTTTCAGCTCTGGTACGCCTCGCCGCTGCCCTACACCTTCGGGATCGGGGTTTTCAATTCAACCGAGGCACGATCGATTCACCTGGCCATCGCGATCTTCCTGGCGTATACCGCTTATCCAGCGCTCAAGAGATCACCACGCCACTACGTTCCGGTCATGGACTGGGTGCTCGCGCTGGTGGGGGCGTTTTGCGCCGCCTATATCTATCTGTTTTACGCGGAGATTTCGACTCGTCCCGGGCAACCGACAACGATCGATCTTGTCGTCGCCGTGACCGGCATGGTTCTGCTGCTGGAGGCCACGCGCCGGGTGCTCGGCCCACCGATGACCATCGTCGCGATGCTGTTTCTCGTCTACCTGTTCGGTGGCGCGTACATGCCCGAGATGATCGCGCACAAGGGCGCGTCGCTCGCCAAGGGAATGAGTCATCAGTGGCTGACCACCGAGGGTGTCTTCGGGATCGCGCTGGGCGTCTCCAGCAGCTTCATCTTTCTGTTCGTGCTCTTCGGGTCGCTGCTCGACAAGGCGGGCGCGGGCAACTACTTCATCAAATCCGCGTTCGCGCTGCTCGGCCATATGCGTGGCGGCCCCGCCAAGGCAGCGGTGGTCTCGTCGGCGGCCACGGGCATCATTTCGGGTTCTTCGATCGCCAACGTGGTGACGACGGGCACGTTCACCATTCCGCTGATGAAGCGCGTCGGTTACCGGCCCGACCAGGCCGGCGCCGTCGAGGTGTCGAGCTCTGTCAATGGCCAGCTCATGCCGCCGGTGATGGGCGCGGCTGCGTTCCTGATGGTCGAGTACGTTGGCATCCCCTATATCGAGGTGATCAAGCATGCGTTCCTGCCGGCGATCATCTCGTATATCGCGCTCTTCTACATCGTTCATCTCGAGGCCCTGAAGGCCAACCTCAAGGGCCTGCCGCGCCGTACGGTCTCGACCTTCGTGCAACGGCTGCTGTCGTTCGGCATGACGGTTGCGGGTCTGGTCATCCTCTCGGGGGTGGTCTATTACGGGGTCGGCTGGCTCAAGATTGCCTTCCCCGATGCCGCGCTGGGAATCATCGCGGTCCTGGTGACCGCGTCCTATCTCGGCCTGCTCTGGTTCGGAGCGCGTCAACCCGAGCTTGAACTCGACGATCCGGACGCACCCGTCTTCGAACTGCCCGAGACCGGGCCGACGCTCCAGTCCGGGCTGCACTATCTGTTGCCGGTGGTGGTGCTGATCTGGTGCCTGATGATCGAGCAGATGTCCCCGGGGCTCGCCGCTTTCTGGGCGACGGTGTTCCTGATCGTGATCATCCTCACCCAGCGTCCGATCAGTGCGTTGCTGCGCGGCCGCTCCGATCTCGGCGCCGCGCTTCGCCTCGGTTTCTCCGACCTGATCGACGGGATGGTGAGCGGGGCGCGGAACATGATCGGCATCGGGGTGGCGACGGCCGCTGCAGGCATCATCGTCGGTACCGTGTCGCAGACCGGCATCGGCCTGGTGATGACCGAACTCGTCGAACTGGTTTCGGGCGGCAATCTGATGATCATGCTCGTGCTGGTTGCCGTGATCAGCCTGATTCTCGGGATGGGATTGCCCACGACGGCCAACTACATCGTTGTCTCGACCCTGATGGCCCCGGTCGTGGTCGAACTTGGAGCCCAGAGTGGGCTTCTGGTGCCGCTGATCGCGGTGCATCTGTTCGTCTTCTACTTCGGACTGATGGCGGACGTGACGCCTCCGGTGGGTCTGGCATCGTTCGCAGCCGCGGCGATCGCGCGATCCGATCCGATCAAGACCGGCGTGACGGCGTTCTTCTACAGCATGCGCACTGCGATCCTGCCCTTCCTGTTCATCTTCAACACGGAGTTGCTGATGATCGGGATCAGCTCGCCCACGCACCTGGTGCTTACGGTGACGAGCGCAACCGTGGCGATGCTTCTTTTTGCCGCCGCCACCCAGGGTTACTTCCTGGTGCGGAGCCGGTTCTATGAGAGCATCCTGCTGCTGCTGGTGACCTTCACGCTGTTCCGCCCCGGCTTTTGGCTGGACATCGTCTACCCGCCTTTCGAAAGCGTTCCGGCGACCGAGATCATCAAGATCGCCGAGGCCAAGCCCGCCGACGGGCGCTTGCGCATGTGGGTCGAGGGGATGTCGATCGAGGGCAAGGAAATCAAAAAGGGCGTGCTGCTGCCGCTGGGCAAGCCGGACACGGGCGAAAAGCGCCTGAAGAGCTCCGGGCTTACGATCATGGCGCTGGGCGACCAGGTCAGCATCGCCGCGGTCGGCTTCGGGACCCAGGCGGAGAAGCTGGGGCTTGAGCCGAGCTTCCGGATCGTCTCGCTTGAAGTCCCCACCGATCGCCCGAGCAAGGAATGGCTCTTCATTCCCGCGCTGCTGCTGCTCGGATTCATCGTCATGCTCCAGCGCGCACGGCGCGTCCCCGAACCCGCCAAGGCCACCCGCTAGCGGGCGGCAGAGGAGAACCCATGTTCAAGAAAATCCTGTTCCCAATCGACCTGAACGAACCGGCGAGCTGGCGCCACGCGCTGCCGGTCGCGATCGCCGAAGCCGGCGGCGAGGGGGCAACGCTCCACGTGCTCACCGTTCTGCCGGAGTTCTCGGCGCAGGTCAGCCAGTACTTCGCGCCCACGGCGCGCGAAAAACTGCGCGCAGCCTCGGTGAGCGAGCTGGCGGAATTCGTCGCGAAACACGTCCCGCAGGGCATCGCGTGTCAGCAGGTCGTCAGCGAGGGAACCGTTTACGAGGAAATCATCTCGGCTGCCGAGGCGATCGATGCCGACCTGATCGTGATGGCGTCGCACAAGCCCGACGCGATGCGGGACTTCCTGCTCGGCGCCAATGCCGCGCAGGTGGTCCGCCACTGCCCGCGCTCGGTGCTCGTCGTGCGCGGAAAGCCTGGCGCCTGATGGGCCTGCGCGCAGCCTGAGAGCCGCGCGGAAACGCGATTGATCAGACCACCCACTCCCGGAGAAGACAAGATGCAATTGAAGGATCCATCCCTGCTGCGCCACCAGTGTTTCATCGACGGCCAGTGGGCTGATGCCGACTCGCGTGCCGTCATCGAAGTCGACAATCCCGCCACGGGCGAGGTCATCGGAACGGTGCCGCGCATGGGCGCAGCCGAGACGCGCCGCGCGGTCGAGGCCGCGCAGGCGGCGCTGCCGGCCTGGCGCGCAAAGACCGCCAAGGAACGCAGCGCGATCCTGCGCCGCTGGTTCGACCTGATGATGTTCAATCAGGAAGATCTCGCGATCATCATGACCAGCGAACAGGGCAAGTCGCTGACCGAGTCGCGCGGCGAAATCGCCTATGCCGCCTCCTTCGTCGAGTGGTTCGCCGAAGAGGGCAAGCGCATCTACGGGGACACGATTCCGCAGCACATGCCGGATCGGCGCATCGTCGTGATCAAGGAGCCGGTGGGGGTTTGCGCGGCGATCACGCCGTGGAACTTCCCGGCCGCGATGATCACGCGCAAGGCGGGGCCGGCGCTGGCCGCAGGCTGCACGCTGATCTCCAAGCCGGCGTCACAGACGCCGTTCTCGGCGCTCGCGCTGGCCGTGCTGGCCGAACGTGCGGGCGTGCCGCGTGGCGTGCTCAACGTGGTGACCGGATCGGCCCAGCAGATCGGCAGCGAACTGACCGCCAACCCGATCGTGCGCAAGCTGACCTTCACCGGATCGACCGAAGTCGGCAAGGAACTGATGGCGCAGTGCGCGGGAACCGTCAAGAAGACCTCGATGGAGCTCGGCGGAAACGCACCCTTTATCGTCTTCGATGATGCGGACCTCGACGCCGCCGTGGTCGGCGCGCTGGCATCGAAGTATCGCAACAGCGGCCAGACCTGCGTCTGCGCGAATCGACTGCTGGTGCAGGCTTCGGTCTACGACGCCTTCGCGGCGAAGTTCGCGAAAGCCGTCGCCGAACTCAACGTGGGCAACGGGCTCGAAACCGGCGTCAACCAGGGGCCGCTGATCGACATGAATGCGGTGGCGAAGGTCGAGGAGCACATCGCCGACGCGGTGGCGAAGGGCGCGAAGATCACCGCGGGCGGCAAGCGCCACGCGCTGGGCGGACGCTTCTTCGAGCCCACCGTTCTCGCCGATGTGACCCCCGGCATGCTGATCGCCTCGGAGGAAACCTTCGGGCCGGTCGCGCCGCTGTTTCGCTTCGAGACCGAGGAGCAGGCCCTGCAGATGGCCAACGACACGCCGTTCGGACTCGCGTCCTATTTCTACAGCCGCGACATCGGGCGGATCTGGCGCGTCTCGGAGGGGCTTGAATTCGGCATCATCGGGATCAACACCGGCATCATTTCGACCGAGGTGGCGCCCTTTGGCGGCATGAAGGAATCGGGGACCGGGCGCGAAGGTTCGAAATACGGAATCGAGGATTATCTCGAGATCAAGTACCTCTGCATGGCGGGAATCGACAGCTAGCGCGAACTCAGGCCGGCTTGCGCGCGGGGACCGTGTCCAGCAGCCGCCGCAGCGCCGGCCAGACGTTCTCGAGCAGAATCGGCTGCGCCGCTTCGGTGGGGTGGATCCGGTCGGACTGGAACAGCTCGATGCGCTCGGCCACCCCGGTGAGAAAGAAGGGCACGCGAACGGCTCCCTCCCGGCGGGCGACCTCCTCGTAGATGCCGGCAAAACGCTGCGAGTAGGCGCGCCCGTAGTTCGGGGGAACCTGCATGCCGAGCAGCAGCACCTTTGCCCCTGCGCGGCGCGAACGGGCGGTGATGTCGCGCAGGTTCTCGGCGCTCGCGTTGAGGTTCAGGCCGCGCAAGGCGTCGTTGCCGCCCAACTCCAGAATCACGATGTCCGGACGATGCGCGGCGAGCAGGGCGTCGATCCGGGCACGTCCGCCCGAGGTCGTCTCGCCGCTGATGCTTGCGTTCACCACCCGGTGCGCGCGGCCTTCGGAGGCGAGCCGCGCGCGCAGCAATTCGACCCAGCCCGTGCCCCGCGGGATGCCGTACTCGGCCGAGAGGCTGTCGCCCAGCACCAGGATCGCCGGGCCGGTCGAAGAATCCGCGTGCGCCAGCCGGGGATTGTCGAAGGCGGCTACACTGAGCAGCGCAAACACGAACAACAGGAAACGGAATCTCTTCATGACGGCAATCGTGGTGGAAGGTCTGAATCGGCGCGTGCGCGACGCCGACGGGTGGCTCAGCATTCTGCACGAGGTCTCCTTCAGCGTGGGCGAGGGGGAAACGCTGGCCGTGCTCGGTGCGTCCGGATCCGGCAAGTCTACCCTGCTCGGGCTGATGGCCGGGCTCGACCTGCCCACCTCGGGCAGCGTGACGATCTTCGGGGAAGCGCTCTTCGCGCTCGACGAGGACCGGCGTGCCGCGTGGCGCGCCCGCAATCTCGGTTTCGTGTTCCAGTCCTTCCAGTTGCTCGGACAGATGAACGCGCTGGAGAACGTGCTCCTGCCGCTCGAACTCGCCGGGGAAGCCAACGCGGAGCGACGCGGAAGGGTGCTTCTGGAGCGGGTCGGACTCGCCGATCGGGCTGCCCATTATCCCAAAACGCTCTCGGGGGGCGAGCAGCAGCGCGTTGCGCTGGCGCGCGCCTTCGTCTCCCAGCCACGGCTGCTGTTCGCCGATGAACCCACGGGGAGCCTCGACGCGGCGACCGGGGAGCGCGTGATCGAATTGCTCTTCGAACTCAACCGCGAGGCGGGCGCGACCCTGGTGCTCGTCACGCACGACCCGGAACTCGCGCGCCGCTGTTCGCGTCGCCTGACGCTGCACGCGGGGCGGATCAGCTCCCTCGAGGGAGGGTAGCGCTCAGGCGCGCGACCAGCGCGGCGGTGGACGGATCCATGTCCTCGGGAAGGGGAAGTTCGGGAGAGCGCAGCAGCGCCTCGACGCGCAGCGCAATTCGCTTGCCCAGTTCGACTCCCCACTGGTCGAAGGAATTGATGCGCAGCAGCCAGCCGAGCGAAGCGGTCTTGTGTTCGTAGAGCGCGAGCAGGGCGCCCAGCGTGCGCGGGCGCAGGCCATCGAGCAGAATCGTCGTCGAAGGGCGGTTGCCGGGGCAGCGCTGGTGGGGCGTCGCGGCGGCGGGGTCGCCGCGCAACAACGCCTCGGCCTGCGCGAGGCCGTTGGCGAGCAGGGTGACAATGGCTGGTGAAACGGCCCCGGGCGGTGGCGCGACGAGCACGAAGTCCACGGGTTGCAGCGCGTGTCCCTGGTGCAGCGCCTGGAAGAAGGAGTGCTGCGCCTCGGTTCCCGGTTCGCCCCAGGTCACCGCCGCGCTCGGGTAGTCGACCGGCGTGCCGTCGACATCGACGCTCTTGCCGTTGCTCTCCATCTGCAGCTGCTGCAGGTACGCCGGCAGGCGCCGCAGCGGGTGGCTGTACGGAATGACCGCTTCGGTCTGCACGCCCAGGCCGAGCGCGTTCCACAGAGACAGCAGGGCGAGCATGGCCGGCGCGTTGCGCTCGAGGGGCGCGTCGCGGAAATGCTCGTCGAGTTCGCGGGCTCCCGCGAGCAACTCGTCGAATGCGTCGGCGCCGATCGAGAGCATCACCGGCAGGCCGATCGCCGACCAGAGAGAGTAGCGCCCACCGACCCATTCCTCGAAGGAGAAGAGGGTGGAATCACGCAAGCCGAAGGCCTGCGCCCGGTCCGGGCGCGCCGTGATTCCCGCAAGGTGGCGGTGAAGACCGTCGGCAGGGACGCCGGATGCGAGCAGCCACGCGCGCAGCGCCTCGGCGTTGCCCAGCGTTTCTGCGGTTGACCAGGTTTTCGAAGCGATCACCGCGAGGGTCGTGGGCGCCGACAGGCCTGGGCGCAGACCCGCCCACGCGGCCGGATCGACGCTGGCGATGAAGTGAATCCGCAATCGCGGATGGGCGAAACCGGCCAGTGCCTCGCACGCGAGTTGCGGTCCCAGCGACGACCCGCCGATACCCAGCGCCACGACGTCGGTGATGGGGGCACCACCCGCACCGCGGTGCGTCCCGTCGCGCACGGCCGTCGCGAACCCGCGCATCCGGCGCAGCGTTTCCATTACACCCGGCATCACGTCGGCACCGCCTGCGCCCAGCGGCATTGCACGCGCGGCGCGCAGCGCCACGTGCAGTGCCGCGCGGTTCTCGCTCCGGTTCACCGGCTCGCCGGCGAACATCCGGTCGCGACCGGTGCGCCAGCCCGCCGCCTCGGCGTGGCGCAGCAGCCCCGGCAACTCGGCGAGCGGCAGGCGGCTGCGCGAGATGTCGAGGTACAGTCCGGGCAACTCGAAACTCAGTCGTGCGAGGCGCCCGGACTCGCTCGTGAAGAGCGTATCGATTGCGCAATCGGCGGCGTGCGGCGCGCGACCGCGCAATACGCCAAGCGATGCGCGAAAGGCGCTGCCCGCCTGCGCCGTGGCGTGATCAGCGCTCATCGAGCACCTCGACGATCAGAGCGGGAAGTTGCGCGGCCGAGAGTCCCGCATGGCGCGGGTGCGTTGCGCTCCAGGACTCGCCGGCGCGCCCGTGCAGCCACGCCGCCAGCGCGGCGGCTTCGAAGGGGCTGTAGCCCTGGGCAAGCAGCGCGGCGGCCACGCCGGCCAGCACGTCGCCGGTGCCCGCGCTCGCCAGCGCGGGACTCCCGCTGGCATTGATCGACCAGGCCCCGGATGGGGTCGCGACGACGGAACCGGCGCCCTTGAGCAGCGCGACACAGCCGCTGCGGCGCGCCAGTTCGCGGGCGGCAGCCACGCGGTCACGCGCGATCTCGGCGACGGGCACGGCAAGCAGCCGTGCCGCTTCGAGCGGGTGGGGCGTGAGGATCGTCGGACGCCTGGCCCGCACGGCCAACGCCGAGAAGGCCGTTGCCGGCGCCGGTGTCGCGGCGAGCTGGTTCAGGGCGTCTGCGTCGAGCACCAGCGCAGCGCTCGAGGCGAGCGAACGGGTCAGCAACACGCGGGCCGCGTCGGAAGTGCCCAGGCCGCAGCCGATCGCCACCGCGCTGACGCCCGCGAGTGCTTCCTCGGAGTCGCGGGTCATCAACTGCGGCTGCGCAGGATCGAAGGCCGGCCCGTCGGGGCCGGCGACGTAGACCTTGCCGGCCCCGGCGGCGAGCGCGCCGCGCCCGGCCAGCAGCGCCGCGCCGCGCATGCCCTCCGCGCCACCGATCACGCAGACCGTGCCGAAGCTGCCCTTGTGGCTCGTGGCGGGACGCGTGCGCAGTCGCTCACGCACCCATGGCGCGGTGACGAGCAGGCCGTCGGGATCGGGATGCTCCGCGGTGCCCAGATCGGCAACGATCACGTCACCCGCGCAGTCGAGGGCCGCGCCGGTATGCAGTCCGGGTTTGTCGGCGATCATCGTGACCGTGGCGACGGCGCGCAGCGCGCACCCGTTCGCGTCGCCGACGACGCCACCCGTGTCCGCGTCGATGCCGCTGGGCACGTCGACCGCGAGCACCGTGCCGGGAACCGAGTTCAGCGCGATGACGATCTCGGCGTACTCCCCCGAGACGGGGCGTGCCAGCCCGATGCCGAAGAGACCGTCGATCAGGATCGCCCCGGAACCCGCTGAGGCGAGCAAGTCGGCACGGGTGATGAAGGCGCCCCCGGCGTCCTTCCAGCGCGCGAGCACCGCGTGCGCCTCGCTCCCGGCGTCGGGCTGCACCGGCCCGCACCAGGCGCGGCAGTCAAAGCCGATGGCGCGCAGGTGCAGCGCGGCGAGCAGCGCGTCGCCACCATTGTTGCCCGGACCGACCAGCGCGATGATCGGCGTGCCGCGCGGCAGATCCCGGGCGATGCGTTCGAGCGCGTCGGCGCAGGCCAGCGCCGCACGCTCCATCAGCGTGCCGTGGGGCAGGCGCGCGAGCCACGCGTGCTCGATCGCCCGCACCGAGGCGGTGGTGTACAGAGGGCCGGTCGTGGGTTCGCCGGCAATTCGGGAGACGGCGTGCATGCGCCGATTCTAGTGCGTCGCGGCAAGAGCGGGGCGTTCTGCCGCAGGCGCGGTGCGGGTCACGCCCTCAGGGGGACATCTTCATCTGGGCCGGGAGCCAGGTGACCAGGCCGGGAAACTGGTAGATCAGCGCGACGGCGAGCACCATCAGCAGGAACATCGGCAGCGTGACCCGCGCGATCCACATCAGATCGAGCTTGGTCATTCCCTGCAGGACGAAGAGGTTGAAACCCACCGGCGGCGTGATCTGCGCCATCTCGACGACCACCACGACGAAGATCCCGAACCACAGCAGGTCGATCCCGGCTGCCGTCACGGTGGGCAGGATCACGCCCATCGTCAGCACCACGATCGATATGCCGTCCAGAAAGCAGCCGAGCACGATGAAGAAGATCGCCAGCGCGATCACCAGCCCCCACTGCGGCAGCCCCAGCGCGGCAATGAACTCGGCCAGGTGCCGAGGCAAACCGATGTAGCCCATCGATAGCGTCAGGAACGACGCGCCCGCGAGGATCAGCGCGATCATGCAGTAAAGCCGCGTGGCACCCATCAGCGAGTCGCGAAAGCTCGCCCAGCGCAGCGACCCCTGGATCGCGGAGAGAATCAGCGATCCGACCACGCCGATCGACGCCGCCTCGGTGGCGGTGGCGACGCCAGCGTAGATCGAACCCAGCACCACCGCGATCAGCAACATCACCGGTATCAGGCTGCGCGAGGCGTAGATCTTCTGGAAGAAGGAGCTGCGGCTGTCGGCAGCGGGGACCTTGCCCGGATTGAGCAGCGCCCAGATGATCACGTAACCGCTGAACAGGCTGGCCAGCAGAAATCCCGGGATCACCCCTGCGATGAACAGCTGAGCGATGGAAATCTCTGCTGCCACCCCGTAGACGATCATGATGATCGACGGGGGAATCAGCAGCCCCAGCGTGCCGGCCCCTGCCAGGGTACCGATCACGAGGTTCTTCGGGTACCCGCGGCGCTCGAGCTCGGGCAGCGTCATTTTGCCGATCGTCGCGCAGGTGGCGGCCGAAGAGCCCGATACCGCAGCGAAGATCGCGCAGCCGATGATATTCGTGTGCAGCAGGCGCCCAGGGAGCGCGTTCATCCACGGCGCGAGTCCGCGAAACATGTCCTCGGAGAGCCGGGTGCGAAACAGGATTTCGCCCATCCAGATGAACAGCGGCAGCGCCGTGAGCGTCCAGCTCGACGACGAGCCCCAGATCGTCACCGCCATCGCATCGCCCGCCGGGCGCGCGGCGAAGAGCTGCATCCCGATCCATGCCACGCCCGAGAGCGTAAGTCCGATCCACACCCCGCTGCCCAGCAGCAGGAAGAGCACGACGATCAGCAGGGTGGTGATGATCAACTCGGTCATCGCTGGCTTTCCGCGCGCTCTCGGCGCGCGCCTCGGTAACGTTTACTCGTTGCGCAGAAGCTCGTCACGGGTCAGGTGGCGCCTGCGTCCGAGGAGTTCCAGGATGAATTCGTCAATAAAGGCAACGACCAGGATCAGCGACCCGATCGCCATCGAGAGCTGCGGGATCCACAGCCGCGTGGCATCGTTTCCGGTCGAGATGTCGTTGAACAGGTGCGACTGCCAGGCAAGCCGCACGCTGTAGTAGGCAAAGAGCGCCGCAAGCAAGACGGCGGCGCCGAGCGAGAAGAGTTCGAGCGCACGTCGCAGCCGCGGCGCGGCCAGGTTGAGGACCAGCGTGACGCGGATGTGCTCGTTGCGCTTGAGGGTGTGGGCGAGGGCAAGAAAGCCCGCGCCGGCCATCAGGTAGCCCGCGTAGGAGTCGGTGCCGGGAATGAAGAAGTTCGATTCCCGGCTGATGACTCCGGCGATCACCGTGACGAGCACCCCGATCACGCACACCGCCGCCAGCACGGCGGCGGTGTCATACAAGGTATCGAGTGCGCGGCGAATCACTTCCGATAGGCGTCCATGATGGACTTGCCCTCGGCGCCGGTCTTCTGGAGCCACTCCTCGAGCAGCACGTCGCCGACTTTCTTGAACTCGGCCGACATCTTGGCCGACGGCGCCAGCACGTTCATCCCGTTCGCCTTCAACTGATCCAGGTACCAGCCGGTCTTCTCACGCGAGATCTTCCAGCCGCGCACCTCGGCTTCCGCACCCGCCTTGAGCAGCGCGTCCTGCGTCGGCTTGTCGAGCGCCTCGAAGGCCTTCTGGTTCACGATGATCGCGTTCTTCGGGATCCACGCCTGCGTGTCGTAGAAATACTTCAGGTGCTCGAAGGTCTTGGTGTCGTAGCCGGTCGAACCCGAGGAGATGTAGGACTCGACGACTCCGGTGGCCAGCGCCTGGGACAGTTCGGCGGCCTGGATCGAAACCGGCTGCGCGCCGAACATCTCGGCGATCTTCGCGGTCGCGGGGTTGTACGAACGGAACTTCACGCCCTTCAGGTCGGAGGCGCTGTCGAGCGCCTTCTTCGCGTAGAGCCCCTGCGGCGGCCACGGCACGGTATAGAGCAGCCGCATGCCCTGCGAGGCCAGCAGCTTTTCGAGAGCCGGTTTCGCGGCGAGATGCAGCTTCATCGCGGCGTCAAAACTGGTGGCCACGAAGGGCAGCACGTCGACGCCGAAGAGCGCGTTTTCGTTGGAGAAGTTGGAGATCAGGATTTCCCCGATCTGCGCCTGATTTCCCTGCACGGCGCGCTTGATCTCGGGCGCCTTGAAGAGCGAGGCGCCGGAGTGGACCGTGATCTTGAGCTTGCCCCCCGAAAGACGGTCGACGTCATTGGCGAACAGAACCAGATTCTCGGAATGGAAGTTGCTGGCCGGATATGCTGCCGGCAGGTCCCACTTGGTCTGCGCGAAGGCGCCGGAGGCGCCCAGGAGCGTCGTCGCGAGACCGATTGCGGTCGCTGCGCCGACGAGTCGGAATGATTTCATTGGTTCGTCTCCACATGGTTGATGGTGCGCTTTGCAGTGTACGAAAAAAAACCGGCTTCGTCGCCATGCCCTGCACGTCGACCCGGTCGGGCGAGGCGCAGGCCGTCTCGGCGCGCTTGAATCCTAGGGAATTACGCGATAAATTGTCAATGTCTTGTCGATGATTTGGAAATATTGAATGGCCACATCAAGATCACGCCCGCAGCGCGCGGCGAAAGCCCAGACGAGTGCGAGCAGGAATTCTCCTGCGCAAACGGCCCCGGCGCCGGGGCGCAGCGTGCGAATCGTTTCCTCGGCGCACCTCGCCGAGGGCGGTTGGGCCGAACTCTCGGAACTGGAGTTCGGGCTGATCGTCTGTGGCCACGCGTTCGCGCGCTGGAGCACGCGGTGCATGGCCGCGGCCGGGACGCCCGACCTGACGCCGACGGACGTACTCGTGCTGCACCACGTCGAGCATCGCCGCCGCGCGAAGAAGCTCGCCGACATCTGCTTTACGCTGAACTACGAGGACACCCACGTCGTCAACTACGCACTCAAGAAGCTCGTCGGGCTGGGACTGATCGAGAGTCGCAAGACCGGCAAGGAGGTGTTCTACTCGAGTTCGGCTGCCGGTCGCGGACTCGTCGAGCGCTATCGGGACGTGCGCGAGCAATGCCTGCTGCCCAGCCTCGCCGGTGATGTGGCCGATCGCGAAGATCTCGCCCGACTGGCGCGCACGCTGCGCACGCTTTCCGGACTCTACGATCAGGCGGCTCGCGCTGCGGCGGCCCTGTGAGCGCAGCACCTCCGACATCGGGCGCCGGCGGTGGCGCCGCGCGGCCCGGCGCGGCGTCGGCCCCGGTTCCGGCCCCCGCAGCATCCGGCGTCCTTGGCGTCCTGATGCTCGATACGCGCTTTCCGCGCATCGTTGGCGACATCGGCAACCCGGTGACCTTCGATCATCCGGTGCGTTACGCGACCGTGGCGGGCGCCTCGCCGCGGCGGGTGGTGCGCGACCACGATCCCTCGCTGCTCGTGCCGTTCATCGATGCGGGCCGCTCGCTGGTGCGCGCCGGCGTCCATGCCATCACCACGAGTTGCGGGTTCCTGGTTCTCTTTCAGCGGGAACTGCAGGACGCCCTGGCGATTCCGGTGTGGACCTCGAGTCTGCTGTTGCTGCCCGAAATCCAGGCCACGCTGGTTCCGGGTCGCGTGACCGGCGTTGTGACCGTCGACGCGGATGCCCTGACCCCCGGGCACCTGCGCTGCGCACGCGCGCCCGACGACACGCCGGTTGAAGGTCTCGCCGAGGGCTGTCCGTTCCAGCGCACCCTGCTCGAAGATCAGGCAGAGCTCGACGTGGCGGCCGCCCGTAAGGCGACCGTCGCGGCTGCCGTGCGACTCGTCGACCGGCGCCCGGATGTCGCGGCCATCGTCCTCGAATGCACGAACATGGCTCCCTATGCGCAAGCGGTGCGTGCCGCCACCGGACTGCCGGTGGTTGACATCACCACGCTGGTCGCACGGCGTTTACCAAAGGAAGTGAGAAGCGAATGAATCCTGACCAGCGCTGGCAGTTCTGGGTCGACCGGGGCGGCACCTTTACCGACGTCGTGGGCCGTTCGGCGCAGGGCGAGTTGCGGATCGTCAAACTGCTCTCGGAAAATCCCGGGCACTACCTGGACGCGGCGGTCGAGGGAATTCGCCGCGTGCTCGCGCTTTCCCCGGGCGAGGCGATCACGCCGCAGCAGGTCACCGTCGTGAAGATGGGCACCACGGTGGCCACCAACGCGCTGCTGGAGAGAAAGGGCGAAGCGCTGGTGCTGGCGGTGACGCGCGGTTTTGCCGACGCGCTGCGCATTGCCTACCAGAACCGCCCGAAGCTCTTCGCACGCCACATCGAGATGCCCGAGTTGCTCTACCGGGAAGTGATCGAAATCGACGAGCGCGTCGATGCCGACGGCACGGTGGTGACGCAGCTCGACGAGGAGGCGGCGCGCGCGGCACTGCAGCGTGCCTGGGATTCGGGCCTGCGCAGCGTCGCCATCGTGCTGATGCACGGCTATCGCCATGTGACGCACGAGCAGCGGGTGGCGCAGATCGCCCGCGCGATGGGATACACGCAGGTCTCGGTATCCCACGAGGTCTCGCCGCTGATCAAGTTCGTCGGGCGCGGCGACACGACGGTCGTGGATGCCTATCTCTCACCGGTGTTGCGCCGCTACGTCGATCAGGTGGCGGCCGCGATGCCGGGCGTGCGGCTGCAGTTCATGCAGTCCAACGGGGGGCTCACCGATGCGCGCACCTTCCAGGGCAAGGATTCGATCCTCTCGGGTCCGGCCGGGGGGATCGTCGGGATGGCGCGGGTCAGCGAGGCGGCGGGATTCGATCGGGTGATCGGCTTCGACATGGGCGGCACCTCGACCGACGTGTCGCACTACGCCGGAGAATTCGAGCGGGCCTTCGACACGCTGGTGGCCGGCGTGCGGATGCGCGCGCCGATGATGAGCATCCATACCGTCGCCGCGGGCGGCGGCTCGATCCTGCACTTCGACGGTGCGCGGCTGCGCGTCGGGCCCGATTCGGCCGGAGCCAATCCCGGGCCGGCCTGCTACCGGCGGGGCGGGCCGCTGACGGTCACCGACGCCAATGTGATGCTCGGCAAGATCCAACCGGAGTATTTCCCGTCGGTGTTCGGCCCGCGCGGCGACCAGCCGTTGGACCGGAATGTCGTGGCGGCGGGATTCGCCGAGCTGGCCGGCGAAATCGGACGCGCGACGGGTCGGACGATGAGCCCCGAGGAGGTTGCGCAGGGCTTCGTCGACATCGCAGTCGCCAACATGGCCAACGCGATCAAGAAAATCTCCGTGCAGCGTGGCTATGACGTCACGCGCTACACGCTCAACACCTTCGGCGGCGCCGGCGGGCAGCATGCGTGCCTGGTGGCCGACAGTCTCGCCATGCCGCGCGTCTTCGCGCACCCGCTTGCCGGCGTGCTCTCGGCCTACGGAATGGGGCTCGCCGAGCAGCGCGCGATGCGCGAGGCGTCGATCGAAGCGAGGCTCGATGCGCCGGCGCATCAGGCGGCCGCGGCGCGGCTCCGGGAACTCGCCGAGGCGGCGCGCACGGAACTGATCGCACAGGGCGAGGCGCCGGACGAAATCCAGGTGCTGCACCGGGCGCAACTGCGCTACGAGGGTACCGACACCGCGCTCGGCGTCGACTGGGACGAACCGCAACGCATGGTCGAGAGCTTCGAGCGCGCGTACCGGCAGCGCTTCTCCTTCCTGATGCCGCAGCGCGCGCTGGTGATCGAGTCGGTGGTCGCCGAAGCGATCGGCATTTCGGGTTCCGGAGCGAAGCTCGACGCGGCCGCACGGCGCGACGCGACGCTCGCCCCGGGCGCGACGGTGCGCATGTTCACGCTCGGAGCCTGGCGCGAGACGCCGCTGTACCGACGCGAGGAACTGTGCGCGCAGGACGTGATCGACGGGCCCGCGATCATCGCCGAACAGACCGCCACCACGATCGTCGAGACCGGCTGGCGCGCGGAGTTGACTGCCATCGGCGACCTGGTTCTCGTGCGTCACGTCGCGCGCGCGTTGCGCCATGCGGTGGGCACCGAGGCCGACCCGGTGATGCTCGAGATCTTCAACAACCTGTTCATGTCGATCGCCGAGCAGATGGGGTACCGGCTGCAGAACACCGCCTACTCGGTGAACATCAAGGAGCGGCTCGACTTTTCCTGCGCGGTGTTCGATCGCGACGGTGCTCTGGTGGCCAACGCGCCGCACATGCCGGTGCACCTCGGGTCGATGGGCGCGAGCGTCGAGGCCGTGGTGCGTGACAATGCCGGTGAGATTCGCCCCGGCGACGTCTACGTGCTCAACGATCCCTACGCGGGCGGAACGCACCTGCCCGATGTGACGGTGATCACGCCGGTGTTCGACACGGCCGGGGCCGAGATCCTCTTTTTCGTGGGCTCGCGGGGACATCACGCCGACATCGGCGGCATCACCCCCGGCTCGATGCCGCCCGACAGCCGGGAGATCGACGACGAGGGCGTGCTGATCACCAATCTGCGTCTCGTCGAGGCCGGCACGATGCGCGAGGACGAACTGCGCGCGCTGCTGGCCGGTGCGACTTATCCGGCACGCAATCCGGACCAGAACATCGCGGACCTGCGCGCACAGATCGCGGCCAACGAGAAGGGGCGCGAGGAACTGGCGCGGATGGTCGGGCACTTCGGTCTGGAGGTCGTGCAGGCCTACATGCGCCACGTTCAGGACAACGCGGAAGAATCCGTGCGCCGCGCGATCCCCGCGTTGCGAGACGGTGATTTCGAGCTGCGCCTCGACAACGGCTCGCAGATCCGCGTGGCGATCCGCGTGGACCACGCGCGTCGCACGGCGGTCGTGGACTTCACCGGCACTTCGGAGCAGCAATCCAACAACTTCAACGCGCCGCGCGCGGTCACGATGGCGGCCGTGCTCTATGTGTTTCGCACCCTGGTGGACGACGAAATTCCGATGAATGCCGGGTGCCTGAAGCCGATCAAGGTGATCGTTCCCGACGGCTGCATGCTCAGCCCGCGGCACCCCGCCGCCGTGGTCGCCGGGAACGTCGAGACCTCGATGTGCATCACCAACGCGCTCTACGGCGCGCTCGGCATCATGGGCGCGAGCCAGCCGACGATGAACAACGTCACTTTCGGCGACGCCCGCTACCAGTATTACGAGACGGTGTCGGGCGGGTCCGGAGCGGGCGGCGTCTTCGATGCCGCAGGCGCGCTGGTCGGTGGATTCGACGGCACCTCGGTGGTGCAGACGCACATGACGAATTCGCGGCTGACCGACCCGGAGGTGCTCGAGCTGCGCTTTCCGGTGCGGCTCGAGAGCCATCGGATCCGCCCCGGCTCGGGCGGTGCGGGTCGTTGGAAGGGCGGGGACGGGGCGGTGCGGCGGATTCGTTTCCTGGCTCCCATGACCGCCTCGATCCTCGCCAACGGGCGCGTGTTTCCGGCCTTCGGCGCGGCCGGTGGCGGGCCCGGCGCGCCGGGCCTCACCTGGGTGGAGCGTGCAGACGGCTCCCGAGAGGTGCTGGCTCACGCCGACAAGGCGGAACTGGCGGCGGGCGATTGCTTCGTGCTCGAAACCCCCGGGGGAGGCGGGTTCGGGACCCCTCCCTGAGCGCCGTCACGGAGCGCTCCGGAGAGGGCGCCGGGTATAATCGCGCCCTCCGGCCCCGGGCTTCGCCATGTCCGCATTCCTCTCTCTCCCCGGCGCGACGGCGCTTTCGGAATTCCGGCTTCTGAGGCTGCGCGAGCGCCTCGCGGCGATCGATGCACGGGTCGAGCATTGCGCGGCGCGCTACTTCTATCTCGCCTGGTTCGACGACGAAATCGGTGCGCCGCAACGCCAGCGCATTGCCGCGCTGGTGGGCGCACCCGAGGGCCCGATCGAAGCGGCGACAGGCGCAGTGTTCCATGTCCTCCCGCGTCTGGGCACGATCTCCCCCTGGGCCAGCAAGGCAACCGACATCGCGCACAGCTGCGGCTTCGAGGGAATCCGCCGCATCGAGCGCGGCGTCGTCTACACGATCCGATCGCGCGAAGCGCCGCATCCGGCCTGGGACGAGTCCGCGCTGCGGCGACTCGCCGATGCACTGCATGATCGGATGACCGAGTCGGTGCTGCTCGCGGCCCCGGACCCGGCGCAGGTGTTCGCCTCGCTGCCGGGCAAGCCGCTGCAGCGCATCGCGGTGGGCACTGAGGGCCGCTCCGCGCTGGTGGGCGCCAACGCGGCGCTCGGGCTGGCGCTCTCGGACGACGAGATCGACTACCTAATGGAGGCCTTTCGCGTCGCGCGGCGCGACCCCAGCGACGTCGAGCTGATGATGTTCGCACAGGCCAATTCCGAGCACTGCCGCCACAAGATCTTCAACGCCGACTGGGTGATCGACGGCGTCCCGGCGGACGCCTCCCTCTTCGGGATGATCCGGGCTACCCATGCCGCGCACCCGGCAGGCACCATCGTCGCCTACGCGGACAACGCGGCAGTGCTCGAGGGAACCGTCGCCGCGCGCGTGTTCCCGCAACCGGGGTCGCGGGACGCGAGCTACGCGGCGGTGTCGCAGCTCACCCACAGCGTGCTCAAGGTGGAGACGCACAACCACCCGAGCGCGATCTCTCCCTTCGCGGGAGCAGCCACGGGTTCGGGCGGCGAACTGCGCGACGAGGGGGCCACCGGGCGGGGCGCGAAGCCCAAGTTCGGACTCACGGGTTTCACGGTCTCGAACCTGTGCATTCCGGGCGCAGCGTTGCCGTGGGAGCATGCCGCGGACGTCGCGGCAAGCTCCGGCGCACGCGCTTTCGAGGGCGCTGCGCAAAGCGAGGCGGGCGTGCCCTACGGGCTTCCGGAACGCATTGCCACGCCGCTGCAGATCATGGTCGACGGCCCCGTCGGTGCGGCCTCCTTCAACAACGAGTTCGGTCGGCCCAATCTGCTAGGTTATTTCCGGACCTACGAGCAGAACGTCGCCGGGGTGGTGCGCGGCTACCACAAGCCGATCATGATTGCCGGGGGCGTGGGCAACATCGACGCACGTCATACCCACAAGCTCGGGCTCCCGGTGGGCACCCTGCTCGTGCACCTGGGCGGACCGGGAATGCGCATTGGGCTGGGCGGCGGCGCGGCATCGAGCATGGGAGCGGGGACCAACACCGCCGCGCTCGACTTCGACTCGGTCCAGCGCGGCAATCCCGAGATGGAGCGGCGCGCGCAGGAAGTGCTCGACCGGTGCTGGGCGCAGGGCGACACCAATCCGGTGCTCTCGATTCACGACGTGGGCGCCGGCGGGCTGTCCAATGCCTTTCCGGAACTCGTTCACGATGCAGGGCGCTCGGCGCGCTTCGAGTTGCGCCGCATCCCGCTCGAAGAGTCGGGGATGTCCGCGGCCGAAATCTGGTGCAACGAATCCCAGGAGCGCTACGTGCTGGGGATCGCACCGGACAGCCTGGAGGCCTTCGCGGCGATCTGCCGGCGCGAGCGCTGCCCCTTCGCGGTGGTCGGCACGGTGACCGACGATGGCCGGCTGGTGCTCGCCGACGAAGACGGTTCCGCGCCCGTGGACATGCCGATGGAGGTGTTGCTCGGCAAGCCGCCGCGTCTGCAGCGAGTCGCCGAGCGGCGCGCGCGCGCGCTCCCGCAGATCGAACTGGGCGGCGTTTCGCTTGCGACGCTGGCGCCGCGCGTGCTGCAGTTGCCGACAGTGGCGAGCAAGAATTTCCTGATCACCATCGGGGATCGAACGGTCGGGGGGATGAGCGCGCGCGACCAGCTCGTTGGGCCGTGGCAGGTTCCGGTCGCGGATTGCGCGATCGGGCTGATGGATTTCGATGGCTATGCGGGCGAGGCGCTGGCGCTGGGCGAGCGCACGCCACTCGCCGTCATCGATGCGGCGGCCTCGGCGCGCATGGCCATCGGCGAAGCGCTGACCAACATCGCCGCCGCCCCAGTCGCGGCGACCGACCGGATTCGCCTGTCGGCCAACTGGATGGCAGCCTGCGGCGAGCAGGGCGACGATGCCGACCTCTTCGATGCGGTCGCCGCGGCGAGTCGTTTTGCGATCGCACTGGGCATCGGCATCCCGGTGGGCAAGGATTCGCTGTCGATGCGCACGATCTGGGAGGACGCGGATGCGCCCGACGCGCGGCGCCAGAAGAAAGTGGTGGCGCCGACCTCGCTGATCGTGACCGCGTTCGCGCCGGTGGCCGACGTGCGCGACGCCTGGACACCGCAGCTGCGGGTGGGCGAGGACTCGACACTGATCCTCGTCGACCTCGGTGCCGGACGCAACCGGCTCGGTGCCTCGGCGCTCGCACAGGTCATCGGACAGATCGGCAGCGAGGTTCCCGACTGCGACGAGCCCCGGCGTCTCTCTGACTTCTTCGCCGCGCTCCGGCGGCTGCGTGCCCAGGCACGGGTGCTCGCCTATCACGATCGTTCAGACGGCGGCCTGTTTGCCACGGTGTGCGAGATGGCCTTCGCCGGGCGCTGCGGAGTGCGCATCGAGTTGGATACGCTTCTCGCCGCGGGTGCGCCGAAAGCCGCGCCGACCCCATCGGGTGCCGATGACGCGCACGTCATCGCGGCGCTCTTCAATGAGGAACTGGGCGCCGTGCTGCAGGTGCACGCTGCCGATCGCGATGCCGTTTTCGCCGAACTGGATGCGGTCGGGCTCGGGACGATGAGCCATGCGATCGGAACCGCGACCACGGATGAGTGCATCGGGTTTTGGTCTGGCGGGAAGTGCCTCTACGCTGACTCGCGCGCCACTTTGCAGCAGTTGTGGTCGCAAACCACGTACCGGATCGCGGCACTGCGCGATGATCCGGATTGCGCCCGCGAGGAGTTCGAGTCGCTGGCGCGCACCGACGACCCGGGTCTGAGCGTATCGCTGCCCTTCGATCCGGCCGACGATGTCGCCGCGCCAATGATCGCCACCGGCGTGCGACCGCGCGTCGCGATCCTGCGCGAGCAGGGTGTGAACAGCCAGACCGAGATGGCCGCCGCATTCCTGCGCGCCGGATTCGAGGCCTGCGACGTGCACATGAGCGACCTGCTCGACGGGCGACGCGACCTGGAGGACTTTCGCGGGCTGATCGCCTGCGGCGGGTTTTCCTACGGCGACGTGCTGGGCGCCGGTTCCGGGTGGGCCAAGACGGTGCTCTTTCACGCGCGGCTGGCCGACGAATTCACACGTTTCTTCGCGCGTCCCGACACCTTCACGCTCGGTGTGTGCAATGGTTGCCAGATGCTCGCCCAGTTGAAGTCGATCATCCCCGGTGCGACGTCCTGGCCATCCTTTCTGCGCAACCGATCCGAGCAGTTCGAAGCGCGCCTCGCGCTGGTCGAAGTGCTCGAGTCGCCGTCTGTGCTGCTGCGCGGCATGGCGGGCAGCCGGCTGCCGATCGCGGTTTCCCATGGCGAGGGCAGGGTGGAGTTCGCCAGCGCAGCGCACCGGGAGGCGAGCGCCGCGGCGCTTCGTTTCCTCGACGGCAGCGGCGCACCGGCGCGGAACTATCCCGCCAATCCGAACGGGTCTCCCGATGGCTTGACCGGTTTCGCCAGCGATGATGGCCGAGCCACGATCCTGATGCCGCACCCCGAGCGGGTATTCCGCAACGTGCAGATGAGCTGGCATCCGCGGGGCAGCGGCGAGGATTCCGGCTGGATGAGGATGTTCCGCAACGCGCGCCTCTGGGTCGACTGAAGCGAAAATCTTCAGCAGGGGATCAGGTTAGTATTGCGCATCGCAACAGGAGGCACTCGATGGATCTCTCCTATTCACCCGAGGAACTCGCATTTCGCGACGAGGTGCGGGAATGGCTGGATGCCAGCATTCCCGCCGAGCTGCGCGAGAAGGTCCTGCAGTACCAGGAACTCGACAAGGACGACCTGCTGCGCTGGCACCGGATCCTCGCCAAGAAGGGTTGGGTTGCCCCGTCGTGGCCGCAGGAGTGGGGCGGCACCGGATGGAGCGTCGTGGAGCGCTACATATTCGAAGAGGAAATGGCGCTCGCCGGCGCACCGCCCATCGTCGCCTTCGGGGTGACGATGTGTGCCTCGGTGCTGCTGCGCTTTGGCTCGGACGCCCAGAAGAAGCGCTTTCTGCCCCGCATCTACGACGGCGACGATTTCTGGGTGCAGGGATATTCGGAACCCGGCGCCGGGTCGGATTTGGCCGCGGTGAAGATGCGCGCCGAGCGCGACGGCGATCATTACATTCTCAACGGCCAGAAAACCTGGACCACCCTGGGGCACTTCGGCGACTGGATCTTCTGCCTGGTGCGCACCGATGCGGGGGCGACCCGGCGGCAGGAGGGAATCAGTTTTCTGCTCGTGGACATGACGACGCCGGGGATTACGGTGCGCCCGCTGATGCTGCTCGACGAGGGACACGAGGTCAACGAGGTGTTCTTCGAAGACGTCCGGGTGCCGGCGGAGAACCTGGTGCACCGGGAAAACGAAGGCTGGACGGTGGCGAAGTATCTGCTCGGCCACGAGCGGCTCAATACCGGACGAATCGGGGGTTCGAAGCGCGAGCTGGCGAAACTGATCGACATCGCCGGAAAGACCGTCAAGGACGGCCGGCCGCTGATCGAGGACCTGCGTTTTCGCGACCGGGTTTCGCTCGTCGAGATCGAGTTGATGGCGCTCGAGATCACCAACATGCGCTTCATCGACGAGATGCGTCGCACGGGCAAGCCGCCCGGACCCGAGGTCTCGATGCTCAAGATCCGCGGCACCGAGATCCAGCAGGCGATCACCGAGTTGCTGATGCAGGTGGCGGGGCCGCTGGCGCAGCCCTTCAAGGCGATCGATTGCGACGGCTTCGATGAATTCACCGCCGCCATCGCACCGCGCTACTTCAATTTCCGCAAGACCTCGATCTACGCCGGGTCCAACGAGATCCAGCGCAACATCATCGCCAAGCTGGGCCTCGGGCTCTGAGCGCGGCGGAGGAAAGAGCATGGATTTCCAGATTACGCAGGAAGAGACGCAACTGGTCGACAGCATCGCGCGGCTGATCGAGCGCAGCTACTCGTTCGAAGCGCGGCGCGCCATCATCGCGAGCGACGCCGGCTACAGTGAGGGCGTCTGGCAGACGATGGCAGAGATGGGCTTGATGGGGCTGCCCTTTGCCGAGGACGACGGCGGATTCGGCGCCGGAGCCGTCGGGATGATGAGTGTGATGGAGGCCTTCGGCAAGGCGCTGATCGTCGAGCCCTATGTTGCGACCGTTGGGCTTGCCGGGCGTCTCGTCGCGCAGTGCGGTGACGCGGCACAGAAGGAGGCGATCCTCCCGGGCCTGATCGAAGGGCGCATCAAGCTTGCCTTCGCGCACACCGAGGCCGACGCTCGCTACCGGCTGGCTGCGGTGGGCACGCGCGCGCGCGCACAGGGCAGTGGGTGGCGTCTGGACGGGTCGAAGGTCGTGGTCGCGCACGCACCGCTGGCCGACTGGTTCGTCGTGTCGGCGCGTACCGCGGGCGAGCCCGGCGATTCCCACGGAATCAGCCTGTTTCTGGTCGAGCGCACCGCGCCGGGAGTGCGCTGCGAAGCCGTGCGCGGTTTCGACGGAATGCGCTGCGGCGACGTGACGCTCACCGGAGTGACGGTTTCCGAAAGCGCGCTGATCGGCACGGCCGGAGACGCGCTGGAAGCGATCGAGGAAGCGGTCGACTTCGCCACGCTGCTCGTGTGCAGCGAAGCGCTCGGGGCACTGGTCTCGGCCAACGCCGATACGCTCGAGTATCTGAAGACACGGCATCAGTTCGGCGTGCCGATCGGCTCCTTCCAGGCGCTGCAGCACCGCATGGTCGAGATGACGATCCACGCCGAGCAGGCGCGCTCCATCGTGAGCCTGGCGTGCGCGCGCTTCGATGAAGCGGCAGCCGGAAAGCTGAGCGCGCGCGAGCGTATGCACTTCGTGTCGGCGGCGAAAGTCAAGATCGCGCAGGCGTGCCGCGCCGTGGGCCAGGAATCGATTCAGCTCCACGGCGGGATGGGCATGAGCGATGAACTCAAGGTGAGTCACACCTTCAAGCGCCTGACGATGATCGGGCAACTATTTGGCGATCTCGATCACCACCTCGAGCGTTTCGCGGCGAGCGCCTGAGCGACGGAAACGCGCCCTTTGCGGGGAATCCTCGCGAAGGCCGCGACCCCTGGCGCGACCTTTCCCGGGGAAGGGGGGCTTGCCGTGCGCTAGACGGGCGAGGCCCGCTCACGGCACAATGGCGTCCGTCGATCATTATTCCAAGTACTTTTCAGGAGACAGTTCATGCAGATTTCCCGTTCGCTGCGCCGCATCACGATGGTTGTCGCACTGGGTCTGACCTTGGGCGCTTGCGCCGGTGGTCGGACCCTGGGCGAGTACTGGGACGACAAGTCGATCACGGCGCAGGTGAAGACCGCGCTGATTCAGGATCCCGAAGTCAGTGGCATGGCGATTCAGGTGGAAGCCTTCAAGGGCGTGCTGCAGCTGAGCGGCTTCGCCGAGAACTATGCCGAAGCGGCCCGCGCCGAGCAGGTCGCCAAGGGCGTCAAGGGCGTCAAGGTCGTCAAGAACGACATCCTGCTGAAGTAGAAACCACGTAACGCACCCGCCCGGTCGCCCTGCGCGGCCGGGTGTTCGTGGCGTCAGCGCCCGGCGCGACCCGATCCCATCACCGCGAGCAACGGCGCAAGCGCCTCGGCGAGATGTGCCAGCTGCCCGGCGTCCATGCGCTCGAGCGCGTCGGGCAGTACGCCGCGGGCCGGATGCGGTGCGCGTTCCAGAAGTTCCCGACCCGGTTGCGTCGCGTTCAGCATCACCACGCGATGGTCTCGGCGCGAGCGCGTGCGACGCACGAGCCCACGCGCTTCAATCTTGTCGATCAGGTTGCTGGTCGTCGACGGGTGCAGCGCCATCGTGCGTCCAAGGTCCGACATGCGGATTCCCGGGTGGCGCGCGATCTCCGAGAGCGCCCACAGCTGCGAGCCGCTGACGCCGGCCTGGCGCTCGAGGACCGCGTGATGTTCCTGGGTGGCTGCGAAGATGTCGCGCAACTGGCGCAGGACCGCCAGCGCACGCTGGTCGTAGGCGTCGCCCGAGGCCGCAGCCCGGTCCGGTTTGGTGCTGGAAACGGGTCCGTCCTGGCGTACCATCTTTGGTGGGATCTTCTGGTTCGGTTGCCTGCTGGTGGCGGCATGCCGAGCATCCCGCGAGCAAGGCCAAACAGCTATCCTATTGTACAAAACAATTCTATGCAATATAATTCGCCCAGCCTGGGGAAATAAAACAGTTCCCGGGCTCCGAATTGCTTCCACTCCAAGGAGAACCACAATGAAGATCTTCGCAAGCCTGAAACGCGTCGCACTGGTGACCATCCTTGCGCTGGCCGTGGGTGCCTGCGCTTCCACCGACAAGTCATCAAGCTTTGGCGAGTATGTCGATGACAGCACCATCACCGCGCGCGTCAAGACCGCGCTTCTGCAGGACAAGGAGGTCAGCGGACTGGCGATCAATGTCGAGACCTTCAAGGGAACCGTGCAGTTGAGCGGATTCGCCAAGACGCGCTCCGAGCGCGCGCTCGCGCACCAGATTGCCCACGAAACGCCCGGCGTGAAGGCCGTCAAGAACGACATTCTGCTGCGTTAAACAGTTGGCACGGCGCGTTCGCAGCGAACGCGTCGGGCACGAGCCATCGGGCGCCCGGGGTCATCCCCGGGCGCCTTTTTCTTGCTGCGTCGCATTCGCCGGCGCGCGACGCGGCAATAGGCAGGAAATCCGGCGTTCCCGACCCGCCTGAGGGGCTCCGTGTTTGCTACATTTGACGGATTTCGCAAATCCAATGGAACGGCATCCCTGATGAAGCGCAAGTTCGCCTGGACAGCTGCTCTCGTGCTGCTGATTGCTGCGGCCGGCGCCGCATGGTGGTGGAGCACACGCAGCGAGGGCGGGAAGGCCGAGTACCGCACCGCGAAGATCGAGCGCGGAACGGTGACGGCGGTGGTCGCCGCGTCCGGGAGCATCAATCCGGTGGCGAGCGTGCAGGTCAGCTCGCAGGTCTCCGGCCAGTTGAAGGAGGTGCTTGCCGACTACAACAGCGAGGTGCGCCAGGGACAGGTGCTCGCCCGGATCGATCCGGAGACGTTTCGCCTGCGGGTCAATCAGGCGCAGGCCGACCTCGACGCGGCACAGGCGCAGGTCCTCGTGCAGGAGAGCCAGGTGAGCCAGCGCAACGCGGAGCTCTCCCGGGTCCAGGTGAACCTGGCGGAGACGCGACGCGACCTCGAGCGCAAGGAGGAACTGGTCGCCAAGAACTACATATCGGTGGCCGAGCGTGACCGGGTCGCGGCGCTGGCCCGCATCGGCGACGAAGACCTGAAGACGGCGCGTGCCGGAGTGCAGATCGCGCTGGCACAGGTGAAAAACAGTCAGGCGCTCGTCAAACAGCGCCAGGCGGCACTCGACTCCGCGCGTGTCGATCTGGAGCGCACGGTGATCCGCAGCCCCGTCGATGGAGTCGTCATCAAGCGCGCGGTCGATGCCGGGCAGACGGTGGCCGCGAGCCTGCAGGCGCCCGAAATGTTTCTGATCGCCCGCAACCTGCGCGACATGCAGGTCGACACCAGCATCGACGAGAGCGATATCAGCCGGGTCCGGGTTGACCAGAAGGCAAGTTTCACCGTCGACGCATTTCCGAGCCGGACCTTCGAGGGTACGGTCACACAAGTGCGCAAGGCAGCGCAGAACATCCAGAACGTCGTCACCTACGTCGTGGTCGTGACCTTCTCGAACGCGGACGGCGCACTGCAGCCGGGGATGACGGCAAATGTTCGGGTGATCACGGAGGTACGACGCGACGTCCTCAAGATCGCCAATGGAGCGCTGCGCTTCCGGCCCCCGGGGGAGACGGTCGGTGTTGCGACAGCCGGTGCCGCGCCAGCGGGTGGCGGGGAAGCGGTGCGGGACGCGGCCGCGCCCGCCGCCGCGCCGACGCCGGGTTCGCAGGGGGCGGCCGGAGCACCCGTTGCCGCCGCCGACTCTGCCGCTCGGGTGGCCGGAGCAGGAGTGGCGCGCTCGGGCGCGAAAGGGACAGCCGCCGGAACGTCTGCCGCGCCGGGCGCGAATGCGCCAAGCCCGGCTTTGCCGGGTGCCGGTGCCAGTGCCGCCCCGGGCGCGGGCGGCGGAGCCGGAGGTGGAGGTGGAGGCGGGCAGTTGTCGTCGTTTCGTGAGCGCCTTGAGCAGGAGCTGGCCCCAACGGCGGAGCAGCGCCAGAAGCTCGAAAGCATTTTCGGCGCCGCGCGCGAGAAGTTCAGGGGGCTGCGCGAAATGCCCGAGGAACAGCGCAGCGCGCTCTTTTCCACGTACCGTGCGGAGTTGCGCGCGGCGGTTGCGGAGATTCTGACGCCCGAACAGAAGAAACGCTACGACGCGCTGCTGCAGGATCTCGCGGCCAATGCCTCTGCATCGTCTTCACCGGTGGGCCCGAAGGCGGGCCCCGAAACCGCGGCAGCGCCCAAATCCGCCCCTGCCGCGCCCAAGGCAGCGGCGGGTGCGCCACCGACGACGGGCACGAGCGGCGGTACTGCCGCAGGTGGCGGCGCGGGCGGCGGCCAGCTCGCAGCGTTTCGCGAGCGGCTCGACCAGGAACTCGCGCTCACGCCCCAACAACGCCAGCAGCTCGACACGATCTTCGCCGGGGTGCGCGAGAAGTTGATGGGCTTGCGCGCGATGCCTGAGGAGCAGCGCGGAAAGCTCGCGCAGGGCCACCGCGCCGAATTGCGGGCGATGGTCACGGAAATCCTCACGCCCGAGCAGAGGAAGCGCTATGAAGTCCTGCTCGGTGAAATCGCCGGGCGTGCCGGCGCCGGCGGTCGGGGTCGGATCTATGTGCTGGAGAACGGCAAGCCGCGCGCGGTGACGGTGCGCACCGGCATCAGCGACGGCACCGCCACCGAGGTGAGCGGCGAGGGCCTGGCGGAGGGAGCGGAAGTGATCATCGGCATCGTCGGCAGGCCCGGTTCGATGCGCCCCGCCGGCTCGTCGCTCCCGCGGCTCCTCTGAGCGAAGGCACGCGCGCATGGCGCTGATCGAGGCCCACGAGCTCGCCAAGGTCTACCGGATGGGCGAGACGCTCGTGCACGCGCTCGCCGGCGTCACGCTCGCCATCGACGAGGGCGAGTTCGTGGCGATCATGGGCCCTTCGGGATCCGGCAAGTCGACCTTCATGAACCTCGTCGGCTGCCTCGACGCCCCCAGCGGCGGCAGCTATCGGCTCGCCGGGGAGGAGGTCGCCGGCATGAGTCGCGATCAACTCGCCGCGATCCGCAACCGGCGCATCGGCTTCGTCTTCCAGCAGTTCAACCTGCTGCCGCGCACCGCAGCCGTGGACAACGTGATGTTGCCGCTGCTCTATGCGCATCAGGACAAGGCGACGCGCCGTGCGCGGGCACGAAGTCGGCTCGAACTCGTGGGACTCGGCGATCGGATGGATCACACCCCGGCCCAGCTCTCGGGTGGACAGCAGCAGCGCGTGGCGATCGCACGGGCGCTCGTCAACGACCCCGTGCTCGTGCTCGCCGACGAGCCCACGGGCGCGCTGGATTCGCGCACCTCGCTCGATGTGATGGCGCTGTTCCAGAGCCTGCATGCCAAGGGGCAGACGGTCGTCATGGTCACCCACGAACCGGACATTGCGCGCTTCGCGACCCGCATCGTTTCCTTTCTCGACGGGCGCGTGCAGCACGACGCGCCCAACCAGCCGGCCAGTGCCGCCGAGCGACTGGCCGAGCTGGATCGGGCCGCGCCCCGCGCACCGCTTCCGGAGGCGCTCGCATGAGCTTCAGCGGCATTCTGCGCATCGCGCTCAACGCGCTGGCAATCAACAAGATGCGCTCCGCACTGACGATGCTGGGCATCATCATCGGGGTGGCCGCGGTGATCACGATGATCGCGGTCGGCAGCGGCGCGCAGGAGCGCGTCGCCGAACAACTGCGCACGCTCGGCTCGAACATCATGCTGGTGCTGCCCGGGTCGATGAATGCGCAGGGCGTGCGTCTGGGCTCCGCTTCGGTGCAGACGCTCACCGAGGACGACGCGGTGGCGATCGCCCGGGACGTCCCCGAAGTCCAGGTCGCCGCACCCGGGCTGCGCGCCGGCGTGCAGATCGTCGCAGCGGGCAGCAACTGGAACTCGACCGCTTACGGCGCGACCAACGATTATTTCGAGGCGCGCGACTGGCCGCTCGCCACTGGACGGCTCTTCGAGGCGGCGGAGCTCGCGGGCTCGGGAAAGGTGGCGATCATCGGCCAGAGCGTCGCGCGGCAGCTCTTCGGCGACGCGGATCCGCTCGAGCAGACGATCCGGATCCGCAAGGTTCCGTTGACCGTCGTCGGTGTGCTCGCCGCGAAGGGTCAGAACTCGATGGGACAGGATCAGGATGACGCCGTCTTCGTGCCGATCTCGACGCTGCGCAACCGCATCCAGGGCCAGACGACCGGTCGCCTCAAGCGCATCTGGTTCGTCAACGTCAAGGTCCGCGAGGGCATGAGCATGGCCGACGCCGAGGTTGGGATCCGTGATCTGCTGCGCCAGCGACACAAGCTTCAATCGGGACAGGATGACGACTTCACGATTCGCAACCTCACTGAGATTCTGCAGGCCCAGGAGCAGTCGAGTCGCGTGCTCGCCTACCTGCTGGCGGCCGTGGCGAGCGTCAGTCTGCTGGTGGGCGGCATCGGAATCATGAACATCATGCTGGTCAGCGTGACCGAGCGCACGCGCGAGATCGGCCTGCGTATGGCCGTGGGCGCGCGCGGACGCGACATCCTCACGCAGTTCCTCGTGGAAGCGACGACGCTGGCGCTGATCGGGGGCCTGATCGGTATCCTGCTGGGAGTAGGGGCCGCGATGCTGGTCGGCCATCTGGCCGGCTGGGAAACCCGCCTTTCGGTCGAATCGATCGTGCTCGCAGTGGGCTTCTCCGCTGCGATCGGCATCTTCTTCGGCTTCTATCCGGCGCGCAAGGCCTCCGAACTGCAGCCGATCGAGGCCCTGCGCTACGAGTAGCAACGGCGCTCGCTCCGAGCGCTGCACCGCTTTTCCGATTCACTTCCCAAGGAGATGTCATGGACTTCACAAAGCACAGCGACAAGTTTCGCGACGGCTACGAGGTGCGCAGCGAAGTGCTGGGCGCAGACTACGTCGCCGAACGTTTCGCGCAGGCCGACGCCTTCACCATCGACTTGCAGGAGTTCCTCACCGAACATGCCTGGGGTGCGGTGTGGACCCGACCGGGGCTGGAGCGCAAGACGCGCAGCATGCTCGTGCTCGCGATGACCGCGGCGCTCAACCGTCCGCATGAACTGGAAATCCACCTGCGCGGCGCGCTGCACAACGGGGTCACGGCCGACGAGATCAAGGAGGTGCTGCTGCAGGTGGCGGTCTACGCAGGCGCTCCGGCGTGTCTCGACGGATTCCGTGTCGCGCGCAAGGTGCTCTCCGAGGCCGGCCTGATCGGCGCTCCGGCAGCACCCGGCTGATCTCGGGCGCGCGCGCTTCAGTTCGCGATGAGCGCCGCGTAGCCCGCGAGATCGACGTTTCCGCCGCTGAGCACCACGCCGACGCGCTTGCCTTCGAGTTCGCGCCCGGCGGCGAACACCGCCGCCGCGCCGAGGCAACCCGTGGGCTCGACAACGATCTTCATGCGCTGCGCGAAGAATTTCATCGCCTCAACCAGCTGCGCATCGCTGACCGTCAGAATGTCGCGCACATGCTCGCGAATGATCGGAAACGTGTATTGCCCGAGGTGCGTCGTCTGCGCGCCGTCGGCGATCGTGCGCGGCACGGAAATGGTGACGATCGCCCCGCTGCGCAGTGATTGCTGCGCGTCGTTGCCAGCCTCCGGTTCCACGCCATAGACCGCGCAGCCGGGGCTGAGTTCGGCCGTCGCGAGCGCGCACCCCGAAATCAGTCCGCCACCGCCGACGCATACATAGAGCGCGTCGAGCGCGCCGACGTCTTCGAAGAGCTCCAGCGCCGCGGTGCCCTGGCCGGCGATCACTTCCGGGTGATCGTAGGGCGGGATCAGCACCATGCCGCGCTCGTGCGCGATGCGCGCGGAGATTACCTCGCGGTCCTCCTGAAAGCGGTTGTAGGTGATGACCTCGCCGCCATAACCGCGCGTCGCCGCGAGCTTGGCGGCCGGCGCGTCCTCGGGCATGACGATCACCGCGTGCACGCCCTGGAGTCGTGCCGAGAGGGCGATTGCCTGCGCGTGGTTGCCCGACGAAAACGCCAGCACGCCGGCGCGTCGCTGTGCCTCGTCGAGCGCGGCGATCGCGTTGTACGCGCCGCGGAACTTGAACGCACCCATGCGCTGGAAGTTCTCGCACTTGAAAAAGAGCTGCGCACCGCTGGCAGCATCCGCGGTGCGTGACGTCAACACCGGCGTCCGGTGGGCTGCGCCATGCACGCGCTCGGCCGCGCGCGCCACGTCGCCATAGGTGGGAAGTCGCATCGATGAATCTCCTGGGGGCGGGTCGCTAGGCGTGACGTATGGCGATCTTGCCGAAGTGCGCGCCGCTGCGCAGGTGCTCGAACGCGGCATGCAGTTCTTCAAAGGGGTAGACGCGGTCGATGACCGGGACGATCCGGTGCTGGTCGATCGCGCGCATCATCGCCTCGAACCCGTCGCGGTTGCCGACGGTCACCCCCTGCAGGCGAACCTGCCGCGTGACGACGTGCCCGAGCGCGGCGCTCATCCCCGAGCCGGACAGTATGCCGATCAGCGAGATCGTCCCACCGGGCCGGATGCAGCGCAGCGACTGTCCGAGGGTCTTCTCGCCGCCCAACTCGATGATCTGGTCGTAGCCGCGACCCGCGGTGATGTCGCGTGTGGCGCGTGCCCATTCGGGCACCGCGCGGTAGTTGATGGTCGCGTCGGCCCCGAGCGCGCGCAGGCGTGCGATTTTCTCGTCGCTGGATGAGATCACCGTGACGTGCGCGCCGAGCAGGCGCGCGAACTGGAGCGCGAAGAGCGCGACGCCGCCCGATCCCTGGATCAGCACCTGGTCTCCCGGTCGCGTCGCACTGCACACCGTGAGCGCGCTCCACGCGGTCAGCGCGGCGCAGGGAAGGGCGGCGGCCTGCACATCGTCGAGGTGCGCAGGCACCCGGGTGAGGCTATGGGCGGGCAGGCACATCAACTCGGCCATCGTGCCGTCGAGCGGTCCGCCCAGCGACTGGCTGAGACGCTCGAGACTCGGTTCACCGCCGATCCAGTGCGGGAAGAACCCCGGGCACACCCGGTCACCGACCGCCACCCGGGTCACCCCTTCGCCAAGCGCGAGCACTTCTCCGACGCCATCGGAGAGCGGAATCAGCGGCAGCGTTCCGGTAAAACTGCCGTAGCCGCGTTCGGGAACGACGAGGTCGCGGTAGTTAAGCGACGCCGCGCGCATGCGCAACAGCACTTCTCCGGCGCCGGGCCGCGGATCGGGCCGCGTCCCGAGACGCAGGTTGTCGATGCCCCAGTCCCCCTCGATCTGAAAAACGCGCATCGCTGCCTCGCTGTTTGTCTCCTCCGATCGATTGTAAGCGTAGGCCGTGTGCGAGCGCGCTATGATTCGCCTGTCACCCGGCCCCGAACTCTGCGAACACAATGGACATCAACTTCCTGCGCGACACCCTCGAAGGGTGGTCTGCCCACCCGGACATCGCCCACGCGTTGCGCCTGATCGTGCATTTCTCCTTCGCGCTTGCCGCCGGCGGTGCGATCGGTATCGAACGCAGCAACCACGGCCGTGCAGCCGGGTTCCGGACCTACGCGCTCGTCGCGCTGGGGGCGTCGCTGGCCATCACGCTGGGTGGTTTTCCCCAGGCGATTCTCAGCGGCGAGACCCTCATTGGGCGTGTCGACTCAGGCTGGACCCGCGTGATGCAGGGCGTGCTCACGGGGGTTGGCTTCCTGGGGGCAGGGGTGATCTTCCGGGAGGGATTCTCGATTCGCGGACTGACCACCGCGGCGTCGATCTGGGTGACGGCGGCGATCGGCATGATGATGGGCGCGGAGATGTATTTGCCCGGAACGATCGCGACCGTCCTGACGCTCGGGGTGCTGTCCCTGTTTCGGCGGATCGAGGCGGTGCTGCCCCGTGCGATGTACGCCCACCTGACGCTCGAGATGGTATCCGGCGCCGACTTCGATCCGCAGAGCGTGCGCACGATGCTGCGCAAGGTCGGGTTCCAGCTCGAAGGGATGTCGTTCGCCAGCAGTGGCGGCGGCGATCGCTTCGAGTATCGGCTGGTGGTGTCCTCGAAGAACGCGAAGCTGCACGCGGAACTTGCCCGCGAACTGCTCGCGCACCCCGAGGTGCAGGGCTTTCAGCTCGCTCCGGCGCGCGACTGAGCTGCGGCGTTGGGGGCCGTTGCCGGCTTCATCGTGAAGTCGACGATGCGGTAAAAGCCCCCGAAGACGGGAAGCTGGAAGACGTCGGCCACGTTCTTGCCCGCGCGGGTCGCCGTGGCGCGAATCTTCTCAGCGAGATTTTCCTTGCGGAAGCGACCGAGAAACGGTTCCATCGCCTCCAGGGTGTTGCGCAGGAACTTCACGCGGTGCATCAGGTGCGTGCCGCCCTGTTCGCCGTATTCGGCGATCAGCAACTGGCCGTCGGGACGCAGGACGCGCATCGCCTCTTCGAGGGCGCGGGCACGGGCGTCGTGGGGCAATTCGTGGAGCAGGAAGAAGATCACGACCTTGTCGAAGCTGTTGTCGGCATAGGCGAGCGTCTCGGCATTCATCCGCGAGAGTGTCGCCCCCGCGGCCGCGGCACCCTTGGCCACGCGCAGCTTGCGTCGGCTGGATTGCAGCTGCACGTCGGCAACGTCCATCAAGTGCATTTCGCAATTCGGCATGCGCTCCGCCATCGACGGGGTGAACGCGCCGTACACGCAGGTGATCTGCAGAACCCGACCGTCGAACGTGGGATCCAACCTGCTGATGGCCGCACGCATCAACTTGTAGTAGTTGCCGAACAGAATCGTGTTGATGATGAACGCATGGTCGAAGAACCAGACGCTCACGCTCCACAGATAGGCCCACCAGTAGCGCCGCGCCAGGTACTCCGGAATCCCGTGGTTGTGAAAGCGACGCCACGTGGCGCCGTCAGCCGGCTGCGTGAGGGTCTGCGTATTCGTCGCGGTTTCGGTGGCGGCTTGCAATTGCGCGCGCACCGGAAGTTCCGTGACCGTGGCGGTCGCAAGTTGGGGCGCTTCGCGAACCGCCGCAACAGGCACACAAGGCGCTCCGGACGAGGATGACAGCAGCGCGGTGGGATTTTCCAGGGGCGCCGGATTGGAACTGGTTCGCATCTTCAGACAACCTCTTTGGTCGGACGAATCACAGGGGTACTCGCCCACGCGCGCAGGCGAGGCTTGCGTGGACGATGGGGAGAGGCAACGCACGTGCCGCCGTGGCGGTGGGACGCGGGGGGCAGGCAATGTTCGGTCGGGCAGGTTTCAACGTATTTCTCGGACGGGCCGGCACCGGATGCAAGGCTGAGCCCATACTGAGCAATTCCAGCGGCGAACTATACCCCATCAGTCGATTCCGCATCGAATCCGTATGGATAAACACAACGTCCATACGGCCAGGCGTTTCAAAGCGGATCCGCTATCATCTATCATTCCACATTGGCGTCAGGGGTTCTTGCGGCGTCCGATGCACCAGACGTGCCGGCGTGTGACTGCCCGGTGGGCAGCGGCGCTATCTTCGAAGGAGGGTCTGTGGAAGTCTTTCAGGCAGATGTTGCGATCGTAGGGGCCGGCGGAGCGGGGCTGCGCGCCGCGATCGCGGTGGCGGAAACGAACCCGGCGCTGAAGATCGCGCTGATTTCCAAGGTGTACCCGATGCGCAGCCACACGGTGGCTGCGGAGGGGGGGGCAGCCGGCGTCACGCAGGCGCACGACAGCCTCGAGCACCATTTCAACGACACGGTGGGCGGCGGCGACTGGCTGTGCGAGCAGGACGTGGTCGACTTCTTCGTCGCCCAGTGCAGGCCCGAACTGATTCAGCTCGAACACTGGGGCTGTCCGTGGAGCCGCAAGGAGGATGGCCACGTCAATGTGCGCGCTTTCGGCGGGATGAAGATCGAGCGCACGTGGTTCGCCGCCGACAAGAGCGGGTTCCACATCCTGCACACGCTATTCCAGACCTCACTCAAGTATCCCTCGATCAAACGCTTCGACGAACACTACGTCAGCGACCTGGTCGTCGAGGATGGGCGCTGTCAGGGCGCGGTCGCGATCGAAATCGGGACCGGCAAGTTCACGCTGGTGCAGGCGAAGGCGGTGATCATGGCCACCGGCGGCGCCGGGCGGATCTTCCGCGAAAGCACCAATGGGGGCATCGTCACCGGTGACGGGATGGCGATGGCGTACCGTCACGGCGTGGCGCTGCGCGACATGGAGTTCGTCCAGTACCACCCGACCTGCATGCCGGGCACCGGTCTGCTGTTCACCGAGGCCTGCCGCGGCGAGGGCGGACTGCTCAAGAACAAGGACGATTACCGCTACCTGCAGGACTATGGCCTGGGCCCGGCGGAACCGTCGCCGCGCAACAAGGCGATGGAACTCGGTCCGCGCGACCGACTGAGCCAGGCCTTCTGGATGGAGGATCGCGCCGGCAAGACGCTGCAGGGCGCGCACGGGTCCTACGTGCACCTCGACCTGCGCCACCTCGGCAGGAAGAAGCTGCACGAGCGGCTCCCGCTGATCTGCGAGATGGCCGAGGACTTCATGGGGATCGACCCGGCAGAGGCGCCGATTCCCGTTCGTCCGGCGGTGCACTACACGATGGGCGGAATCGACGTGAATGGACGCACCGCCGCCTCGCTGCCTGGCTTGTACGCCGCCGGCGAGTGTTCGAGCGTGGGCATTCACGGCGCGAACCGGCTGGGTTCGAACTCGCTCGTCGAGCTCTCCGTGTTCGGCAAGGTGGCCGGCGAAGAGGCCGCGAAGTTCGCGGCCGATCACCCGAACAGCAGCGCCGACAAATTGCGCGGGCTCGCGACCGAGTCGGTCGCACGCGCCCAGGCGCTGATCACCGGGGGCAAGGGCACCGAGCGCGCTTCGGTCCTGCGCCGCGAGATGGCGCAGAGCATGGAGAAGGGTTGCGGCATCTACCGGATGGGCGACGAGATGCAGGAAACGGTCGACAAGATCGCCGAACTGCGCGAGCGCTATCGCAACGTCAAGCTCACCGATACCTCGAGCGGCTGGAATACCGAGTGGCTGATGGCCCTGGAACTGGGCTGCCAGCTCGACGTTGCGCACGCCACCGCGCTCTCGGCACTGTTGCGCAAGGAGTCACGCGGCGCGCACCAGCGCCTTGACGGTTACGAGGAACGCGACGACGTGAACTTCCTCAAGCATTCGCTCGCCTGGTATGCAGGAAACGACGCACCGAAGATCACCTACGGCGACGTCAAGATCACGCGCTCGCAACCGGCGGTGCGCGCCTACGGCGCCGCGGGGGAGAAGGCAGAGAAGAAGGGGGAGCAAACGGCATGAGCGCGAGCGAGATCAAGACGATCGAAATCGAAGTGCTGCGATATCGGCCGGAGCAGGACACCGAACCGTTCTGGCAGAGCTTTCAGGTGGAATTTGCCCACGACACGTCGGTGCTCGAGGGCCTGCAGTCGATCAAGGATGACCAGGACGCGAGCTTGAGCTATCGCTGGTCGTGCCGGATGGCGATCTGCGGCAGCTGCGGGATGATGATCGACGCGAAGCCCAAGCTGGCCTGCAGCACCTTCCTGCGCGACTTCTGGCCGAACAAGGTGCGGGTCGGGCCGCTGGAGCACTTCCCGATCGAGCGCGACCTCGTCGTTGCCGCGGACGACTTCATCGACAAGCTCGAGCGCATCACCGCGTACCTCGTGCCCAAGGAGCCCCGCACGATCGAGCAGGGCGAGTACCTGCAGACGCCGCGCCAGCTGCAGCAGTTCCTGCAGTATTCGGGCTGCATCAACTGCATGCTCTGCTACGCGGCGTGTCCGGAGTACGGGCTCAACGAGAAGTTCCTCGGACCGGGGCTGCTGGCGCTGATGCACCGCTACAACGACGACTCGCGTGACGGCGGTCGCGACGGGCGCATGGAACTGATGAACGCCGAGGAGGGTGTCTGGGTGTGCACGGCAGTGACCTACTGTTCGGAGGTCTGTCCGAAGAAGGTCGATCCGGCCAACGCGGTCAACCAGAACAAGTTGAACAGCGCGCTGGGCTATTTTGGGCGATTCCTCACGTCGCAGGGAGGACAGAAATGAGCGGACAGCGACCTTACCGGCGCTCGATGGCGGGTTGGTGGATGCGGGACCCGTTCTTCATGAACTACATGTTCCGTGAGGCCACCGCGATCATCGTCGCAGCCTATGCGATCGTGCTGCTGGTCGGCCTGATTCGCCTCGGGCAGGGCGCCGAGGCCTATGCCGGGTGGCAGGAAGCGCTGCGCAGCCCGCTCTCGGTGATCTTCCACCTGGTGGCTCTGGCGGTGTTCATCTATCACACGTGGAGCTGGTTCAAGATCATGCCCAAGACCATGCCGATGATGTTCATCGGCGGCAAGCGGCTCGCGGCGGAAACCATCATGAAGACCGGTGTCGTCGTGGCGGTGATCGTGACGTTGGCTTCCCTGGCCTTTGTCGTGGGGGTGACGCGATGAAAAGAGCAAACGATCCTGTCCTGTGGCTTCCGTTCGGCGCCGGCGGCATCCTGGCCGCGCTCTTCGGTCCCGCCCTGGTTCTGGTGACCGGGTTGGCCGCGCCGTTCGCAATCGGGCTTTCGCCCAACGCGCTCGGCTACGAGAACATGCTCGGCTTCGCGCAGAACTTCCTCGGCAAGGGCTTTCTCTTCGTCATCGTGGTCTTCTTCCTGTGGCACGCCGCGCTGCGCATCTATCACCTGTTGCACGACCTGCGGGTGCACGTGGGGGTGATGGTGAAGAGCATTCTGTTCGGTGGCTCGATGGTCCTGACCCTGGTCGCCGCGTGGGCACTGCTGCGCATCGGCTTCTGATCGCCGCGACCTGATCGGCCCTTCGCAAACGCGCCTGCACGCGGCGCAACAATCGTGGCGCGGTCCCTGACGGGGTCGCGCCATTTTCTTCTCGCATGTTCGCGCAGAGGCGCCCCGGGGTCGCTGACCGGCTCGTCTTGATGCATCATGGCCGCGTGCGGCGGGTCAGACGGTTGTTAGCGCAATGCGGGAAGCAAGAGAGGGAGGCGGTGCGGGCGTGAATTTCCAGCAACTGCGGATCATCCAGGAGACGGTTCGGCGCAATTTCAACCTGACCGAGGCGGCGAATGCGCTGTTCACCTCCCAATCGGGGGTGAGCAAGCACATCAAGGACCTCGAGGATGAACTGGGCATCGAGATCTTCGTGCGCAAGGGCAAGCGCCTGCTGGGGCTCACCGAGCCCGGACAGGAGGTGGCACGGATCGTCGAGCGCATCCTGCTCGATGCCCAGCACATCGAGCAGCTGGCCGAGCAGTTCGCCAATGAGGATCAGGGGCAGCTGACGATTGCCACGACGCACACGCAGGCACGCTACGCGCTCCCGGAGGTGATCCTCGCCTTCAAGAAGGAATTTCCCAAGGTGCACCTCGCGCTGCATCAGGGCAGCCCGACCGAAATCGTCAGCCACTTGCTCGAAGGGCAGGCCGACATCGGCATCTGCACCGAGGCGCTCTCCGTGAGCCCGGGGATCGCCTGCTTCCCCTACTACGAGTGGAGCCACGCGGTGATCGTGCCGCACGGCCATCCGCTGCTCGAGTTCGGGCCCCTGACGCTCGAGGCGATCGCCCGGTATCCGATCGTCACCTATCACCCGGGATTCACGGGACGGCGCGGCATCGACGAGATTTTCGCGCGCGCCGGTGTATTTGCGGACATCATCCTCTCGGCACTCGATGCGGACGTGATCAAGACCTACGTGCAGTGCGGGCTGGGCGTGGGAATCGTCGCCTCGATGGCATTCGACGGCGAGCGCGACCAGGGTTTGTGCCAGCTGCCCGCCGCGCACCTGTTCGGCTCAAACACCACGTACATCGCGGTACGCAAGGGACGGTTCATGCGAGGCTTTGCCTACCGTTTCGTCGAGCTCTGCGCCGATCGCCTGGACGAGACCGTGGTGCGCGCCGGAATCGGCGCCTAGTCTGGTTTCCAGGCGCTCGCCACCGCGCAAGCCGGGCTGTTACCATTAGCGGAGGTCGCCGCGGCGACTGTCTCGATCCCTACTGCTCGCCCCGTGCCTGCGTCCGCTCCATCATCATCATCGATCCGGGATCACTGTCGACTCGCCGAGGGCCTGCGCGCAGCTGCGCGCGTGGCCGCGAGGGCAGCGCAACCGGATTCCTGGCAGCGCCGACCGGGCATCGAATGGAGAAGAACATGACGGCAGAACACCGCAAAGCCGAACTGATTGCCGATGCGCTGCAGCTGGTGAAGGCCCGGGTCTCGGCCGATCAGGCGAACGCGGCGGCGAGCTTCACCGCCGCGTACTACCGCCAGGTGGACGCCAAGGACCTGGTTTCCCGATCGGCCGAGGATCTCTACGGCGCCGCGATGTCGCACCTGCAGTTCATGCAGCGCTCGCGCGGGTCCTTGCCCAAGGTGCGCGCCTACAACCCCAACGTGCCGGAGCACGGCTGGCAGTCGCCGCACACGATCGTGGAGATGGTCAACGACGACATGCCCTTCCTGGTCGACTCGGTGAGCCATGAGATCGGGCGTCAGGGCCTGACGATGCATCTGATCATTCATCCGGTGATGCGGATCGCGCGCGGCAAGGGCGATCTCGTCGAGGTGGTCCCGGATGACGCGGCTACCGGTTCCCTGCACTCGCTGATTCACGCCGAGGTGGATCGGCGCACCGATAAGGCGTCGCTCAACGCGCTTCAGGACGGCTTGCTGCGCGTGCTCGGCGAGGTCCGAGCGGCCGTCGAGGACTGGCCGACGATGGTTGCGCGGATTGGCGAGGTCGTGGCCGAAATCGAAGCGACGGCGCCACCGCAGGACAGCAGCCAGACCGCCGAGGACTGTGCCTTCCTGCGCTGGATCGCCGACGGCAATTTCACGCTGCTCGGTTACCGCCAGTACGACCTCCTCGTGGAGGATGGCGCCGATGCGCAGCATGTCGTGCCCAAGTCGGGGCTGGGCATTCTGCGCCAGCCCGACGCCGACAGCGTCTCGGGGAGCTTCGCGATGCTGCCGCCGGAAGTGCGCGCGCACGTGCACTCGCCCGAACTGCTGATCATCGCGAAGAGCGATGTGCGCGCGAGCGTGCACCGCCCGAGCTACATGGATTACGTGGGGGTCAAGCGCTTTGGGCCGGACGGATCGGTTATCGGCGAGCACCGCTTCCTCGGGCTTTTCACCTCCAGCGCCTACAACACCAATCCCACCGACATACCGCTGCTGCGGCGCAAGCTGCAAACCGTCATCGAGCGGGCCGGATTCCTGCCGCACAGTTTCGCGTCGAAGTCGCTGCTGACCACGCTCGAACAGTATCCGCGGGACGAGCTCTTCCAACTCGACCTGGACGAGCTCTACGCCAACGCGATCGACATCGTCAACCTGGGCGAGCGCCAGAGAACGCGCCTGTTCATGCGCCGCGACCCATGGGGGCGCTTCTTCTCGTGCCTGATCTTCACTCCGCGCGAACGCTACGACACGGCCTTGCGCGAACGCATGCAGGCGATCCTGATGGACGCGGTCCAGGGTATTTCCTGCGAGCACTCGGTGCAGATCTCCGAGTCCGTGCTGGCCCGTCTGCTCCTGATCGTGCGCACCGCCCCCGAGTCGATGCCCGAGTACGACGTCAAGGAGCTCGAGCAGCGCCTCGCGGAGGCCGCGCGCCGCTGGGAGGACGACCTGATGCAGGCGCTGGTCGCGCACGCCGGCGAGGAATCGGGCAACCAGCGGATGAAACGCTACGGCAACGGCTTTCCGACCGCGTACCGCGAGGACCATCCGGCGCGGGCGGCGGTCCATGACATCGAACGGATGGAAACGCTGGGGGATCGCGAAGTGATCGCGGTCAGCCTCTATGCGCCGCTCGAATCCAAGGTCGGCAATCTGCGCTTCAAGATCCTGCACCTCGGCGGTCCCATCCCGCTCTCCGAGAGCCTGCCGATGCTCGAGCACATGGGCCTGCGCGTGATCGACGAGCACCCGTACTCGATCGTGCGCGACGATGGCACGCCGATCTGGATTCACGATTTCGGACTCGAGTTCGGCGCCGCCGCGGACCTGGACATCGAGAAATCACGCGCGCTGTTCCACGACGCGTTCCGCAAGATCTGGAAAGGCGAGACGGCCAGCGATGACTTCAATCGCCTGGTGCTCGCCGCCGGTCTGGACTGGCAACAGATCAAGGTGTTGCGCGCGTACGCCCGGTACATGCGTCAGGCGGGTTTCACCTTCAGTCAGGAATACATCGAGTCGACGCTCTCCGCCTACCCGGCGATCGCGTGCGCGCTGGTCGACATTTTCGAGACACGCTTCGATCCGTCCTTTGACGGCGACCGGGCGGCCGCCACCCTGGAGAAGGAGCAGTGGGTGCGCGGTGCGCTCTCCGGCGTGTCGAATCTGGACGATGACCGGATCCTGCGCCAGTACCTCGCGGTGATCCGCGCAACCCTGCGCACCAATTACTATCGTCGCGAGGCGGGCGGCGAATCCGCGGAACACATTTCGTTCAAGTTCGATTCGAAGAAGATTCCCGGGCTCCCCGAACCGCGTCCGATGTACGAGATCTTCGTGTTCTCGCCGCGCGTCGAGGGGATTCACCTGCGCGGCGGAATGGTCGCGCGCGGCGGGCTGCGCTGGTCCGAACGGATGGAGGACTATCGCACCGAGGTGCTCGGGCTGGTGAAGGCGCAGGTCGTCAAGAACGCGGTGATCGTTCCCACCGGATCCAAGGGCGGGTTCGTTCTCAAGAAGCCGCCGGCGCCCGGCGATCGGGACGCGTTGCTGAAGGAGGGGATTGCCTGCTATCAGGTCTTCCTGCGCGGCCTGCTCGACATCACCGACAATCTCGATCGCGGCAGCGTCGTGCCGCCCCCGGACGTGATTCGTCACGATGGGGACGACCCCTATCTGGTGGTCGCAGCCGACAAGGGAACCGCGACCTTTTCCGACACGGCCAACGCCGTGGCGGGCGAATACGGCTTCTGGCTTGACGACGCCTTTGCCTCGGGCGGCTCGGCCGGGTACGACCACAAGGTCATGGGGATCACCGCGCGCGGCGCCTGGGAGTCGGTGAAGCGCCACTTCCGCGAACTCGGTCAGGACACCCAGACGGAACCCTTCCGCGTCGTGGGCATCGGGGACATGTCGGGCGATGTGTTCGGCAACGGCATGCTTCTCTCTCGCTATATCCGGCTGGTGGCGGCATTCGATCATCGCCACATCTTCCTGGACCCCGAGCCGGTCTGCGAGACCAGCTACCGGGAGCGCGAGCGCCTCTTCGCGCTGCCGCGCTCGTCGTGGGCCGACTACGATGCCGCGCTGATCTCCGACGGGGGCGGGATCTACCCGCGCAGCGCCAAGTCGATCGAATTGAGCGAGCCGGTGCGCCGCGCGCTGGACATTTCGGCCGAGAGCCTGACTCCGGCCGAACTCATCCAGGCGATCCTCAAGGCGCCGGTCGACCTGCTCTACAACGGCGGAATCGGCACCTACGTGAAGGCGAGCGACGAGACCAACGCGGCGGTAGGAGACCGGGCCAGCGACGCGCTGCGGATCAACGGCAACGAACTGCGCTGCCGGGTCGTGGCCGAAGGCGGGAACCTGGGCCTCACGCAGCGAGGCCGCATCCAGTTTGCGGCCGGGGGTGGGCGGATCTATACCGACGCGATCGACAATTCGGCGGGTGTCGACTGCTCCGACCACGAAGTGAACATCAAGATTCTGCTTGACGGGGTCGTGGCTGACGGCGAGCTGACGCGCAAGCAGCGCGACCAGGTTCTCGCCTCGATGACCGACGAGGTGGGCGAGCTGGTCCTGCGCGACAACATCCAGCAGACGCAGATCCTCAGCGCGATGCTCGCGCGCGGCACACACCTGCTCGACGAGCAGACGCGCTACATGCGCGCACTCGAGAAGGCGGGACGTCTGCATCGGGCGATCGAATTCCTCCCCGACGACGAGGAGATTGCGCGCCGCCGCGCCGCGGGGCTGGGGTTGACGCTGCCCGAGCTCTCGGTGCTGCTCGCCTACAGCAAGATCGAGCTCGACGAGAAGGTCGTCGCGTCGGATGCGCCCGAGGATCCGCTGGTCGCAACCGCGCTGCCGGAGTACTTCCCGACGCCGCTGCGCGAGCGCTTTGCCGTCGGAATCGCGCGACACGCCTTGCGCCGCGAGATCATCGCCACGGCGGCGGTCAACCGGATGGTCAACCGGATGGGCAGCACCTTCGCGTTTCGGCTCACCGAGGACATCGGTGCCACGCCGGGGCAAATCGTGCAGGCCTACACGGCGATCCGCGACGCCTACCAGTTGCGGCAGATCTGGTCGCAAATCGAGGCCCTCGACACCTCCGTGCCCGCGTCGATTCAGAACACGCTGCTCGCCGACGTCGCGCGGCTCGCGGCGCGCGCCACCCAGTGGCTGCTGCGCCGCCCTGGCCACTTGGCCGATCTGAGCGCGGCAGTTGAACTGTTCGGCACCGCAATCGGGGAACTCTCCGGGCGCATGGAAGGACTGCTGATTGGCAACGAACGCCAGGCCTTCGACGAGGCGATCGCAGAGTATGTTCGTGCCAGGGTGCCCGAGCCGATCGCACGCCAGGTCGTCAGCTTCATCCCTCTGTACTGCGCGCTCGACATCGCCGAAATTGCGGCGGCGAGCGGCCGTGCTCCCGAGCAGGTGGCGCAGGCGTACTTCCAGCTGGTCCACGACCTGGAGTTGTTCTGGCTCAATCAGCACGTCACGAAGCTCGGGTCGGCCAACCATTGGCAATCGCTCGCCCGCGACGCGTTGCGCGACGATCTGCTCGGCGTTGCGGCGACGCTCACCGCACGCGTGTTCAGCGAATGCGAGACCGCCGAGTGCGACATTCCGGCGCTGATTTCCGCATGGCAGAACTCGCGTGGACCGCAATTGCAGCGTTACCGCCATCTGGTGGGCGAGCTGCGCACGGTGCCGCAGCTCGACATGCCGATGGTCTCGGTGGTGCTGCGCGAGTTGCGCGGCATGGCGCGGATCTGATCGGTCGCGCACCAGGCGAAGCCGGGCGAGAGGGAAGCGATGGAGCGCGTGCTCAATTTTGGGGCGGGTCCGGCGATGCTGCCGCCCGAAGTGCTCGTACAGGCTGCCGCCGAGATGCTCGACTGGCACGGCAGTGGCCTCTCGGTGATGGAGATGGCGCATCGCGGCGAGGAGTTCGGCACGATCCTCGCCGCCGCGGAACGCGACCTGCGCTCGTTGCTCGGCATTCCCGAGCACTACCACGTCCTCTTCCTGCAGGGCGGTGCGACGCTGCAGTTCGCGATGGTGCCGCTCAACCTGCTGCGCGGCGGCTCGGGTGCCGACTGCGTGCTCACCGGGGAGTGGTCCCGGAAAGCCGCGCAGGAGGCCGAGAAGTTCGGCGTCGTGCGGGTGGCGGCGAGCCAGGCGCACGAGGGCCTGCGTCGGATTCCCGCGCAGGCGCAGTGGCGGCTCGACGGCGGCGCGGACTACGTGCACCTGTGCGCCAATGAAACGATCGCCGGGGTCGAGTTCAACTGGGTTCCGGACACGGGAGCGGTGCCGCTGGTGGCCGACATGTCGTCGAACTTCCTCTCGCGCAGCGTCGATGTCGCGCGCTACGGCCTGATTTACGCCGGGGCGCAGAAAAATGTCGGTCCGGCCGGGCTCACGATCGTGATCGTGCGCGAGGATCTCGTCGGTCACGTGCGCGCCGGGACGGCGACCCTGCTCGACTATGCCGCGTACGCGCGCGAGCGTTCGATGGTCAACACGCCGCCCACCTTTGCGATCTACATCGCGGGTCTCGTCTTCCAGTGGCTCCAGCGCTCCGGCGGCGTCCCGGGCATCGAGGCACGCAACATCGAAAAGGCGGCGCTCGCGTACGGCGCGATCGACGCCTCGCAGGGCTTCTACCGCAGCGCGGTGGCCCCGGCCGACCGCTCCCGGATGAACGTTCCATTCACCCTCGCAAACCCCGCTCTCGATGCGGCGTTCCTGGCCGGTGCGCGGGAGCGTGGCATGGTGCAGCTCGCCGGTCACCGCTCGGTGGGCGGGATGCGCGCGTCGCTCTACAACGCGATGCCGGTTTCCGGCGCACGCCGGCTCTCGGATTACATGCGCGCGTTCGCCGCGCGCCACGGCTAGCTGCAAACGCGCGGCTGCCGCGCGAAGGTGGCATCATGGGGCGTGGGCGTGACGTACCCGGATCGCGAAGCGGCAGGCCACCGGCAATCGAGGGGAGGGCGTAATGACGCAGGGGCAAGAGAGCAAAGGGCCGGTGGCAACTGGCCCCGGCAATGAAGGGCAGGGACTGGACCTGGCGCGGATCCGGCGGCTGGTCGACGAGTTGCAGGCCACCGTCGCAAGCGCGCCGGGCGACGCTCCCGGCGTCCAGGACCTGAAGGATGAGATCGTGACCCTGCGCGCGGTGCTCGATTCCCCCAAGGAAAAGAGCGGGTGGATCGCCGAGGGATTGCACGACATCCGCACGCAACTCCAGAAGACCGGGAAGTCGGTGCAGGGCGAGGCGCTGCGCGAGGGGGTATTCATCGCCGAGATCGGCCGCATTCTCGGCCTGTAGCTGCGCCGGCCCGCGCTCGTCGAGGCCCGCGGTCCGCGCTTGCTTCATTGCCACGTCTCCCGTCGGGTCAATCCCGCCGGGACGGTTCGGGGATAGTAGACTTTTTTCTTCAGGATTAACCTCGAGGAGAAAACATGAAACTGCATCCACTGATCGTTGCCGCCGGTCTGACGCTGGCCGCCAGCCCCGTGTTCGCGTTTCACTGTCCCAAGGACATGAAGGCCATTGACGACGCGCTGCCCAAGGCGAAATTGACCGCCGAGCAAATGGTCGAGGTCAAGAAGCTGCGCGCCGATGGCGAGACAGCGCACAAGGCAGGCAAGCATCAGGAGTCGGTTGACCTGCTCGCGAAGGCCATGAAGATCGTCGGTATCTGAATCCACATCCCTGATTCCCAAGGCGCCTCGCAACGGGGCGCCTTTTTTTCGCCTGACGATCTCGTGGCACGGGCGTATGCCATCATGCGCGCTTGCGTCTTTTCCCTTGGTCCGGAATCACCCGGATCGTGGGGAGACGCTCGGCGGCAGGGGCACCGGGAGAGCGATGGACTGGTTGGACTGGTTGCGCGAAAAGGCAGAGGCGTCGCCCCACAAAGCGGGGGCGGCGGTCGAGCCGGCGCGACCCCGCGATGCGGACCCGGTGCCGCTCGAGCACGCTCCGCGCAGTCTCCTCGAACGCGCGCTGATGGCTTCGGGCTGGTTCTGGATCACCGACGCCCGGGGCCGCACGACCTTCGTCTCCGAATCCTTCGAGGCGCTCACCGGGGTCCCACCCGAGGAAGTGCTGGGACGCGCCGAATGGCTGGAAGGCCGCCATCTGGAACCGTTGATGGCGGAGCGGCTGGCCCGGGCAAGCCAGCACCACCGCGAGTTCGCGGGCATCGAATATCGCCAGGATTTCGCGCAGGAAGGCCGAAGCCCGGCGTGGCATATCGTGACCGGGATTCCGATCTTCGACGCGCAAGGCGTCTTCCGCGGTTACCAGGGCATCACGCGCGACATCAGCGCGCGCAAGCGCGCGGAGGCGCGACTGCAGGCAAGCGAGGCGCGCTACCGGCAGCTGGCCGATACCACCTCCGACTGGCTGTGGGTGACCAACACGCATCATCAATTCACCGAATTGTCCGAGACGCATCTGCGGGCGACCGGAATCGTGCAGCTCGGGCTGTGCCGCTGGGAGCTCGACGGAGCCGACATAGCCGAGAACGACTGGAACGCTCATCGGGCGGTTCTCGATGCGCGGCACGGGTTTCGTGATTTCGAGTTCGCGCGCACCCTGCGCGGCGGTGAGCGCGAATGGGTGTCGGTGAGCGGGGCGCCCCGCTATGACAGCTCCGGCGACTTCCTCGGCTATCAGGGTACCGGACGCTACATCACCGAGCGCAAGCAGGCGGAACTGAATCTGGCGCGCAGCGAGGAACGCTATCGACGTCTCGCCGCACTCAGCGCCGACTGGGAATGGATCAGCGACGCAGAGCACCGGTTCACCCACTTCTCGGAGCGGGCGACCAACCTCTCGGGACGGGACCCGCAACTCGCTCTTGGCCGCGCGCGCTGGGATCGCGCGGATGTGTTCATGGATGCCGACGCCGCCGTCTGGGCAGATCACCGCCGCATGCTCGACGCGCGTCTGCCCATCCGGGACTTCGAGTATCGACGCCTGGGCGCCGACGGCAACGTGTTCTGGACCGCGGTGAGCGGCGACCCGGTATTCGACGGCCACGGCGCGTTTGTCGGCTACGAGGGGACGGCCCGCGACATCACGCCGCGCAAGCTCGCGCAGACGCGACTGGAGCGCGTGGCGGGCATGTATGCGGCGCTCAGCGAAGCCGACCGCGCACTCGCCGAAGTGCAGGACGCGGAGACGGCGGCCGCCGCCGTCTGCCGCATCATCTACGAGATGGGCGGGCTCGTGCGCGCGACCTTCTTTCGCCACGACGAGGCGACGCATACGCTCGTCGTGGCGCATCACGCCGGGTCCGGGGCGCCGAGCATCTCGTCCTTGTCCCTGCCGCCGCGAGGCATGAGTTTGCGCGGCGATCTGCCGACGGTGCGGGCGTTTCTGGATGGGCAAAGCCAGGTGATCGACGACTATCCCGGCGATCATTCGACGGCCCCCTTTCATGAAGCCGCGCGGCGCATCGGCGTCCTGGCCGGACTCGCCGTCCCGGTCCGGTGCGACGCCCGGGTGATCGGGGTCCTGGCGCTCTTCGCGGGGGAGCGGCGCTGGTTCGACCCGGAACTGGTAACGCTTGCTGCACGCGTCTGTGCGACGCTCACCCGCACCGTCGAGGGTTTCGGGCTCGCACAGCGGGCCCGCGAGACCCAGGAACAACTGCGCGCGAGCGAACGCCGCTACCGCCAGTTCGTCGATTTGGCCGTGGACTGGTACCTGGAAACGGATCCGGACGGAATCGTGACCTATCTGGCGGGGGCCTTCACCGCGCATACCGCGATTCCGGTCGAGAAGCGAATCGGAGAGCGCATCTTCAGCCCGCCGGCCACGATCGATCCGGAGCGCTTCGACGCGTTCTGGTCCCTGTTCAAGGCGCGCCAGCCCGTGCGCGATTTCCTGATCCAGATTCACGGCATCAATGGCGAGCCCTGGTGGCGCATCAACGCGGCGCCGCGCTACGACGACGAGGGCGCGTTCCTCGGCTACGCGGGCACGACGCGCAACGTCAGCGCGGAGATCGAGGCGACGACCGCCTTGCGCGAGGCGCAGGAGCATTTCAGCCGGTTGGCGATGCTGTCGGTCGACTGGTACTGGCAGACCAACGCCGATGGCCTGGTCACCTACGTTTCGGAGTCCTATCAGAGAAACACGGGGGTCGATCCGGCAACCGTTCTCGGAAGACCCTGCTTTCCGACGGCCGGAATGGAACCGGCCGGACCGGCGCACGAAGACGAAGGGGAAAAGGCCATTTGGGAGGCCATGCGCGCGCGCGAGCCTTTCACCAACGTGACCTACCCGCGCCGCTTCTACGTTCGCGACGGCGAAGATCTGTGGGGTGTTTCGTCGGGCGAACCCGTCTTCTCGGACGACGGCACGTTCCAGGGCTATCGCGGCACCGCGCGCGACGTGACCGAGCAGGTGCGTGCCCAGCGTGCGCTGCGCAAGTACGAGGCAGCCGCAGGCGCGCGAAAGGAGCGCCGATGAGCGATCCGCACCGGATGGAGGTCGTCGCACCCGACGAGGAGGCGCGGTTTCTGGCGCGATCCGAAGCGGCCGGCCTGGGCTATCTGCGCTTCCTCGCGCTCGCAACCCTGTTCGCCTGCCTGCTTCTCATCGGGTTCGCCGCCGCCTTCACGCGCGCCCCCGAACGACTGCCGGTGGTCAGCGCGGTGCTCGGCGGCTTCGCGGTCTTTTTGGGTTTGTGGTGGTGGGCTTCCTTCCGAGCGTGGTTCGGCGGCAACTATCGGGTGGCCGCGATCGGGTTGCTGGCATCGCACTTCGCGTTGGCGGCATGCGTGATGGTGCTCGACCCCTTCGCCTACGGGGGGAGCGCGGCCTTCCTGGCGAGCCTGAACCTGATGGTCGCGTTCTTCGCCTTCGGCCCTGCCGGTCTGCCCCCGGTCGTCGTCTTGTGCACCGTACTCGGAGGCGCCGTGTCGCTGCTCTTCGTTCATGAACAATGGGTCCCCGCCTACGCGCTCGACCTTGGCGACGAGATCCTGACGCTGGCGATTGCCGCGATCGTCGGCGTGGGCGGGTACCTGAAGTTGCGTGCGGCCGAAGCGCGCGAACGCAAGGAATTCCGGGCGGTGCGGGAACTCGGCATCGCGCAGGCCGAATCCGCTGAACTGGCGCGCCAGGCGCAGCATGAAAGCAAGGAACGGGCGCGCTTCCTCGCGGCGGTCAGCCACGATGTGCGCCAGCCGCTCACCGCGATGAACCTGCGGCTCACCTTGCTGCGCGAACGCCTGGGCACCGGGGACGAGGTGATGCGACAGCATTTCGATGATCTCGCCCGCGGCATTGCGAGCCTGGGACAGACACTCTCGGCGACGCTGGGGCTCTCGCAGCTGCAATCGCGCGGCGAGAACTGGCCCGTCGAACCAGTCGACATCGCCGAGGTGGTGCGGGAAATCCACGCGACCTTTCGCCCGCTGGCGGCCGGCTCGGGAGTGCACCTCGGCCTGCGCGTGCCGGTGCATTCGGACGCCTGCTGGGTCACCACCAATCGCGAACAACTCGGCATGGTGGTCACGAATCTGGTCGCGAATGCGCTGAAGTTCCAGCGTGCGACGGTTCCGGGGCAGTCCGCGCGTTCGCGCTTCGTGCTGATCGCCGCGACGCGACGGGGCGATCGCCTCGCGATTTCGGTGATCGACAACGGACTCGGGATCGCCGCCGAGCACCAGGAGCGCATTTTCGAGCCGTATTACCAGGCGGCGAATCCGGAGCGCAACCGCGTGCGCGGAATCGGCCTCGGACTGGCGAACGTGCGCGCTGCGCTGCGCTGGCTTCCCGGTCACGAATTGCGCCTGCGTTCCCGCCTGGGGCGTGCTTCGCGCTTTACGCTCACGCTCCCGTGCACCGAAGTGCCGTGGTTCGTGAGTCGGAAGGCGGCGCTGCTGCCGACGGTCGTACGGCTCGAGGGCGCTTCCGTGCTGGTTCTCGAAGACGACGAAGGCGTTCGCGACGGCCTCGTGGCGCGCCTGCAGGCCTGGGGTGCACACACGATCGCCGCGGCCGGGTTCGCCGAGCTGGAGATGCTATGTCGCGCCAGCGACCGCAGCCCGGAGCTGCTGATCAGCGATTTCCAGTTGCCGGGCGACTCGAGCGGCATCGACGCCATCGTGCGACTGCGCGAGGTCTACCGCATCCAGATCCCGGCGATCCTGATTTCCGGCCTGGATACGGTCGCCGGCGGCCACGGCGGCGAGGCGCTTCCGCCCGATGTCGTGTTCATGCCAAAACCGCTCGACAGCGAGCTGCTGGGACGCGAGATCTCGCGGCTGCTGGCGCAGACGCCGGCAACCACCTCCTAGCCGCGATCGCGGTGGCGCGTCAACCGAAGGGCGGGACGCCGAAAAGTATCCGATGCAGGTGCAGCGCAAACAGGTACCAGAGGGTCAACCCGACCAGCAGCGTGACGATGTCGTTGACCGGCGATCCCCGCTGCGCCGTGGTCCCGCTCGCGCGGTCGCGACGGCGCAGCGAACGCCACGCGAATACCGACCAGGCGAGGAACCCGCCGAAGAGCAGCAGGTCAGTCAGGCGACCGTTCGCGAACAGGTGGCCCGTTGACCAGATCATCACGGCGATGACCATCGGATGGCCGCCGGCCAGACTGCGAATCCAGCTCCCTGGCACAAAGGCCGACACCAGCAGCAGGAAGGCGAGCAGGGTCAGGATCCCAGCCAGGTGCCGTGCCCACGGGGCCGGCTGCCAAAGGTCGACCGGTGCGCCGCGGGCCAGGTCATAGCCCCAGACGATCAGTGCGATGCCGGCCAGCGAGATGAGCGCGCTGATCCCCTTCCACGCAACCGCGCCCAGCGCGGCGACGCGCGCTTCGCGCCAATCCCCGGCCACCATGCGCACCGAGTGGATGCCCAGGAAAAGCACGAGACCGATTATCAGATAGCTCATGGCGTTCACTCCTGCGAAGGTGCGACCGTACTAGCGTAAACCAATTCCCTGTCAGGGAGTCAAGTTTCAGTCGAAGCCCCTCGCATGCCCCTCGCATGCCCTCGTGCATCGTCCTAATCCGTACTAAAACAGGCAACTATGCGGCGCGTCTTCGCCCCCGCGTGCAAGCATGAGTCGATCGTACCGCCGGATCGGCGTGACGAGACCGGTGACGTCGACGGCCCAGAGGAGAGCGCATGCCCAAGCACATTCTTCGATTGATCGTCCTGATTTTCGGCTTGCTCGTCGTCGCGGTGATCGGGAAGGAACTGCTGACCGACAAATCCTTCTATCGATTCGGGCACTACCGTGCGGATTCCGTTCCGGAAATCGCGGCCCAGATCCCCGTGCTGCAGACTGCCGCGTCCTGCCAGGAGTGTCACGCGGAACGTTTTGAGAAATGGTCGGTCGCCAAGCACAAAACCGTCACCTGCGAGAACTGCCACGGTGCCGCCTTGGGCCATCCGCAGAAGATCGCCAAGCTGCCGATTCCCACCGATGCGGTGAAGCTTTGCACACGCTGTCACGAGGCCCTGACGGGACGCCCCGACACCCAGCCGCAGGTGGAAGTGCCGAAACACAACAAGGGGCGGCAATGCGTTGCCTGCCACAACCCGCACGTACCCGAGGAGTAGCGAGCGTATGAGGAAAGACGCCAAACCAACCGTACCCGCGCGACGCAGCTTCCTGACCCGCATCGGCGGTGCCGCGGCGGGCGCGGGCGCCGCAGCCGGTGCCGCGACGCTGGGCCTCATTCCACTCGTGTCGGCGAAGACGGAACCCGCCGCGGCCGGCGCCTCGTTTCCCACCAAGGACTACGACTGGACCCAGCACACGTGGGGATTCGGCGTCGATGCGACGAAATGCATCGGCTGCCTGCGCTGCGTGGAGGCGTGCAAGACGGAAAACGACGTCCCCCGGAACGCCAACCAGTTCCGCACCTGGGTCGAGCGCTATGTGCATCTCGAAGGCGAGGAGCGCGTGCGCATCGACAGCCAGGCCGATCCGGTCAATATCGCGGCGTCCGGTTCCGAGAAGGAATTCCGCTTCGCCGAGCGCTACAAGGGGGCGAAGGTCGACAAGGCGTTCTTCGTCCCCAAGCTGTGCAACCAATGTACGCATCCGGCCTGCGTGCAGGTGTGCCCGGTCGGTGCGACCTACCGGACCAAGGATGGGGTGGTGCTGGTCGACCAGACCTATTGCATCGGCTGTGGATACTGCATCCAGGCCTGTCCCTATGGTGCCCGCTACCTGAACGAGGACAAGGGCGTGGCCGACAAGTGCACCTGGTGCTACCACCGCATCACCAGAGGCCTGCAGCCGGCGTGTGTCGAGGTTTGCCCCGTTGGTGCCCGGATATTCGGCGACCAGAAGGACAAGGAGAGTCCGCTCAGCCTGTTCATCCGCAACAACCGTGTCCAGGTGCTCAAGCCCGAGTCAGGGAGTGCCCCCAACGTGTATTACGTGGGCATCGACAAGGAGGTCATCTGATGGAATCCCTGCTCCACATTTCCCCGTTCACGGGCTGGGTCTACCCCAATGAAACGGTGATGACGTGGTCGGTGCTGATCGCCGTCTACCCGTACCTCACCGGGCTGGTCGCCGGCGCGTTCACGGTGTCGAGCCTGTACCAGGTGTTCGGTTTCGAGCGACTGAAGCCGGTCGCGCATCTCGCGTTGCTCACTTCGCTGTGCTTCATGATTTTCGTGCCCATCCCGCTGTTGTTTCACCTCGGACACCCCGAGCGGGCGTTCAATTCGACGCTGACTCCGCACTGGACCTCCGCGATGGCGATGTTCGGCTATTTCGCCACCTTCTACGTCGCACTCCTGCTTCTCGAAGTCTGGTTTGCGTATCGCCCCTTCATCGTGGAGCAGTCCCAGCAGAAGACCGGACTTCTGGGCAAGTTCTACGGCTCGCTCACGCTGGGTTCAACGGATCTGTCGCCGAACGCGATGCGTTACGACAAGAAGTGGATCTTCGCGCTGGCGGTCACGGGCATTCCCGCGGCGCACGGGCTGCACGGCTACGTCGGGTTCATGTACGGGTCGCTCAAGGCGCGCGAGTGGTGGGCGTCGGACCTGATGCCGATGATCTTCCTTTTCTCGGCCATCATTTCCGGCGTCTCGCTGCTGGTCGTGCTCTACGTGACGTCATGCAAGCTGCGCCGGATTCCGGTCGACGCGGATTGCGTGAAGGGCATGGCCTACACAATCTGGGCCTTCATCATGATCGCCATCGTGCTGGAGTCGCTCGCCTTCGCCAACCTCGTCTACAAAGGCCGTGAGGGCATCGACATGATCATGGAGTACGTCACCGGCCCGCTGCTCGTCCCGTACTTCCTGCTGCAATTCGCTATCGGCATGATCGTGCCGCTGCTGTGGCTCTCGTACATGATCTGGCGCCGCTCCACCGGCAAGGCGATGGTGATCGGCGTGACGGTGTGCTCCGTCCTGGTGCTGTTTTCGGTGTTCATGATGCGCTGGAACGTGGTGATCGGCGGACAGGAAATCTCCAAGACCGGCAAAGGGCTGCTGACCTATCAGCTGTCGCTCTGGGGCAAGGAGGGCGCGCTGATGGCGATCGCGCTGTCGGTGGCGCCGATCGCGGTGCTCTTCGGGTTGACGAAACTGTTTCCGCCGTGGGCCGAGCACGCGACGCACGCGAAGCACGTGGGGGAGGCCGCGTAGGGCGAGGCCGCTTCGGGCGGGAGTCGCCGCCCTGGCTTGCCACTGCGCCGCGGCGCGTGCCTCAGCCGAAGGGCGTCGCGCCGATCAGCGGTGCGTGCAGGTAGAACGCGAAGGAGTACCAGGCGACGACCGCCACGAGCACGGTGACGATGTCGCTGGCCCATGAGCCCGGGTCGCGCTGCGTTCCGGCCGCGCGGTCGCGCCGGCGCAGCGATGCGTAATCGACGACGGCCCAGGCGAGGAACGACCCGAAGAGCAGGAGGTCGGCCACGGTGCCGTTCGCCAGCAGATGTCCGAAGGCCCACAGCTTGACCCCGACGACCATCGGGTGACCGACCAGCCCCCGGATTCGGCTGCTCGGCACGTAGGCGGCGACGATCAGGATGAAGGCAATCAGGGTGAGCAGCCCGGCACCATGGCGCGCCCACGTCGGGGCCTGCCACAGTTCGATCGGTGCGCTCCGCGCGAGGCCGTAGCCCCAGACGATCAGGGCGAAGCCGGCGAGCGACACCAGCGCATGGATTGCCTTCCAGGCGCCCAGCCCCATCGCGGCAACGCGCGCGCTGCGCCAGTCGTTGGCAACGATGCGCACCGAGTGGATGCCCAGGAACAGCACCAGTCCGAGAATCAGATAGCCCATCGCGCAGCCCCCGTAGAAAGTCGTGTTGGAATCGCGCTAGCGTAACCCGGAATGGCCGGTTTCGGGGCCGGTGGGGCGGCACCTAGCGGCCGCGGCTCTCGCTCAGGGCGTCGTCCACGAGCGTCTTCAGCTGCTCGTAGCCGAAACTCGGCAGCGGCTTGCCGTTGACGAAGAATTCCGGGGTGGCCTGCACCTTCAGGGTCTTCGCGTCTTCGATGTCCTGCGTGATCGCGCGGACGACCTCGGGCGACGCCATGTCGGCGCGCATCCGCTCGAAATCCAGGCCCAGTCCTTCCAGATGCCGCCACGCTAGCCCCATGACGGAAACATGGTTCTGGACCCAATCGGACTGCGCGGCGAGCAGCGCTTCGAGCGCCGGCCAGAGCTTGCCCTGCTTGCGTGCCGCCTCGAGCGCGGCAACCACTTCTTCGGAGCCCTTGTGGAAGGGTGCGTAGCGCAGCACCAGGCGAATCCGGTCGGGGTTCTCCGCCATCATCTTCTTGACCAGCGGATAGAACTGCCGGCAGGTCCCGCAGGCTGGGTCGAGGAACTCGACGATGACCACGGGGGCATTGACGGGACCGAGCGTCGGCGCGTGCATGCGCACGAGCACCGAGTTGTTCGCCTCGGCGACCAGCGCGGCCTGCTTCTTCTGGTAGTTGCCGTAGAGCATCGTGGCGGCCACGAAAGCCAGCAACAGGGCGCTCAGCGCCAGGATGAACTGCGTTTTGGGTTTCATTTCGAACCTCGGGAATGGGTGGCGATCAACAGCGCGATGACGATCGAGAATGCCAGTAAGGAAAGGGTCGGGAGCGTCACGAAACCGAACCACGTGAAGCTCTGCTCGGTGCAGGGAACGCCCTTCGTGCAGGGCTTGAGCTGCTCGGGGATCACCCCGAAGAGCAGCAACTGATGGAAGAAGGCGAAAAGCCACCCTAGCGCCGCGAGCGGCAGTGCGTAGCGCACCACATGGCGATCCAGCGGAAACAGTCCGATGGGCAGGATCACCGCCATCGAGAACATGAAGATGCGCTGGTACCAGCACAGTACGCAGGGCGCGACCTGCATGACTTCGCTGAGAAACAGCGCGCCGAGCGTCGCGCCGCCCGCGACCAGCCAGGCGCCGAAAATCAGCTTCCATGCGCGCTGCTCGCGGTGCGACGGGGCAGGGCTCTCGGTGGTGTTCATCGCGTCTCGTGGTCCCTCGAATCGGCACTGCATTCTAATCCGACGGGGCGCGATGACCCGGCTCCCTGCCGGGACACTTCAATCGCGAGCGAACGGCGCCGACGGGATCGGTGATTTCGTTGGACAATGGTGCCCCAGTGAATTTTTCGTGGAACTGCCGATGACGACCCGCGCGCTGCCGTCCCGAGACCAAACGACCATCTGCTTCGCACACGCCGCCTACCGGATGGGCGAGCGCTTCAAGCTGCGCGACACGGGCATCGCGCATTTCGAAGTGCGCACGCGCGCCGATCTGCAGGCGCGCATCGGCGAGGCGGATGTCGTGGTCGTGTCCGGACTCTGGAGCAACGAACTCATCGCGCATGCTCCGCGGCTGGCGTTCATCCAGTCGATCAGCGCCGGCACCGACCAGTACGCCAGGGAAGCGCTCCAGGCGGCCGGAATTCGCCTGGCCAGTGCCCAGGGCGCCAACGAGCGCGCGGTGGCCGAGCACGCGATGGCGCTCATCCTCGCGCTGGCGCGCAAGATTCCGATGGCGCGTGACAATCAGATCGCCGGCAAATGGCGCGGCCTGATTTCCGAGATCGCGCAGCGCGAGGACGAACTCGGCGGGAAGACCCTGGTGATCGTCGGCATGGGCCGCATCGGCTCGCAGCTCGCCCGGCTGGCGCATGCCTTCGACATGCGGGTCATCGCGATCAAGCGGGATCCGCTCCGCGGCGCCGAAGCCGCCGACGCGGTGGTGGCGCAGGAGCGCATGCTTGACGTGCTGCCCGAAGCGGATTTCGTCGTACTCACGTGCCCGCTGACCGCCGAGACGCGCAACCTGATCGATGCCCGTGCCTTCGCCGCGATGAAACCCGCGGCGGTCCTGGTCAATGTCGCACGCGGGCTCGTGGTCGACGAGGACGCACTGGTGAGCGCGCTGCACGAAGGGCGGATCGCCGGCGCCGCGCTGGACTGCGTGCGCGAAGAGCCCCTGCCCGCATCGGCGCCGCTGTGGCACGTCGAGAACCTCCTGATCACGCCTCATTCCGCCGGCGAAACGCGCCGCTACGAGGACAACGTGATCGATCTGCTGCTGGAGAACCTGGATCGCCAGTGGCGCGGCGAGGCGGCGTTGAAGAACGGGATCGTTTGAACGTGCCGGCTTCTTCCCCCCGCTCGCCAGAGCGCCTGCATTTGATCGCCGACGACCTGACCGGCGCACTGGACACCGCCGCCCAGCTGGTCGGGGTCGCGGGACCGATCTCGGTCATCTGGCGCGCACCGCGCGGCAGCGAAACGGCGGGGAGCCTGGCGCTCGACAGCGGCACGCGTGAGGCCCGCGGCGCGCAGGCCAGGGCGACGACCGCGGCGCTCGTGGGCGCCCTGCCGGGGGCGAGCGACACGCTGCACTTCGCCAAGCTCGACAGTCTGCTGCGCGGCCGGGCCGGCGCCCAGATCGCCGGCTGGCTCGATGTGCTGCGCTTCGGGCACTGCATCGTGGCGCCCGCCTTTCCGTTTCAGGGGCGCGTCACCCGCGACGGCGTGCAGCATGCGCGCACGCCCGCCGGATGGGCGCCGGTGCCCGCGGATCTGCACGGCGATCTCGAACGCGAAGGCCTGGCGGTGCGCCGCTGCCGCCCCGGCGACCCCGTGCCGGGCGGAGTCAGCCTGTGGGACGCGGAGACCGATGCGGATCTCGCCGCCATCGCCGCGGCCGGGCGCGCACTCGCGGCGCCGGTTCTGTGGTGCGGCAGCAGCGGCCTGGCCGGCGCGCTCGCCGGCAGCGCGCGGACCCCGGAAGATGCCGCCAGCTTCGCGCTCCCGCGCCCGATCCTGGGCGTGATCGGAACGAGGGAGCCTGCCACGCTCGCCCAACTGGCCGCCTGCGCGCCGCTTGTGTTCAACCTGCGCGACGGCGGGGGCGAGAGCGCCGCACTGGTGACCCGCCAGATCGCCGAGCACGGGATCGCGCTCGTGACGCTCGCCCTACCGCAAGGACTCTCCGGCGGTGAGGCCAGCGAGCGCATCGCGAGCGCTTTCGGCGCTCTGCTCCGGCGCCTGGATCCTCCCGGTACGCTCTTCGTCTCCGGTGGCGAAACCCTGCGCGGACTGTGCACGGTGATCGGCGCACAGCGGCTCGATCTGGACGGGCAACTGCTCCCGGGCATCCCGCGCTCGGTGATGTGCGGCGGGCTCCTCGACGGGGTCCGCGTCGTTTCCAAATCAGGCGCCTTCGGCGAGCCGGACGTGCTGCGCCGCCTGCTCGTCGACATTCATCAGAAAGGGAATCCGCAATGAACACACCGCACCTGGCCATCACGATGGGGGACCCCGCCGGAGTCGGACCGGAGATCATCGTCAAGGCGTGCGTGCGCCTGCGCGAGCGGATCGCAGAGGGCAGCTTGCGCCTGCTGATCATCGGGAGCATTCCGGCGCTGCGCGCCGCCGAAGCCGCCTGGGGCGAGAACGGCCGGATTCCCGAAGTCAACGGATCCGTCGGCACGTTCCCGGCCTTGGCCTGTCTTCAGGCGGGCCCCGAGGGTGAGCCCATCCTGCCGGGAGTGCTGTCTGCCGACGGCGGACGCTTTGCCTATCTGGCGGTGGAGCGGGCGGTGGACCTCGCGCAGCTCGGGCGCATCCACGGCATCGTCACGGCGCCGCTCAACAAGGAGGCGCTGAACCTCGCCGGATACCGCTACGCCGGCCACACCGACATGCTTGCCGCGCTGACCGGCGCAAAGGGCTCGGTGATGATGCTGGCGCACGAGAACATGCGGGTGAGCCACGTCACCACCCATGTCGCGCTCGAGGACGTGCCGCGGCTGCTGACTCCCGAACGGCTGCGCTACGTCATCGACGTGACCGAGCGCGCGCTCGCCGGGCTCGGGCTCGCCCGCCGCCGGATCGCGGTGGCCGCGCTCAATCCGCACGCGGGCGAGGGCGGCCTGTTCGGGCGGCAGGACATCGACGTCACCGAACCCGTGGTCGCGCGCTGCGTCGCCGACGGGCTGGACGTGCTCGGACCGGTTCCGGGCGACACCATTTTCGTCAAGCTGCGGGCCGGGCAGTACGACGCGGTCGTCGCCATGTATCACGACCAGGGCCACATTCCCGTCAAGCTGCTCGGCTTTCACGTGAATCCGGCCACCGGCACCTGGGACGCGCTCTCGGGCGTCAACATCACGCTGGGCCTGCCGATCATCCGCACTTCGGTCGATCACGGCACGGCGTTCGACATCGCCGGCAAGGGCATCGCCAGCGACCGGAGCCTGGTGGAGGCGATCGAATACGCCGAGCGGCTCAGTGCGGGAAACGTCCGTGGGGATTGAGGGGCGCGACCGGAACAACAGATAGAAAAACGAATAGAATCATTTAACTACATATAGTTACAGAATACAGTTAAAGTTACATATGAGAATGTGGTGGCGCGAGAAATGCGCACCTGCGGGGTGGTAGTGCTGCGCCGCAGCGGCAACATCGGTCCGCTCGGAGGCCCGGAACCGACTCATCGGATCAGGGGAGGGGTGGATGATTCACCCGCAACCGGAGGGGGGCCAGCACCCCGACGCGGCGATTAACCGCACCGTAGATACGGACGCGAGCCGATGCGCCGTTTCCCTGTCATATCCTAAGCAAAGGAACTTCGCCGGAGAGTTTCCGCCCGATTTCACGCGGGCTTCACGACTCCGGTTCAGGAAATCTGGGGGTTCACCATGTCGGCAAGAAAAGTCATCGCGATCGTGGGCGCCACGGGAGCGCAGGGCGGCGGACTGGTGCGTGCCATCCTCGCCGACTCGGGCGGCGCGTTCCACGCCCGCGCCATCACCCGGGACGCGAACACCGAGGCGTCGCGCGCGCTGGCGACGGCCGGGGCCGAGGTAGTGGCCGCCGATGTCGATAATGAACGAAGTCTTGACGCGGCGCTGCAGGGCGCACACGGCGCCTACTTCGTGACCTTCTTCTGGGCCCACCTCTCGCCCGAGAAGGAGCAGCAGGAGGCCGGCAACATGGCCCGGGCCGCCAAAGCGGCAGGAGTCAAGCACGTCATCTGGTCCACCCTCGAAGACACACGCCACTGGGTTCCGCTCTCCGACACGCGGATGCCCACGCTGATGGGCAAGTACAAGGTTCCCCACTTCGATGCCAAGGGAGCGTCCAACCGGTTATTCACCGACGCCGGGGTCCCGACGACCTTCCTGCACACCTCCTTCTATTGGGACAACCTGATCCACTTTGGCATGGGACCCAAGAAGGACCCCGACGGGAAGCTGGCATTCACGCTGCCGATGGGCGACAAGAAACTGCCCGGGATGGCCGCCGAGGATATCGGCAAGTGCGCCTATGGCATTTTCAAGAAGGGCCCCGAATACATCGGCAAGAGCGTAGGTATCGCAGGCGAGCACTTGACCGGTGCGCAGATGGCTGCCGAACTGAGCACCGCGCTGGGGCAGGATGTGTACTACAACGCCGTGAGCCCCGAGGTATACCGCGGTTTCGGCTTTCCCGGCGCGGACGATCTGGGCAACATGTTTCAGTTCAACGCCGAATTCGAGAAAGACTTCTGCGCGGCGCGTGGCGTCGAGTTCTCGCGGAGCCTCAACCCGGTGCTGCAGACGTTCAAAGTCTGGATCGCGCAGAACAAGTCGCGCATTCCGCTCGAGTAGGGCGCAGCGGCGCCCCGCCCGAACGGGTCGTCTCAGGCAACGATCCTGACACTAGCGCAGCAAGTCGTAGGGCCCGCCTTTCTCCAGGGCCCGC
>JAGXFR010000004.1 GCA_024637155.1 Burkholderiaceae bacterium | reverse complement strand
TGTCGGCGAACTGGAGGGCGCCCCCGAGTCGGCGGCAGGCTTGGTCGAGGGGCGGCGCTGGGTAGGCACCACCTTCTACGGCGACCGGCCCACGCTCGCGTCGCTGCGGCTCGCCGCCGGACTGTCCCAGCGCGAACTCGGGGAGGCCTGCGGTCTCGATCAACCACATGTCTCGCGTTACGAGTCCGGAAAACACGAGCCGCGCATCGGCCTTGCGGCCGCGATGGCCGACGCGCTCGGCATCCGTCTCGAGGTCTTTGAGCAGGCTTGGCGCAACACGCGCGAGACGTTTCAGGAATCTGGCGAGACATGAACCAGCACAGCGTTCACACCATGTGGTGCGACGACATCCGTCAGGAGTTGGGCAACAAGCCATCCTTCATGGGCGTCTACACGGGTGGGATCGTACTCGCCGCGCTGCCGGCCGTGCTGCCTCGGCTCGGGCTCTGGACTACTGTCACCGCCACTCCGGACGAACCCATCCAGCAACTGTCCGCGCGTGTTGTGCGCGACGACGGAACCATTCTTCTGGAGATGCGGGATTGCGCGGCGCCGGAGGCCGGCGAGCAGCGATCGACCGGGAACGCGACCCGCCACGCGCTGATGTTCGGCGCGATCATGGCGCCCGTCGAGGTTCCCCTTGGCTGCCGGCATTTCCAGGTGGTGGTGTCCGCCGACGGGAAGGAGTTGCCGGGGCCGAAGTTGTGGGTCGAGGTTGATCCCGGGCTGTTGGAGCAGATGATGATGCAGGGCGCGGCGTAGGGAACTCGCGGCAGTCGGTTCACTTGGTAGCGGGCGCCGCACCCGCCGCCAACCGCTCGTAAACCTGCCGCGTCTCCCCGCTGGGCTCCACCCCGTGCGCCGCAGCCAGCGCCCGGCGGCAGCGCCCGTACACTTCGATCGCCTCGGCCGTGCGCCCGAGCCCGGCGTGGCACTGCATCAGCTGGCGATAGAGGCCCTCGGCCAACGGGTCGGCTTCCAGGCAGCGCTCGTAGCAACCGATGGCGCGCTCGTGCGCGCCGGCCTGCTCGAGGCGCCGGCCGACCTCGGTGACCGCGCGCACGAACTGCGTGCGCAGCCGGTCGCGCAGGGGGATTGCCCAGGTCTCGTCGTCCTCCATCCCGAGGAAGGGCCCGCCGTAGAGCTCGATGATGCGCTCGCCGAGCGCCGCCACCTTGTCGTCTCCCGCGGGCGCGGCGGGGCGGCGCAGCGCGGCGTCCAACTCGTCGAGCGCGGCATCGAGCGCCCACGCGTCCACCCAGAAGAGGCGCCGCTCGAGCGTCAGGCGAGCGTCGTGGAGCACCACGGCAGCGGGGTCCCCGAGCAGCTTGCGCAGCCGATGCAGCGTGCTGGTGAGCGAGCGCTGCGCGGAATCTCCCGCGACGCGCGGCCACAGCAAATCGGCGACATGCTCCTTGGGCACCTGCTGCCCGCCGCAGGCGATCAACACGCGCAGCAGCTCGAGCGGGCGGCGCTGCGCCTTGCCGGTTTCGCCCAGCACCTCGGCGCCGCGGCTCAGGTGGAAGGAGCCGAGCGTCTGCACGCGAAAGGTCCACGGCCAGTCGGCCACGGCGAGCGGCGGCTCCTCGGGGGCGAGCGCGCGGGTGCGCACGAGGCTGCGCACGTAGTCGGTCTCGATGCCCTCGGCGAGCGCGCTGGCGCACAGCCGCGCCACCGCCGCCGGGCGCCACCACAGGAAGTGCCGGTAGCCGTACTGGCGTCCGAGTTCGAGTCCGCGGCGCAGCGCGGCGAGTCCGGCGCGGCGCCGGCCCGCGTCGAGCGCGATCTGCGCAAAGCCCAGCAGGCAGCTGAACTCGAGATGCTTGTTGTCGATATGGCGCGCGATCGCGCGCAGCCGGCGCAGGTGCGCGACGCACTTGGCCTCGTCGCCGCAATCCGAGAGCACCTGCGCGAGCGCGAGCCGGCAGAGCACTTCGAAGTAGGGCGCGCCGGCCTCGATCGCCATGGTGAGCGCGCGCTTCGCGTGCTGCAGCGCGCCCATCATGTCGTCGCGCAGCGTCGCCTCCAGGGCCGCGAAGTGATGCACCAGGCACTGGTTGAGCCGCCCGGTGCCGGGCACCAGCGGCTCGATCTTCGCGCGCAGCGCCGCGGCTGCCTCCAGGTCACCGCCGCCCAGCGCGCCGCCATAGGCGTGCACCAGCAACTGCACGCTCCAGGTGCCCACACCGGTGGCCGCGGCAAGCGCCAGGCCGGCCTCCTCGGCGGCGCGGCAGCGCTCGCGATCGGCGGTGAGCATGAAGAACATCGCCTCGACGTCGTGCAGCGTGATCAGCGAGAAGGGCGTCACGCCAGGCTCTTTGGCGTCGGCCTGCGCACGTTCGATCAGCGCGCGCGCCTGTGGGTAGGCGCCGGCCCACATGATCGAGAGCGCCGAGAGCAGTCCCACGAACATCCGCAGGTTCACATCGTCGGCGGCCTGCGCGCAGGCGATCGCGCGCTCGATCCACGCGCCGATGTCGCGCCGCTGCGGCTGGCGCAGCGTGAGCGAGAACACCATGCTGCACGCCACGCGCGCTTCGAGCGCCGGCGTGGCGAAGCCGCTGCGCTCGGCGGCGTCGAGCACGCTGATCCAGCGATCGAGCAGCGCGAAGTCGTCGAGCTCGTAGAGGATCGCGTCCATCGCGCCCGAGGCCGCGAGGATCGCGCCCATCGCATTGTTCATGTCTGGCGGTGTGGCGGCAGCGAAGCGCGTGTAGGCGAGTTCGAAGAGGTGGCGGCCCTTGCGGGGCGAAGTCTGCGCCTGACTCGCGCCCGCCCAGTAGAGTGTCCAGGGGCGCTCTTCATGGAGCTCGAGCGGCAGTTCGTCGATCCAGCGCAGCACCGTTTCGCCGCGGCCCTGCGCGAGCATCGCCCCGGCGTGCTGCTCGATGAGGCGCGCCATGCGCAGCCAGTCGCGGCTGTCGCGGTAGAGCGCCACCGCGTCCTCCACCTGCCCGGCGCCGGCCAGCAGCGACGCGGCGCTGGCCTGCAGGCGCCGGCGCTGCTCGCGGGTGAGCATCAGCTGCGCGCGCGCGAGCAGGAACTCGCGGAACATCGGGTGGTACTGGTAGATCGGCTCGGGGCGCGCCGGACGCAGCGTGACGAAATAGTTGTCGCGGTAGAGTTCGGCCAGCAGCTGCCCGGCGTCGGCGTCACCGGTCAGATCCTGCACCAGGCCGGCGCTCATCTGCGGCAGGAAGGCGGTGCGCAGCAGGAAGTTGCGCGTGCGCGCGGCGGCCGTCTCGAAGAGCTCGCCGGCGAGGTAGTCGAAGAGCACCTCGCGGGTGGCGGCGTCGGGCGGCTCGGCGATCGAGCCGGTGGCGCGCGCCTGCTCGAGCATCAGCACCAGCCCCGCGGCCCAGCCGGCGGTCTTGGCGTGCAGTTCGTCGAGTGCGGCGTCGTCCCAGGGGCGGGCCGTGACAGCCGGGGCAGCGGGGGCGGCCGGGGCGGCACCGCCCGGTTGGCGCTGCGCCACCAGCGCGGCGGTCTCGTCGCGGGTGAGGCGCAGTTCGTCCCAGCCGATGGTGGCCAGCGCGCCGTGCGCGCGCAGGCGCGCCAGCGTGGGCGGCGGATCGCTGCGGCTCACCACGATCGCGCGCCCGCCGCTCGGCAGCTCGCGCAGCGCGACGCGCATCGCCTCGTGCAGCTCGGAGGAGGCGGGCACCTCGTGCACGCCGTCGAACACCACGGTAAAGGGCGTCCCGAGCCGCGCATAGAGCGTCTGGAACCAGCGCCGCGCGAAGAGCGCGAGCCCGCCGTGGTATTCGGCGGTGAGCAGCGGCAGCGCCTCGGCGCCCTCCGCGTCGCGCTCGGCGGCTGCGGCGCGCAGGTAGTAGAAGAAGGTGGCGACGTCGGCGTCGCCCTCGTCGAGCTGGTACCACAGGCTCACGGCGTCGTCGCGCTCCAGATAGCTCGCCACCGCAGTGGTCTTGCCGCAGCCCGGCGGGCCGCTCACCCAGGTGACCGGGACATCCCTGGCCGTGTCGAGCAGCGCGAACACCCGCTCGCGCGGCACCACCCCCGAGAGGGTGGGGCGCGTGGTCTTGGCCAGCGAGGGTTGCCTGCGCTTCATGCGTTCCCCGGCGGTGATGGAGTCATTCTATGCCGGGGTGGGTCAAGCGGGCTGGCCGAAAGGATCTACGCGAGTGTGCAGGGTTGCGGCAGACTGTCCTTGTCGCCGCGAGTCGCCAGTGGAACCTGGGTTCCGTTGTTGCCCATGGCCAAGGCCTGCCACGAACGCGTATACTGTACAGAATTAACGCTATTTAAAGTGAGATACTTATGGCATTCACAGTCTCCGACGTCGTGCCGCTGACCCAGGCGCGGGCCAACCTATCCGAGCTGGCCGACCAGGCCAAGGCCGGTTCCGAGAAGATCATCACCAAGAACGGCGAAAGCTATGTGGCGCTGATCGACGCCGACCGGCTCGATTACTACCACCGGCTGGAACGCGAGCACATCCATCTGCTGCTGATCGACGACGCGCGCCGCGGACTCGAAGACATCGCTGCGGGTCGCACGCAGGACGCCGACGCCGCCATTGCCCGGCTGCAGAAGCGCAGGGCGGGCAAGGTGCCGCCGACCCACGCCGTCAGGAAGCGTGACTGATCGTCTTTATCGGGTCACGCTGACTGCGAGCTTCCTCGCGCGCCTCGATTCCATTGTGGCGTTCCTGACGGAGGCCGGGGCCGGCTTCGCGCACGACGACTTGCTCGCCGAGCTTCGCGCCACGGTCATTCCCAACCTGGGCCGTTACCCGCGCATCGGTCGGCGCTATCCGGCGCAGTTGCAGTCCGCAGAGGCGCTCGCCCAACTGGCCGCGCTGCCTGCGGGGACCGCCGCCACGCTGCGCGAATACCTGCACGGCGACTACCTCATCCTGTATTCGCTGGGCGAGGGCGAAGTCCAGCTCCTGTCGATTCGGCACTATCGGCAGTTGTCATTCGATTTCGCGCGGGTGTGGCCGACGTAGCTTCGCTTTCGTTCCACTTGACTCCGCCTGAATTCGGAATGATAATTGTTCGCGTTTAGAGCGGGGTTTCCTGAACCGTATTCCCCAGACGCGCGACAATAGCGTGCCCTAAACCGAGCGAAACGCGCCAAACCCGAACCCGAGACCCTTGCCGGCAGCCCCGCCCCGATGAAAGCCCCGATCCGAGAACAGTCCGTGACGTTCCAGACGCCGCTTTTTCGCGGCGCCAAGCGTCTGCGCATTGCGCTCGTCGGGATGCCCAACGCGGGCAAGAGCACTCTCTTCCGGGCGGTCTCGAGCGCCGCGCCGCGCAGCGGGGAAATGGCCGGCGCCGGGCGCGCCTACGAGGAATGCCGGGTGCAGATCGGGCTGGACGAGGCGAACCTGATCGAGCTGCCGAGCTTCGAAACGCTCTCGAACGTGGCGGCCAAGGACCTGCCGGCGCTCAAGTACCTGCTGTGGGGCGACGAACGTCCGCACGTTTCCGAGCACGAACCCGGCGGCCCGCCGGCACCGTTTCGCGCGCCGGACCTGATCATCCAGGTGGTCGACGCCACGAACCTGCGCAGCCATCTGGAACTCACCCTCGAGCTCACCGAACTCGGGCGACCATTGGTGATTGCGCTCAACATGATGGACGAGGCGTGGCGCAAGGGCGTGCACGTCAACGTCTCCGCGCTCTCCCTGCTCCTGGGCGTGCCGGTGGTGCCGATGTCCGCGCTGATGGGGCAGGGCATTCCGGATCTGTTCCGCAAGGCGACCGAGGTGGCGCGCGCGCGCACCTGCCCGCTGCCGCAGCCGCTCGCCGCGCATCTCGAGGCGAGCCTCGCGCCGCTCTCCGCCGCGCTCGCCGTACCCGAGGTGCAGGCTGCGTTTCGCGTGCCGCCGCGCCTGCTGGTGATGCAGGTGGCGCAGGGCGATCATTACTTCGAGGACGAGCTGCGTGAACATTTTCCGGCGCTCGTCCCGGAACTCGAGCGGCTGCGCACGGCCGCCGGACAGGGCCTGCCGCGCGCGCTCGCCGACGAACTGCACGCCGATCGTCACCATCAGGCGGCGCTGCTCTACGAAGCGAGCGCCCGGCTCGGTCCCACGCACGAAGGGCGCAACTGGCGCTACTGGCTCGACGAGCTCTTCCTGCATCCGAAATTCGGCCTGATCGGCAGCCTGGCGGTGTTCGCCATGGTGCTCTTCATGGTCTTCGAGGTGAGCGCCTGGCTCGACGGCATGACCGCCGCGCGGCTGATCGAATGGGCCGCGCCGTGGCAGCCCACGTCGCTCACCGGGGTGCTCGGACGCGCGGTGGCCGACGGGCTGATCGGGCTGGTGGGCATCGTCATCCCGTACATGATTCCGCTGGTGCTGCTGCTCGTGGTGCTGGAGGAAACCGGCGTGATGCACCGCATCGCCTTCGTCGTCGACCGGGCCTTTCACCGCATCGGCCTGCACGGCGGCATCGCGGTGCCCTTCCTGCTCGGCCTCGGCTGCAACGTGCCGGCGATCGCCGCGGCGGCGCGTGTCTCGCACGGACGCGAGCGCGTCATCGCCTCGGTGCTGATCACCTTCGTGCCGTGCTCGGCGCGCTCGGCCATCATCCTCGCGCTCGCCGGCAAGTACCTCGGCGGGCTCGGCGTGTTCGCGATCTTCGCGTTGACGATGGTGGTGATCGCGGTACTCGGGCGTGTGCTGGCGCGGCGCAACCGCGACGTCGGCCCGGGCCAGATGCAGGAGATCCCGCCCTACGCGCTGCCGCGCGGGCGCACGCTCGCCTACGAAACCTGGGATCGCACCCGCGACGTGCTCACCATCGTCACGCCGCTGCTGGTGGGCGGCAGCATCGTGCTCGCGCTGCTCGGACACTGGGGTGCGGACGCGGCGATCAACACCTTGTTCACGCCGATCACCAACTGGTGGCTCGGGCTGCCGGTGGTGCTCGGCGTGCCGATTCTGTTCGGCATCCTGCGCAAGGAGCTCTCGCTGCTGATGGTCTACCAGGCGCTGGGCACCTTCGACGTGGGGACGGTGCTGACCGCGGTGCAGATCATCACCTTCCTGCTCTTTCTCACCTTCTACTTCCCGTGCGTATCGACCTTCGCGGTGATGCTGCGCACGATCGGGCGGCGCGAGGCCTTCACCTCGGTGGCTTTGTCCGTGGGCGTCGCGCTCGCGGTGAGCGGCGCGGTGCGCCTCGCGCTGGAGATCGGTCGCACCGTCATCACCTGATGCGCCGCGCCCCGGAACCTCCGGGGCGCGCTCCGCAGCTAGCGGCCGAACAAACCTTTCAGCAGATCGGCCGGCTTCGCGGGAAGCGCCGGCTTCTTCGTGCCGCCGTCGGCCGGCGCCTTGCCCAGGCCGAGCTGCTCTTCGATGCGGCTGCGCAACTGCTGCTTGGCGGTGTCGGCCAGCGCGCCCGAGAGATCGAGCTTGTAGGCGAGTTTCTCGAAGGGACCGCTGATGCGCACCGGAATCGTGACGCCGCGCAGGCTCTCGAGCTCGCGTCCGCCCTGGCCCGAGAGCGTGCCCACGATCGAGGTCTTGAGCAGGTAGTTGACCGAACCGGCGCCGATGTCGATCGTGCCCTCTCCGCCCACGCGCAGCAGGGGTGACTTCATCGCCAGGTCGTCGTTGCGCGCCACGCCGTCCTTGATGACGAAGCTCGCGTCGAGCGCGCTGAAGTCGGTCTGCTCGCTCGGCTGCGCCCCCTGTTCGACGACCTTGCCGGCGCCGATGCTGGCCTTCGCCTTGCGGATCGCCTGCGCGAGATTGATCCCCTTGACCACGCCGTTGCGCAGCGCGAGCGTGGCGGTGCCGTCGAGCGCGCGCTTGACGGCGGAGACGGTGGCGCCGCGCGTGGCGAGCGCGAAGCGCGCATTGCCGCGACCTTCGAGCACGTCGGTGTCACCCAGGTCGCGCAGCAGCGGGCCGATGTCGATGCCGGTCAGCACGCCGTTCGCCGACAGGGCGCCGGTGGCCGCATCGATGCGCGCGCTGGTCTGCACGGTGCCGCGGTAGATCTCGGCGCGCAGCGGTTCGATGTCGAGCTTGCCGCCGGTCCCGCGCAGTCCCACGTTCAGGTTCGTCGCGGTGATGCCCTTCACGCGCAGACTGCCGGCGCGCAGCGTGGCGCTGCCGTTGAAACCGGCCAGCGCGCGCAGGTCGATCGGGGCATCGGCCGCGGCCGCTTGCCTGGGCTTCGCGGCGTCCGCCCCGAGGTAGGGGTCCAGATCGAGGCGGTCGGCCATCAGGGCCACTTCCAGCACCGGCGGCGTGAAGCCGCGGACCCGAATCCTGGCCTGCACGTTCGACCGGTCGAGCCGCGCGCTGAGTTCGGCGTTGGCGCCCGACTTGCCCCAGTCGAGTCCGCCCGCGCCGGTGAGATCGAGCTGCACGCCGGCCGGCGGCAGCGACGGTCCCTTCAACCGGAATACGCCGCTGAGTTTGGAAAATGCGACGGTCTTCGCGCCCAGATCGGCGTCGATCGGCGTGCCGATTTCACCGTCCATCGTGAGTCCGTCGGGCTGGCGCAGCTCGATCTTCGCGCTCAGACGCTCGAAGACGACCCGGTTGTCGCGCATCGCCGGCGCGGCGAGCGTGATCTTGGCATCGATCTTGCGGCCGTCGCGATCGAGCAGGAAGTCGAAACGCGTCGCCTCACCGGTGATGCGCTCGGGCGTGGCGTGCACGGCGGGCGTGCTCAGGGTCACGTTGAGTCCTGCGGCATCGCGCGCGAGCAGGCGCAGGTTGGTCAGGGCGAGGTCCTGTTTGGCGCCGTCGAATCGCGCCTCGAGGATGGACAGGTTGGCGTCGAGACCCGGGTTGCCGGGGACGTCGCCGCGCAGGCTTGCCGCGAATCCGTTCACCTGCAGCAGGCGAGTCGCCGGCTCGAACCGGTAGCCCGCGAGCAATTCAGCCTGGAGCGCGATCTCGGGCTTGGTGCCGTCGATATGCGCGCGCAACGTCAGTTCGCCGGGCACCGATGCGGCGATGCGGCCGGTGCGCAGTTCGCCTTCGCTGATGCGCAATTCCGAGCCGTCGCGCTCGTCGCGCCAGCCGATGCGCGCGCCGGTGATCTCGATGCCCGCGACGTCGATCGCCGGAACGCGCAGCGCTCCGTCGTCGGTGTCCGGTTTCCCGGCGTCCTGCGGGCGCGCTTTGGTCAGGTCGTCAAAATTGGTGCTGCCGTCGGCATGGCGCACGAGTTCTACGGCGAGCCCGCTCAACACGATCCGGTCGACGATCAGCTGCCCGGTGAACAGCGGCATGAGCCGCAGCGAAACCTGCGCCGCGTCGATCTGCGCGAAGGAGGGCAGTGCGCTGCCCGCTGCGCCGGTCGCGCTCGGGGCGGGGGCGCCGGAGCGGGGCGGCGGTCCGGAAAGCGCGACCTTGCCCAGCGCCACGCCCAGGCGCGGGAAGAAGGTGAGCCGGATGTCACCGTCGATACGCAGGTCGCGGCCGGTCTTCTCCTTGACCAGCTCGGTGACGCGGGCGCGGTGCTCGTTGGCGTCGAATGTCGCCGCGAACCAGGCGACGGCCCCGATGACGAGCAGCAGAATCACGGCCAATACGGCGGCGCCGATCTTGATTACTTTCATCCATTCTCCTCGGGAGACCTTCAAAATCCGTTAATCTATTCTAGGCGTTGGCTGGCGCCGGCGCCGCGGGCACCGGCACGGCCGCCGCGGTTGATCGTCTAGAATGCCGTGCGGGAGCGACCGTTTCGATATGCAGACTGCCTACATCACGCACCCGTCGTTCCTGCTGCACGAAATGGGTGCCTGGCACCCGGAGTGCCCGGCGCGGCTCACGGCGATCGCCGACCGGCTGCTGGTGCGCAGCCTGCTCGACCTGATGGTGCCCTTCGACGCCCCCGAGGCCACGCAGGAGCAGCTGCTGCGCGCCCACGACGCGCGCCATTACTACGAACTGCACGGCGCCGCGCCGCAGGAGGGCTACGTGGCGGTGGACCCGGACACGTCGATGAACGCGCACACGTGGACCGCGGCGCTGCACGCGGCGGGTGCGGCGGTGCTTGGCGCGGAACTGGTCGCGAAAGAGGGTTTCTCGCGCGCGTTCTGTCCGGTGCGCCCGCCGGGTCACCACGCCGAGCGTGGGCAGCCGATGGGTTTCTGCTTTTTCAACAACGTGGCGGTCGGCGCGTATCACGCGCTCGACGAGCTGGGCTTCGATCGGGTCGCGATCGTCGACTTCGACGTGCACCACGGCAACGGCACCGAGGACATCATCGCGGGCGACGACCGACTGTTCATGGTCTCGACCTTCGAGCGCAACCTCTACCCGAATCTGGGCGAGGAGCCGCGCGGGCTGAACATGTGCAACGTGCCGCTCGACCCGTACTCGGATGGCGACGCGCTGCGCCGCGCGGTCGTCGAGGAATGGCTGCCGCGCCTGCGCAAGTTCGCGCCGGAAATGATCTTCATCTCGGCCGGCTTCGACGCGCACCGCGAGGACGACATCTCGCGCCTGGGATGGCGCGACGAGGACTTCGGCTGGGTGACGCGCCAGGTGATCGAGGTGGCGCGCGAGTGCGCCGCGGGCCGTGTCGTGTCGCTCCTCGAGGGCGGCTACCATCTGCCGGCGCTGGCGCGCAGCGTGGAAGCACACGTGCGCGCGCTGCTCGACGTCGACTGAAGGAAGGCGCGCGCGATGGATCAGCGTCACTATCTCGCCCCGCTGTTCGATCCGGCGTCGATCCTGGTCGTGCGCGGCGACGCGCATGCCACGGGATGGCACGCAAAGATGTACCAGGACCTGCGCCAATGCGGCATTCCGGTGCGTTTCGTGCGCGTCGGGCGGTCCTCGGGCTCGTCGCGCCCGGCCCGCGGGGTCGATCTTGCGGTGATCGATGTGCCGCCGGAAGAGGTGACCGCGGCGCTTAAGGTGGCGGGCCGCGCACAGGCGCGCGGCGCGGTGCTGCTGCAGCATCCCGGCGAGGTTGCCAGCCGCGACCTGTGGCTGCGCATCGCACGCGATTACCACATGCGCCTGCTCGGTCCGGGGCGCTTCGGGTTCCAACGCCCGCCGCGCAACCTCAATGTCGGGCGCCTCGGACCGCTCGCCGCGCCGGGCAACGTCGCGTTGGTCAGCCAGTCGGGCGCGCTCGGCGCATCGATCATCGACTGGGCGGGCGAGACCTCGATCGGTTTCTCGCTCGTGGCCGCGCTCGGGGCCGAGTTCGACGTCGAGCTTCCGGACCTGCTCGATTTTCTCGCCAACGATCCGCGCACCAAGGCGGTGGTCATGTACCTGAACGCGGTGCGCGGCAGCCGCGCGTTCATGAGCTCGTTGCGTGCGCTGGCCACCGTCAAGCCGGTGGTGGTGTTGCGCGGCGGGCGCAGCGACCGGCCGCAGCATCGGGTGCTGACGCACTCGGGCGCGATCTGCGGCAGCGATGCGGTCTACTCGGCCGCGCTGCGCCGCGCGGGTGCGCTGCAGATCGGGCTCTTCACGCAGATGTTCACGGCCGCGCGTTATCTGGCCACGCGCCAGTGGCCGCTGGGCAAGCGCCTCGCGGTGCTCTCCAACGGCTACGGCCCGGCGGTGCTCGGGCTCGACCAGGCCGCGCTGCGCAAGGTCAACGTCGAAACGCTGTCCTCGGCGACGGTGGAAGGGATCGCCCTCCAGCTGCCCGGGGTGCGCCCGAGCAACCCGCTGGTGCTGGGCATCGATGCCGATCCGGCGACCTGGGAACGCGCGGTGCGCATCCTCGCGGCCGACCGCGAAACCGATGGCATTCTGGTGGTGCTGGCCCCGGGACTGGGGATCGATGCGGAGGGCATCACCGAACGCATCGCGCGGATCGTGCCGACGCTCGCGCGACCGCTGTTTGCCTGCTGGCTGGGCGAGACCGCCGCCCGACCGTTGCGACAGGTGCTCGATCGCGCGGGCATTCCGGTCTTTCGCACACCCGAAGCGGCGGTCGACGCGTACCTGAATGTCGCCACTTTTCACGAGAATCAGCGCCTGCTCCAGCAGATCCCGCCGTCTCTTTCGGGTGAATCGGCACCGGACCTGGAGGGCGCACGCGCGCTCGTCGCGGGTGTGCTCGCCAAGCGGCGCACGGTGCTCACCGAGCGGGAATCCAAGGCGCTGCTCGGCGCCTTCGCGATTCCGGTGACGCACACGCTGCTCGCCCGCACCCCCGCGGAGGCCGAGCAGATCGCCGCCGAAATGGGCTATCCGGTGGTGCTCAAGATTGCCTCCAACGACATCACGCACAAGAGCGACGTCGGCGGTGTGGTGCTCGACGTGCGCAATCCGGCGGAACTGGTGGCGCAGTTCGAACGCATCCTCGCCGCGGTGCACGCGGCGGCCCCGGCGGCGCGCATCGACGGCGTGACCGTGCAGAAAATGCACGCGGTACGCACGGGGCGCGAGCTCTACGTGGGCGTGGTGCGCGATCCGACATTCGGGCCGGTGATCGCGTTTGGCGCCGGCGGCACGATGATCGAACTGATGCGCGGCGCCACGCTCGAGTTTCCGCCGCTCAATCGTTTTCTCGCGCGCCGCATGATCGAGCGCACCGGAATCGCGCGCGCGCTGAGCGAGTTTCGCGGGGCGCCCCGCGCGAACTTCGCCGCGATCGAGGCGATCCTGATTCGCGTCTCCGAGATGGTCTGCGAGATTCCGCTGATCGAGCAGATGGACATCAACCCGATCATCGTCAACGAGGACGGCGCCATCGCGGTGGACGCGCGCGTGATCGTGCGCAGCGAGCCCGCCGCCGGCGTCGGTCACGGGCGTTACGCGCACATGGCGATTCTCCCGTACCCGGCGCACCTGATCCGCGAACTGTCGCTGCGCGACGGGAAGTCGTGCCGGCTGCGCCCGATTCGCGCGGAGGACGCCGAGGGTCTGCAGGAGCACATGCGATCGCTCTCGGAGCAGTCGCGCTATTTCCGCTTCGTCTCGACGATCAGCGAGCTCACGCCCAAGATGCTGGTGCGCTACACGCAGATCGATTACGACCGCGAACTCGCGCTGGTGGCGGTGATCGGGACGACCGGAGAAACCGCTGCACCGGCGCCGGGCGCGCCGGAACGGATCGTGGGCGTGGTGCGCTACCTGCTCAATCCCGATCGCGAGACCTGCGAGTTCGCGGTGGCGATCTCCGACGCGTTCCAGGGGATCGGACTCGGTTCCCAGATGATGCAGGCGCTCGTCGAAGCGGCCGCCGAGACGGGGTTGCGCGAGATGCAGGGCGTGGTGCTGCGGGCGAATCGGGCGATGCTCGGGCTGATGCGCCGCCTGGCCTTCACGATGGTTCCCGACCCCGACGACCCGACCATGTGGCTGGTGGCCAAGGACCTCGTCGCGGTGGCGCAGCAGGCGGCGCTGGAAGCGCCGCCGGACGCGCCTCGTGGCGCCGTGCCGGCGCTCAGCCCTCCAGGTGGTACGCGGTGACCCGTTCGACTTCTTCCTTCGATCCCAGGAACACCGCGACGCGCTCGTGCAGGGTCTGCGGCTCGATCTCGAGAATGCGCTGCCGGCCGTTGGTGGCGGCGCCGCCGGCCTGCTCGACGATGAAGGCCATCGGATTGGCCTCGTAGAGCAGGCGCAGCTTGCCGAGCCGGTCAGGTTCGCGGTTGTCGCGCGGGTACATGAAGATGCCGCCGCGGTGGATGATCCGGTGCACGTCGGCGACCATCGACGCGACCCAGCGCATGTTGAAGTCCACGCCGCGCGGGCCTTCGGCGCCGGCCAGCAGTTCGTCGATGTAGCGCAGCACGGGCGGCTCCCAGTGGCGCCGGTTGGAAGCGTTGATCGCGTACTCGCGCGTGGTCTCGGGAATGCGCAGCTGATCCTCGGTGAGCGTCCAGCTGCCGGCCTCTCGATCGAGCGTGAAGGTGGCCACGCCGTCGCCGACCGTGAGCACCAGGATGCTCGACGGGCCGTAGACTGCGTAGCCGGCGGCGAGCTGGCGCGTGCCCGGCTGCAGGAAGTCTTCCTCGCGCGGCTCGGTGGCCCCCTCGGGCAGGTGCAGCACGGAGAAGATGGTGCCCACCGAAACGTTGACGTCGATATTCGAGGAGCCGTCGAGCGGATCGAAGAGCAGCAGGAATTCGCCCTTGGGATAGCGGTTGGGAATCGTGTAGGAATGATCCATCTCCTCGGAGGCCATCGCAGCGAGGTGTCCGCCCCACTCGTTGGCCTCGAGCAGCGTCTCGTTGGCGATCACATCGAGCTTGCGCTGGGATTCGCCCTGCACGTTGTAGCTTCCCGCCAGGCCGAGTGAGCCGCCGAGCGCGCCCTTGCTCACCGCAATGCTGATGCGCTTGCACGCGCGGGTGACCACTTCGAGCAGCAGCCGCAGTTCGCCCGGGATCAGGCCCTTCTCGCGCTGCTTGAGAACCAGATACTGGGTCAGGCTGATGGGTGAAGTCATCCGATGCTCCGTCAAACGAAATGGGAAACCGCGTCGCTCATGTTGGCACCTTCTGCGCGAGCGATCGCTCGACAATTTCACGCACGCCCGCAGAAAGGCCATCCTGGTCGGCGACCCTCCGCAGCGCGGAGCGCATGGCGTCTCGGCGTTGCGGCGTGAACTTAGGCCAGCGCTCGAAGGCGCGGGCGATGCGGGCCGCGGCCTGCGGGTTGATTGCGTCGAGCGCGAGCACCTGCTCGACCCAGAAATCGTAGCCTGAACCGTCGGCCGCGTGAAATTCCGCGGCGTTGCCGTGGCAGAAACTGCCAAAGAGTGCGCGCACGCGGTTCGGATTGCGAATCGAGAAGGCGGGATGCTGCGCGAGTTCCCGCACGCGCTCGAGCACCGGCGGGTCGTCGCTCTGGCGGTGCATCGTCGCCTGCGCGGCGAACCACTTGTCGAGCACCAGCGGCTCGTCGTGGAATTCCGCGGCAAACGCCGCGAGCGCTTGCGCGCGCTGCGGCGCCGGGCTGTTGACGAGCACGTGCAGCGCGGCGATGCGATCGGTCATGTTGTCGGCGTCGCGGCACTGTGCGGCGGCGGCCGCGAACGCGGGGGGCGCCCCGGTCGCGACCCAGTAGGCGAGGGCGGCGTTGCGCAGCGTGCGCCGCGACGTGCTCGCGGCGTCGCGCCGATACGGCGCCGGATCGGCCAGCGCGTGCCAGGTGTCGTGCCACATCGGCGCGAGCGCGCGCGCGAGTTCAGCGCGCAGCGCGTGGCGCGCAGCGCGCAGGGCCACCGGGTCGATCAGCTCCATGTGCTCGGCGAGGACTGCCTCGGGCGGCAGCGCGATCACCTGTTCGCGAAACGCTGCGTCGAGCGAGGCGTCCACAACCGTGCGCGCGAAGACTTCGAGCAGGCGCTGCGCGGCGGTCGGTGGCGCTGTGCCCGCGAGGATTGTGAGCACCGCGCGCAGCGCCAGATGCTGCGCGGCCTCCCAACGATTGAACGGATCCGCGTCGTGGCCGGCGAGAAAGGCGAGCGTGTCGTCCGAGTCATCGGCCGCGACGATCACGGGTGCGGAGAAATTGCGCAGCAGTGAGGGCACGCATCCGGCGGGCACGTCGGTGAACACGAAGCGCTGCTCGTTCTTGCGCACGTCGAGAATCAGGGTCTCTGCCGTTGCGCTCGACGCAGCCGGTGCTGTCGACGGCTTCGTGCCGGCGAGATGCAGCGGCACGTCGCGCCCGTCGGGGGCGACCAGGCCGACGGCAAACGGGATGTGCAGCGGCGCGACGCTCGCGCCCTGCTGTCGCACGGTGAGCGCGAATTCCCGGCGCACCGCGTCGTAATCGCTCGACACCTCGAGCACGGGCGTGCCGGGGCGCGCGTACCAGCGCGCGAACTGCGAAAGCTCGACGCCGTTGGCGTCGGCGATCGCCGCGACGAAGTCGTCACAGGTCACGGCCTGGCCGTCGTGGCGCGCGAAGTAAAGCTCGATGCCCCGGCGGAAACCCGCCACCCCGACCAGCGTCTGGAGCATGCGCACGACCTCGGCGCCCTTCTCGTAGACCGTGACGGTGTAGAAATTGTTGATCTCCCGGTAGCTCTCGGGGCGCACGGGGTGGGCCATGGGTCCGGCATCTTCGGGGAACTGCGCGGCGCGCAGCACGCGCACATCGTCGATGCGCTGCACCGCGCGGGCGCTTGCCGCGGCCTGCGCGCCGCCCGCCTGCGCGGCGCGCAGGTCGGCGGAGAATTCCTGGTCGCGAAAGACCGTCAGGCCTTCCTTGAGCGTGAGCTGGAACCAGTCGCGGCACGTCACGCGGTTGCCGGTCCAGTTGTGGAAGTACTCGTGGCCGACGACCGACTCCACCGCATTGAAGTCGCTGTCCGTGGCGATGCGCGGTTCGGCGAACACGTACTTCGTGTTGAAGATGTTCAGCCCCTTGTTCTCCATCGCCCCCATGTTGAAATCGTCCACTGCGACGATCATGAAGCGCTCCAGGTCGAGTTCGAGCCCGAAGCGCTCCTCGTCCCAGCGGATGGCGCGCACCAGCGATTCCATCGCGTGCGCGCTGCGTGCCTCATGGCCCGGCTTCACCCACACCTGCAGCAGCGCGTCGCGGCCCGAGCGCGTGCTGATGCGCTGCTCGGTCACGGCGAAGTGGCCGGCCACCAGCGCGAAGAGATAGCTGGGCTTGGGAAACGGATCCTCCCAGCGCGCCCAGTGCCAGCCAGGGCGCTCGGCGCCGCACTCGCCCTGCTCGACCAGGTTGCCGTTGGAGAGCAGCACTGGAAACGCGGCGCGCGCGGCGCGCAGCGTGACCTGGTAGCGCGCCATTACGTCGGGGCGATCGGGAAAGAAGGTGATGCGCCGGAAGCCCTGCGCCTCGCACTGCGTGAAGAAGTTGCCGGCGGATACGTAGAGGCCCTCGAGCGCGGTGTTGCGCTCCGGGGAGATCTCGGTGACGAGCTCGACGCGGGCGCGCGGCGGGCAGTCGGGAATGGTCAGCGTCGTGTCGTCGAGCGTGTAGCGTCCGGGCGCGAGCAGCGCGCCGTCAAGCCGCAGTTCGACGAGCGTGAGCCCCGCGCCGTCGAGCGCGAGCGTCGCGGCGGCCCCGATGGTGCTGCGCACCTCCAGACTCGCATGCACGCGGGTGCAGGCCGGATCCAGATCGAAGACGAGATCGACCGTCTCGACCCGAAAAACGGGCGGCGTGTAGTCGACTCGTCGAATCGTGACGGAGGGATCCGTGTGCATGGTGAGCGCAGCGTGGAGAATGGCGCATTGTAGTTTGCTTGCGCCATCTCCCGACGCGACCTACTTCTTCGCGACGCCCACCCACCAGTCCGGCGCTGCCGATGTAAAAGCGCCGCTCTCGTGGAGCTGGTTGGCTTTTTCCAGCGCCACGAGCCCCGCTTCGGTGTCGACCACCCAGCGCAGCCCCGAAGGATCGACCGCTCGCGTGACGCGCAGCCCGAAGGGCGCGAGCGCCGCGTTCGCGTGCTCGGCGCTGCCCGGCGTGCGCAACGTGACGACGATGCCGCCGGGAAGCGCGCGCACCGCGGCACGCGGGTTCTCGACCGTGCGAAAGACCGGCGAGGATTTTCCGGAGAAAAGGCGCGAATCGCCCGGCGCCGACTTGCGCAGCACGGGACGACCGCGCGCCGCGCCGCTGGCGGCGTCGGCGAAGTCGGCGACCTGTTCGCGATCGAGCCGCAGCGCGCGGCGCGTGTTGCCGTCGTACCAGTAGGCGTCGGGCGCCGGCATGGCGATGGCCCGGTGAGACTTCGTCACCACGGGGCGGTTCGGCGGCGGCGCATCCTGCGCGAAAACCGGCACGCCGGCGCTCAGGGCCGCGCCGCAGGCGAGCGTGATCAGGCGTTTCATCAGCGTCCCCAGAAGCGCAGGTTCCAGCGCACCCACGTGCCGGTGTCGCCGTTCTGCGCATCGGTGACGCGCAGGGTCCAGTTGCCGCCGCTCGGCTCTTCCAGATGGCGCACCGAAGCGAAAGTCCACGCCGGGCTGTAGGCACCGCAGGCGTCGCCGGCTCCGTCACAGATGCGCTCGTTGGCGAGCACGCTGACCAGGCCGTTGGGGCTCACCAGTTCGACGCGCAGGTCGCCGCCGTACGCATGGGTGGCCTCGAAATCGACTTCCACCTGTTCGATCGTCGAGACTGCGGGGCAGTTTGCGGACGACACGGTGACGGAATCCGTGCGCGCAATGGGCGATCCGACCGGCGGAGCGTCCGGCAGGCTGATGTTGACCGTGCTGCCGCTGGCGCCCAGCGGCGCACACGAAGCCAGCGTGGCGCTGGTTCCGACCGACGCCCAGCCGGTGGCGAGTGCCACCGCGGCCTGGGCGTTGATGACCCCGAAGGCATAGCGCGGGTGGTGGTTCAGCCCGAAGTTCGTCGTCCAGCCGGGGTCGGTGGCGTCGTTCCTGCGCGCGCTCTTCGCGAGCACGATGCGCACGTCGCGCCAGCTCAGGTTCGGGTTCGCGGCCAGCATCAGCGCGGCCACGCCCGAGGCCATCGGGGTCGACGCGGAGGTGCCGCTGAACTCGTTCGAGTAGGTGTTGCCGACCGCGGTCGTGGAGATGTAGCCCAGCGGCGCGTTGCGGTCACCGCTCGAGGGCGCGCAGACCAGCACGTTGGCGCCGCCTTCCGCCCACCAGGGCGACTTGCCGCGATCGTCGACCGCACAGATCGGGTTCACGCCCCGATGGGTCAGGTAGCCGTCGAAGTTCGAGTTGTCATTCTGGCAGACGCCCAGCGAATTGTTCGCGAAGCAACCCCCGTTGCCGGCGGGGAACATGTAAATGGAACCCTTGCCGCCGCGACCGTTGGCGATGCCTTGCGCGATGGCGGGAGCGAAGCTGGTGTCGATCCGGTGCAAAATGCCGCCGCCGCCGTCCGCGACGTCGTCGGGCGAGCCCCAGCTGTTGTTGTAGACGGCATTGTTCTGTCCGTCGCGGGTGAGCGCGTTGGCGATGTTGGAAACGGTGGTCGCGGCGAGCACGTTGTAGGCGACGAAGCCCGCGCGCGGTGCGACGCCGGCCACCCCGGTCGCGTTGGAGTCGCGCGCCGCGAGGACGCCGGTCACCTGTGTTCCGTGGTCGTTGTTGATCGCGCAGGGCAGCGGGTAGATGCCGCCATAGCGCGCCGGGCGGTAGTCGAAGCTGGCGCCGGCGATCAGGTTGGCAGTCAGGTCGTCGTGGAACAGCTCGACCCCGTCGTCGAGCACCGCGATGCGCACGCCGCTGCCCTTGGTCACGCTCCACGCGGGAACCGCCCGGATATCCTCGCCGGCGACGCCGCCGCCCTGACCGGTGTTCTGCAGGTGCCAGAGCTGCCCGAAGAGCGGGTCGGCACCCATGATCGGCACCACCGTGCCCGGCAGCGTGTACTGGTAGTAACAGGAGGCGTCGTTCAACTGCGAGCCGACGACAATGGGCGGGGTGCTGGTCCCACCGCCGCCGCAGGAAGCGACCAGCGTGGCCAGCAGCGCCGTGAGTGCGCGGGGCGCGGGGGAACGCCACCGGGGAGAGTCAAGTGCCGAGCGTGCAGTCATCGGAAGGAGTCGTCTCGCATTTTGCCTTTCTGACGCAAGTGTAATCGCGGCGCCCGGTGGATGCCCCTCCGGACAGCGTGCGTTCGCTTCCGCCGGTCGGCCCGATTGCGGGGCGTCGCCGCGGCGCCTGCGGGTATCATGCCCCGGATCGAACCCACGGAGAGGCCATGCGCCGCATCCACAAGCTGCTCGTTGCCAATCGCTCCGAGATCGCCATCCGGGTGTTGCGGGCAGCCTCCGAACTGGGCATCCGCACGGTGGCGATCTACTCGCACGAAGACCGTTTCGCGCTGCACCGCTTCAAGGCCGACGAAAGCTATCTGGTCGGCGCGGGGCGCAAGCCGCTGCAGGCCTACCTCGACATCGAGGATGTGATCCGCATCGCACGGCGCGCCGGCGCCGACGCGATCCACCCCGGTTACGGCTTTCTCTCCGAGAACCCGGACTTCGCACGCGCCTGCGCGGACGCCGGCATGGCCTTCGTCGGTCCGTCACCCGAGGTGATGGTGAAGTTCGGCAACAAGGTTGCGGCGCGCGCCACGGCGAGCGAAGCGGGCGTTCCCGTGATGCCGGCCACCGGGCCGCTGCCGCGCGAGATCGCCGAGGTGCGGCGGCTGGCCGCCGAGCTGGGTTATCCGCTGATGCTCAAGGCGAGCTGGGGCGGCGGCGGGCGCGGAATGCGGGTGATCGAGGCGGAAGCCGACCTGGACACGCAACTCGACGCGGCGCGGCGCGAGGCGGGCGCGGCCTTCGGCAAGGACGAGGTCTACCTCGAGCGTCTGGTGCGCCGCGCGCGTCACGTCGAGGTCCAGTTGCTTGGCGATCGGCACGGCAACCTGGTGCACCTCTTCGAGCGCGACTGCTCGGTGCAGCGGCGCAACCAGAAGATCGTCGAGCGCGCGCCGGCACCGTACCTGTCCGCGGCGCGGCGTGAGGCGTTGTGCGAGGCGGCGCTGCGGCTCGGGCAGGCGGTGGGCTACACGCACGCGGGCACCGTCGAATTCCTGATCGACGCGGAGACGGACGAGTTCTTCTTCATCGAGGTCAACCCGCGCATCCAGGTCGAGCACACGGTCACCGAGGCCGTGACCGGCATCGACATCGTCAAGGCGCAGATCCGCATCACCGAAGGCGCGCGCATCGGGGACGACGACTGCCCGGTGCCCGCGCAGGAGGCGATTCGGTTGAACGGCCACGCGCTGCAGTGCCGGGTCACCACCGAGGATCCCGAGAACGATTTCACGCCCGACTACGGACGCATCCAGGCCTACCGCAGCGCGGCGGGTTTCGGCATCCGGCTCGACGGCGGCACCGCCTACTCGGGCGCGGTGATCACGCCCTACTACGACTCGCTGCTGGTGAAGGTCACTGCGTGGGCGTCGACCCCGACCGAGGCGGTGCGCCGGATGGATCGGGCGCTGCGCGAGTTTCGCATCCGCGGCGTGGTGACCAATCTGCAGTTCGTCGAGAACGTGATCAACCATCCGGCGTTCATCGCCGGCGAGGTCACCACGCGCTTCATCGACGAAACGCCGGAGCTCTTCGAGTTCGCACCGCGGCGCGACCGCGCGACGCGGCTGCTGCGCTACCTCGGCGAGGTCTCGGTCAACGGGAACCCGGACCTGAAGGGCCGCGCGGTGCCCGATCTGACGCACCTCGCGATCGCGCTGCCCGACGTGGATCTGGCCGTGCCGCCGCCGCCGGGCACGCGGCAGTTGCTGCAGGAACTCGGACCCGAGAGGTTCGCCGCATGGATGAGCGCGCAGCAGCGCGTGCTGCTCACCGACACCACGATGCGCGACGCGCACCAGTCGCTGCTCGCCACGCGCATGCGCAGCGCCGACCTGCTGCGCATCGCGCCGCACTACGCACGCCTGCTGCCGGGGCTGCTCTCGCTCGAGTGCTGGGGCGGGGCCACGTTCGACGTGGCGCTGCGCTTTCTCAAGGAAGACCCGTGGCAGCGGCTGCAGGACCTGCGCGCGGCCGTGCCCAACATCCTGCTGCAGATGCTGCTGCGCGCGAGCAACGCAGTGGGCTACACCAGCTATCCGGACAACGTGGTGCGCTATTTCGTCGCGCAGGCGGCGGGCAACGGCGTCGACCTGTTTCGCGTCTTCGATTCGCTCAACTGGGTCGAGAACATGCGGGTGGCGATCGACGCGGTGCGCGAGGCGAATGCGCTGTGCGAAGGCGCGATCTGCTACACCAGCGATCTCTTCGACAAGGAGCGCCCGAAGTACGCGCTCGGCTACTACCTCGGCATCGCGCGTGAGCTCAAGGCCGCCGGCGTGCACGTGATCGGCGTCAAGGACATGGCGGGCGTGTGCCGGCCGCGCGCCGCGCGCGAACTGGTGGCGGCGCTCAAGGCCGAGACCGGCCTGCCGGTGCACTTCCACACGCACGACACCAGCGGCATCGCCGCCGCTTCGGTGCTCGCCGCGATCGAGGGCGGGGCCGACGCCATCGACGGGGCGATGGCGGCGATGAGCGGACTCACCTCGCAGCCCAATCTCGATTCGATCGTCGCGGCGCTGGCGGGATCGGCCGGCGATCCGTGCCGCATCGCCGGGCCGGGGAGCGCGGGCAGTGGCGTCGACCTGGCGGCGATGCAGCGCATCTCGCACTACTGGGAAGGTGTGCGGCCGATCTACGCGCCCTTCGAGGCGGACATGCGCGCCGGGACCGCGGACGTCTACCGCCACGAGATGCCGGGCGGGCAATACACGAACCTGCGCGAGCAGGCGCGCGGGCTGGGACTCGCGCATCGCTGGCCGGAAATCTCGCGGGTTTACGCCGAGGTCAACCAGCTCTTCGGCGACATCGTCAAGGTGACACCGACCTCGAAGGTGGTCGGCGACATGGCGCTGATGATGGTGGCCAACGACCTGCACGCGGCCGACGTGCTCGACGCCGAGCGCGAAGTGGCGTTTCCCGAATCGGTGGTGTCGCTGTTCAAGGGTGAACTGGGCTTCCCGCCCGACGGTTTCCCGGCGGAACTCTCGCGCAAGGTGCTCAAGGCCGAGCCGCCCGCGCCCTATCGACCCGGCGACACCCTGCCCTCGGTGGATCTCGCGGCCGCGCGTGCGCAAGCCGAGGAGGCGACGGGCGAAACGGTGAGCGATACCGACCTCGCCTCGTACCTGATGTACCCGACGGTGTTCGCGCAGTTTGCCGCCGAACGGGCCCGCTTCGGCGACCTGGGCCGCGTGCCCTCGGCGGCGTTCTTCTACGGGATGGAGGAGGGCGAGGAGATCGCCATCGAGATCGACCCGGGCAAGACGCTGATCGTGCGCATGCAGGGCATGGCGCCGGTGGAGGGCGAGGGGGTCGTGCGGGTGTTCTTCGAATTGAACGGGCAGCCGCGCACGCTGCGCATCGACCAGGCCGGCGCGGTGAAGCCTGACCAGCGTCCCCAGGCCGAAGCCGGGAACGTCGCGCACGTGCCCGCGCCGATGCCCGGGATGGTGGTGACGGTTTCGGTGGAGCCGGGACGCAAGGTGCGCGCCGGCGATCCGCTGGTGTCGCTCGAGGCGATGAAGATGGAGAGCCAGATTCGCTCCGAGCGCGACGGGACGGTGCGCGCGGTGCACGTGGCCAGCGGGGACACTGTCGCCGCGCACGATCTGCTGCTCGAGTTCGAGCCGGCGGACGCCGCATGACGCATCCCACCGACAGGGCGCCCGACCCGCGCGACCCGCTGCACTTTCGCTCCTGCCTGAGCACCTTCGCCACCGGCGTGACGATCGTCGCCACGCGCGCGCCGGACGGGACGCCGGTGGGGCTGACGGTGAACAGCTTCAACTCGCTCTCGCTCGATCCGCCGCTGGTGCTCTGGAGCCTGCGCTCGGTCGCGCGCCACCTCGATGCCTTCCTGCGCGCGAGCCACTTCTCGGTCAGCGTGCTTGCCGCCGGGCAACTCGAACTGGCGCGGCGCTTCGCGCGCTCGAGTTCGGAGCCCTTCGCCGAAGTCATCCTTCACGATGGCCTGGGCGGCGCGCCGCTGGTCGACGGCGCGATCGCGTGGTTCGAGTGCGAGACGGTCACCCGCCAGGAATTCGGCGACCACCTGCTCTTCGTCGGCCAGGTGCGCCGCTGCGCGCGCGTGCCAGGCATGCCGCTGGTTTTTCATCAGGGCGACTTCGGCCAGGCGGCCGCGCTCGACGGCGCCGTCTGAGCCGGGTGCGCCCAGCGGCCGGCCCGGAACGATGATGTCCCCGCAATCCTTTCCCCACGGATGATCCGCCGATGTATGTTCCCGCGCACTTCGATTGTTCCGATCCGGCGCTCGCGCGCGAGCTGATCGAGCAGCACCCTTTTGCGACGCTGGCGAGCAGCACCGCCGACGCGCCGATGGTCACGCACCTGCCGCTGCTGGCCGAGGAGCGCGCCGGTTCGCTGGTGCTCACCGGCCACGTGGCGCGCGCCAATCCGCACGGAAAGCTGCTGGGCCGGGCGCCGAGCGTGGCGATCTTCCACGGTCCGCACGACTACGTGTCGCCGGCCTGGTATCCGTCGCCCAATCTCGTGCCGACCTGGAACTACGCGGTCGTGCACTGCAGCGGCCCGGTGGAACTCATCCAGGACCGCACCGCCGCTTACGCGGTGCTCGAGCGGCTGATCGCGCGCTTCGAGGCGGCGCGCCCGCAGCCGTGGCAGCCGCAACTCACGCCCGCCGCGCTCGACGCGCTGCTGGGCGCGATCATTGCCTTCGAGATGCGGGTCGAACGAGTCGAAGCCAAGTTCAAGCTGGGCCAGAATCGCGCGCCGCAGGATCGGCAGGGCGCGCTCGCGGGTCTCGCCGCCGAGGGCGGCGACCCGAGACTGCTCGCGCTGATGGGCCGGCTGGCGGGCTGAGCGCGGCCGCGCGCCGGGCCGCGCCCGCCGCGCGCCTAGCTCAGCAGGTCCGCCACCGCGGCGGCCACCACCTGCGTGGCGCGGCGCAGGTCCTCGAGTTCGACGTTCTCGTCGGCGCGCTTGGCGTTGGACTCGGCGAGCGTGCGCGGCCCGGCGCCGTAGAGGACCGCCGGGCAGCCGTGCGCAGCATAGTGGCGCGCGTCGGTGTAGAGCGGCACGCCGGTGGCGGGAATCGGCTCGCCGAACACCCGCTCGCCGTGGCGCTGCAGTGCGGCGACCAGCTTCTCGTGTCCGGGCAGCGGCCGCAGTGCGGCGGCAGCGAGCAGGCGGCGCGTCTCGACGCGGATCCCGGCGCGATTTGCCGCGGCCTCGGCGATCACCCGCAGCAGGCCCGCTTCGACCTCGGCGGGATTCTCCTCGGGGATCAGGCGCCGGTCGAAGCGAAAGCGCACGCGATCGGGCACCACGTTGGTGTTGGTGCCCCCGGCGATGGTGCCCACCACGAGCGTCGGCGAAGCGATGCCCGGGCAGGCGGAAATCTGCGCGGCGAAGCCCGGAATCAGGGCGTAGAGCGCCTCGAGAATCGCGACGGCGGCGGCGAGCGCGTCGTGGCCCCCTTGCGGTGTGGCGCCGTGGGCGGAAGTGCCGCGCACCGTCACCTCGAATTGCAGGCAGCCGTTGTGCGCGGTGACGATCTGGTAGGAAAAGCCCGCGGCGATTGCCAGGTCGGGCCGCGTCAACTGCTGTTCGAGCAGCCAGCCGACCCCGGCATCCCCACCGAATTCTTCGTCGTAAGTGACCTGCAGTTCGACGCAGCCGTTCAACGCCGCCCCCTGCGCGGCGTGCGCGCGCAGCGCGGCGATCGCGAAGGCGTAGGTGGCGATGTCCGACTTGGACACCGCGACGCCGCGTGCGTACATGCGCCCGTGCTCGATCACGCCGTCGTAGGGCGGGTGCGTCCACCCTTCGCCGGGCGGAACGACGTCGCCGTGCGCGTTCAGGGCGATGGTCGGGCCGCCCACGCCGAAGCGCTCGCGCACGATGAGATTGGTGGCGCTCGCCATGCCGCAGGCGTGCACGAATTCCGCGGGCACCGGATGGCGTTCCACCGTGAAGCCCAGTTCGGTGAGCAACTCGGCGGTGCGCTGCGCCGCCGGCGCGTTGTCCCCGGGGGGCATGTCGGTGGGCACGCGCACCACTTCGCGCAGGAAGTCCACCTGCGCGTCATGGTGTTCGTCGATCCAACTCGTGAGAAAGGCGGCGTCGCGCGGCGCGCCCCGGTGCGGTGCATGGGTCATGCGGCGATTGTACGAAGACCCGGCGCCGGTCGGCAAAGCCGCGGGTGTCTCGCGCGCGCGCGCGAAGCGCAAGACTGCGATAATCAGCCCTTTCGGGTCTGCGGCATGCCAAGCCGTGTGGAAGCGGACCCAAAAGGGAGGAACCATGACGGTTTTCTACTGTGATTTCGACTCGCGCTTCGGGCGCGTTCGCCTGGTCGGCGATGGCGCGGCGCTGTCCGGCCTGTATTTCGTGGGGCAGAAGAACGAGCCCGAGCCCGGGGCGCAATGGATCGAGAACGCCGACGCAGCGCCCTTCGCGCAGGCGCGTGAGCAGTTCGCCCGCTACGAGCGCGGCGAACTCAACGAATTCAAGGTGCCGCTGCGGCTCGAGGGCTCGGCGTTTCGCCGTTCGGTCTGGAAGGCGCTGCGCTCGGTTCCCTACGGAAGCACGGTCAGCTACGCCGAACTCAGCCGGGTGCTGGGGATGCCGCGGGGCGCACGCGCGGTCGCGGGTGCGGTGGCGCACAACCCGGTGACCGTGATGGTGCCCTGTCACCGCGTGATCGGCTCCGACGGCTCGCTGACCGGATACGCGGGGGGACTCGCGCGCAAGGAGGCGCTGCTCACGCTCGAGCACGCGCGGTGATTTCGGCGCCGGGGCCGGAGGCGGAAACCGCGCCGGCCCCCGCAGCAGTCGTGGTTGGCGTGGCCGTGCCAGCGGCGCCTCCCGCGTCGGGCGAAGCCGCCCCGATGCGCGGCCGCGACGTCACCGATCTGCTGCTGCTCGCCGCGCTGTGGGGCGGATCCTTCCTCTTCATGCGCATCTCGGCGGGCCCCTTCGGCCCGATCCCGATGGTCGGGATGCGCACGGGCATTGCGGCGCTGGTGCTCGTCGCGCTGCTGCTGTGGCGGGGCCGGGGCAGCGAACTGGCCGCCCGGCCCGGTCCGCTCTTTATGATGGGACTGCTCAATTCGGCGATCCCGTTCGTGCTCTTCGGTTTCGCGGCGCTCAGCCTCAAGGCCGGCTACTCGGCGATCCTCAACGCCACCGCCCCGTTCTGGGGTGCGCTGGTCGCCTTTGCCTGGCTTGGCGATCGGCTGACGCCACTGCGTGTGCTCGGGCTCTTCGTCGGCTTCGCGGGCGTCGTGGTGCTCGTGTGGGGCCGGGTGAGTTTCGACGTCGGTGGCTCCGGCCCGGCGATTCTTGCTGCGCTCGGCGCGACGCTGCTTTACGGCATCTCGGCGAACTACGCGCGACGCCGGCTCGCCGGCGTCGGGACGCTCACCAGCGCCACCGGCACTCAGCTCGGCGCGGCGCTCGCGCTCGTGCCGCTCACCGTTGCGTATTGGCCGGAGGTCATGCCCGATGCGCTCGCCTGGCTCTCGGTGATCGCAATGGCCGTGTTCTGCACCGCGCTCGCCTATCTGCTCTATTTCCGGCTGATCGCCCGCGTCGGGGCGACCCGCGCGATCGCCGTCACTTTCCTGATTCCGGTCTTCGGGATGTTCTGGGGCTGGGTGTTCCTGAACGAGGCGGTGACGCTCAACATGGCGATGGGGACCGCCGTGATCCTCTTGGGCACCGCACTGACCACGGGGGTCATCGGTCCTCGCGCCGTCCCGCGCTAGTGAATTTCCGGGTCCGCGGTGCGCCCGGTGCGCGCCAGGAAGTCAAAGTCGCAGCCGTCCTCTGCCTGCTGCACGTGCTGCGCGTAGAGTTCGCCGTAGCCGCGCACGTACTTGCGCCCGGGCGCCTTCCATTCGGCGCGCCGCCGCGCAAGCTCCTCTTCGGACACCTCCAGGTGCAGGCGTCGCCCCGGCACGTCGAGCGTGATCCGGTCGCCCTCGACAACCAGCCCGAGGGGGCCGCCGACGAATGACTCCGGCGAGATGTGCAGCACGACGGTGCCGTAGCTGGTCCCGCTCATGCGCGCGTCCGAGATGCGCACCATGTCGCGCACGCCCCGCTCGAGCAGCTTCTTCGGGAGCGGCAGCATCCCCCACTCGGGCATTCCCGGGCCGCCCTGCGGACCGGCGTTGCGCAGCACCAGCACGCAGCTCTCGTCAACGTCGAGCGCCGGATCGTCGAGCCGGCGCTCGAGATCGTTGTAGTCGTCGAAAACCACCGCGCGGCCGGTGTGCGAGAGCAGTTCCGGCGTGGCGGCCGAGGTCTTGATCACGGCGCCGTTGGGGGCCAGGTTGCCGTAGAGGATCGCCACGCCGCCCTCGGCCTCGAGCGGTTCCGAGACCGGCCGGATCACGTCGGGAAGATGAATCGGCGCGTCGGCGATGTTCTCGCCGAGCGTGCGGCCGGTGCAGGTCATCGTGTCGCGCACCAGCAGCTCGCCGAGCGAAGCGAAGAAGGCCGCGCTGCCGCCCGCGTAGAAGAGGTCCTCCATCAGGTATTCGCCTGACGGCCGCAGGTTGAGCGTCACCGGGGTCACGGCGGAGATCCGGTCGAAGTCCGCCAGCGAGATGTCGATGCCGGCGCGGCGCGCCATCGCGACGATGTGGATCACGGCGTTGGTCGAGCCGCCGCCGGCCATCATCACGCGGATCGCGTTCTCGAAGCTCGCGCGCGAAAGGATGTCCGAGGGCTTGAGGTCCTCCCACACCATCTCGACGATGCGCGAGCCCGACTGCGTGGCCAGGCGCACGTGGTTCGAATCGGCCGACGGGATCGTCGCGCCGCCCGGCAGGATCATGCCCATCACCTCGGCGACGCAGGCCATCGTTGAAGCGGTTCCGAAAGTCATGCAGGTGCCGAACGAGCGCGCGATGCCGCCCTCGATTTCGTCCCAGTCCTGCTGCGTGATGTTCCCGGCGCGCAGCTCGGTGTGGTACTTCCAGACGTCGCTTCCCGAGCCCAGCGTCTTGCCGCGCCAGTTGCCGCGCAGCATCGGTCCGGCCGGCATGAAGATCGTCGGCAGGTCCATGCTGATCGCCCCCATCAGCAGCGCCGGCACGGTCTTGTCGCAGCCGCCCAGCAGCACGCAGCCGTCGGCCGGATACGAGCGCAGGATCTCCTCGGTCTCCATCGCGAGCAGGTTGCGGTACATCATCGTGGTGGGCTTCTGGAACATCTCGGAGAGTGTGATTGCCGGGATCTCCACCGGAAAACCGCCCGCCTGCCAGATGCCGCGTTTCACTTCCTCGGCGCGCTGGCGCAGGTGCGCGTGGCAGGGGTTGATGTCGCTCCAGGTGTTCACCAGCGCGATCACCGGCTTGCCGGCGAACTCCTCCTTCGTGTAGCCCATCTGCAGCGTGCGTGAGCGGTGTCCGAAGGCGCGCAGCGTGTCGACGCCGTACCAGCGGTGGCTGCGCAGTTCGGTGGGCTTCTTCCTGGTCATGTCGGTTCCCGGGTGTGGTGGCGGAGGTGCGAGCCCCGTGCGCCGCGATGTTCGCACGCTGCCGGGACTGCCCGCGCTATGGTAGCCCTTTGCTGCGCGATAATTGTCCGATCGGGACGCGCCGGTGCGTCCCCGCTCATGCAAGGAGGAAGCGTGGACACCGCTGTGATCGGTCAGGAAATCCTGGCAACGTGCGAGCGTTTGGCGCGCCACTCGGACGACACGGACGCGCTGACCGTCGCGTACCTGAGCAAGGCGCACCGCGCGGTCGCGGCCGAGTTGCGAGACGCGATGGAGGCGGCCGGGATGACGGTGACGGTCGATGCGATCGGCAACGTCGTCGGGCGCCTCGCCTGCGGCCGACCCGGCGCGCACACGCTGGCCACCGGCAGCCACTTCGACACCGTGCGCAACGGCGGGCGCTTCGACGGGCGGCTGGGCATCGTGCTGCCGATCGCGCTCGCGCGCCACCTGCACGAGCGCGGCGAGACGCTCCCCTTCGACCTGGAGGTGATCGCCTTCGCCGAGGAGGAGGGGCTGCGTTTTGCGAGCACCTTCCTGGGCTCGAGCGGGCTGGTCGGGCGCTTCGATGCGAGCGTGCTCGAGCGCACCGACGCCGCCGGCGTGCGCATGCGCGACGCGATGCTCGCCGCCGGGCTCGATCCCGACGGAATCGGCGCCTTGCGCCGCGACCCGGCGCGCATGCTCGGTTACTACGAGGTGCACATCGAACAGGGACCGGTGCTGCTCGAAGCCGGCGAGCCGCTCGCGGTCGTGACATCGATCGCCGGCGGGTTGCGCTACCAGTGCACGGTGACGGGGGTTGCGGGACACGCCGGCACCGTGCCGATGGCGATGCGCCACGATGCCGGCACGGCTGCCGCCGAGATGGTGCTCGCGCTCGAGAGCTGCTGTCTTGCGGATGCGAGCGGAACGCTGGTGGGCACGGCGGGGCGCTTCGAGGTGGTGCGCGGCGCCACCAACGTGATCCCCGGCGAGTGCCGCTTCACCATCGACCTGCGCGCCGCGCACGACGGGTTGCGCGACCGCGCGTTCGACGAAGTGCTCGCTGCGTGTCGCGCGATCGCCGAGCGCCGCGGCGTGCGCTTCGCGTGCGAGCGCACGATGCAGGTGCCCGCGACGCCGTGCACGCCCGCCTGGGTCGACGCGCTGGCGGATGCGGTCGCCTCGCTGGGCCTGCCGGCGCGCCGAATGCTCTCGGGCGCGGGCCACGACGCGATGATGATGGGACGCGAGATGCCGGTGGCGATGCTCTTCGTGCGTTGCGGCAACGGCGGGGTGAGCCACAGCCCGCTGGAGACGATGACGGCGGGCGACGCCGGTCTGGCGGCCGCTGCGACGCTCGCATTCTGGCGTCGCCTCGCGCACTGATGCGCGAGCGCGCCCTGCCGCGCGTGGCGCCTCAGGGCAGGGCCGGCGCGCCCAGCAGGCTGCCGATCGCGTAGGTGGCGATGCCGGCGGCCGCGCCGATCGCCAGCATCCGAGCGCCCGACAAGAGCGCGCTGCGTCCGGTGAAGAGCGACAGCAGTGCGCCCACCGCGAAGAGCGCCGCCGCGGCGCTGATGACCGCGGCGCGAAACGCCGTCGCCCCTTCGACGAGCAGAAAGGGCACCAGCGGGATCAGGGCGCCGGCGGCGAAAGCCACGAAGGATGAGATCGCTGCGCCCCACGGCGAACCCAGCTCATCGGGATTCAGCCCCAGTTCCTCGCGCGCGAGGGTGTCGAGCGCGCGTTCGGGATCGGCGATCAGCGTGTCGGCGAGACGCTTGGCGTCGGCCGGCGGCACTCCCTTGGCCTCGTAGATGATCGCAAGTTCCTGCGCCTCGGCTTCCGGGTACTCCTCCAGCTCCGCGCGTTCCAGTCCGATCTGATACTCGAAGACCTCGCGCTGCGAGCGCACCGACACGTACTCGCCGGCGGCCATCGAAAACGCCCCGGCCAGCAGGCCCGCGATGCCCACGAGCAGCAGCGTTTCCGAACCCACTGCTGCGCCCGCCATCCCGAAAATCAGGCTCGCATTCGAGACCAGTCCGTCGTTGATGCCGAACACCGCGGCGCGCAGGTTGCCGCCGCCCATCTTGTGGCGCTGCCCGATCTGGGTGCTGTGCGTGACCGGGCCGTGGCCGGTCGGCGGCGAGGTGGTGTAGACGACCAGCCCGCGCACCTTGAGCACCGAGAGCAGGCCGCGCACCGCGCGCACGCTGGAGCGGCGCGCCAGCCACAGCACGATCGTCGCGCGCAGGCCGATGGGCACCTCGGAGGGAACCTCGGCGCCCGCGTCGCGCATGCGGCGTTCCCAGAAAGTGGCCTGCTCCTGCGCCGCGGCTCCGAGGCGCTCGAACATGCGCATGAGCCGTGGTTCGGTCTCGATATGGCAGAGCTGCGCGTAGATCAGCGCGGAGCGCCGTTCCTCGAGGAAGCCCTCGCGTGCGGCCTCGCGAATGGCAGCGCCATCGGCAGGGGCCGTCGCGGGGTTCGCCTCGGCCGAGGGGGTCGCCGGGTGGGACGGCCCGCCTGAAGGGATCTGTGACACGGCGCAGGGACTCCTGTGAAGGCGGATTCAACCCCATTCTAGTCCCGGCCGGACACGCGTTTGCGGGGGCACCGGCCTAGAATAGGGGCCATGAAAGGCACGAAGGAAATATTCGGATTGCGGGTCCGTACGCTTGTCCTGGCCATCATCGTGCTCGTTGCCGGCTTCGGCGCGTGGTGGGCGCTGACCCCCGCCGATGGCCAGGCACTGCGGTTGCGCGCCGACGACCGCGCGGTCGTCGCGCTGGGCAAGCAGGTGTACGTCAACCAGTGCGCGGCGTGTCACGGTGCTCGTCTCGAGGGGCAGCCCGACTGGAAATTGCGCAATGCGCAGGGCCTGCTGCCGGCGCCACCCCACGATGAGAGCGGCCACACCTGGCACCACCCCGATCAGGTGCTCTTCGAAATCACCAAGTACGGCGTGCAGCGCTTCGCCGGCTCCGACTACGCGACGACGATGCCCCGCTACGAGGGGGTGCTCACCGATGAGCAGATCGTCGCGGTGCTCTCGTACGTGAAGGCCAGTTGGAGCGATGCGGCGCGTTCCCGGCAGGAGCTGATCAACGAGAGTGCGCTGCGCCGGCGCTGACCGAACCGATTCCCGCGCACCTCGGCGCGCGCTCGCGGCCCGCGCGGTGCGCCGCTCACGAAACAGGAGAGAAACAATGATGGGAGGTTACGGGATCATGGGCGAGGGCGGCTGGTGGCTGGGCTGGATATTCATGCTGCTGCTCTGGCTGCTCGTGCTCGGCGGCGTCGTGGCGCTGGCCAAGTGGATCTTCGGGACATCGCTCGGTGCCAGCAGCGGTTCCGATCGTCGGGCGATCGAAATCCTGCGCGAGCGCTACGCGCGCGGCGAAATCGACAAGGCCGAATTCGACCAGAAGCGCCGCGACCTCGGCGGCTAGGGCTTGTAGGCGGCAATCGCCTTGGCGAGATCTTCGTACTCCTCGCACTTCCTGCCGCAGATCCGCTCCAGCGCGGCGAGATGCTCCTCGGCCTTGGCCTTGTTCTTCTGCATCAGATAGGCCTGCCCGATGTACTCGTGTGCACCGCGATGATTCGGATTGAGCCGCAGCGCGCTCGCGTAGTGATCCATGCCCCTGGAAACGTCGCCGCTGTTGCGGTACGAATAGCCCAGCCAGTTGTGAATGTCGGCGTTGTTGCGGTCAGCGGCCAACGCTTTCTCGAGGTGCGTGATGGCCACACGCCACTTCTTCGCCTTGACCGCCTTGCGGCCCTCGTCGAGATCGCTGGCCGCGCTCTGGTAAACGGGCGTCTCGTCGGTGCCGGCCGCGCAGGCCCAGGAGCCGATGCCAAACAGGATGGCGGCGAGAATCACTTTCATGGCGTGTCCCGGGTCCTCAAGGTGGATTCGCGTCAGCTTACACCGGTTCGCGGTGTGCCCGAGCCCTCGGATAAAATCGAACGTTGCCCTCCCGGAGCCCTGCCATGAACCTTGCCGAACAACTGCTGCACGCGCTGGCGCGCGAGGGTGCCGGCGAGATCTTCGGGATTCCCGGCGACTTTGCGCTGCCCTTCTTCAAGGTGATCGAGGAGTCGGGCATCCTGCCGCTGCGCACGCTGAGCCATGAGCCCGGCGTCGGATTCGCCGCCGACGCGGCGGTGCGCTATCGCGGCGGACTGGGGGTGGCCGCGGTCACCTACGGAGCCGGGGCGTTCAACATCGTCAACCCCGTGGCGGGCGCCTACGCCGAGAAATCGCCAGTCGTGGTGATCTCGGGAGCGCCGGGGCGGCGCGAATCCGCCTCCGGTCTGCGTCTGCATCACCAGACCCGCACACTGGGTTCGCAGTTCACCGTGTTTCGCGAGATCACCTGCGACCAGGCGCGGCTCGATGATGCCCAAAGCGCGCCGGCCGACATCGCGCGCGTGCTCGCCAGCTGCAAGCGCGAGTCGCGCCCGGTGTACCTGGAGTTGCCGCGCGACATGGTCGACGTGCCGTGCGAAGCCGTCCCGCCGCTCGCCGTCGTGCCCGACGATCAGGAGGTGCTCGCCGCCTGCGTCGATGAAACCCTCGAGCGGCTGCGCGCGGCGCGCTCGCCGGTGATGATGGTCGGCGTCGAGGTGCGCCGTTTCGGGCTCGAAAAGGCGGTCGGCGAACTCGCGCGGCGGCTCGGAATTCCGCTGGTCACCTCGATGATGGGGCGCGGGCTGCTGGTGGACACTTCGACACCACCCCTGGGCACCTATCTGGGCCTGGCCGGTGACCCGGGGCTCAGCGACAAGGTGGAGCGTTCGGACGGCCTCTTTCTGCTCGGCGTGATCCTCTCGGACACGAACTTCGGCGTTTCCGCTCGTGCGATCGATTTTCGACGTGCCGTGCTCGCCGCGGATGGCGAGGTGACGATGGGTTATCACACCTATTCCGGCGTGCGGCTCGGCGCCTTTGTTGCAGCCCTGCTCGAGCGTGTCGCCGGCGCCGTTGACGCCGGTTCGGCGCCGGTCGCGGCCCTCGCGTCCGGGAACGCACCGGATCCGCAGCCGGATGCGCAGCCAAATGCGCCGGCCGCCTTTCCCCGTGGGCTCGTGGCCGACGACACGGCGCTCACGCCCGGGGCGATCGCGATGGCGATCAACGACCTGATGGCGCGCCACGGCAAGTTCCCGCTCGCCTGCGACATCGGCGACTGCCTGTTCACCGCCTTCGACATCGATCACACCGTACTGGTGGCGCCGGGCTACTACGCAACGATGGGCTTCGGCGTGCCGGCCGGGCTGGGACTGCAGGAGGCGAGCGGCCGGCGCCCGATCATCATGGTGGGAGATGGCGCCTTCCAGATGACGGGCTGGGAACTGGGCAACTGCATGCGCTATGGCTGGGACCCCATCGTCGTCGTCTTCAACAACCGCAGCTGGGAGATGCTGCGCACCTTCCAGCCCGAATCGAAATTCAACGATCTCGACGACTGGCACTTCGCCGACGCGGCGCGAGCGCTCGGCGGTACTGGCGTGCGCGTGCACACGCAGCGCGAATTGGTCGACGCGCTGGAGGTTGCTGCAGTGCAGCGCGGGCGCTTTGTGCTCATCGAGGTGATGCTCGAGCGCGGCGCGCTTTCGCCCACGCTGGCGCGCTTCGTCAGCGCGGTGCGCCGACTCACGCAGCCGCCGGCCTGAGCCCCGGCGCGCCGATTTCGCTGCCCGTGCTAGGGTGGAGTGGCAATGCAGCGTGTTGCAGTGCGCCATTCACGGTGCATTGCGACCCAGTAGCCGAGAAGAACGCTCGGGGTGAATTTGACACCCTTGGCGCCGACTGACTACATTAGCGCCAACGCGACCGCGTTCCAAGAAAGTCGCGAGGATGCTTGCGCCATCAAAATCCATGATGGCTGCCTCGCGCCGTATTCAACTAAGGAGATTGTCCATGAAGTTTCGTCTCATTCACGCGCTCGTCGCGTCCTCGCTGATCGCGTTGAGTGGCGCCGTCGCCGCCCAGCCGATCATCGTCAAGTTCAGCCACGTCGTTGCCGAAGGCACCCCCAAGGGGCAGGGCGCGCTGAAGTTCAAGGAACTCGCCGAGAAGAAGCTCCCCGGCAAGGTGCAGGTCCAGGTGTTCCCCAGCTCGCAGCTCTTCGGTGACGCCAAGGAACTCGAAGCGGTGCTGCTGGGCGACGTGCAGTTCATCGCGCCGTCGCTCTCGAAATTCGACCGCTTCACCAAGAAACTGCAGGTCTATGACCTCCCGTTCATGTTCAACGACCTCGCCGCGCTCGACAAGTTCCAGTCGGGACCCCAAGGGCAGGCGCTGCTCACGGAAATGAAGTCCAAGGGGTTGCTTGGCCTGGGTTACTGGCACAACGGCATGAAGCAGATGTCGTCGAACAAGGATGTCCTCAAGCGCCCCGAGGACATCAAGGGGCTGAAGTTCCGCATCCAAGCTTCCGATGTGCTGGAAGCGCAGTTCAAGGCGGTCGGCGCGAATCCCCAGAAAATGGCGTTTGCCGAGGTCTACCAGGCGCTGCAGACCGGCGTGGTGGACGGGCAGGAGAACACCTACTCGAACATCTATTCGCAGAAATTCTTCGAGGTCCAGAAGACGATCGCCGAGACCAACCACGGTGTGATCGACTACCTGGTGGTCACGAACTCCAAGTGGTGGGACGGGCTGCCGGCCGATATCAAGAAGGGCCTGTCGGAAGCCATGGCCGAAGCCACCGCCTACTCGAACAAGCTCGCCAGCGACATCAACGAAGCCGACCGCAAGAAGATCGTGGACGCGGGCAAGGCCAAGATCCAGCTGCTGAGCAAGGAAGACTTGGCTGCATGGCGCAAGGCGATGGCTCCGGTTTGGACGCAGTTCGAGCCGGGTATCGGCAAGGACCTGATCGAAGCCGCGCAGAAAGCGAACAACTGAGTCGCGTACTGGTAGGTCAACTCTGAGCATAGGCGGGATTGGCGATGGTCTGGCTCCACCGTTTCGAGGAGTGGCTGATCGCCACCATTCTCGCCGTCATGACGGCGATCACCTTCATGCAGGTGGTCGCCCGTTATGTCTTCAACTACAGCTTCGTGTGGGCGCTCGAGCTCGTTACGTACCTGTTTGCATGGCTGATTTTCCTGGGTGCCGCCTACGGGGTGCGGATGGGTTCGCACATCGGGGTCGACGCCTTCGTGCAGACGCTGGGCCGGCGCGCCGGACAGGTGTGCGGCGCGGTTGCCGCAGGCTTGTGCATCGTCTACTCGGTGATCGTGGTGGTTGCCAGCTGGACCTACGTTGGCAAGATTTACTCGATCGGCATCCTGGCCCAGGATCTGCCCATTGAGCAGTGGATTCCACGCACGGTGATGCTGATCGGCTTCAGCATCCTGATTGTCCGATTTTCGCAGTTGTTCTACCGGATCGTCACCGGGCAGGAGAAGGGGCTGCACCTGGCCGACGAGGCGGCCGAAGCGCTCAAGCTCAGGGCCGACGACGCCACCGCCGCGCGTGACGGGGAGAAAAAATCATGAACACCATTTTGCTGTTCGTGATGCTCTTCTCCTTCATGTTGATCGGCATGCCGAT
>JAGXFR010000055.1 GCA_024637155.1 Burkholderiaceae bacterium | reverse complement strand
CGCTCGATCGCCGCAATCAGATCGTCGCGATTTTCCGTGGGCGTCTGCACCACCGAGGCGGTGCCGGCAAAGGAGACGATGCCGAGGCGCACGTTGCGCGGGAGCCCCTCGATGAAGGATTTCGCGGCGCTCTGCGCGGCGCGGATGCGGTTGGGTTCGACGTCTGCCGCCAGCATGCTGCGCGAAACATCCATCGCCATGATCAGCGTGATGTGCTGCGCCGGCAGGATGACGCTGGCAGTGGGCCGCGCGATGGCCAGGATCGCCGTCAGCAGCCCCAGCAGAAAGAGGGCTGGCGGCAGGTGCCGCCGCCATCGTTGTCCGGGGCCGAGGGCGTCGCGGATGAGCATCAGGCTGGCGTAGGGAATTGCTGCCTTTTTCTTTCTGCGCAGCGCGTACAGATACGCGGCGAGCAGCGCCGGCAAGGCGAGCAACAACCAAAGCAGATCCGGCCACAGAAAGCGCATGAATCCTCCTTGCGGGGCGCGCACAGGCACTTTATCACTATCGCTTCTCGGGTTGATCCTTGCCGTGTTACCGTCCAATTGCCTGCGCGGTTCCGAATCCCGGTGCGCGATCTGCTCGCCCCAGGCGGCGGCTGCAGAGCGTTCCGGGCCACGCCCTCGGGGTGAGATCGCCTGGAGATCGCGCGGTGGACGAATGATGAAGAAACCAGGTCTCTACAGCGGCAGGAATCGAAGCCCGGCGAACGCACCGCGCGCGACCGAACCCGATGCACCGGGGCGGGCCGCAACGCGCGAGCCCGCACCGGCAGGGGCTTCGTGGCGCGCATGGGCGCGCGCTCTTGTGCGCCGTCACGAGCGTCCGCTGCTCTTCGCCGGCGGAGCGTTGATCGCGGCGGCGCTGGCGCTCGTGATCGGCTCCACGCGCGAGACGCCGCGTGAGCTCGTGCAGGAAGATATCGACGCAGCGGTGCTCTATACGATCGAGAACAAGACCTTGCCGTCGCGCGCGGCCAAGGCGGCCGAGCTGGTGCGCCAGGTGGTCGTGCGCGTAGAGGGATATTCGGACGAAGCCGGGGAGGGCAAGGACGACAAGGAGCGGGCGGACGCCCCGGACGCGAAGGCGCCCGGCGGCAAGTCGCGCAAATCGAGGCCGGCTGATTCCGATCACCCCACGAAGCGTGAGGATTCCAAGGGCACCAGCCGGGAGCCAACGGTCGGCTCGGGGGTGGTGATCGTCGACTCCGGTCTGATCCTGACGAACCTGCACGTTGTCACGCGGGCGAAGCGGCTGCGTGTGACCTTCTTCGACGGGCTGGAGTCCGACGCGGAACTGGTCGCCGTGCGTCCCGAAAACGACCTGGCGGTGATCCGCGCCAAGACCCTTCCCGACGATCTTCCCGCGGCGACGATCGGCTCGAGCGCGCGGCTCAAGCCCGGTGACGACGTGGTGGCCGTCGGATTTCCTTTCGGCATCGGTCCGTCGGTGTCGGCCGGCGTGGTCTCCGGCCTGAACCGCGAATTTCTCTCGCCCGAGGGCAAGCGCATCCTCACCGGCTTGATCCAGTTCGACGCGGCGGTCAATCCGGGCAATTCCGGCGGTCCGCTGATCACGATGGGTGGCGAAGTGATCGGGATCGTGACGGCGATTCTCAACCCGACGAGCGCGCGGACCTTCATCGGCATCGCGTTCGCGGCAACCATCGAGGCGGCGGGAAGCGCGGTCGGCGTTCCGCCGTTCTGATCAAGGATTGAACGAAGCACCGAGCGACCGGCCCATTGCGCCGGGAGCGAAATCGGGAACCTGGGGAAATGGAACCATGGACGAAGAGCTGAGGCACCACAGCGAAATCGCGTCGATCATGGAGCGCGTGCTCTACGAAGTGAAGCGCGTCGTGGTCGGGCAGGACCATTTCCTGGAACGCGTGCTGGTGGCGATGCTCGCGCAGGGCCACCTGCTCGTCGAAGGGGTACCGGGGCTGGCCAAGACGCTCACCGTCAAGACGCTCGCGCGCACCCTGCAGGGCTCGTTCAAGCGCATCCAGTTCACCCCGGACCTGCTGCCCGCCGACCTGATCGGGACGCGCATGTACAACCAGAAGTCCGGTGAGTTCAGCACCAGTCTCGGCCCGGTTTTCACCAACCTGCTGTTGGCCGACGAGATCAACCGCGCGCCGGCGAAGGTGCAAAGCGCGCTGCTCGAGGTGATGCAGGAGCGCCAGGTCACGATCGCCGGACAGACACACTCCGTTCCCGAACCCTTCCTGGTGATGGCGACGCAGAATCCGATCGAAACCGAGGGCACCTATCCGCTCCCCGAGGCGCAGGTCGACCGATTCATGATGAAGATCCTGGTCGATTATCCGAGCGAGGAAGAGGAGTTCGTGATCGTCGAGCGCGTGATCGGGCCGGCAACCGCGGTCGCGGCGGTCGCCACCACCGCTCAGTTGAGCGCGCTGCAGCGGGAATGCCGCAGTACCTATGTCGACCCGGAACTGATCAAGTACGCGGTCAGGCTGGTGGCGGCCACGCGAACCCCGGGCGAGTTCGGCCTTGGCGACATCGCTCGCTACATCAGTTTCGGTGCGAGTCCGCGCGCCTCGATCAATCTGATCGAGGGCGGCCGTGCGCTCGCCTTTCTGCGCGGGCGCAACTACGTGCTGCCCGAGGATGTCACCGATCTGGTTCCCGACGTGCTGCGCCATCGGCTGGTGCTCAGTTACGAGGCCCTCTCCGACGGGCAGACACCGGACCAGCTGGTGATGCGCATCATGCAGGCGGTGCCGGTGCCCAGCAAGCCGCTCTCCACGCATGTGCACGTCGTGCCCGAGATGCAGGGCGAATAGGGCCGACGCGCATGGCGCAAACGCAAGCCAACTCGGGCGGCACCACCGGCGCGCCGGCGCGTTGGGCCGACCCGGAGAAGTTCCTGCGTCGGCTCGAATGGACGGTGATCCGCCGACTGGACGGTCTGCTGCAGGGCGACTATCGCACCTTGTTGCGCGGCTTCGGCATCGACCTGGCCGACTTGCGCGAGTATCAGGCGCACGACGATGTGCGCTATATCGACTGGAACGTCACCGCGCGATTGCAGACACCCCACGTGCGCGAGTTCCACGAAGACCGCGAGGTGAACGCCTGGTTTCTGCTCGATCTGTCCGCCTCGTTGAATTTCGGGTCGCAGCATGTGCGCAAGCGCGAGTTGTCGGCCGAGTTCGTCGCCGTGCTGGCACGCCTGCTCACCCGGCACGGCAACCGCGTCGGAGCGGTGCTCTACGGTGGAACCGGCGTGGGAATCGGCACCGGGGCGAGCGCCGAGGCGAAGCGGGTGTCGCGCGAGGAATCGGAGCGAGACCGAAGCACCGAGGTAATCCCGGCACGAGTCGGCCGGCGGCAGGTGCTGCATCTGCTCGACCGGATGATGCGCTCCGGGGAGCCCGGCGAAGTGCAGGCGCCAGCGCACGCGCAGGCGGGCGAGCAGAGAAGGGCGCTCGCCACCGGCTTCGGTCAGGAGACCGATCTTTCGGTGTTGCTTGCCCACGCCCAGAAGGTGATGAAGCGACGCTCGGTGGTCTTTGTGGTGTCCGACTTCCTCAGCACGCCGGGCTGGAGCAAGGCGCTCTCGCTGCTGGCGCGGCGCCATGAAATCGTCGCGGTGCGGCTCTACGATCCGCTGGAATGCGAACTTCCCGACCTGGGGTTCGTGACGATACAGGACGCCGAGAGCGGCGAGCAGCTCTTCGTCGACACGCATGACCGGGGTTTCCGCAAGCGCTTTGTCCAGGCCGCGCAGCGGCGCGAAGCGGCGCTGCGCGACGCGCTCTCCCAGGCCGGTGTCGACTGCCTGGAATTGGCGACCGACGATGGCGTCGGCGAAGCGCTGCTGCGTTTCACGCAGCTGCGCAAGCGGCGCAGCCAGCTCGCCGCGGGAGCGGGCACCCTGCGCAAGGCGCTTGCGCGCTGACCGGCGCCGACGGCGAGCCATGCCCGAAATCCGCACGCTGAGCTTCCTGTGGCCGGCCATGCTCGGGCTGCTGGTGGTGCTGCCGCTGCTGATCTGGTTCTACCTGCGCAGGGACGCGCGCAGCACGCACACGGGCCTGCGCTATGCCGGCCTCGCCATTCCCGCGTCCCGGCACCATGCTCCGGCGATCCTGCTGCTCGCGGGACTCGGCGCGCTGGTCATTGCCATCGCGCGCCCGCAGGCGCTCGTCATGCTGCCCGCGCGGGCCGATGCCATCATCCTGGCGATGGACGCTTCCGGCAGCATGCGGGCCACCGACGTCAAGCCGAGCCGACTGGTGGCGGCGCAGGATGCGGCCAAGCGCTTCATCGCCGAACAGCCGAGCCAGGTGCGCATCGGCGTGGTGTCGATGGCCGCGAGCGCGGCGCTGGTGCAATCGCCCACCGACAAGCGCGAGGACATCATCGCCGCGATCGAGCGCGTCCAACTCCAGCCTGGCAGCGCGCTCGGCAGCGGCCTGGTGATCGCGCTGGTGACGCTGCTGCCCGAGAGCGGCATCGACGCACAGCGAATCATCTCCGGGTCGAACGCGCCGTCCTATACGCGCGATTGGCTGCGCCAGGCCGAAGTTCACAATTTCGAGCCGGTTCCGCCCGGGTCCAATGGTTCCGCGGCGATCGTGCTGGTCTCGGACGGCGAGAGCAATACCGGCCCCGATCTGCTGGAGGCGGGCAAGCTCGCCGCCGAGCGTGGGGTGCGCGTCTTCACGGTGGGCATCGGCACCACCGAGGGCGCCACCTTGAGCATGGACGGCTGGTCGATGCGGGTGCGCATGGACGAGGAGAAGCTCAAGAGGCTGGCCCGCATGACGCACGGTGAATACTTTCACGCGGGCAGCGCCGCGGACCTGAAGGAGGTCTACAAACTGCTCAGCGGCAGACTGGCGCTCGGGAAGGGGCGCGAGACCGAGGTCACGGCCTTGTTCGTGGCGCTCGGTGCCGCGCTCGCGGCGCTCGCGGCGCTGCTCTCCCTGCTGCGCTCCAACCGGATCCTGTAGCGGGCCGACGGCCTCAGGCTACCTGTCCGGCCGCGTGGCCGCTCGCCCAGGCCCACTGGAAATTGAAGCCGCCCAGGTGCCCGGTCACGTCGAGCACTTCGCCCACGAAGAACAGCCCCGGCACGGACCTCACCTCCATCGTCTTCGAGGACAACTCGTCGGTGTCGACGCCGCCCAGCGTCACTTCCGCCTTGGCGTAGCCCAGCGTGCCCGAGGGCTTCACCTGCCAGCGGTGCAGTTGTTGCGCGAGCGCGCGCAGCATCGCCTGCGGGAATTCGTTGAGCGGACCCAGCGCGTCGTGGGCCCGACACCACTGCTGGGCGAAGCGCCGGGGCAGCACCTGCGCCAGGACGGTGTCGAGCTGCGCCCGGCTCGCGTGCTCGCCCAGCAGCCAGGCCTCGGCATCGCGCCCGGGCAGCAGGTCGATGTGAAGCGCGTCGCCCCCGCGCCAGTAGGAGGAGATCTGCAGGATCGCCGGCCCGGAAAGCCCGCGATGCGTGAGGAGCAGGCTTTCCCGAAAGCGGGCGCCATTGCACGAGACTTCCGCATCGATGGAAATGCCCGACAAGTCGCCGAACTGCACCAGCGTTTCGGGCGCGAAGGTAAGCGGGACCAGTCCCGCGCGCGGCGGCACGATCTTCAACCCGAACTGCTCGGCGAGGCGATACCCAAAGGGGCTCGCGCCGATCTTGGGAATCGACAGGCCGCCGGTGGCCACCACCAGGGAGCGTCCCCGGAACCGGCCCTGGTCGGTGCTGACGACGAACTCGTCGCCCTCCTGCGCGACGGTGTGCACGGCACAGGGCATCTGCCAGTGCACGTTGCCGCGCTCGCACTCGCTCTTCAACATGTCGATGATGCGCTGCGCGCTGTCGACGCAGAAGAGCTGGCCCAGCGTCTTGTGTTCCCAGGCGATGCCGTGGCGTTCCACCATGGCGATGAAATCCGCTGGCGTATAGCGGGCCAGCGCCGAGCGGCAGAAGTGGGGATTGCGCGAGAGGAAGTTCTCCGGCGCGCAGTGCAGGTTGGTGAAATTGCAGCGTCCGCCACCCGAGATGCGGATCTTTTCGGCGAGCCTGGGTGCGTGCTCGATCAGCAGCACGCTGCGTCCGCGCTGCCCGATCTGCGCCGCGCACATCATCCCGGCGGCGCCCGCGCCGATGACGATGGCGTCCCAGCCGCCGGCAACACGCGCCGGAATCGGCAGCGGACTCATGCGTGTTTCGTCACCTTGGTACACTCGCCCCCATGAAAATTCCGGAAAGACTCAAAGCGCTGTTCGAAGAAGGCCTCATCGACGAAGTCGTGCGTCAACTCACCAGCGGCAAGGAAGCCACGGTTTACGTCGTGCGCTGTGGCGACGCGATCCGTTGCGCCAAAGTGTACAAGGACGCGGCGCAGCGCAGTTTTCGCCAGAGCACCACGTACCAGGAAGGCCGCAAGGTGAAGAACAGCCGCGAAGCGCGCGCGCGCGGCAAGGGCACCTCCTATGGGCGCAAGATGGCCGAAGAGGCCTGGCAGAACGCCGAGGTCGATGCGCTGTTTCGCCTGGCTGGCGCCGGCGTGCGCGTCCCCCGGCCGCACGTCTGCTTCGAGGGCGTGCTGTTGATGGAGCTGGTGACCGACGCCGACGGCCACGCCGCGCCGCGCCTGAACGACGTCGAACTGGACGAATTGACGGCGCTCGAGGTGCACGCGATGCTGCTCGACCAGGTCGTGCTGATGCTGCGTGCCGGCATGATTCACGGGGATCTTTCCGAGTACAACATCCTGATGAGCGCGGACGGGCCGGTGATCATCGACCTGCCGCAGGCCGTCGATGCTGCCGCCAGCAGCGGCGCGGCCGCCATGCTCGAGCGCGACGTCGGCAACCTCGCGCTGTACTTCGGGCGCTTCGCGCCGCAATTGCTCGGCACCGACTACGGCAAGGAGATCTGGGCGCTGTATCAGGCCGGGCGCTTGATCGACGGCGTCGCGCTGAGCGGGCGCGTCGCCGCGGACACGCGACCCGTCGACCCGGGCGCGGTCCTGCGCGAACTCGCACTGGCCCGCAAGGAAGCGCGCGACGAGGCGGCGCTCCGGCGCGCGGAAGCCGTCTAGCCGGAGGACGCGTCGTCTGCCGTCTCGCGCGCCGGCAACACCGCGCGCAGAATCGCGTAGCCCAGCGCTGCCGCGACCAGCGAGCCGAACAGGATGCCCAGCCGCGTCTGCACCATGTACGCGCTGCCGGCCCCCTCGAAGGCCAGGCCGGCGATGAACAGGCTCATCGTGAAGCCGATGCCGCAGAGCACCGACACGCCGAGCATCGCGCGCCAGTCGACGCTCGCGGGCAGCTGCGCCAGACCGAAGCGCACCGTGAGCCAGACCGGCAACAGGATCCCGATTGCCTTGCCGAAGAGCAGGCCCGTGGCGATACCCAACGGAATGGGGTCGGCAAAGGCCGCAAGCGTCACGCCCTGCAGCGACACGCCGGAATTGGCGAAGGCAAAGAGCGGCAGAATCGCGAAAGCGACTGGTGCGTGCAGGTCGTGTTCCAGGCGTCGCAGCAGTGGATCCGAATCCGGGGCGGATGCGCGCAACGGGATGAAGAACGCCAGCGCGACGCCGGCCAGCGTCGCGTGCACGCCGGACTTCAGCACGGCCACCCACAGGACGATCCCGACCAGCAGGAAGGGGGTCAGACGCACGGCGCCCAAGCGGTTGAGCACGAACAGGACGAGCAGCGCCAGCGCGGCAATGGCGAGGGAAGCCGGCGCGAGATTGCCCGCATAGAAAAGCGCGATGATCACGATCGCGCCCAGGTCGTCGATGATCGCGACCGTGAGCAGGAATACCTTGAGACTGACCGGCACCCGGTTGCCCAGCAGCGAAAGCACCCCCAACGCGAAAGCGATGTCGGTGGCCGACGGGATCGCCCAGCCCGCCAGCGCCACCGGATTGCCGAAGTTGAAGGCCGCGTAGATCAGCGCGGGCACAGCCATGCCACCGGCTGCCGCCACCGCCGGCAGCACGATCTGGCGCGGATCCGACAACTCGCCCTCGAGCACCTCGCGCTTGATCTCGAGTCCGATCAGAAAGAAGAACACCGCCATCAGTCCGTCGTTGATCCACAGCAGGAGCGGTTTGGCGATCGCGAGCGCGCCCACCCGCACCTCGACGGGTGTCTCGAGGAAGGCGTCGTAGAGGAAAGAAAGCGGTGAGTTCGCGAGTACCAGCGCGGCCGCGGCGGCGAACGCAAGCACGATGCCTCCGGCCGATTCCAGTGCGAGAAAGTCGCGTAATGCCTTGCTCAGTGCCATATTGGATTGGGGAAATCAAGGTTCATGTGGGAAGCCTCGGAAGCGAGGACCAGGATTGGCGGCGGCGGCTCGGCTCGGCTGGCGATCGTCCTGCGGCGGAAGTACCCAGCGCAGGATCGCGTAGCCAATGAGTGCCGAAGCCAGCGAACCAAGGAGAATGCCGAGCCGCGTCTCGAGTGCATACGCGCTTTCCGCTCCGGGGAACGCCAGGTGCGCCATGAGCAGGCTCATGGTAAAGCCGATGCCGCACAGCAGCGCGACACCGAACATCGCGTCCCAGGTTGCGCCAGCGGGCAAGCGCGCCCCTGCGAACCGGACCATCAGCCATACCGAGAGAAAGATGCCGATCGTCTTCCCGAAGAGCAGGCCGGTTGCGATTCCCTGCGCGACCGGTGCGACGAACGCGCCGAGCGCCAGGTTCTCCAGCAATACGCCCGAGTTGGCGAACGCGAAAAGCGGCAGAATCACCACGATCACGGGCATGCGCAGATCGCGTTCCAGGCGCCGCAGCAGGGAGCGCGATCCCCGTCCGGAGGTGTGCAGCGGGATGAACGCGGACAGCGCGACCCCGGCGATCGTCGCGTGGATTCCCGAGTTCAGCACCGCGACCCACAGAACCACCCCGAGCAGCACATAGGGAGCGAGCCGCGCAACGCCACTTCGGTTGAGCACCAGCAACCCGAGCAGGATCGCCGCGGCGCAGCCGAGCCAGATCGGCGCCAGATTGCCGGCATAGAACATCGCGATGATCACGATCGCCCCCAGATCGTCGAAGGTCGCGACCGCGAGCAGAAAGACCCGCAGGCCGACGG
>JAGXFR010000001.1 GCA_024637155.1 Burkholderiaceae bacterium | reverse complement strand
GTAGGCCTTCACCTCTCCACCAAACTTCGCCGCCATCACCTTCGTGATCGCCGCCGTCAGCGTCGTCTTCCCATGGTCCACGTGACCAATCGTCCCCACGTTCACGTGCGGCTTCTTACGCTCAAACTTGCTCTTTGCCATCTCGAAGACTCCTCGTTCGTGGATGCCTGTGGAAGTGCCCCGGGACGATGTGCCGCACGGGACGACTGCTCAATCGAAAACTGGTGCCCATGGCGCGGATCGAACGCGCGACCTCTCCCTTACCAAGGGAGTGCTCTACCACTGAGCCACATGGGCGAAAACGCCAATAAACCCCTGCAATTCAGACCACTGGCTGGAGCGGGTGAAGGGAATCGAACCCTCGTCATAAGCTTGGAAGGCTTCTGCTCTACCATTGAGCTACACCCGCCTGCGTCCTTGCAATGGCCTGCCGATTCCGGCGAGCCCGGCGCTCCACGCTGCTCCGATCCCAACCTTCACTACTGCACCAACTGCTGCCAAATTCTGGTGGAGGAGGTTGGATTCGAACCAACGTAGGCGTAAGCCAACAGATTTACAGTCTGCCCCCTTTAGCCACTCGGGCACCCCTCCGGGGAACCCAGAATTATCTCCCGACTCCCCACTGGTGTCAATTGCGTGCGAGCGGCCGTGCGAGCGGCCGCCCCTCCCGTCCCGAATCGGGCCCCAGGGTGGGGTGCACACAAGCGCTTGCGCCCGCGCTTCTCTGCTACTGTGGGATGGTTTTCGGCCCCGTCGGAGGCGAGATGACGAGCAAACAGGACCATGACCCGAAGGCGGGTGCAGCCCAGGCACCCGGATTCACGCTGCCCGGCGTCGGCGGCATGTTCGAGGCGATGGACCTCGCGCGCCAGGCCTGGACGAGCTACGCGACGCCAGCGGGGCTCCCGCCGGCCCTGGATCCTGCCGAACTCGAACGGCGCCTGGGTGACCTGCGCGCCGTGGAACAGTGGCTGAGCATGAATCTGAACCTGTTGCGCGCGACCATCCAGTCGATGGAAATCCAGCAGGCGTCCCTGCTGGCGATGCAGACTCTCGGGCAGTCCATGGCGCCGGACGCAGCGGCCGGGCGCAGCGGCGCGGCACTCGGCAAGGAGGCGGCTGCCGCGGGAGTCGATCCCGCTGCGATGTGGCAGCAACTCCAGGAGCAGTTCCAGCGCGTGGCGTTGGCGGCGCTTGCCGCAGGCTCCCCGGGCAGCGCGCCGGACGCCGGCAAGTCCGCGGCCTCAGCCCCGCAGCGACCGAAGCGCGCGCGCGCGGCGCGCAAACCTGCGGGGAAATAGCGCGACGCTCAGAGTCCGCGCTGCGCGCAGTAGGTGGCGATGAATTCGTGCATGCCGGTGCGCGCGAAGCTCGCCGCATCCCAGTCGACGGGCTCCAGGCAGGCGGGGTCACGCATCACGTAGACCGACGCCGGAAGCATTTCGCCGGAAACATCGACGAGCACGGCGCGGCGCTCGTACGGAGTGCCTTCGAACGCGTCGAGTCGCGCCACGTCGTCCGGCAAGACGTCGAGATGAACGACTCCGCGCACCTGCCGGCCCGGCGCCGGAACCACGCCCGGATAGGTCGCGCCGCGCACAGCGTGACGGCGGTGCGCATCGAGCACCGCCTCCGCGTGGCGGTAGCGACCGGTCACGACCCGGCGCCAGACTTCGTCAAACATCAGCGACCCGTAGGTGAACACGTTCATTGCAGTCTTTCGCCTTTCGAGGCGTTTTGCCGCTTACACTTGGCGCAGACCCACCCACTCGCGGAGGTAGCCATGGCCGGAAAATTCGTACTGAACAAGACGCGCGACGGTAAGTTCTCGTTCGTCCTCAAGGCAGGCAACGGGGAAACCATCCTGGTCAGCCAGACCTACAAACGCCGCGCCAACGCCCGGGCCGGCACCGAGTCGGTGCGCAAGAATTCCGCCTCCGATGCGCGTTTCGAGCGCAAGACCTCGGTCAAGGGCGAACCGTATTTCAACATGGTGGCGACCAACGGGCAGGTGATCGGGCGCAGCGAAATGTACTCGTCGCAGCGCGCCTGCGACAACGGCATCGCCTCCGTGCGCAAGAACGCCCCGACGGCGCCCCTGGAAGACACCAGCACCTGAGCGACGGCGCCCGGCAGCACCGCGATCAGCGCTGCGAATCTGACGGCACGGGCAGGCCCGTGTCGCCGGTGTCGCCTGGCAGCGCAAAGGCGCCACCGGGCATTATCGGCACGATGCGCAGCACCTGCGGCTCGATCTGGCGCGCAAAGCGTTCCGGTTGACGCTGCGCGCCAGCCCACGGGTCGAGCCACCCCTGCCACCAGGCGAGGGCAATCAGGTTGGCGACGAGCAAGACGGGAACGATCAGGCGCATGCGCAGTCCTTATGAAGCGGGCGGGGCGGGACGCAGCGACACGTCGCCGATCATGAACAGGCGCGTGCCCTCGGCGGTACGCAAGCGCAATTCGCCCGAGTCGCCGACCCCGGCGGCCACGCCCGTTGCAAGCAGGCTCGCGCCGTCATGGAGTTCCACGCGCGTGCCCTGCAGCGCGTCGAGCCGCACCCAGCGTTCGCGGAACCCGGGGAAACCCTGCCCACCAAAGACCGCAAATGCCTCGACGATGGCCCGGGCGCACGCAGCGACGATCTCGCCGGCACGCTCGCGCGGCACGGGCTCGTCGAACAACCCGCCCGGCGTCACCGGATGCAGCAGCGACGCTGCCGCGCCACCGAGGCCCGTGCCGGATGCGTCCGGCACATCCGGCACGTCCGGCGCGACGAGGTTCAGGCCGACACCGATGACGATGCGCTCCAGCGCGCGATCGCGGCGGGCTTCGATCAGCACGCCGCCCACCTTGCGCCGGTCGCGCCAGAGATCGTTCGGCCATTTGAGCGTCACGTCGCAACCGAAAGGTACGAGCGCCTCCACGAGCGCCACGCCGACCGCCAGCGAGAGGCCCGTGAGCCCCGGCGCATTCGCGCCCACCTCTCGCTCGATGGCCACCGAGAACGTGGCCGAATCGTCGGGGCTGCTGACCCAGCGGCGCCCGCGGCGCCCGCGCCCGGCCGTCTGCTCGCCCGCCCACAGCGCGTGGGGCGTGCGCGGCGAGACGCCCAGGGCGTCCCGCATCAGTTCTTCGTTGGTCGAGTCGACCCGTACGACGTAACGGATCTCGGGCGGAGCGCAGCCGGGATCGTCCATTGCCCCGGGTTCCTTGATTGCGATCATGTCTGCGGAATCATATCCTGTCGCACCGAACACCTGAAGCCGCCGGAATCGAATCCCACTCGCAATGACCGAGCACGACCAAGACCGCACCCGCCCGCCCGCCGCCTTCCTCGGCGTGACGTTCGTGTACCTGTGCGCGATCGTTCTCGTGACGCTGTACCCGTGGCAGGCGTGGCGCCCCTGGTCGTCGCTCAACGCGCTCGCGCTCGCCTACCTCGTCGAGCCGTGGCCGCGGTACTGGACCGCATTCGATTTCGTGACCAACCTGCTCGCCTACGTCCCGCTCGGCGCCCTGCTCGTCGTGGTCCTGCTGCGGCGTTTCGGCATGCTCGCCGCGTTGACAGGTGCAGTGCTGGCGTGCGCGCTGCTCTCGCTGGTCCTCGAGACGCTGCAGATCCTGCTTCCCGGCCGGGTCCCTTCGCGCGCCGACTGGGCCGCCAATGTGCTCGGGGGCGCGGGGGGCGCCATGCTCGCCACCCTGATCGGCCGCCGGCGACTGAGTCACTGGCCGGCGCTGCTGCGCAGCGCGCTGCCCTTCGCCCGCGGCTCGACCGTCGGGCTGCTGCTCCTGGGCGCCTGGTTCGCGGCGCAGTTCTACCCGCAGTCGATGACCTTCGCCACGGGCGACCTGCTCGACGCCCTGACGACGTGGCTCGGCGACGACGCGCCCGCGGCGCTGACCGAGCGCATCGGCGGTGCGTACGCAACCCTGGCCGAAGCCGGAGCGGTTGCCCTCACCGTCGTGGCGATCGGCATGATCGTCATCGATCTGTTGCGGCCCGGGGTCAACGCCGCGGCACCCGTGGCGGTCGCGATCGCAATCGCAGCGCTGGCGAAAGCGAGCGCCAGCGCGTGGCTGCTCGGCTCGGGCGCGGGCTTCGCGTGGGTGTCCGCCGGCGCGCAGGGCGGGGTGCTCGTCGGCGCCCTGGCCACGGCGCTGCTGGCGTGGCTCGGGCCGCGGACCCGGTTGCGCGCCGCGGCGGTTGCGCTGCTGCTCGCCACGGCACTCTTCAATTCCGCCGGACCAAATCCCTACTTCAACTCAATGATGGCCCTCTGGGACCAGGGGCCCTGGGTCAACATCAACGGCCTGCTGAGTGGCCTCGCCATGGTCTGGCCGTTCGCGGCGATCACGTACTGCGCGCTGCGGCACCGAAGCCGCAAGTCGCGCCCCTGAACCCGCACAACCGGTTTGCGTGGAGCGCTTCCGGGCCGATCCGGCCGATATAATCGACGGGTAACGACGCCCGCCGCGAAGCGCGCCTGATGAGCTACTACGAGCGACACATCTTCTTCTGCGTGAATTCCCGCGACGACCCGCAGCGCCCCTGCTGCGCGGCCGCGGGCTCCCAGCGGCTGCACGCACACGCGAAGGCGCGGCTCAAGGCGCTCGGCCTCGCCGGAGCCGGCAAGATTCGCGCGAACCAGTCGGGGTGCCTGGATCGCTGCGAGGAAGGCCCCACCGTGGTGGTCTACCCGGACGCCGTCTGGTACCGGTGCTTCGACGAGCAGGACGTCGACGAAATCATCGATTCGCATCTGCTGCGCGGCGAGCCCGTCGAACGGCTGCGTCTGCCGTGAATCCCGCCCCGCGACAGGCGACGTGAACCTCAGCACCCGCACCCTGCTGCTCCCGGGCCCGGCCGGAGCCATCGATGTGGCGCTCGATCTGCCGCGGAGCGCACCGCTGGGCTGCGCGGTGATCGCGCATCCGCATCCACTCCATCGCGGAACACGGGACAACAAGGTTGCGCAGACGCTCGCCCGCGCCCTGGTGGCCAGCGGCTTCGCCGCATGGCGCCCGAATTTTCGGGGCGTCGGCGCGAGCGAGGGCACCCATGACGAAGGGCGTGGCGAAACCGACGATCTCGTCACGGTCGTCGCACACGCCCGCGCCGAGCTCGGCCACCACGTGCCACTGGTGCTCGCCGGATTCTCCTTCGGCGCCTTCGTGCAGACGCGCGTCGCCGCCGAACTGGCCGACGCGGGCACTCCCGCGCAGCTGGTGGTCCTGGTGGGGCCGGCCGTGGAACACGCCGACCTGGGCGCCGTGCCGCCCGAAACACTGGTGATCCACGGCGAAGTCGACGAAACCGTGCCCCTTTCAGCGGTATTCAACTGGGCACGTCCGCTCGAGATTCCGGTGGTCGTCATCCCCGGGGCCGACCATTTCTTTCACCGTCGCCTGACGCTGCTCAAGCGCCTGGTCGAGCACGCGCTGCTGCCCATCGTGCTGGGCGCGCGCGCGCAGTCCTCGGGAGACGGAGCGGCGTCGCCATGAGCTCCGAGCACGCAGCCGCCTTTGCGAAGACCCCGCTGGGAATCGACGAATTGAGCACGCGGCGCCACGGCCTGGCACCGCGGGTTCGCCAGCTGCTGATCCTCATCGACGGCCAGCGTACCGAAGCCCAGCTCGAACGGCTGATCCCGCGCGCCGAGCTGGACGACTATCTCCCGACGCTGGAAAGGGGCGGGTTCATCGCCCGCACCGGCACGCCGCCCCTGACGCCGAGCGCCCGGTCCCCGGCGGACGCGGCGCAGGACGCGCCTGACCCCCACGACGAGATGCGCAAGCGACTGGTGACGGCGCTCATCGAGATCGCCGGCATGCACGGACACGAACTTGCCGGGCGCATCGAGAGCTGCCGGTCGCGCCGTGAGCTGCGCGAAATTCTTCCGGCGGCACGCGCGATCGTCGAGATCGTCGGCGGTGAGCGGGCCGTGGCGCAGTTCGAAGAACGGGCGGGGTTGCGGTGAGCGCGCCGCTGCCGGACCCGCGCGCGATCTACGCGCCGACCCCGGCCGGGACTGCCGAGGCAGAGAACCCCGGTGGCGCGCTGAACCACGTGGCGCGACGACTCCTCGTGCTGATCGACGGGAAACGCGATGTGCAGTCGCTGGCTGCGTTCGTGCGCGGCGGCGAGCTCGGGGGCATGATCGCCGATCTCACCGCCGCGGGCATGATCCGCGTGGCGGGACGCAGTCAGCCGGCGAATCCGGAGGAAGCGCAACGTCAGGCGCGGGCCGAGGAAGCCGGGCTCGCGCGCGCCAAGAGGATGTGCGCCGAGGTATTGCGCAACGAAATGGGCAGCGCGGGCCATGTCTGGGAGGCACGCGTCGCCGACGCGGTCGATCGGGAGGTGCTGCGGCGCGTGGTGCGCGACGCCATCGAGGTGCTCCACCAACGCGCCGGCGAGCAGGCGGCGCGGCGCGCGGTGGCGGCGCTCAAGCCCCTGCTGGGTCCACAGGGATGAAGGGGACAGCGGCCTATAATTCAGGGTTTTGGACGGGCCGATGACCAGACTGTTCTCAACCCTCGCATTTCTCGCGGCGCTTCTGCTGCCGGGCGCGGCCGCCGCGCAGGTGGCCCCGCCGACACTTGCCGCCAAGTCATGGCTGTTGATCGATGTCAGCAGCGGGCAGGTCCTCGCCGAGCATGAGGCCGACACGCGCGTCGAACCGGCGTCACTCACCAAGCTGATGACGGCCTATCTTGCGTTCTCCGCGCTGCGCGACAAGCGCCTGGCGCCCGATCAGCGCCCCCCCGTCTCGATGGCGGCCTACAAGGCGATCGGCTCGCGGATGTTCATCGACCCGGCCAGTCCGGCGACCGTCGACGAACTGCTCCACGGCATGATCATCCAGTCGGGCAACGACGCCTCGATCGCGCTTGCCGAGGCGATCTCCGGTTCGGAGGAGGCGTTCGCGCAACTGATGAATCGCGAAGCCCAGCGCATGGGGCTGCGGGGCACCCAGTTCCGCAACGCCACCGGCCTGCCGCACCCCGAGCATTACTCGAATGCCCGCGACCTCGCGGCGCTCGCCACGCGCGTGATTGAGGACTTTCCGGACAACTACCGGCTCTACTCGCAGAAGGAATACACGTACAACAAGATTCGCCAGCCGAACCGCAACCGGCTGCTGTTCATCGACCCGAGCGTCGATGGCGTGAAGACTGGCTTCACCGACGCCGCCGGCTACTGCCTGATCAGCTCGGCACGACGCCAGCAACCAGGCGGCATCGAACGCCGGCTTCTCTCGGTGTTGCTCGGCGCCAGTTCCGATGCGAGCCGGGCGATCGAGTCGCAGAAGCTGCTGAATTTCGGCTTCCAGAACTTCGACGCGGTGCGCGTCCAGGCCCGCGACCAGGCCGCCGGCACCTACCGGGTGTGGAAGGGCAAGGAGGCCGAAGTGCAGGGCGGATTTTCGCGGGACGTGATGGTCTCGGTGCCCCAGGGCCAGGCGTCGCGGATCCGCGGTGAGATCGTACGGACCGAACCCCTCGTGGCACCGATCGCGCGGGGCCAGCGCATCGGCACCCTGCGGGTGATGCTCGACGACCGCCTGCTCACCGAGCGCCCCCTGCTCGCCCTGAAAGACGTCGACGAGGGAGGCTGGTTCGGGCGGCTCTGGGACGGAATGCGGCTGATGATTTCCCGATAAGGACCATGATGAGCAACCAGACCGTCTATCTGAACGGCGAGTACCTGCCCCTGGAAGAGGCGCGCGTCCCCGTGCTGGACCGCGGATTCATCTTTGGTGACGGGATCTACGAGGTGGTCCCGGTGTACGCGGGCGTGCCGTTTCGCTGGCGCCACCATCTGGCGCGCCTCAAGCGCAGTCTCGCCAAGGTGGGGATCGTCAATCCCCACGATGATGCCGGCTGGGACCACATCCTCTCGGAGGTGATGCGCCGCCACGACTGGCCCGACCAGTTCGTCTACATCCAGGTGACGCGCGGCGTCGCCAGGCGCGACCATGCGTTCCCGGCCGGCGTGACACCGACCGTGTTCGCGATGGCGAGTGAACTCGTGCTGCCCCCCGAGAGTGCCCGCGCCCAGGGGATCTCGATCATCACGGCCCCCGACGAACGCTGGCTGCACTGCGACATCAAGTCGATCTCGCTGCTGGGCAACGTGCTCGCGCGCCAGGCCGCGGTCGAAGCCGGTGCGAGCGAATGCGTGATGTTCCGCGACGGCTTCCTCACCGAAGGCTCGGCGAGCAACCTGTGGGTGGTGCGCGACGCGCGGCTGCTGGGCGCTCCGCGCGACCACTTGATCCTCGAGGGAATTCGCTACGGCCTGATGGAGGAACTTGCGCAGGAATGCGGGATTCCCTTCGAGCTGCGCCGCATCGCCCGCGAGGAGGTGTTCGCCGCCGACGAGCTGTTGCTGAGCTCGGCCACCAAGGAAGTGATGCCGGTGACCACGATCGACGGCGGCCCGGTCGGCTCCGGCAAGCCCGGGCCGGTCTGGTCGAAAATCTACGCCGCATACCGGCGCGCCACGGGTCGCGACGCGCCGGTAGCGGGCTGAAAGCGCCACGGGGGTCCGCACGCACGATGCCCACATCCGGCGACAGCCTGCTCGAGTTCCCGGTCGATTTTCCGATCAAGATCATGGGCCGGCGGGTGGACGGGTTCGCGCAGGCCATGTCGGACCTAGTGCGGGAACACGTCCCCGATTTCGATCCGGCGACGATGGAGCTGCGCAGTTCGAGCCACGGCAACTATCTGGGACTGACCGTCACGGTGCGGGTCGACTCGCGCGAACAGCTCGACGCAATCTACCGGGCGCTGACCGGACACCCGATGGTCAAGCTGGTGCTGTGACGAGCGTCGGGCAACACGGCGCACCCGCCGCTGACCAGCGCACGATGAACGGCGATTCCCCGGGAGCCATCGTGCTCCGGGCGTTCGTGCGGACCGAGTATCTGGCGGCGCTGGCACGAATGCGCGCCTTCAACGCGGCGCGCGGCCCCGACACGCCCGATGAGATCTGGCTCGTCGAGCACCCCGGTGTCTACACGCTGGGGCTGGCGTCGCGGCCCGAGCACCTGCTGGCAGCCGGCGATATCCCTGTCGTGCAGACGGAACGGGGCGGGCAGGTGACGTATCATGGACCCGGCCAGGTGGTGGCCTATGTGATGCTGGACCTGCGCCGGCGCGGCCTGAGCGTGCGCACGCTGGTGCACCGGATCGAGCAGGCTGCGCTCGATGCGCTCGCCGCCGCCGGGGTGGACGCGATGCGGCGCCCGGGAGCACCCGGCGTGTACGTATGCACGCCGGAGGCACAACCCGGAGCCAAGATCGCGTCGATCGGAATCCGGGTGCAACGCGGATGCAGCTTCCACGGGCTCGCCGTCAACGTGGCGATGGATCTCGAACCTTTCTCCCGGATCGACCCCTGCGGCTATCCGGGACTGGCGGTCACCGACCTGCGCACCGAGACGGGGTCGGCCGACCTCGCGGCCTTTGCCGCGGATCTCGGCGCGCGTTTGCGCCGCCACTTCGAAGAAGCGTGATGAACGAAGCCAAAGACCCCGTCCCTTACGACCCGAATGCCAAGCACAAGGGCGCCGGGAAGACGTCGCGAATTCCGATCAAGGTCGTGCCCGCCACCGAGGTGCTGCGCAAGCCCGACTGGATCCGCGTGCGGGCGGCTTCGCACAATACGCGCTTCTTCGAAATCAAGGAGACGCTGCGCGAGCACAAGCTCCACACGGTCTGCGAGGAAGCCTCTTGTCCGAACATCGGCGAGTGCTTCGGCAAGGGCACCGCGACCTTCATGATCATGGGCGACAAGTGCACGCGGCGCTGCCCGTTCTGCGACGTCGGCCACGGCCGCCCAGATCCGCTCGACACCGCCGAGCCCGAGCGCCTGGCGCGCACCATCGCCGCGCTGCGCCTGCGCTACGTGGTGATCACCAGTGTCGATCGGGACGACTTGCGTGACGGCGGCGCGCAGCACTTCGTCGACTGCATCCGAAAGATCCGCGAGCTTTCCCCGGGAACGCAGATCGAGGTGCTGGTCCCCGACTTTCGCGGGCGGATGGACAAGGCGATCGCGATCCTCGAGACCGCGCCCCCGGACGTGATGAACCACAACCTCGAGACGGCGCCGCGGCTCTATCGCGAGGCACGGCCGGGGGCGGACTACGCGCACTCGCTGGAATTGCTGCGCGCGTTCAAGCGCCGGGTGCCGCAGGTGCCCACCAAGTCGGGCCTGATGGTCGGACTCGGTGAAACCGACGACGAGATTCTGGCGGTGATGCGCGATATGCGCGCGCACGACATCGAGATGCTCACGATCGGGCAGTATCTGGCGCCTTCGAACGCGCATCTGCCGGTGCGCCGCTACGTCCATCCCGACACCTTCCGGATGTTCGAAGAGCAGGCGCAGGCGATGGGCTTCGCCCACGCCGCGGTCGGCGCGCTGGTGCGCTCGTCGTATCACGCCGACGCGCAGGCGCACTCGGCGGGGGTCGTCGGCGCCTAGTCCACGAGTTCCGGGGTGCCTCTGGCGGTCGCCTTCCGCGACGCCAGCGACCCTCCCGAAGAACCATCGCTCGGACGCTGGCGTCGCGGCGGCGGGCAATCAATCGCGGCGGCTACGGCCGCCAGAAACGCCTGGTAGGTGATGTCCGCCGGATCGCGCGCGAGCCCGGCGAGCACCCGCAGCAGCGAAGGCTTCACCAGCGGCGGCAATTCCCGGATTCGGTCCAGCCCCTCGGCCAGCGAACGCACGCAGGACTCGTCGGGCGTTTCGGCAGGCTGCGGGATGTTGAGCGCCAGGGCGGCATCGGCGACGGCATCGCGCACGCGGCGCGCCGACTGTTCGGTGACCCGGCCGCCCATCGCGAAGAGCACCGCGATCGCGCGGCGCAGTTCCGGATCGGTCGGCTCCTTCACCGACGCAACGCTCGCCTGGGGAATCAGGCGATGGCGCAGCAGCGTGTAATAGATCCACTCCGCCTTGTCGATCTCGCCGTCGGCCTCGACAGCCTGACGGGCCGCTTCGAGAAGCGCACGCCGGTACGCGATCGGCCAGGTGCGCAGGCGCGCGGCAAGCACTTCGATGAGCGGGACGCGCAACCACGCCGCCACCGGCGTGCCGGCCCAGCGCAACGCGTCGATGAGTTCGGCGGGAAGGCGCGCGCAAACCCCTTCGGAACCAGGTTCGCCCGGCGCAGGGTCGGGGCACGGATCAACCCCGGCGACGAGCGCGCGCAACAGCACGCCCGCCTGTGCCACCGAAGCAGGCACTTCGCGCGCGGCAGCGAGCAACACGGCGGCACGATCCCGTCCGCTCGGCACCGCAGGCGCCACCGGCGCGGCCGCGGCGCCCCGCGACGGGAGCCCGATCCCCGGGGGCAGGACGGAGTCGAGAAATCGTGAGCGCTGCCCTGCCTCTGCGGCGTCGCCGCGCGCCGGCGCCGGGGCAGACTCGATCGGCCCCATCGCGCGACCGTAGATTCGCCGAATCCGCTCACGCAGCGGCGGGTGCGTCTGCGTCCAGCCTCGGAGGTCGCGGTCGCTGGCGATCCACAGGTGCGCCGCCACTTCCGCGTAGCCCACCATGGGCGCAGTCCAGTGTGCCCCGAGAATCTTGCGCAACGCGCGCCCCAGCGCATCGGCGTTGCGGGTCAGTTGCACCGCCCGGGCGTCGGCCAGAAATTCGCGCTGCCGGCTCACGCCGGCCTGCAGCGCCCGTGCGGCCAGGCGCCCGAGGAAACCGATGGCCAGCAGTGCCGCGCCGAAGGAGACAAACAGCGGCCACGCGATCGTGATCCGGCGGGAACCGCCGAGCGGGGTGAACGAGCCGCGCAGCAGGCCCGCTCCCGCGATGCTGAGCGCGTACAGGCCGTAGAGTGCCCCCGCGAGTCGTGTGTGCAGGGCCGCGTCGCCGTGCAGCACATGGGCGATCTCGTGTCCGACCACCGCCTGCAGCTCGTCGCGCCGCAGACGATCCAGGGCGCCGCTGGTCACCACGACCGCAAACTGGCCGGAACGGGCGCCCGCGGTGAGCGCGTTGATGGACGGATGCGTAAGCACGAATACCTCCGGCACAGCCAGGCCGGCCGACACCGCCATCTCCTCGACGACGTTGCGCAGGCGCCGGTGCAGCGGGTCGTAATCGTCGGGCGGGCGGGCACCCAGGCGCAGCGCGAAGGCCGCACCACCCTCGCGCAGTCGCAGCGATTCAAGCCACGCGCCGCCACAGACGACGATTAGCACCACGAAACTGTTGGTCAGCCAGAAATGGCGCGGCGGTTCGAAGTACCCGAGAAACACACGCCACACCAGGTACGCTGCGAGGTTCACCGCGAGCACCACGGCGAGAACCGCAAGCAGAAACAGCGCCACCATCCGGCGCGACTGCCGGCGCGCCTTGGCCTGTCCCATGTGGAAGTCCATCCCGGTTCCGCCCGCCGTTGCGCTCAGAGCGCGACCAGCACCGCAGTTCGTTGGGCGCTGTCTTGTGTCGCGCGCATCATCGATGCACTGCGGAACCCGGTCAGGGCCGCCACGATCGAGGCCGGAAAGACCTCGATGGCGTTGTTGTAGCTGAGCACCTGATCGTTGAACGTCTGGCGTGCGAACGCGATCCGGTTCTCGGTCGAGCCGAGTTCTTCGGTCAGCCGCGCGACGGTCTCGTCGGCCTGCAGGGCCGGATAGGCTTCCACGAGCGCGAGCAGCCGGCTCAGTTGCCCGACCAGTTCTCCCTCGGCGGTCGCGAGCGCCGCAAGTGCACCCTCGCTTCCCACCCGACGTTTCGCGATCCCCTGCGCGTCAACGGCACGCTGGCGCGCCGCGGTCACCGCTTCGAGGGTGTCGCGTTCGTGCGCGAGATAGGCCTTGGTCGCGTTCACCAGTCCCGGAACGAGATCGTGGCGGCGCTTCAACTGGACGTCGATCTGCGCGAACGCGTTGTCCATCTGGTTGCGCGCGGCAACGAAGGCGTTGAAGCGCGACACGCCCCAGAACAAGGGCACGACGAAAAACGCCGCAAGAACGATCAGACCCGTCGACATCGAATTCAATCACCCAAAGGAAGGATTTCCCATGGGGTCATTTTCCGACGAATCGGGACTCGTGGAGCGCCACGCACAGTCCATCTGTCGGTCGGCTGCGCGCATCTGTCTGATCGCGCGCCCGCGAGCGGCCGGGCGGCCGCCAAAACGCGTTGGAGAACGCGCCGGCTAGCGCGTCGTCGTGCCGTCCCGCCGAAGCTTGACGAGGTCCTCGTCGCTGACGTACTCGAACACGGTCACGACCCGACCGACCCCGCTCACCCGGCTGGCGATCTCCGCGGCTCGTTCACCTTCGTCGCGCGTGACGACCCCCATCAGGTAGACGACGCTTGCCTCGGTGACCACCTTCACCGTGTTCGCCTGCACGCGCTTCGAATCGATCAGTGCCGACTTGACCCGTGTCGTGATCAGCCCATCGCTCGCGGAAACGCCCGTCGAGACGCGACCCGATACCTGCAGTTCGTTCTCGATCGAGCGCACGTTGTCGAGCGTGGCGATGACGCGCTGTGCGTTGACCTTGTCCTGCTCGGTGAGCACCTGGCCGGTGAGCAGAACCTTGCGGTTGAAGCTCGTCACCCCGACGGCGTCGACGTTGCGCATCGATTCACGCAAGCGGTTGACACCCTTGAGCTCGATCAACTGATCCTCGGTCTGCGCACCCAGCGTGCGCCGGTCGAGCGCCGAGAGCGTCCCCATGGTCGCGGCCGCGCCAATCAGCAGCGGCGCGCAAGCCGAGAGACCCATCGTTGCCGCCACGATCCCCGCGACCATCGTCGTGCGCCAGGCATTTCCCATATTTTTCCCCCTTCGCAACCATCCCTCTACGAACACATCGAGCGCGCTTTCGTCGCGCTGCGTTCAGATTCGGGATGATCGGTTCGTCACGGCGAATTATACCGGCGGCCCCATTCAGAACGCCGCGCGGATCCAGTCGATGCCGCCGCCATCGAGCGCGCAGACGTCGAAACGGCACGCGGGCCAGTGCCCTGCGCCAAAGCGCTGCTGCAACACCCGCTGCGCCTGCAGCCGGATCCGGCGCTGCTTGGCGGGCGTGACGCTCGCCGCTGCACCGCCATAACCGCTCGGCGCACGGCTGCGCACCTCGACGAATACCCACTCCTCGCCCTCGCGCATCAGCAGGTCGATCTCGCCCACCCGGCTTGCGACGTTTCTCTCGAGCAGTTCAAGTCCTTGCTCGAGCAGGAACGCGAGCGCCCGGTCTTCCGCCTGATCGCCGCGACGCTGCGTCGGCGACCGGTTGGTCACGGCACGCCGAGCGCAACGACCACCCCGTCCTGATAGGTCGCGATGACCATTTCGCGCGCGACCCGCGGATTCCCTCGCGCCTCCAGGCGCAGGTTGCCGGTCACGCCGTCGAGTTCGAAGGTATCGCGCCCCGCGAGCAGTTCGCGGGCGATGCGGAAGGCGTCGATGCCCAACGCGTAGAGGCGCTGCAATTCCACGTGCGGCAGCTTCGCGTACGACTTCGGATAGGCCATCACCGCGGGGTGCGCAGGCTGCACCTGCCAGGGCATCGCCACCAGCCGCAGGCCGTCGAGTTCACGCGCGGCGCGCGTCACCGCGGCGCCCGGTGCGTCGGCGAAGCCGACATTGAGCATCGAGCTGCCGTAGAGCATCGCGTCGGCGCCGAGCACAGTGCGCAGCATCCCCGCCACGTCCGGGTGGACGGCAACGAAATAGACGTCGGCACGGTTGCGCCGGAGGGCGGCGCGCAACTCGCTGGGCACGCGCGTGTCGATCTCGACGGGCTCGAGCGCCGTGCCGCCGTGCAGCTGCCACATGTCGATGAAGGCCTGCGCGCTGCGCCGGCCCAGCGGGCTCGAATTGGATATGGTGAGCGCCACCAGCGGTCGGCGCCACGGGGCGCGGCGCGTTCCCTCGTCGAAGGCAAAGCGCGCAATCTGGCCGCTCTCGCTCTCGATCGACAGGCCGAAGAGCACCGCGTTTCCCGGCGTCGGCGAATCGAGGTCCGGATAGTTGAGCGTCAGCGTGCGCACGCGCAGCTGGCCGAGTTCCCCGAGCAGGCCGACCGCGTCTCGGGTCAGCGGCCCGACGACGAGTTGGATCGAACGGGACGAGAAACTCCGGTAGAGCGCGGTGCACTCGTCGTAGTTCGCCGGCTCATCGTAGAGTTCGATGGCGATTCCGCGCCCGTCGCGCAGGTGCGCCGCCTGAACGCCCGCGAGCACCGCCGCGGCCGCCGTACGATACGCCCCGTCATCCGGAGGCAGCAGCAGCGCGATGCGGGTCGGGCCCCCGCCCATGACGGACTGCGCGCTTGCCGAAGCGCTCACGAGGCCGGACAATCCGCTGGCCGCAATCCACCCTGCCGCACTCGTGCGACCGATTATCCGCAGTGCCCGGCGACGCAACATATGGAACCCCTGCAAACCACTCCCCTCGAAGCCGGATTATATGTAGTGGCAACGCCCATTGGTAACCTCGGCGACCTAAGCACGAGGGCAATGGAGGTGTTGCGCACGGCCGACTGGGTTGCTGCCGAGGATACCCGCGTAAGCCAGAAGCTGCTCACCCGGGTGGCGAGCCGCGCGCAGTGGCTCGCCGCGCACGAACACAACGAGCGCAGCGCCGCGGCCCGGATCGTGGCCCTGCTCAACGCCGGACAGCGGGTCGCGCTGGTCACGGACGCCGGCACGCCGGCGGTCAGCGATCCGGGCGCGCAGATCGTCGCGGCGGCGCGCGCCGCAGGCCATCGCGTGATCCCCGTCCCGGGCCCGTCGGCGGTGCTGGCGCTGCTTTCGGCCAGCGGACTCGAGGGCGACGGCTCCTTCTCGTTCGCCGGCTTCCTGCCCACCCGCGCGCGGGCGCGCGCCGAGAAGCTCACCGCGCTGGGTCGTTCATGCGGCATCGTCATCGTGTTCGAAGCGCCGCACCGCATCGCTGCGACGCTCGCTGCGATCGCGCAGACCCTGGGGCCGGAGCGGCCCATTGTGCTCGGACGGGAACTGACCAAGAAATTCGAGGAGATCGCCGCCCTGCGCGCCGGTGAGGGGCCCGGATGGCTGGCCGCCGACGCGAACCGCCAGCGCGGCGAATACGTGATCGCCATTGCTCCGGTCGCGCCCGAACCAAAGGCGAGCGCCCCCGGGGCGGCCGTGAGCATCGAAACCACGCTCGACGCGCTGCTTCTCGAGCTGCTCTCGGAATTGCCGCCCAGCCGCGCGGCGCGGCTCGCCGAGCGCCTGACCGGGCTCGCGCATCGGGTGGTCTACCCGCGCGCGCTGGCCCTCGCGCGGGCCGCGCCTAGCGCGTGACGGCGAAGGACGGGACGCCGGCCTCGCGCAGGATGCGTTGCGCGGCGGCGCGCGCTTCCGGGGGCCCCTCCCACGGTCCTGCCTGGACCTTGAACAACGCGCCATCCGCCTGCACGAACAGCCGCTCCGCGAGCCAGCCGATCTGGCGGGCAAGACGCGCCTGGATGAACTGGGCATTGTCGCGTGACGCGAATGCACCCAGCTGCAGGTAGACACCGCCGGCGGCGGGACTCAGATCCATCTGCGTGTTCAGCGGTGCGGGGGTCGGTGCGGGGGGCGGCGCGACGGCTGGCGCAGCAGCCGGCGCAGCGCTCGGCGCGGGGGCGCTGATCGACGTCTCGACGATCAGGCGCTCGGGCGGCGCGGGAGAGGCGGCGACCGTCGTCGCAAGGATCAGGCTTTCAGCGGGGACGGGAATTGCCGGCGCGGTCCGCGCAGCGGGTGCTGGCGCGAGTGCAGCCGCCGGTGCTGGCGATGGCGCCGCAGCGGCCGTGCGCGCCACGGCGGCGGCCGGCCGCGCGGCGCTGTCGGGCACCAGAATCAGTTCGACTTCGACCTCGGAACTGCCCCGCGCCACAAAGCCGAGTTTGGCCGCGGCCGAGTAGGAAAGATCGATCACGCGCCCGTGCAGGAACGGGCCACGGTCGTTGACCCGGACCACGACGCTGCGTCCGTCGGCGAGACTCGTCACCCGCGCGTAGCTGGGCAGAGGCAGGGTCGGGTGCGCCGCACTCATCGCGTACATGTCGTAGGGCTCGCCGGTCGCCGTGGGCTGTCCGTGGAACCGCCGTCCATACCATGACGCGACGCCCCGCTCGCGATAGGCGCGCAATTCGGTCATCGGGACGTACTCGCGTCCGAAGACCACGTAGGGCATCGCATTTCGGGCACGCAACGGCTCGTTCCAGGGCTGCGCGTCGGGGATGGCGTCCAGGTCCGGCGGGGGCATGTCCCCGGGACCGTCATCGAGGTAGTAACCGCCGCCTCGCTGGCCGGTCGGACGGGACGGGGGCTGCGTCCCGGGCGCGGATGCCCCCGGAGGCGAAGCGCTCGCCAGCGGCGGCACACCCGTTGCCGCACTCGCCGTGGGAGACGCGGAGCGCGGGTAGGCGACCGCGCGCTCCGGGACACGCGGGGCGGCACACGCGGCCACGAGCAGCACGCCCGTGGCGAGCGTCGCGACGCGCCAGCTCACACGTGGCACCCTACTTGCGCAGCGCCCGCTCGCGTGCGACGAGTTCGTCGATCACGCGCAACGCGCCCTCGTCGCTGCCCACCATCGAAGGCGAGGTGTAGTACTTGCCGTTGACCGCAAACGCGGGCACGCCATCGACTCCGTAGGCTTCCATCGTCTGCGTCGCCTTGCGCATCCGCGTACGCACGCTGAACGAGTCGTAGACGTCGGTGAATTTCTTGCGGTCAATGCCGAACTTGGCCGCCCAGTCGGCGATCTTGGCGGGCGAATTCATCGGGTTCTTCTCGAGATGCATCGCGTCAAAAACCTTGGGGCCCAGTTCCTCGACCTTGCCGAGCGCTTCGAGCGTGTAGTGGAGTTGCTGATGGGCGATCTCGCGGAACATCACATGCACCCGGCGGAACGCCACGTCAGGGGCGAGGGTCTTTTCCCATTTCCGAACGGTCGGCTCGAGGGTATTGCAGTGGGGACAGCCGTACCAGAAGAACTCGATGACCTCGATCTTGCCCGCAGGCACCTCGGTATTCTGCCGGTTCTTCAGCAGCCTGAAGTCGATGCCAGGCCGCAGTTCCGCCAGCGCGGCTCCGGAGCCGGCGGCGAGCATGCCGCCCAGGACAAACCCAAGGAATACGCGGCGCAATTCTCTCATCAGTGATTTCCTCTCATCGCTTCGAAACTCGTTCCGGATCGTCCGGTGCGTGGACGGAGCATCGTGCGGCATGCTCCTGAAATGAACGCGCTGTTCGGGCTTAGGTTGACTTGGTCGTTCTTCACCACGCTGTGCAAGTGCTTACTTCTGTCGAACGGCAGCGGTTTCAACCCCGCTTTCCGCGAGCCGGGCGCGCGCCTTGTTCATCTCGTCGAGCGTCGCGAAGGGGCCAACCCGCACCCGGTGCAGCGGCTGCCCCCCGGCCTCGGCCGGAACGACCCGCGCCTCGAAGCCGATCAGCGCCAGCTTCGCCTTCACACCCTCGGCGTCATCCTGATTGCGAAACGCGCCAGCCTGCAGCATGTATGAAGTCTTCTCGGCACCGTCGCTCTCGGCGCCCGGCGCCGGCTGCCCGCTCGCCGACGGCTGGGGCACGCCAGCGGGACCCGGGGCCGCGAACGGCGCCGGTGTCCCCGGCTGCATCTCGCCCGCCTTGGCGGCAGGACGGTTCGGGTCGGGCAGCGCTTCGCCCGGACGCAGCTCGAGTGCCTTCTCGGGGCCGCGCCCGGCCTTGTTCAGG
>JAGXFR010000054.1 GCA_024637155.1 Burkholderiaceae bacterium | reverse complement strand
GAGCGCAACATCGCCGATCTGCGCTACTACAACGGCGACGTGCACCCGGCGCTGTTCGCACTGCCCAATTACTTCCGCGACCTGATCGCCTGATCCGATGACGCCGCGGCTGCTGGTGGCGAACGCGGCCCCGGGCGCGGCGGTCGCGCTCGACGAGCGTCAGAGTCACTACCTCGCCGTCGTGTTGCGCCTCAAGCCCGGCGCCGTGCTGGAGCTGTTCGACGGTCGCGGACAGCGCTTCGCGGCGCGCCTTGCGGTCTGCGAACGGCGCGGCTGCATCGCCGACTCCGTGCTCGCCATCGCAGCGCCGAGTGAGAGCCCGCTCATCGTCACGCTCGCGCAGTGCCTGCCGGCGGGCGACAAGATGGACTGGATCGTCGAGAAGGCGGTCGAACTCGGCGCGCACCGGATCGTCACCCTGCACTCGCAGCGCTCGGCGCCCCGGGGGGATGCGGCGCGCAGCCAGCGTCGCCACGCACATTGGTTGCGCATCGCGGAGGCCGCCTGCATGCAGTCGGGTCGGGACTTTCTCCCGGAAGTCACCGCGCCGCAACCGCTCGCCGGCTGGCTGGCAAGCGCCGGGCCCCACGGCACACGGCTCGCCCTCGTCCCTGGCGCCGCGACGCGACTCTCGCGCGTGGCGATCGCGCCCGATACTCCGGTGGAGGTGCTCGTCGGGCCCGAATCCGGCTTCAGCGACGAGGAACGCGAGGCGATGTCCGCCATCGGCTTCGTGCCCGTCGCGCTGGGTGTGCGCGTGCTGCGCACCGAAACCGCGGGACTCGCGGCGCTGGCCGCACTGCAGGCGCTCGTGGGCGATTTCTGAGGCACGGGGGCACGCCCGCGCCGGGTCTCAGTGGGTCTTGTGGACCGAATAGAAGACCCGGAACGCCGTGTCCCGATCGAAGAAGTAGTCGGCAGCCTCCCGGAACACGTCGAGCAGGGCCTTGCGTTCGGCGGCGCTGAATGCTTCGTTGTCCGGCAGTTCGCGCAGCACGATGACGAAACCGGGCTGGTCGGCGCTCTGATCGGGCTGCAGGTCCGTCAGGCAGTCGTAGAGCGCGTCGAGATTGCGTCCGAAATGAGCAGGCAATTCGAACCCGGTTGCGATCGCCGCGAGCACATCGTCCTTGTCGCTGCTGCGGTCGCAGTCGGCCTGCAGCCAGCGCTGATCGAAACGCGTGGCACCCTTGCGCAGGTCTTCGAGGTCATAGGCGCTCAGAGGCAACACGGCGTGCGGCGGGATGTTGCGCAAGGCGCTCATCGGCTCACTCCTCAATCCGCCGAAACGACCGGTAATGATCGTCAGTGTAGTAGAACTCGTGCGGCGGCCCGGGCGGCTCGCCCCCGGCCACGATCCGCCTTGCGCCGCGATGCGTCACGCCGGGGGTCCTGACCGTGAACTCACGATAGTAGCCGCGCTTGCGCGGTGGCAACAGCCCTTCCCGGTTTCCGAACGCGGTGTTGTCCTTCGCCTCATCCCAGGGCCCTCCGGCGCGGATCAGCGCGAGCATGCGCACCGCCTCGGGCGGCAGTTCGGCGCGCGCGATCGCATCTGTCGCAGTCGCTTTCGACACCCGGCTGGCGCGCGCACCGACCTCGCCCGCGCCGATCAGCGCCAGGACGGCGAAAAAAGCGACAAGCAGCGTGCGCAGCGCGGGCATGCGTCCTATCCTAAGGCACAACTCCGCGGCGGGCAAAGGTCGGCACGGCGATCAGGGTCCAGCGTGCCGGGACGACAGCGTCGGGCTCCGCTCAGGCCTTCCCGGCATCCGGGCCTTCGGCCACCGCATCGATCGCACGATCCATCGCACTCAGCTTGTCGACCCAGCGAGCGCGCCCGCTGCGGAACAACAGTGCGAGTTCCCGGCGTTCAATCGAGCGCGCGATGTCGGGATAGCGCGTCAGGGCGAAGAGCTTGCGCGAAGGGCTGATCCACGCGAGCTTGACGCGCGCAATCGCCCCATCGTCAAGAGTGAGATCGATCTGGTCGCCGCGCTCCGCATCGTCGAGCATCGCGTCGGCCACCGAGCCGATGGGCGTATCGAATGCCGCCGGCGCGCGAACGTCGAAGGTCGGATCGAAACGAACCCGGCCGTCCTCGCCAAGCGTCAGCGCGCGCTCGTGCCGAATGCGCACACCCGGGGGCATTTCCTTGGCGAGCGTGATGGCACGCGTATGCCACTGCAGCAGGCCGTTGAAGAACTTCTCGCGATCTTCGCGGGTGATGTCCGTGGTCTGCAACCCACGCATCATTCCGCCGATGAGCTTGGGCAACAGCGATGCGAGCCGCGGGATCTCCTCGGGCGTCTTGGCTGCGACGCTCCAGAGCAATTCTTCACCCAGCGCGAGCGCCTCATCCCAGTCAGCCGGCGGTGCGTGCGGTCGCGTGCGAACGTTCGCCATGACCTGCGCCCACCAGATCCGCAGGAATTCGCGCACGAACTCGGGCGTATCCTCTGCACAGCGCGCGAGGATCTCCGAACGTGCCGCGTCCACAGCCACCGCCAGCGTCTCGGCGCGCTCCCCCTCGCGCGTGAGCTCGGCAAGTCGCGTCGCACGCCGCTCGGCTTCCGCGAAGGCGATCAAGTCGATGCGCTGCAATGCATCCTCGAAGATCGTCAGGTCGCGCTCGAACTCGGAAAGGATCCGGTCACTGACTTCGCGCAGCCCGGTCATCAGCGGCGCGTCCTGCGCGACGTCCGAATCTGGGTCCGTCGTGATTTCCGAGATCCGATCGATGAGGCGGCGCATCGGGTGCTGGCGCCTGGCGAAAAAGCTGCGATCGAGCAGCGCTGCCTTCACCGCCACCACCTGCAGGCGCAGCAATTGCTGTTTCACCAGGTCCGGAAGATGCCGATCCTGGTAGATATAGTCGAACACCATCGAAACGATCTCGACGGTCAGCTGGTCGAGTGCGGAACCCTTGTCGCGCGCCTGCTCGAGGAGATCCTCGAGCAGTTGTCCGCTGACCGCGACCTCCCCGGCCGCAAAGCGCTGCAGCGAGTCGAGCGCCTCGACCAAGGGTGGTTCCGGCGCGGGCAGCGGCAGATCGGCGACACCGAATCCCTGCGGGTCGGACAGGATGCGGGCCGCCGCCTGGCGCGCGCTCCCCTGCCCGCTCTGAATCTGGCGCAGCAGATCCTCGAAGGTCTCGAGGAGGGGAACTTGGCCCTGGAAATCGCTGCCGGCGCCGACGCCTGCTCCCGCTGCCGATGCACCGCCTGGCGCGGGGGTCGCGGGGCGGGCGGCACCGTCCGGCTTGGCCGGCGAGCGCGTCACGATGGCGCGCGGCTTGATGCGCGGCAGCACCCGGTTGGTCCGGAGCGTCTCGTTGACGTTCGCGTAGATGCCGTTCAGGCTCGCAGACACATAGGGCTCGAACGCGTCGAGGAGTGCCGACTTGATCTCGGCGCTCGGCGCGAGCTTGTCCAGCGCCGTGCGCAATGCCTCGAAAACCGCCTCCGGCGACGCCGGGTGCATGTCTTCCTCAAACCAGTCGCGCTCGACGAGCGCGGCGAGCCGTGCCCGCACACCGAGCACCTCGTCGGGATCCAGCTTGCTGTTGGCGCGGTGCACGATGCGCGTCAGCGCGATGCGGCTCTCGATCTCGGTGTCATCCACCAGCGCCAGCTCGCTGTCGGGGTCGAGGCCCGCGGTGCCGGACACCGAGCGGCTGTACATCCGGTGCTCGAAAACGTCCACGAAGGCGCGGCGAAACCGCAGTTCGATCTCGGGCCGGTTCTGGCGCACCAGTGACACGGCTTCAAGCAGAACGCCCTGCTCCTCGCGCCGGGTCTTCTTGAGCGCCAGCGCCGTGAGCTCGTCGCTCATCTTCTCGAGAGCCTCGGCAATCGCGCGCGACATCCGCGACACGACGATCTCGCGGCAATCCTCGAGCAGCTCGAGGCGTCGCTGCGCGTCGACCGGGGTCGCGGACTCGTCTTCGAGCTCGGGACTGGAGAGATGCGACACGGACATTTCGGGCCTTGGGAGACGGGTTGCGCTGAGACTACGACCAGCCCCGGCCCGGGTCAACTGATTGCCGATCGAAGCCGCCCGGACGCCTCGCTCAGCCGACGAACGGCAACCGGCCCCGGCACCCGGTTGCGCCCCGCTCCGCTGCGACCCGCCGGAGTGCCCGGCCCGTCCGACGAAACGCTCCCCAGCGGGTCAGCGCTCGGCGTTCGCGTCCACCACGGCCCAGGCGGTCATGTTCACGATGCGCCGCACGGTGGCCGAGGGGGTCAGGATGTGCACCGCGCGCGCGGCGCCCAGCAGCACGGGCCCAACCGCAACGTTGTGGCTGGCGGCCGTCTTGAGCAGGTTGTAGGCGATGTTGGCCGCGTCCATGTCGGGCATCACCAGCAGGTTCGCGCGACCGACGAGCGTCGAGCGCGGCATGATCGCACGGCGGATCGCCGGGTCGAGCGCGCTGTCCCCGTGCATTTCGCCGTCGATCTCGAGTTCCGGGGCGCGCGCGCGCACGAGCGCGAGCACGGCGCGCATCTTGCGCGCCGAAGGGTGCGCGGAGCCGCCGAAGTTCGAATGCGAGAGCAGCGCCACTTTCGGTACGATCCCGAATCGACGCAACTCCTCGGCGGCGAGCACGGTCAGGTCGGCCAACTGCTCCGCGCTCGGGTCGTAGTTGACATGCGTGTCGACCACGGTCACCTGCCGGTTGTCCATGATCAGCGTGTTCATCGCGCCGTAGGTCGAGGCGCCCGGGCGTTTGCCGATCACTTCGTCGATGCGGTTGAGGTGCGACGCGAATGCGCCGTAGGTGCCGCAGATCATCGCGTCCGCGTCGTTGCGCACGATCATCATCGCAGCGATCAGCGTGTGGCGCCGGCGCATTTCGATCTTCGCGTACTGCTCGGTCACCCCGCGGCGCTCGGTGCGCTGGTGGTAGTCCTGCCAGTACTCGCGGTAGCGCGGGTCCGACTCGACGTTGACGACTTCGAAATCCACGCCCATGCGCAGGCGCAGCCCGCAGCGCGCGATGCGCCGCTCGATCACCGCCGGCCGCCCGACCAGGATCGGTTGCGCCAGTCCTTCGTCGACCACGTCCTGGACGGCCCGCAGCACGCGCTCGTCCTCGCCCTCGGCGTACACGACACGCTTGCATTGCGCATCGCGCGCCGCCGCGAAGATCGGCTTCATCATGTTGCCCGAGTGGTAGACGAAGTTCTCGAGCTGGCGCCGGTACGCGTCCATGTCCTGGATCGGCTGCTGCGCCACCCCGCAATCCATCGCCGCCTTGGCCACGGCCGGCGCAATCTTGGCGATCAGACGCGGATCGAAGGGGCGTGGAATCAGGTATTCGGGCCCGAAGCCGACGGCATTTCCACCGTAGGCCGCGGCGACCACTTCCGACTGCTCGACCCGGGCCAGTTCAGCCACCGCGTGCACGGCGGCAATTTCCATCTCGCGCGTGATCGTGGTCGCGCGCACATCCAGCGCGCCCCGAAAGATGAACGGGAAACACAACACGTTGTTGACCTGGTTCGGGTAGTCGGTCCGACCCGTGGCCATCACCGCGTCATCGCGCACCGCCTTGACTTCCTCGGGGAGGATTTCCGGATTCGGGTTGGCGAGCGCGAAGATCAGCGGGCGCGCGGCCATCCGCGCAACCATCTCACCCTTGAGCACCCCGCCGGCCGACAGGCCGAGGAACACGTCCGCGCCTTCGATGATCTCCGAGAGCGTGCGCTGGGGCGTGTCCTGCGCGAAGCGCTCCTTGTCCGGATCCATCAGCTCCGGGCGCCCCCGGTAGACGACGCCGGCGAGATCCGCCACCCAGATGTTCTCAATCGGCATTCCCAGGTCGAGCAGCAGATCCAGGCAGGCGAGCGCGGCCGCGCCCGCTCCGCTGCAGACCAGTTTCACCTCCGTGATCTTCTTGCCGACCACCTCGAGCCCGTTGTACAGCGCCGCGCCGACCACGATCGCGGTGCCGTGCTGGTCGTCGTGGAACACGGGGATCTTCATGCGCTTGCGCAGCTTGCGCTCGACCTCGAAGCAGTCCGGCGCCTTGATGTCCTCGAGGTTGATCCCGCCAAAGGTCGGCTCGAGCGCGGCAATCACCTCGACCAGCCGGTCGACGTCGGTCTCGTTGATCTCGAGGTCGAAGACGTCGATGCCGGCGAATTTCTTGAAGAGCACGGCCTTGCCTTCCATCACCGGCTTCGAGGCCAGCGGCCCGATGTTGCCCAGCCCGAGCACCGCCGTGCCATTGGTGACGACCGCCACCAGGTTGCCCCGGGCCGTGTAGCGAAACGCGTTGACCGGATCGGCCACGATTTCCTCACAGGCAGCGGCGACCCCTGGCGAGTAGGCGAGCGCGAGATCGCGCTGATTTGTCAGGCCCTTGGTCGCGGTGACCGAGATCTTTCCCGGGGTTCCCTGCTCGTGATAGGCAAGTGCGGCAAGTCGTAGGTCAGCGTCCATGGCGGAAGGTCCTGAGGGGGTTGCTGCAAGGATGCCCGATTTTCGGGCGGCTGCGGGTTCGCTACAACGCGGCGTGCAGAATCGCGATCTGCCCGCGCAGCGCGTCGAGCGTCGCGACCGGCAACTGACAGCGGCCGTGCTGGCAAAGATACGCCTTCCCCGACTGCCGACCGGCGAGCAGTGGAAAGTCACCCGGCACGCCGGTGACGAAGGTCACGAGCGGCGCGAACTGCGCGCGCGCGCCGGCGAGCGCGCCGGTGCGTTCGGGGCCCTCGGCGCTGTCGCCCGGAAGAGCGACATGGGCGCCCGCTTCATCGAGCAGGTGCGCGTGCAGCAGCCCGGGCGCCGCGGCCGGCGCCGCCTCGAGAATCACGCCCGCCGCGTTGATCGACTGGCGCCCGAGTTCGGCCCAATCCTCGCGCTCGTAGATTCCCCCGAGGCGCAGGAGCAGTTCACACGCCGCGGCTGTCCCGGAAGGCACTGCGCCGTCGAAGGCATCCCGGGCGCGTACCGGCAGCGCACCGGGCTCGCCGTCGAAGAAACCCTCGCCCGGAACATGGAAGCGCGCGATCATGTTCTCGGCAAGATCGGCCGCGCGCCGCAGCCACTCGGGCTCACCGGTGGCGGCGTGCAGTTCGACCAGCCCCAGTCCGAGCTGCGCGTAGTCGCCCAGGTACCCCTCGTCGCGCAACCGGCCGGCCCGCCACGCGTGGCTCAACCTGCCGTCGCGATGCATCGTCCCCAGCAGGAATTCGGCAATCCGGCGCGCGCTGTCCACGAGTTCCGGGCGCTCGAGCAGCCGGCCGGCCTCGGCAAACGCCCGCAGTGCCATGGCGTTCCAGTCCGCGAGCACCTTGTCGTCGGTGATCGGCCAGGTGCGACGCGAGCGCACCGCCAACAGGCGCTCGCGCACCGATTGCTCCCAGCGCCGCCATGCCGCCAACGACAGTCCGAGCTGCGCGCGCACCACCTCCGGCGTGCGCCGCTCGAGCACATTGAGCCCGTGCTCCCAATTCCCTTCCGTACGCACGCCATAGAGTGCCGCGGCGGCGTCGGCATCGGGGCCGAGCGCCGAGCGGAAGTCCGCGGTGGTCCAGGCGTGAAAACCACCCTCGACGCCCTCGGCGTCGGCATCCTGCGCGCAGCACAAGGCCCCCGGCGCATCGCCCGGGTGCATCTCGCGCTCGAGGTAGGCGAGCGTGTCCTCGGCGACGAAGCGCAGCCGCGGGTCGCCGGTGAGGCGCCACGCACCCACGTACACGCGCACGAGTTGTGCATTGTCGTAGAGCATCTTCTCGAAGTGCGGCACGTGCCACCGGCGATCGGTCGAGTAGCGCGAGAAGCCGCCGCCGACATGGTCGTAGATCCCGCCCGCGGCCATGTGGCGCAGCGTGGCAACCAGCATCACCCGCGCCGCTGCCCCGGCCGACATGCCCGCAGCCAGTTCCTCGGCCGGTGCTTCGGGCATCCCCTGCAAAACCGGTTCCGGCGGCGTCGCGAGCGCAAGAAGGTATTGCAGCAGCGGCGCCTGCGGGAATTTCGGAGCATCGCCAAAGCCACCGCAGGCGGCGTCGAAGCGCTGCGCCAGGCTGCGAATCGCGCGCTCATGCAGTCCGTCGGCCGGCACGCGGCGCTGCGGAACCGATCCGCGGCGCACGTGCGCGAGCAACTCGTCGGCCGAGCGCTCGAGCTCGTCACGCCGCTCGGTCCAGGCCGCCTGCACCGCGGCGAGCAACTGCCCGAATGCCGGCAGGCCATGGCGCGGCTCCGGCGGGAAGTAACTTCCGCCGTGGAAGGGGGCGAGCTGCGGTGTCAGGAACATGTTCATCGGCCAGCCCCCCTGACCGGTGAGTGCCTGCAGCGCGCTCATGTAGACCTGATCGACATCGGGCAGTTCCTCCCGATCGACCTTGATTGCCACGAAACCCTCGCGCAGCCGTTGTGCGATCGACTCGTCCTCGAAGCTCTCGCGCTCCATCACGTGGCACCAGTGGCAGGTCGCGTAGCCCACCGACAGCAGGATCGGCTTGTTCTCCTCACGCGCCCGCGCGAACGCCTCCTCGCCCCAGGGATACCAGTCGACCGGGTTGTGGGCATGCTGCAGCAGGTACGGGCTGGTCTCGTCGGCCAGCCGGTTCGTGAAGCGGGGGGTGGGGACGTCGCTTTTTTTCACTTCGGGACACTACCACGGCCGCCCTGCACGGGCCGATCGACCCCGCCGGCGACGCAGTCAGGCAATGCCTGCGCGAGCACCTGCGCGACGTGCAACGCGCGGCGACCCGCCCCGTCGGCGACCTGGTGGCGGCAGCTGGTGCCATCGGCCACGATCAGGGTGTCGGCGTCGGCCGCGCGCACCGCGGGCAGCAGCGCGAGTTCGGCCATCTTCATCGAGACATCGAAGTGGCCCGCCTCGAAGCCGAAGCTGCCCGCCATTCCGCAGCAGCCCGAGTCGATCAGATCGACCTGCAATCCGGGGATCAGGCGCAACACCTGCATGACCGGCGCCACCGCGTCGAACGCCTTCTGGTGGCAGTGTCCGTGCACGAGCGCGCGCTTCTGGGTGATCGCCCGCAGGGGCAGCTTCAGACGCCCGGCGCCGAGCTCGCGCGCCAGGAACTCCTCGAAAAGAAATGCGTGGCGCGACAGTTCCCGGGCGCTTTCCCCGAGTCCCATCGAGAGAAACTCGTCGCGCATCGACAGCAGGCACGAGGGTTCGAGTCCGACAACCGCAACGCCGCGCGCCACCAGTGGCGCCAGCGCCGAGAGCGTGCGGCGCGCTTCGGCCCGCGCCTGCTCGACCAATCCCGAGGCGAGGTAGGTGCGACCGCAGCACAGTGGCCGATTCGGTTCCGGATCGTCAGCGCACGCCCGCGCCAGGTGGACGCGGTAGCCGGCAGCCTCGAGAACGCGCCGCGCCGCATGCAGGTTCTGCGACTCGAAGTAATTGTTGAAGGTGTCGGCCCAGAGCACGACCTCTGGTTCCCCGGTTCCCGCCTCGTGCGCAAGCGGCCGCGCACGCGCCAGAAACGGGTCGCTGCGCCAGGCGGGCAGGGAGCGCCGCGCGGCGATGCCCAGGAAGCGCTCGGTGAGCCCGGCGAGTCCCGGCACGCGGTCGCGCAGGTTCAGCAGCCACGGCACCCGGGAAACCCAAGGGGCGTAGCGCGGCAGAAACGCAACCATGCGCTCGCGTAACGCAAGCCCGTGCGTTTTGCGGTACTGGTGCAGAAACTCGATCTTCATGCGCGCCATGTCGACGCCCGTCGGGCACTCGCGGCGGCACGCCTTGCAGCTCACGCACAGCCCCATCGTCTCGTAGAGCTCGCGCGAGGCGAGCGCGCCGGGACCCAGCTGCCCGGAGAGAGCCAGGCGCAGCGTGTTCGCGCGCCCGCGCGTCAGGTGCCGCTCGTCACGCGTGGCCCGATAGCTCGGGCACATCCCGCCGGCATCGAACTTGCGGCAATGCCCGTTGTTGTTGCACATGTCGACGGCCTTGGCGAAGCCTTGCGCCGGGTCGCCGCCGGTGCCCGGCTCGCTCGTCGCGCCGCTGACGGGATCGTTCTTCACGTCCCACGACGACCAGTCGAGCGCGGTGGCCAGCGGTGCGACGCGATAGTCGGGGGACAGGCGGAACAGTCGCGCGTCGTCCATGCGCGTGCCGCGGACGATCTTGCCGGGGTTCATCAACCCCTGCGGATCGAACAGATCCTTGACGCGCTCGAAGGCATTCGTCAGCCGCTCGCCGAATTGCCAGCGCACCCATTCGGTGCGCACGAGCCCGTCGCCGTGCTCGCCGGAAAACGCGCCCTTGTACTGACGCACCATCGCCGCCGCTTCCACGGCGATGGCGCGCATCTTCCTCGCGTCGCCGCCCCGCAGGTCGAGAATCGGACGCACGTGCAGCGTGCCGACCGACGCATGCGCGTACCAAGTGCCGCGCGTGCCGTGGCGCGCGAACACCTCGGTCAGGCGTGCCGTGTAATCGGCCAGATGTTCGAGCGGCACCGCACAGTCCTCGATGAAACTCACCGGCTTGCCGTCGCCCCTGGCGGACATCATGATGTTCAGCCCGGCCTTGCGGACTTCCCACAGCGCCTTCTGGGGTGCCTCGTCGACAAGTTCGACAACCGATCCGGGCAGGCCCAGATCCCCCATCAGCTCGCCCAACCGCTTGAGCTGCGCGCGCAGCGCGTCGCGCTCTTCGCCGGCAAATTCCACCAGCAGCACCGCCTGCGGCTCGCCGATCAGTGCCGCGTCGATCGTCGCCCGAAACACCGGGTTCGCGCGCGACAGGTCAATCATCGTCCGGTCGACCAGTTCGACCGCACTCGGGTGCAGCCGCACGATGTGCTGCGCGCTGTCCATCGCGGCGTGAAAGCTCGGGTAGTTGACCACGCCGAGCACTTTCGCGCGCGGCAGCGGCGAGAGCTGCAGATGCAGGCGGCGGAAGTACGCCAGCGTTCCCTCCGATCCCACGAGCAGGTGCGCAAGGTTGACCGATCCGTCCGCGGTGTAGGGGCGCTCGGAGCGCGGGTGAAACACGTCGAGGTTGTAGCCGCCGACCCGACGCATCACGGTGGGCCACATCCGCTCGATCTCGTCACGTTCGCCGGCGGCGAGTTCGAACAGCGATGCGACGAGCTTGGAGGCGCGCGGCGTCGCGAGCGCGCGCCGCGCTCCTTCGCCGAAGGGACCGAAGAATTCCTGCGTGCCATCGGCGAGCACCGCGTCGATTCCCAGCACGTTGTGCACCATGTTGCCGTAGGCGATCGAGCGCGAGCCGCACGAGTTGTTGCCCGCCATCCCCCCCAGCGTTGCCTGCGCCGAGGTCGACACATCGACCGGGAACCACAGCCCGTGGGGCTTGAGGGCGGCGTTGAGCTGGTCGAGCACGATGCCGGGCTGCACTTCGACAGTCTGCGCGCCCACATCCAGCGCGCAGATCCGGTTCAGGTGCTTGCTGTTGTCGATCACCAGCGCCGCGCCGACCGTCTGGCCGCACTGGCTGGTACCGCCGCCACGCGGCAGAATCGGCACGCGCAGTTCGCGCGCGAGATCGATCGCGGCGATCGCGTCGGCCTCATCCGCGGGAACGACGACGCCGATCGGATCCACCTGATAGATGGACGCGTCGGTCGCGTAGCGGCCGCGCGAGGCCCGGTCGAAGAGCACCTCGCCGCGGATGAACCGACGCAGGCGCTGCGCGAGCCGGCTGCGCTCGCCCGCCGCCGATTCGACTCGCTTGAGCGGTGTGGTCGCGCTCACATCCGGCTCAATCCGCCGCCGCGACAGCGGCCGGTGCGGACAAGGCGCGCAGATCCTCGAGCACCGCGTCGCGCTTGCGCCGCAGGTGCAGTTCGAGAACGGCGCGCAGTTTCGGTGCGTCCCGGGCCGCCAGTGCCTCGATCATCGCCGCGTGTTCGACAACCGCAGCGTCCCACTTCTCGCGGTTGAAATTCGAGCGGAAGCGCAGGTTCTGGATGCGCAGGTTGACGCTGCTGTAGGTCTCGGTCAGCACCGGGTTCCCCGCCGAGCGGTTGATCGCTTCGTGAATCCCGCGGTTCAGGCGGTAGTAGTGCGGCAGGTCGCGGCGCGCATGCGCGGCGCGCATCTCGAAATGCAGTGCCCGGATTTCGTCGAGTTCGGCCTCGGTGCGCCGCTCGGCCGCGAGTTCGCCGGAGAGCCCCTCGAGCGCGACCATCACTTCGAAGAGGTCCCCCACGTCCTGCACGCTCAGCGTCGCGACGATCGCTCCGCGGTTCGGGTTCAGGTCGATCAGCCGCTCGGCCGCCAGCACCTTGAAGGCCTCGCGCAATGGCGTGCGCGAGACCTGCAGCTGTTCGCACAGCACGCGTTCGTTCAGGCGCGAGCCGGGTGCGAGCAGGCCCTCGGTGATCATTTCGCGCAGCCGCTCGGCGACCTCCTCATGCAGAGGACGTCGCTCGATCGGCGCCGGAATCCGGGCCGGGTCCACAGACGCTGCCATCCGCTCATTTTGCATGCAATCTGCTTAACTGGGTCAAATTATCGTTTGCAACGCGACTATTTTGCATACAAAATGCCTACTCATCAATTGCGATTCACGGAGCGACCGATGAAACTAGCCAACGGCCTGGCGCTGAACTCGCACCCCAGCGGCCGGCACTTCCTGCAGATTCCGGGTCCGACCAACGTTCCCGATCGCATTCTGCGGGCGATGGACTACCCGACGATCGACCATCGGGGCCCCGAGTTCCAGCAGCTGGGCAAGTCGGTTCTCTCGGGCATCCGTCAGATCTTCGCCACCAGCGGACCGGTCGTCATTTACCCGGCCTCGGGTACCGGCGCCTGGGAAGCGGCGCTGGTGAATACGCTCTCACCCGGGGACACGGTGCTGATGTGCGAGACCGGCCAGTTCGCGGTCCTGTGGCGCAAGCTGGCCGAGCGGCTTGGCCTCACCGTCGAACTCATCGCCGGCGACTGGCGGCACGGCGCCGACGCGCAGGCGATCGAACGCGCGCTCGCGGCAGACTCCGCCCAGCGCATCAAGGCGGTGTGCGTCGTGCACAACGAAACGGCCACCGGGGTGACCAGCGCCATTCCCCCCGTGCGCGCCGCGCTCGATCGGGTCGGCCACCCGGCGCTCCTGATGGTCGACACCATCTCTTCACTCGGCTCGATCGACTATCGCCACGACGAATGGGGCGTCGACGTCACGGTGGCCGGCTCGCAAAAGGGCCTGATGCTGCCGCCGGGGCTGTCGTTCAACGCGATCAGCGCCAAGGCGCTCGCGGCTTCCAAGGAAGCGCGGATGCCGCGCTCTTACTGGGACTGGAACGAGATGCTGGGGGCCAACGCAAACGGGTTCTTCCCGTACACCCCCGCTACGACGCTGCTCTACGGCCTGCACGAGGCGATCGCGATGCTGCTCGAGCAGGGTTTGGAGAACGTGTTCGCGCGGCATCTGCGCCACGCCGCGGCGACTCGCGCCGCAGTGGGCGCCTGGGGACTCGAGGTGCTGTGCGCCGATCCAGGCGAATACAGTGCCTCGCTCACCGCGATCCTGATGCCCGAAGGGCACAACGCCGACGCGTTGCGCAAGATCGCGCTCGAGCGCTTCAACCTGTCGCTGGGCCAGGGGCTGGGCAAGGTCGCCGGGAAGGTATTTCGCATCGGGCACCTCGGGGATTTCAACGATCTGATGCTGCTCGGCACGCTGTGCGGCGTCGAGATGAGCCTCGCGATCGGCGGCGTACCGCACAGCCCGGGCGGTGTGCAGGCGGCCATGGAGTATCTTAAGGACGGCATTTGACGGCACCCGCTCGCAGCCGGTGCGAGCGGTATCCTGTGCCGCCGAAGCAGGAACCGGCACCGCATCCGAATCACCACCAAACGCCAATAGAGCGACGAGGAGACACCATGAAACAGGATCATTCAATCAGGAAGTTGCGAACCACGCGCCGCGCCGTTCTGCTTGCCGCGGGCGTGCTGGTCACCAGCGCATTCTTCGCTCCCGTGAGCGCCCAGCCGATCGAGATCAAGCTGGGCCATGTCGGCGAGCCGGGTTCGTTGTTCCAGGCGAGCTCCGAGGAGTTCGCCGCGCGTGCCAATGCCAAACTCGGCAACCGGGCCAAAGTCATCGTATTCGGTTCCAGCCAGCTCGGCGGCGACAAGGAACTGCTGCAAAAGCTCAAGCTGGGCACGGTCGATCTGGCGGTACCCTCGACGGTGATGTCCTCCGAGGTCGATCTGTTCGGCATCTTCGAGATGCCCTATCTGGTCAAGGACCGCGAGCACATGAAGCGCATCGAGCGCGACATCGTCTGGCCGTCGCTCGCGCCCGAGGCCGAAAAGAAGGGTCTGAAGGTCATCGCGGTCTGGGAGAACGGGTACCGCCACATCACCAACAACAAGCGTCCGATCAACGTCCCGGACGACCTCAAGGGGGTCAAGCTGCGCACGCCGGAGGGCAAGTGGCGCGTGAAGATGTTCCAGGCCTACGGCGCGAATCCCAGTCCGATGAAGTTCTCCGAGGTCTTCACCGCGCTGCAGACCGGGGTGATGGATGGCCAGGAAAACCCGTTCACGCAGATCTACAGCGCCCGCTTCCAGGAAGTGCAGAAGTACCTCTCGCTCACCGGCCACGTCTACACGCCGGCCTACCTGGTCGCGGGCTCGAAGAAATGGGCGACGCTGCCGCCGGACGTGCGCAAGATTCTGGAGGACACGGCCAAGGAAACGCAGGCCTTCGTCTACCAGACGGCCGCCAAGCAGGAAGATGAGCTGCTGGGCAAGCTGAAGGCCGGCGGCATCCAGGTGAACAGCCCCGACAAGGACGCGTTCATCGCGGCATCCAAGCCGGTGTACGAGGAATTCGGCCAGGAGGTCAAGGGTGCCCAGCAACTGATCGAACGCGCGATCGCACTGGGCAAATGATCGACAGGGCGCCGGCCGCTGGGCCGGCGCTGTGCCAGTCCGCGAGGGCCTGAAAACCCCTCGCGCAACCCGGGTCCCACTGGAGTTCGCATGCAGACATCGTCGCTCGTGCCCCTGCGCACGACGTTTCAGCGCCTGCTCGAGGTCATCTGTTTCATCCTGATGGTCGCCCTCGCCGTCGTGGTGGTGGTCGGCGTCGGGTATCGCAAGTTCGGCGCTTCGCTGGTCTGGTACGACGAAATCGCGTCGGTGCTGCTGGCGTGGGTCACCTACTACGGTGCGGCGCTCGCGGCACTTCGTGGCGGACACATCGCGGTGCATTCGCTGGTCGAAATGATGCCGCCACGAATGCGGCTCGCGGCGGCCATCTTCGCCGAAGTCTGCGTGATCGCCTTCTTTGTGCTGCTCGCGTGGATGGGCTTCGTGGTGCTCGAGGTGCTCGCGACCGACATGCTGGTCAGCATTCCCGAGATCTCGGTGATGTACACGCAGTCGGTGATTCCGATCGGCGCCGTTCTCTTCATCATCGCCGAGTTGATACGCTTGCCCGAGGTGCTGGCGCAGGCCACCAAGACCCCGTTCAGGGGGGAGCTGTAATGGCCATCCTCGTGCTGTTTATCGGGGTGCTGCTGCTGGTGCTCCTGAGCGTTCCGATCGCGGTTGCACTGGGCATCGCAGCGATCATCGCGATGGTCGCGGCGCAAGGCACCGGCTCCCTGCCGAACCTGCCGCTGGTGATGTACAACGGCGCGACGAATTTCCCGCTGATCGCGATCCCGCTGTTCATCCTGGCGGGCGCCATCATGAACACGTCGGGCATCTCGCGCCGCCTGATCGCGCTCGCCTCGGCGCTGTTGGGCTTCGTGCGCGGCGGGCTGGCGATGGTCAATGTCGGCTCCGCGATGTTCTTCGCCGAAATCTCCGGGTCCGCAGTGGCCGACGTGGCGGCGCTCGGTTCCGTGCTGATGCCGGCGATGAAGAAGAAGGGCTATCCGGGTCCGTTCACCGCCGCCCTCACCTCGTCGGCAGCGTCGCTCGCGATCATCATCCCGCCCTCGATCCCGATGATTCTCTATGCGGTGATGGCGGGCACCTCGGTCGTCCAGCTCTTCGTCGCCGGAATCGTCCCGGGGGTTCTCGGCGGTTTCTCGATGATGGGGCTGTGCTACTGGATGGCGGTGCGCTACAACTACCCCGTCGAGGAAGTCTTCAAGCTCTCTCGCGTCAGGCAGACCTTCAAGGAGGCGGCGCTTGCGCTCCTGCTGCCGCTCGTCATCCTCGGCGGGATTTTCGGCGGACTGGTGACCGCGACCGAAGGCGCCGGACTGGCCGTGGTGGCCGCGATCTTCGTGGCGATCTGGTACCGGGAGATGAACTGGCACCTGCTCTGGGAGGCGGTGGTCGACGGAGCCGTGCAGACCGCGGTGGTGATGCTGCTGGTGGCCTCGAGCGCGCTGCTGGGCGTCTACCTGACCGAGGCGCAGGTGCCGCAGAAGCTGGCACTGATGATCACGGAGTTCACCAGCGAGCGCTGGGCGATCCTGATGCTGCTCAACGTGTTCCTGCTCTTCATCGGACTGTTCCTGCATTCGGCGGCGGCGATCATTCTGGTCGTCCCGATCGTGATGCCGGTGGTGATCAACGCGGGGATCGACCCGGTGCACTTCGGACTGATCGTGACGCTGAATCTGGCGATCGGCCAGCAGACGCCGCCGGTGGCGAGCGTGCTGATGACCGCCTGTTCGATCGCGAAGGAGAATGTCTGGGACGTCTCGCGCGCAAACATTCCGTTCATCGCGGTGTTGCTGGCGATCCTGATGCTGGTCACCTACGTGGAGGCGGTGCCGATGTGGCTGGTCAACGTCTTCTACCGATGAGCGGCACGCAATGAGCGAAGCAATCCTCGTCGAGCACGACGGCGCCATCGCCACCGTCGTGCTCAACCGCGCCGATAAACTCAATGCGCTTACCCGCGAGATGTGGCGGACCCTCGGCGCCATGATCGACGCGCTTTCGGCCGACGATTCCCTGCGCTGCATCATCCTGCGCGGGGCCGGCGAGCGGGCCTTCTCGCCGGGAAATGACATCGCCGAGTTCGCCACCGAGCGCTCCAACAAGGCGCAGGCCATCGCCTACGGCGCCGTCATGCACGCCACCGCAACCGCGTTCGAACGCTGCCGCCACCCGCTCGTGGCCCAGATTCACGGGGTGTGCGTCGGCGGCGGGCTCGAGATCGCAGCACTGTGCGACATCCGCATCTGCGGCGCGGGCAGCCGCTTCGGCGCGCCGATCAAGAACCTCGGGCTGGTGATGGCCTATGCGGAAATGGCGCCGCTGGTGCGCCTAGCCGGCGCCGACGTCGCGCTCGAGATCCTGCTCGAGGGTCGGATCTTCGACGCGGCCGAGGCGAAGGAAAAGGGCCTTGTGACACGCGTCGTGGCCGACGACAAGGTCGCCGAGGAGGCACGCGCAACCGCACAGCGCATCGCCGCAGGCGCCCCGCTGGTGGCGCGCTGGCACAAGCGCTTCGCGCGCCGCCTGCGCGAGGCGCGCCCGATCACCGAGGCGGAAGCGCTGGAATGCTTCGAGTGCTTCGACACGGAGGACTTCCGCATCGGTTACCGCTCGTTTTTGGCCAAGACGCGTCCGGATTTCGTCGGACGCTAGGCGGTCCGAGGCAAGCGCAAAATGGCAGATCCACAATGACGACTGCGCCCGGCCCCCGCCCCCTCGACGGCGTGCGCGTGCTCGAACTCGGGCAAATCATGTCCGGGCCAACGAGCGGGATCATGCTTGCCGATCTGGGGGCAGACGTGATCAAGGTGGAGAAGACCAACGGGGGGGACGATTCGCGCGGCTACCGAGAACCTCGCGTCAACGGCGTTTCGGCGCCCTTCATGGTGCTCAACCGCAACAAGCGCGGCATCGCGCTCGATCTAAAGCATCCGCGGGGACGCGCGGTGCTGCTGCGTCTCGTCGAAACCGCCGACGTGCTCACCGAGAACTTCCGGCGCGGAACCATGGAAAAGCTCGGACTGGGCTACGACGTGCTCTCGGCGCTCAATCCCGGACTGATCTACTGCGCGATCTCGGGCTACGGCCGCACCGGGCCATTGGGCGGACAGGGCGGTTTTGACCTGATCGCGCAGGGCTTCGCCGGGCTGATGAGCATCAACGGCGAGCCCGGGCGAGCGCCGGCCAAGCTGGGTCCCCCGGTGTCCGACATCAATGCGGGGATCCTCGCGGCGCTGGGGGTGCTGGCTGCGTACATCCAGCGACTGAAGACCGGGCGCGGCCAGGTCGTGGAGACCTCGCTGATGGAGGCGGCGCTGCAGACGACCTACTGGCACGCCGCGGTCTTTTTTGCCACGGGCGTCTCGCCGGGGCCGCTGGGCTCAGCACACGTTCTCTCCGCGCCGTACCAGGCCTTTCGCACGGCGGACGGTCACGTCAACATCGGCGGCGCGAACCAGGCCAACTGGGAGCGCATCACCGACGTGCTGGGCCATCCCGAATGGCGCGAGGATTCGCGCTTTGCATCGAATACCGAGCGGATGACGCATCTTCCGGCTCTGGTCGAAGCGATCGAGGCCGTACTCGCGGGCGGCACCACCGCGCAATGGGTGGCTGCCTTCCACGCCGCCGGGGTCCCGGTCGGCCCGGTGCACACGCTCGGCGAGGCGCTCGAACATCCGCAGGTCCAGGCGCGCGCGATGGTCGTCGAAACCAGGCACCGCGACGCCGGTCCGACCCGTTCGCTGGGCTTTCCGGTGAAGCTCTCCGAGACGCCGGCCCGCGTGACGCGCCCGGCCCCGGCGCTGGGCGAACACAGCCGCGAAATCCTGCGTGAAGCAGGCTTTGGCGACGAGGAGATCGACGCGTTGATTGCGGACGGAATCGTCGCGGACTGATCGCGCTGTGCCGCGGCGACACCCGGCCCAGGCGCGATGACGGCGCGGGCGGCATAATGGCCGGATGACCCTGAATCCCACTCCTTTCCCGGCGCTCGCCCGGCGCACCGCCCACATCGCGCCGTTTCGCGCCATGGAGTTCGCCAAGCGGGCGATGGCACTGGAGGCCGCTGGCAAACCCGTGATCCACATGGGGATCGGCGAACCCGATTTCACGGCCCCCGAGCCGGTGATCGCGGCACTCGAGCGCGTGGTGCGCTCCGGACGCACGCAGTACACGGCGGCGCTGGGCATCACACCCCTGCGCGAGGCCATTGCCCGGCACTACGGCGAGCGCTACAACCTGGACGTCGCGCCGGCGCGGGTGGTGGTAACCGCCGGCGCATCGGCGGCACTCACGCTCGCCTGCTGCGCGATGGTCAATCCGGGCGCGCGCGTATTGATGACCGACCCCTGCTATCCGTGCAACCGACACTTCGTCGCCGCCTACGACGGGATTCCCCAACTCGTCCCGGTCGGCCCCGAGACGCGCTTCCAGATGACCCGCGCCCTGCTCGAGGAGCACTGGACGCCCGAGACCGTGGGCACGGTGCTCGCGAGCCCGTCAAATCCGACCGGCACCTCGATTCCGCACGATGAACTGGGCGGGATCATCGCTGCCGTGCGCGCGCGCAAGGGCTTTTCGATCGTCGACGAAATCTACGCCGGGTTGCGCTATGGCGATGACGCGGAGCCGCCCGAAACACGCTCGGCGCTGGAGTTCGGCGACGACGTCATCGTCACCAACAGCTTCTCGAAATACTTCAGCATGACCGGTTGGCGCCTGGGCTGGCTGGTCGTTCCCGAGGCGCTGGCTTCCACCTTCGAGAAACTCGCACAGAATCTCTACATCTGCGCGTCGACGCTCGCGCAGCACGCGGCCCTTGCCTGCTTCGAACCGGAGTCCATGGCGATCTTCGAGGAGCGCCGCCGCGCATTCCAGCGGCGCCGCGACTTTCTCGTTCCGGCGCTGCGCGCGGCGGGCCTGGATGTGCCGGTAATGCCGGACGGCGCCTTTTATGTCTATTGCGACTGCAGCCGCTACAGCAACGACAGCGAGCAACTCGCCATGGAACTGCTCGAGCAGACGCACGTCGCGTTGGTGCCGGGTACGGATTTCGGGTTCCACGCCCCCGGCCGGTACCTGCGGCTGTCGTACGCAACCTCGCTCGAGCAGCTTGAAGAAGCCGCTGCGCGGTTGCAGCGGCATTTCGCGAACCGCTGAACGAGAACGCTCAGGCTGCGCGCCCGCGCGCCGCCTCGACGATTCGATCACGCTCGGCGAGCACCTTCGCGCCGTAGCCACCGTCGTGCGCGCGCAAGGCGGCGCCGACGTAGGATTTCAGCGCACCCTCGACGGAGCCTTCGCGGCGCAGGTATTCCTTGAGGATGGCCGCGCCGACGCGGATGTTGGGCAAGGGCTCGAACGCGGCTTCCGGCCCGCCAAAGGGCTCGAAGCGCTCCTCATGGACGCGCGTGAGCACCTGCATCAGGCCGTGTGCGCCGGCCGGGCTGCGCGCCGCCGGGTCAAGACTTGATTCGATCGACATCACGGCGAGCAGCAGCAGCGGATCCATGCCGGTCTCCCGGCCCGCGCGCAGGGCGTAGCCGACAACCTGCGTCACGTCGTCGCTCGCGACCCGATAGCGCGCGCTGAGGAAGCGCACGATGTTGCGTTGTTCCGCGACGCTGATGCGCTGCTCGGTTGCGCTGATGCGCGCGCGCTGCGCGCCGCGTTGTCCCCAGGCGACGAGCGCGCGCTCGCCGTCGGCCAGCCGCACCACGGCGGCGGGTTCACGTTGCACACGCGTCTCCTGCGGGGCAGGCAGGAGATCCGCGACACCGGGACCGAACGCGAGCAGAGCGACGAGCGCGCACACCACCACGGCGACCGTCGCGGCTTCACGGATCGCGGGACGCATGATGTCAAAATGATCGGGTATGACCAGGAACCAGCCTCGCTGGGATGCACTCAGCATCGAGCTTCTCCTTCCGGAACGGTTCCGGATCGGGACGCACTTCGAACGAGTGCTTCGTGGGTAGTCGCTGCGCGAGGCGTACTTCGCGGGGGCGGCGCATCGCACCTGCCGATCGACTCGAAAAAAGCGTCGTACCGAAATCGGGGCACGACAAGACAACCGGGACGAATTTTAGGGGCCAGGGCGGATCCGGTCAACCCTCACGATGGCGTGGCTTTCGGTGCGACAATTTCCCTTTCACCCGAAACCGACGGGACCGAAGTGCGATACACCGACCTGCGCGACTTCATTGCCCAACTGGAAACGATGGGCGAACTGCGCCGCATCGCGCAACCGGTCTCGCCGCACCTCGAGGTCACCGAGATCGCGGACCGTGTGCTGCGCGCGGAGGGCCCGGCGCTGCTTTTCGAGAAACCGCAGGGCCCGTCGGGACCCTACGGGATGCCGCTGCTGGCCAACCTGTTCGGTACGCCGCGGCGTGTGGCGCTCGGCATGGGCGCGGACTCGACTGCCGCATTGCGCGAGATCGGCACCCTGCTCGCGTACCTGAAGGAACCGGAGCCGCCGCGCGGGTTGCGCGACGCCTGGGAAAAGCTTCCGCTGCTGCGTCAGGTCCTCAGCATGGCGCCCAGCGAGGTCTCGTCGGCGCCGTGCCAGGAAGTGGTGAGGGAAGGCGATGCGGTGGATCTGGGTGTGTTTCCGATACAACACTGCTGGCCGGGCGACGCCGGGCCGCTCATCACCTGGGGACTGGTCGTCACCCGCGGCCCCGCCAAAGCCCGGCAGAACCTCGGGATCTACCGCCAGCAGGTGATCGCGCCGAACAAGACGATCATGCGCTGGCTCGCGCAGCGCGGCGGCGCGCTGGACTTCCGCGACCACGCTCTGGCGCAGCGCGCGAGCGGTGCCGCGCCCCTGCCCTTCCCGATCTCGGTGGTGCTGGGTGCCGATCCCGCGACGATCCTCGGCGCGGTCACGCCCGTACCGGACAGCTTGTCCGAGTACCAGTTTGCCGGCCTGCTGCGCGGCGCCAAGACCAAGCTCGTCAAGTCGCTGGGCAATGAGCTGCGCGTCCCCGCCTCGGCCGAGATCGTGCTGGAGGGCTCGATTCGCCCCGATCCGGACGCCGCGCTGACGCTGGCCAACGCGCGCATGCTCGATCCGACGAGCGCACTGGAAAACGCCGACGCGCTGCCCGCGCGCGCGCGCACCGGCTGGGAGATGGCGATCGAGGGGCCGTTTGGGGACCACACGGGCTACTACAACGAACGCGACTGGTTTCCGGTGCTGCACATCGACAGGATCACCATGCGCCGTGACCCGATCTACCACTCGACCTACACCGGCAAGCCACCCGACGAGCCCGCGATCCTCGGCGTCGCCCTGAATCAGGTGTTCATTCCGATCCTGCAGAAGCAGTTCCCCGAGATCGTCGACTTCCACCTGCCGCCCGAGGGCTGCTCCTACCGAATGGCGGTGGTATCGATGCGCAAGCAGTACCCGGGGCACGCCAAGCGGGTCATGTTCGGCGTCTGGAGTTTCCTGCGCCAGTTCATGTACACGAAGTTCATCGTCGTCACCGACGCCGACGTCGACATCCGCGACTGGAAGGAGGTGATCTGGGCGATCACCACGCGCGTCGATCCGGCGCGCGACACCACGCTGATCGAAAACACGCCGATCGACTATCTCGACTTCGCCTCGCCGGTCTCGGGGAGCGGCTCGAAGATGGGGATCGATGCGACCAACAAGTGGCGCGGGGAGACAGAGCGCGAGTGGGGTACGCCGATCGCGATGACACCGGAAGTGAAGGCGCGCGTCGACGTGCTGATGCGCGCTATCGGGCTCGGGAATTAGGCTTCGGCCGCTCAGACCTCGACACTGTCGATCAGGCGCGTCGCGCCCAGCCGCGCCGCGCCCAGCACCACCATCGCCTCGCCCGGCCGGCCCGGTTGCAAGTCGCTTCGGCGACGGGCCACCAGGTAGTCTGGCCGCCACCCGCGCACGGCCAAGGACTGCATCGCCTCGGACTCGAGGGCCGGCACGTCGGTTTCACCGCTTCGCAGGGCCGAGGCGATGGCCGCGAGCGCCATCGGCAATTGCACCGCCTCGCGACGCTCGGCGGGACTCAGGTAGGCATTGCGCGAAGACAGCGCCAAGCCATCCGCGGCACGAATCGTATCGACAGTGACGATCTCGATGGGCAACGCGAACTGCTGCACCATGCGCCGGACGATCATCTGCTGCTGGTAGTCCTTCTTGCCGAAAACTGCCACGCTGGGCTGTACGCAGCCAAAGAGCTTCTGCACCACCGTGCACACCCCGGCGAAGAAACCCGGCCGGAATTCTCCTTCGAAGATGTCGGCCAGTTCTGCCGGCGGCTGGATCGTGAAGCCCTGCGCCTGCGGGTAGAGTTCCCGTTCGGAGGGAGCAAACACGACCCCGCAACCCACCGCGCGCAGTTGCACGCAATCGGCCTCAAGCGTGCGCGGGTAGGTGTCGAAATCCTCGCCGGGGGCGAACTGCAGCCGGTTGACAAAGATGCTGGCGACGGTCACGTCGCCGAGGGTTCGGGCCTGGTGTACGAGAGCCAGATGGCCCTCGTGCAGACTGCCCATGGTCGGAACGAAGGAAACGCAGCGGTAGCCGGCGAGTCGTGCGCGCAGTTCCGCAATCGTGTGGACGACGTGCATGGAATTCGGATTCGAAGTCAGTTGCGCCTACCAGGCATGTTCCGCGTTGACCGGAAAGCCGCCTTCCTTGACCGCGCGAACGTAGGCTTCGATCGCCCCCCGCACGCCCGGGGCACCGGCCATGAAGTCGCGCACGAAGCGCGGCATCCGGCCCAGATTCATGCCCAGCATGTCGTGCAGCACGAGCACCTGGCCCGCGGTGTCTCTGCCGGCGCCGATCCCAATGGTGGCGCACTGCGTGAGCGCAGCGGTGAGCTCTGCCGACAACGCGGCCGGAACCATTTCCAGGACAAGCAGCGCAGCGCCCGCGTCCTGGAGCTCAAGCGCCTCGCGCCGCAGCACGGCGGCCGCCTCGTCGGTCCGTCCCTGCACCCTGTATCCGCCCAGTGCGTGCACGGTTTGCGGCGTCAGACCGAGATGGGCACAGACGGGAATCCCGCGCTCGACCAGAAAGCGTACGGTCTCGGCGGTCCAGCCGCCGCCTTCGAGCTTGACCATGTGAGCGCCCGCCTGCACCAGCGCCGTGGCGCTGCGCAGCGCCTGCTCCCTCGATTCATGATAGGTCCCATAGGGAAGATCGCCCAGGATCCAGGCGCTGCCCTGCACGCGGCGCACCCCGCGCGTGACGCTCTGGACGTGATAGCGCATGGTCTCCAGCGTCACCCCGACCGTGCTGCTCAGGCCCTGGCACACCATGCCGAGCGAATCACCGACAAGGATGCAGTCGATCCCCGCGGCGTCGGCCACCGCGGCGAACGTGGCATCGTAGGCGGTGAGCATGGCGATCTTCTCGCCCCGCGCGTGCATGTCCTGCAGCCTCGGCAGGCTCACGGGCTTGCGGGTCGCCGGTACGCTCGTGGTCGGCAGCGTTCCGTACGCGGTTCCCAGCGCAGGCTCGAGGGGCCGGGAAGGGGTCTGGCTCATGCGCTCGCTCCTGACGAAACTATCGTGCGCGCCACAGCGGGGCCGCAGCGGTCATTCGGGCCGGGTCCACTGGCGACTGACGCGCATGGTAAGCGAAAACCGCGAAAGACCGGATGCGCCGGGCTGATGATCCGAACGGCAACGCCCCTGTCCTAGCCGTTCGCGAATACCCAGCGCAGGAACGCGTCCTGCGCGGGCCGCGACCCCGCCGCGCCGGGACCGTTCACCAGCATCACCACCGCGTAGCGCTGCCCGGAACGCGCATCGACATAGCCGGCAATCGCGCGCACGCCCTCGAGGCTGCCCGTCTTCACCCACGCCCTGCCGCTGATTCCCTCCCCGACGAGGCGTCGCTTCATGGTCCCGTCGATGCCCACCGAGGGCAGCGTCGTGCGCATCAACTCGGCGTTCGGCCCGGCCGCCGCGTGACCGAGCAGACGCGCCAGCGAGCGGGCGCTGATGCGCTCGTCACGCGAGAGTCCGGAGCCGTTGTCGAGCACCAGTTCCGGAAAAGAGAGGCCCTGCAGATCGAGCCACTTGCGCACGACCCCGCGCGCGCGCTCCATCGTCGCGGGGAGTCGCAGCGTTTCGGCCGCGAGTTGCAGCATCACCTGGCGCGTCATCACGTTGTTGCTGAGCTTGTGGATGTCCTGCACGACGTCGGCAAGCGTGCGCGGCGATTCCCACACCAGCCATGGGACACCCCGCGCCGCGCCGGGCACGATGCGCACGTCGCCGCGCCACGTGCCGCCGTCCGCCACCCACGCGGCCTTGAAGAACGCGCGGGCGAACTGCCGCGGCGTGAGCACGGCGGCGGACGTCGACTGCTCGCCGCACGCGGTGCGGATCGTTCCGCTCACCCGGATGACGGCACGGCGCTCGTCGCCGGCATCGCGGATCGTGACCGCGCCGCCGTTGCCGCAGGGTCCGGCCTGGCTGCGCAGCTCGTTCAGGATTTCCACGTCGGCGAGCGCCGGGTCGAGCGCGACCGTCGCCCCGGCCCCCTTCGGAACCATCACGAAGCGGATCGCCTTGAAGTTCAGCAGCGCTGCATTCGGGGCGACGTTGTAGGGCTGCGACACGTCGCCATCGAGCGCGCGCAGGCTCTCGGCAGAGAGGTCGTAGAGTGCGTCGTCCAGCAGCAGGTCGCCGCCGATTTCGCGCAGACCGGCGGCACGCATGCGTGCGATCAACTCGGTGAGGTCCTCGATCACCAGCTTGGGATCCCCCCCGCCGCGCAGCACCAGGTTGCCGCGCAGCACACCGTCCTCGATCGCCCCGTCCAGGTGCAGCGCGGTGCGCCAGCGATAGTCGGGGCCGAGCAGCGCCAGCGCGGCGTAGCTGGTGACGAGCTTCATGGTCGAGGCGGGGTTGTACGCACGCGCGGCGTTCCATTCGAGCAGCGGGGCGCCGCCGGCCACGGGCAAGGCGATGAGCCCGACCTCATCGGGAGACAGACGCCCCGCCGCGAACAGGCCCGCGAGCACGTCGCGGGCCGGTGTGCCGGCTGAAACGGTTAACGACGCCGGGGGCACCGCGCCGGGCGCAGCGGCAGGGTCCGCACTGCCGGGCACGGCTGCCAGCGCCGCCGCGAAAACGGCGGCGCGTACGCCGGCCCGCAGCAGCCGCGGCGCCGGGGAGGGCGGGAAGTCAGTCATCGCCACGCGGGGTCCAGATCAGCCAAAGCGTAGAATTATCCCCCACTGGATTTTCGGCGCCGCGGGAACGAGGGTATGGACGACACACAGGGCAGGCTCGCCGACAAGGTCACGCTGATCACGGGCGCAGCCAACGGGATCGGCGCAGCGATCGCGCGCCGCTTCACGGCGCAAGGCGCACGCGTGACGCTAGTCGATCAAGACACCGCCAAAGGCAAGGCCCTCGCGGCCGAGCTCGGCGAGCGCGCGCTGTTCGTCGCTGCTGATGTCACCGAACGCGACGCGGCCCGCCGGTCGGTCGCGGCCACCGTCGCGCACTTCGGCCGTCTCGACGTTCTCGTCAACAACGCGGGAATCATCCATTCGGCATCGTTCCTGGATCTGGACGTGGCCGATTTCGACCGGGTGCTTGCCGTGAACCTGCGCAGCTACTTCACCTTCGGTCAGGCGGCCGCGCGCCAGATGGTCGCGCAGGGCGACGGGGGGACGATCGTGAACATGTCGAGCGTGAACGCGGTGCTCGCGATCCCCGATCAGGTGCCCTACGTGGTCTCCAAGGGCGGGGTCAACCAGCTCACACGCGTGATGGCGATGTCGCTCGCCGAGCACGGAATCCGGGTGAACGGCATCGGGCCGGGTACGATCGCCACCGAACTGGCGGCCAAAGCCGTGCTCGGCTCGGAGGCCGCGCGCCGCAAGATCATGTCGCGCACGCCGCTCGGCCGCCTCGGGGAACCCTCCGAAGTCGCCGACGTCGCGCTGTTTCTCGCTTGCAGCGAATCCTCGTATCTCACGGGTCAGGTGATCTACCCGGACGGAGGGCGATTGTCGCTGAACTACACGGTCGCGCTAGACTGAATCGTGGCCACCATGCACGAAGACAGGAAAGAAATGAACGCGCCCACGCAACTGGTGATCGACCCCGCGCTCCTCGAGCGCTTCGGCGGGCGCGGCCCGCGCTATACGTCGTACCCGACCGCGGATCGGTTCCACGCCGGCTTCACGGACGCCGACTATCTCGCGGCGCTGCGCGAACGCGCGAAGCGCCGCGACGATCCGCTGGGCCTGTACTTCCATATCCCCTTTTGCCGGACCATCTGCTATTACTGCGGATGCAACAAGATCGGCACCAAGCACCAGGGCAAGTCGGCCGAGTACATCACCGCGCTCACCAGCGAAATTCAGCTCGTCACCGACGCGATCGGAATCGGCCAGACCATTCGCCACCTGCACTTCGGCGGCGGCACGCCCACGTTCATGCTCGACTCGGAGTTCACCGAGCTCTTCGAGGTGATCCACAAGCACTTCGTGATGGCGCCCGACGGCGAGTATTCGATCGAGGTCGACCCGCGCACGGTCACGCCGGAGCGGCTCAAGGTGCTGCGCGGCTTCGGCCTGAACCGCATCAGCCTGGGCATCCAGGATTTCGACGCCGAGGTGCAGCGCGCAGTCAACCGGGTTCAGTCCTACGAGCAGTCCCGGGCGCTGATCGCGGCGTCGCGCGCCGAGGGCTTTCATTCGGTCAACGTCGACCTGATCTACGGGCTTCCGCTGCAGACGGTCGCGGGGTTCCAGAGAACGGTCGAATTGACGATCGCCGCGCGTCCGGACCGGGTCGCGCTGTATCACTACGCGCACCTGCCCAAGCTGTTCATGCCGCAGCGCCGCATCGACGAGGAGCAGTTGCCTGATGCGGCTACGCGCGGCGCGCTGTTCGAAATGGCCACGCGGCTCTTTGGCGAGGCGGGCTACGTTCACCTCGGACTCGACCACTTCGCGCTCGCCAACGACGAACTCGCGGTGGCCCAGCGCGAGGGCCGTCTCCACCGCAACTTCCAGGGCTACTGCTCGCACGACGCGGGCGACATCATCGCGCTGGGCGTCTCGTCGATTTCCCAGGTGGGATCCGTCTACGCGCAAAACGACAAGACGCTCACCGGCTATTACGAGCGTCTCGCGGCGAACCGTCTGCCGACGGTGCGCGGCATCGCGCTGGCGGAGGACGATTTCCTGCGGCGCGACGCGATTCAGGCGCTGATGTGCGGCTTCGCACTCGACTGGCAGCAGCTCGAGGCGCGCCATCCGGTGCACGCTCGCGAGTATTTTGCCGACGCGATCGAGAGTCTCGGACCGATGCGCGAAGCGGGCGCGATCCGCATCGATGAATCGGGAATTGAAGTCGAGCCGCGCGGGCGGCTGCTGGTCCGCGCCGTCGCCATGGCCTTCGACCGCTACCTGCGTGAGGCGCCACCCACCGGAACGTACTCGAAGATCGCCTGAGACAACGCGCCGGGTTCACGGCTGGCCGGAGCGCAGGCCCCGGCCGGCACCGGCATTCCCGGCCTAGCGATAAACCAGCATCGGCACCTTGCAGTGCGTGAGCACCTTGTTCGTCTCGCTGCCCAGCACGACCCCGGCCACCCCGTGGCGACCGTGCGAGGCCATGAAAATAAGGTCGCACTTTCTCTTTTCGGCCACCTTGATGATCGTCACGTAGACCTGGTCGCGGATTTCGATGACCGTCTCGACTTCGACCGAGAGCGCCTTCGCTTTCTCCCCCACCACGTTCATCAGGTCGGTGGCGTACTCGCGGGCGACCGCAAGGTATTTCTCCTCTGAATAGTAGTTGGCTGACGGGACGAGCGCACTGGGCGGCGCCCGGAACGGCGGTTGCACGTTCAGGATGACGAGCACCGCTTTCTGGTCCGCGGCGAACGCGACGGCTGCATCTGCGGCAGCCAGTGCGGGTTCGGATGAATCGATCGGGAAGAGGATTCTCTTGAACATGGTGACTTCCTTCTTGGTCGTTTGATTGCCAGGGTACGCGGATCGTTTTCGGTAAGGAAAAGCTAACTATTAAAGGATACTCCCGCGGGCCCCCACGGTGCACGCACGCGGTGCGCCACGCTGAAAAATTGGCCCCACCCCTTGAAATCCGGCCCTTCCGCCCTTATTATTAGCACTCGCAAACGACGAGTGCTAACAAGATCCGTCGGGTGTCCCCAGTGACCCCGTCTTTTTTGTCAGGACCACGCGTTTTCGATGTGCCGGATTCCCCGGCCCCGATTTCCACAAATCTGCCATCGCAGACCCGAACTCAGGAGCAAGCGAATGAAACTGCGTCCCCTTCATGACCGCGTGATCGTCAAGCGTCTCGACAACGAACGCAAGACGGCGTCCGGCATCGTCATCCCCGACAACGTCGCCGAGAAACCCGACCAGGGCGAAGTGCTCGCCGTAGGCAACGGCAAGGTTCTCGAGGACGGCAAGGTGCGCAAGCTCGACGTCAAGGTCGGCAACCGGATCCTCTTTGGCAAGTACAGCGGCCAGGCCGTCAAGGTCGAGGGCGAGGAACTGCTCGTGATGCGTGAAGACGACATCATGGCGATCGTCGAGTAATCGACCGTTCCACCCCTCCAACAAATTCAGAACTAGGGAGTTAACCGAACATGGCAGCAAAACAAATTCTTTTCGGCGATGATGCACGCCACAAGATGGTCGCGGGCGTCAATCTTCTGGCCAATGCGGTCAAGGTCACCCTGGGCCCGAAAGGCCGCAACGTCGTGCTCGAACGCAGCTACGGCTCACCGACCGTGACCAAGGACGGCGTCTCGGTCGCCAAGGAAATCGAACTGAAGGACCGGTTCGAGAACATGGGCGCGCAGATGGTCAAGGAAGTGGCCTCGCGCACCTCGGATGACGCGGGCGACGGCACCACCACAGCGACCGTGCTCGCCCAGGCGATCGTGCGCGAAGGCATGAAGTACGTGGCCGCCGGGATGAACCCGATGGACCTCAAGCGCGGCATCGACAAGGCGGTCGCCGCTTTGACCGAGAAGTTGAAGAGCATCAGCAAGCCCTGCAGCACCCACAAGGAAATCGCCCAGGTCGGTTCGATCTCGGCCAACTCCGACGAGGAGATCGGCAAGATCATCTCCGAGGCGATGGAAAAGGTGGGCAAGGAAGGCGTGATCACGGTTGAAGACGGCAAGTCGCTCAACAACGAACTCGACCTGGTCGAGGGGATGCAGTTCGACCGCGGCTACCTGTCGCCCTACTTCATCAACAGCCCCGAGAAACAGTCCGCGCTGCTCGACGACCCGTTCGTGCTGCTGCACGACAAGAAGATCTCGAACATCCGCGAACTGCTGCCGCTCCTGGAGCAGGTTGCCAAGGCCGGTCGTCCGCTGCTGATCGTCGCCGAGGAAGTCGAGGGCGAGGCGCTCGCGACGCTGGTCGTCAACAACATCCGCGGCATTCTCAAGACGGTGGCCGTCAAGGCACCGGGCTTCGGTGACCGTCGCAAGGCGATGCTCGAGGACATGGCGATCCTCACCGGCGGCGTGGTGATCTCGGAAGAGACCGGCATGACGCTCGAGAAGGCCACCCTGAAGGAACTCGGCAATTGCAAGCGCGCCGAGATCGGCAAGGAAAACACCACGATCATCGACGGTGGCGGCGACTCTTCCGCGATCGAGGCGCGGGTCAAGGCGATCCGTGCGCAGATCGAGGACGCAACCAGCGACTACGACAAGGAGAAGCTCCAGGAACGTGTCGCCAAGCTCGCCGGCGGCGTTGCGGTGATCCGCGTCGGTGCTGCGACCGAAGTCGAAATGAAGGAGAAGAAGGCCCGCGTCGAAGACGCGCTGCATGCAACGCGTGCGGCCGTTGAGGAAGGCATCGTCGCCGGCGGCGGCGTGGCGCTCCTGCGCGCCCGTGCGGCTTGCAAGATCGGTGGCGAGAACGCCGATCAGGATGCCGGCGTGAAAATCGTGCTGCGTGCCGTCGAAGAGCCGCTGCGCCAGATCGTCGCCAACGCCGGTGCGGAGCCCAGCGTCGTCGTTGCCAAGGTTCTTGCCGGCAAGGGCAACTATGGCTACAACGCCGCCACGGCCACCTACGGTGACCTCCTCGAAGCGGGCGTGGTCGATCCGACCAAGGTCGTGCGCACCGCGCTGCAGAACGCCGCGTCGATCGCCGGCCTGATGCTCACCACCGACGCGATGATCGCCGAACAGCCGGATGACAAGGCTCCCGGCGGCATGCCTGGCGGGATGGGCGGAATGGGTGGAATGGGCGGCATGGGCGGCATGGACATGTAAGTCCCGCCGGCCGGCGCCTCGCGCTGGCCCACCGCTTTGCAAGCATGAAAAAAGGCCCCGCACACGCGGGGCCTTTTACTTTGGCTCGCCGGCGCGTCAGCGGCCTGCGCGCCACGCGGCGAGCAGCGCGACGACCTCGTCGTCTTCGACCTGCGCGAAGACGCGGTAGAACTGCGAGACCGCGTAGAACGGCTCCGGTGTCGCCAGGCACACGACTGCGTCGGCCTCCGCGCGCACCCGTTCAAGGCTCGTTGCCGCCGCGACCGGCACCGCCGCCACCAGTTCGTTGACACCCTGCGCCCGCAGGCTGCGCAGCGCGGCGACCATCGTCGATCCGGTCGCCAGTCCGTCGTCAACCACGATCGCGATGCGCCCCGCCGGATTGATGCGCGCAGCCTCCCCGCCATAGCGGGCGCGGCGCTCGTGGATCCGTTCCAGTTGCGCCCGCGCCTCGTCCTCGAGGTAGCGTTCGTCCGCGCCCATGCGCTGCGCGCTGTCCGAGCGCAGCACCGCGCCCGCCTCGTCGACGGCACCGAGCGCGAGCTCCCGGTTGAACGGCGCGCGCAGCTTGCGCACCAGCACCACGTCCAGATCGCCGTCGAGCGCGGCGGCAATGTCCCGCCCCATGCCCACCGCTCCGCGCGGGATCGCCAGAATGAGCGGTGAGCGTCCGCGGTACGGCGCCAACTCCGCGGCGAGCTGGCGCGCTGCGTCGGCCCGGTCGGCGAACGGTAATTCGATCGACGTCGCGATTTCGCTCATCCCTGCCCTTCCCCTGTTGTTCCCGCCGTCACCACGAGTCGCTCCAGCCAGGCCTGCAGTGCTGCGAGCGCCGCGGCCCGCCACGGCGGTGCCTCGTTGAAGAGTTCATGGTACGCCCCTTCAAATTCGTGCGCCGCAAGCATTTCGGCCGGCGCCCGCGCCGCAAAGCGGCGTGCTCCATCCGGATCGACGATCCGGTCGGCGCCGGCAGAGACGAGCAGGGTCGGCACCGAGAGCGCGGCGGCACGGGTGCGCGCCAGAGTTCCGGCATCGAGCATCCAGCGCAGCAGGCGCGCCGAGATGCGATCGTGCACCAGAGGATCCTCGACATAGGCCCGCACCTGCGCCGGGTCGTGCGAGAGATGGTCGGGGCGCAAACCGCTGGGAATCGTCCGATCCGGAGCGACGCGCTCGAGGACGGCCAGCAGGCCCTTCTGGAAGCGCGTCAGCGGCAGGGCAAACGCAGGCGACGAGAGCACCAGCGCGCGCACCGGGGTGCACCCCGAGAGCACCATCTCCGCTGCGAGCGCGCCGCCCATGCTGAAGCCCATCAGAATCGGCGACGTTCCGCAAACGGAAGCGAATTCGGCGACCAGCGGGGTGGCTTCGCAGCGCGGATCACACGTCGCGCTGAGCGTCCCGCGCGCGCCGGCCGAGCGCCCGTGCCCGCGGTGGTCGTGGCTGCGCACCCGCCACCCGGCTGCGCACAGCCATTGGGCCAGTGCGTCATAGCGACCCAGGTGCTCGCCCAGGCCATGGAGCAGGTAGATGCCACCCTGCACGGGGCCGGCGTCGGGCTCCCAGTCGCGTGCCGCGAGCGCCACGCCATCGGGCGACATTCGCGTGAAATCCGTCGTACGCACCGCCGTTGCCTCCCGAGTTCTTCTCCGGTGAAATCCCGCCGGTTCTCAGCCCAGTCGTCGGGCGGGCCGCAGCACCGCCACCATCGCGATCAGAATGCTCGCCAGCGCCGCGAAGTCCTGCCAGGCGGGCCGCTCACCGAGCATCCACATTCCCGAGAATACCCCGATCACCGGGATCATCATCACCGAAAGACTGCTCACCATCGGCGGCAGGGTGCTCGCGAGCCGAAACCAGATCACCTGCGAGATCCCGAAAATCACGATGGCGTTGTAGGCGATCGCGAGCGACGCGGCCGGACCCGGAAGGTGCGTCCAACTCGCGCGCTCCAGCGTCAGCGCGAGCGTCCCGCACACCAGCAGCGACGCGACCAGCGCCCAGAACGTGATCACCAGCACATCGGTCGGCTGGCGGCGACGCCGCATCAGCTGCGTTCCAAAACCCCACACGAGCGCGCCGCACAACATGACCGCCGTTCCCGCCGGGCTGCCGGTGATTGCGCTGATTTCGCGCGCGAGCAGCAACGCGACACCGACGGCCGCAGCCGCGACGCCCAGCCACAGGCGCGCCGCGGCCCGATCGCCAAAGACCGCAAAGCCGATCAGCGCCGTGAAGATCGGCATCGTATAGCCGAGAATTGCCGCGCGCCCCGAGGACAGGAGCTGGATTCCGTACATCACCAGCACGACCCACGCCACCATGTTGGTGAGAGCGAGCAGCACCAGTTCCGGCCAGTGCTCGCGCGCGACCGCGATGCGCAGCCCCTGCACGCGCACGGACAGATAGAGAATCGGGATGCCGATCACCATGCAGATCGAGCGAAACGTCATCGGTTCGAGATCCGAAACGCCGATCTTCATCACCGGCCAGTTCACGCCCCAGGTGAGCGTGAGCAGTGCCAGCAGCCACAGGTCGCGGGTCGAGAAGGAATGCGAGTCGGGTACGGGCATCGGGATTCATCGGGTGACCGGGAATCCTCGCCCCTTTACAATCGGCACGCAACCCCCGGAGGATCGAAGGTGAACTTTTGCGACCGCCTGCGCGCTCGCTGGCAACGCGCCGGCTCGATGCTGTGTGTCGGACTCGACCCGGACGCCGGGCGCCTGCCCGCGCACCTCGCGGAACGTCCCGACGGAATCGCGCGCTTCTGCACGGAGATCGTCGACGCGACCGCGCCCTTCGCGTGCGCGTTCAAGCCGCAGATCGCCTACTTCGCCGCGGCGGGCGCCGAGCGGCAGCTCGAGATTGTCATTGCGCACATCCGCGACCGGCACCCGGACATCCCCGTGGTGCTCGACGCCAAGCGCGGTGACATCGGCTCGACCGCGGCGCTCTATGCCCGGGAGGCCTTCGAGCGCTACGGAGCCGACGCGGTCACGGTCAACCCCTACCTCGGCTTCGACTCGATCGAGCCCTTTCTCGCCTGGCCGCAGCACGGGGTGATTCTGCTGTGCCGCACGTCGAATCCCGGCGGCGCGGACCTGCAGGGACAGCGCCTCGCCGACGGCGAAGCGCTCTACGAACGCGTCGCGCGGCTTGCGGCCGGCCCCTGGAACACGAGCGGGCAACTCGGACTCGTGGTCGGCGCCACATTCCCCGCCGAACTGGCGCGGGTGCGCGCGATCGTCGGCGACCTGCCGCTGCTCGTTCCCGGGATCGGCGCGCAGGGCGGCGATGTCGAGGCGAGCGTGGCTGCGGGCATGGCTAGCGACGGTTTCGGGATGATGATCAACTCGTCGCGTGCGATCCTCTACGCCGGCAGGGGTGAGGACTTTGCGGCAGCGGCGGGCGTGGCGGCGCGCGATACGCTCGCCGCGATCCGCGCCGCGCAGCAGCGGGCGCGGCCCGGCTTTTGACGCCGAACCACCAAACCCATAAAATCCACCGCTCTGGCGGATTAGCTCAGTTGGTTAGAGCGACGGAATCATAATCCGCAGGTCCGGGGTTCGAGTCCCTGATCCGCCACCAGACACGCACGCTGCACGGCTCCGCCGGGGCCGCGGTGCACGACAGGCCCGCCCGTTCGCGGGCCTTGTCGTTTTTGCGACGATGCCCCGCTGCGCAGCCGAAAGCGGTGAACGCGCGCCGCAGTGCCGATCAGTGCAAAATGGCGGCTGCGCGCAAGACGCACGCAGGCAGCCGCGCGCGCCGCATCGACAGGAGACTCACCGCGATGATCACGACCACGAGAGTTCTAGCCCTCCTGACCGCCCTCGCGCTCAGCGGCGGGGTCGCCGCACAGCCGCGCGTCTTCCCGGAGAAGAGCAAGGTCGGCTGGCTGGAAGTGGTTGTGTTTCCGCAAGCGCGCATGGACGGCAACCCGGTGAACTTCACCGCCGGTGCGCGCATCTTCAACCAGAACAACAGCATCGTGATGCCGGCGAGCGTCCAGGGAGCCGTCGCGGTGCGCTACGAACTCGAGCAAGGCGGACAGGTCAAACGCGCCTGGATTCTCACCCCGGCTGAAATCGAAGCGGCGCGGCGCTGATCAGGACGATGAAGAAGCTCTACCTCAAGACCTTCGGTTGCCAGATGAACGAGTACGACTCGGCGAAGATCGCCGACGTGCTCGAAGCCTCCCATGGCACCACGCTGACGGACGACCCGGCTGAAGCGGACATCATCGTATTCAACACCTGTTCGGTGCGCGAGAAGGCGCAGGAGAAGGTGTTCTCGGATCTCGGGCGCGTCCGCCAACTCAAGCGTGATCGGCCGGAACTGCTGATCGGTGTCGGCGGCTGCGTGGCGAGCCAGGAAGGCGGCGCGATCGTCGCGCGCGCGCCGTACGTCGATGTCGTCTTCGGACCCCAGACGCTGCACCGATTGCCCGATCTGCTGCGCGCTCGCGCGCGCAGCGGCGTCGCACAAGTGGACATCAGCTTTCCGGAAATCGAGAAGTTCGACAACCTGCCGCCGGCGCGCGTCGAGGGGGCGAGCGCCTTTGTCTCGGTAATGGAGGGCTGCAGCAAGTACTGCAGTTTCTGCATCGTCCCCTACACGCGCGGCGAGGAGGTTTCGCGACCGTTCGAAGACGTGCTCACGGAAGTCGCCGAACTCGCCCAACAGGGCGTGCGTGAAGTGACGCTGCTGGGCCAGAACGTCAACGCCTACCGGGCCAGCGTCGGTCCCGACGAGCCGGCCGACCTGGCGGTGCTGCTCTCCTACGTGGCGCAGATCCCGGGGATTGCGCGCGTGCGCTACACCACGTCCCACCCGCGCGAATTCACGCCCGCCCTCATCGAGGCGCACGCTCGCCTCCCAGAGCTTGCCGGGCATGTGCATCTGCCCGTGCAGTCCGGCTCCGACCGGGTGCTCGCGGCGATGAAGCGCGGCTACACGGTTCTCGAATACAAATCGATCGTGCGCCGACTGCGCGCCGTGCGCCCGGATATTGCGATCAGCTCGGACTTCATCGTCGGATTCCCCGGCGAGACCGACGCCGACTTCGAACGCACGATGCAGCTCATCGAGGAGATCGACTTCGATGCCTCGTTCAGTTTCCTCTACAGCCCGCGCCCCGGAACACCCGCCGCGGAACTGCCGGACGAGACGCCGCATGAAGTGAAGCGCGCCCGATTGCACCGCCTGCAGGCGGCGATCGACGCCAATGCGCGCCGGATCAGTGCGTCGATGCTTGGCACCAGACAGCGCGTGCTGGTCGAGGGACCTGCGCGCCACGACGCAACCGAACTGAGCGGCCGGACCGAAAACAACCGCGTCGTCAACTTTCCCGGCCCCCGCACGGCGATCGGTTCGATGATCGACGTCGAGATCACCGAGGTGCGCGCGCATAGCTTGCGCGGCGTGCCGGTGAACGGGACGTCGGCGAATGCGGTGGGCAGCTCGGGCGGCCGCGGCACGCACGTCGCGGCCCTGGCGCTCGCGACCGGCGCCCTGGTGTGCGCGCTCGCGCTCGGTGGCGCCGGGCAGGCCCAGGCGCAGACCGCCGTCGGAGCACCGGCCGGCGGGGCGGCTGCACCTGTCGAAGCCGTGAGTCCGCTCGCTCGGCTGCTGCGCGACGCTCGCCAGCTGGTCGCCGAGCGCCGTTTCGATGAGGCCTACCGGTTGCTCAAACCCGCCGAGGAGAGATACGCCGGCAGCGCCGAATTCGACTATCTGCTTGGCGTCTCCGCACTGGACGCCGGGCACCCCGCCGATGCCGTGATCGCACTCGATCGGGTGCTGATCCAGCGGCCTGACAACCTTCCGGCACGCGCCGAAATTGCGCGCGCCTATCTGCGCATCAGTGAGGCCGAAGCGGCGCGGCGCGAATTCGAAGCCGTCGCGGCGCGCGAGATCCCGCCCGAAGTGCGGGCGACGATCGCACGCTACCTGGACGCCATCGCGCGGGTGCAGGACGGACAGCGCACCCGGCGCATCGTGACGCTGGAGGCCGAATTCGGTTTCGACGACAACGTCAACCTCGGGACCGCGAGCGGACAGTGGCTGCTCGCCGACGGCAGCGCAGTACTCCCGCTGCCGCTGAGTCAGCCCACTTCGAGCCCCGTAATGGCGCTCGGCGGCGCCCTGCACTGGGTAATTCCGATCGACGGCAGATGGCGGGTGACAGCAGGGGGGCGTGCCATGGTCCGCGCGCACCCGAGCGCGCATACACTCGACCACGAACAGCTTGAACTGTCCGCTGGAATCGCCCGGCGGAGCGGCTGTCACGAGGGCGGCATGCTGGTACAGGCCCAAACTCTGCGGTTGGACGGCACCCGCCTGCGCGACGGGGTGGGCGCGATCGCCCAGTGGCAATGCGACACGTCCCGGGCGGGACAGGTCGGCGCCTACCTGCAGCACTACCGCTTCGACTTCCCCAGCCAGCCGGTGCGCGATGCGGATCGGACCGCGGCCGGACTCACGTGGGCGACGGCGCTGGAATCGATGTCCCGAAGCACCCTGATCACCGGATTGCACGCCGGCCGTGAGCGTTCCCGCGCCGATTTTGAGAACCTCAGCTATGACTTCATGGGCCTGCGCGCCCTGCTCGTGTTCGGACTCGGGTCCGGTTGGCAGGCAAGCGGCGCACTGAGCTGGGAGGCGCGTGATTTCGAGGGCATCGAGCCCCAGTTCGGGGTGGCACGCGAAGATCGCCAGACTGAAGTCAGCCTGTCGGCCGACAAATCGATCTCCGGCGGGCTCACCGTGGGTCCGACGCTCGCCTTCACGCGCAACCGATCGACGATCGGTCCGAACGATTACCGGCGCGTGCAGGCGCTCGTGCGCGCGCGCTACCGCTTCTAGCAATGAGTGCAACGCCGCTCCGTGTGCTCACCGCGTCCTGGCGTCAGGCGATGGCCGGCTGTGCCGCGCTCCTGCTGCTGTTGACCGCCGCACTTCCCGCCCTCGCCGTGGACGCCACGGTCCTGGTGGCCGCGGGAGAGGTCGTCGTCGTGCGCGGGACGCCGGGCGCGCCGGTGGTGCCGGTCGGCCCGGGAACGGCACTGGACGCCGGAGACCTGTTGCGCACCGGGCCTGACGGCCGCGTGCAGATCCGTTTCACCGACGGCGCACTCATCTCGCTGCAGCCGCGCACCGAGTTCCGGATCGACGAGTACCGCTTCGACGGCGGCGATCAGCGGGGCTTCTTCTCGCTGTTGCGCGGCACCCTGCGCACCGCCACTGGCGCGATCGGAAAGCGCAACCGCGAGGACTACCAGTTGCGCACACCGACCGCGGTGGTCGGCATCCGGGGTACGCAATATCTGGCCGAAGAGACCGTCTGTGACCCGGTTTGCTTCCCCGGGACGCGCGCAGGACTGCGTGTCTCGGTCGCCCAAGGGCGAATCGCCGTGACCAGCAGGGCCGGCACGATCGAAGTCGACGAAGGCGAGTCGGCCGCCGTCGATTCCGCCAACTCATTTCCGTATCTGACGATGTTCGGCCCGGTCGTGCAGCCCGTCGCAATGCTTGCCGCGGCGGGCAACGTCGCATCCAAGGGCGCGCCGTCCAGCGCATCGGGCAGCACGGCCAACGCCACGGCGATGGGTGGCTCCGCGTCGGGTGGCTCCGCGACAACCGGCGGAACGGCGAGTGGCGGCTCAACAGTGGCTGGATCAGCTGGTGCCGATTTGACGGCAACTGCCTCTGCGAGCGTTGGCTCCGCGAGCGTTGGCTCCGCGACCGTTGGCTCCGCGAGCGTTGGCTCCGCGAGCGTTGGCTCCGCGAGCGTTGGCTCCGCGAGCGTTGGCTCCGCGACCGTTGGCTCCGCGACCGTTGGCTCCGCGACCGTTGGCTCTGCGACCGTTGGCTCCGCGACCGCTGGCTCCGCGACCGTTGGCTCCGCGACCGCTGGCTCCGCGACCGCTGGCTCCGCGACCGTTGGCTCTGCGACGGGCACCTCCGCGACGGGCACCTCCGCGACGGGCACCTCCGCGACAGGCACCTCTGCGACAGGCACCTCTGCGACGGGTGGCTCCGCGACGTCCGGGGGAACGGCGAGTGGCGGCTCAACAATCGCCGGATCAACTGGCGGCGATTCGACGGCAACTGGCTCTGCGACCGGTGGCTCGGCGACGGGCACCTCCGCGACGGGTGGCCCCGCGACCGGCGGCCCCGCGACGGGTGGTTCCACGACGCTCGGCGGAACGGCGAGTGGCGGCTCAACAATCGCTGGATCAACTGGCGGCGATTCGACGGCAACTGCCACTGCGACGGGCGCCTCCACGACGAGTGGTTCCACGGCGCTCGGCGGATCGGCGAGCGGTGGCTCAACAGTGGCTGGATCGATTGGCGCTGATCCGGCGACAGCTGGCTCGGCGACCGGTGGCAAGACGGCAATCGACTCAGCGGCCGGTACTTCAACAACGGCCGGGGATGCAACGGCAGGTCTTGCGAATGCAGGTAGTTCAACCGCAGGCGGGGCCGCAGCCGGCAGCGGTTCCGCGGCCGACGACACGAGCATCGCAAGCGGCACGCCTTCTGAAGACGCCTACGCCATCGCGGCGCCGTCCAGCCAGCGTGACGATCAGGGATTACTGAGCCTGCTTGCGGGACTGGGTTCAACGAACGTTGGCGGCACCAGCGGCTCAGGCGGTACCGGCAGCATCGGGGACACGGCCAGCGCGGGCGGCACCGGCGGAACGGGCAGCACCGGAGACACTGGCGGCACCGGAGACACTGGCGGCACAGGCAGCACCGGCAGCACGGGTGACACAGGCGGCACCGGCGGCACCGGAGGCACGGGTGGCACGGGTGGCACGGGTGGCACGGGCGGCACGGGCGGCACGGGCGGCACGGGCGGCGACAGTCAGCTCGCCACCGGCACCAGCCCGGCTTCCCAGTGGTCCTTCGCATTCGCGGCTTCCGTTCCCGGCATCGGACAGCCATCCACTCCAGCGGGTTCGTCGATCGTGCTCGACAGCCAGTACCGGCTGGAATCGATCGGTCTGTGCCCGGCCAGTCCGTGTCTGCAACGCGGCACCGCGCAATTCGCCGAGGCTGACGCGACCAGCTCTGTGACATGGGGGCGCTGGACCGATGGAACGGTGACGCGCATTGATGCAGGGGTGACAACCAGCGTCGTGCTCAGTGCCTACCAGGGCATGCACTACCTGATCGGATCGCCGGCAGTGACGGCACCGACCGCCGGGTCCTACCGCTTCAACCTGATCGGCGGGACCGCGCCGACGATCTCGAACGGCACCCTGGCGCCCGGGACCTTTGCGGGCAGTGCCGGCGTGGAATTCAAAGTGGGCGGATCGTGGAAGCTGGGGCTGGATGGCACCGTCGCGATCGGCAACGCAACATTCGCGTTCGCCACGACCGGCGGCGCCGCCGACCCCGGCAGGAGCACGCTGACCGCCGGCTCGAGCAAGGACATGGCGAGCGGCTGGCTGCGTACCGACGTGACCGGCATCAACCCGCTGGGCTGCACCAACAACGGCTGCCGCGTCGACCTGAACGGTCAGCTCTTCGGCCCGACCGCCACCCAGCTCGGCGTCCAGTATTCGATCGGCAGCAACACCACCTCCACTACAATCGACGGTGTCAGCGTATTTCGGCGGCCCTGAAACGCCGCATCACCGTCCTTGAAAGCCAAAAGCCTCGAACTCACGCTCGACGGTGCCGACAATCGCCGCTTGGCGAACCTGTGCGGTGCCTTCGACGAAAACATCCGCCAGATCGAAGAGGCTTTCGACGTGCGGATCCGGCGCCGTTCGCGCACCTTCACGGTGAGCGGCGAGCCCGAACCCGCGCGCAAGGCGATCGCCGCGCTGCGCCACTTCCACGAATTCTCCGAGAACCGCCTCTCCCTGGAAGACATCCAGCTCGGCCTGATCGAGTTGCGCCGCGGCGAAACCCAGCGGCCTGACCCCTCCGACATGTCACCGGCGCTGCAGACGCGGCGCAGCGACCTGCAGGGCCGCACGCCGCGCCAGCGCGAGTACCTGCGCAACATCCTCGCGCACGACATGACCTTCAGCATCGGCCCGGCGGGCACCGGCAAGACCTACCTCGCAGTGGCATGCGCGGTCGACGCCCTCGAGCGCGACGCGGTCAAGCGGATCGTGCTCACCCGCCCGGCGGTCGAGGCGGGCGAGCGACTGGGCTTCCTGCCGGGCGATCTCGCGCAGAAGGTCGACCCGTACCTGCGCCCGCTCTACGACGCGCTCTACGACCTGATGGGACTCGAGCGCACCGCGCGCATGTTCGAGCGCCAGAGCATCGAAGTCGCGCCGCTCGCCTACATGCGCGGGCGCACGCTGAACCACTCCTTCGTGATCCTCGACGAGGCGCAGAACACGACCCCCGAGCAGATGAAGATGTTCCTCACCCGAATCGGCTTCGGCTCGAAGGCGGTGGTGAACGGCGACACCACGCAGATCGACCTGCCCAAGGGGCAACCCTCGGGGCTGGTGCAGGCACGCCGGATTCTCGACGGCTTGCGCGGCATCGCGTTTACCGAGTTCGACAGCAGCGATGTCGTGCGCCATCCGCTGGTCGCGCGCATCGTGGACGCCTACGAGCGCAATGCCGAGCCCCGCTCCGAGTAGAGCCGCGCCGCGCCTGCACCTGGCGCTGCAGCGCGGGCGCGGCGTTGCCGCCCTGCCGCTGGTGCGCTCGCGATTGCGGCGGCTGGTTCTCGCCGCGCTGGAAGCCGATGCCAATCTCACGCTGCGCTTCGTCGCGATGGCCGAGGGACGCAGCCTGAACGCCGCATACCGCGGCCGCGACGACGCGACCAACGTGCTGACCTTCCCGTACGGCGACGGAGCTGGGGATATCGTGCTCTGCATTCCCGTGATCCGGCGTGAAGCGCGCGAGCAGAAGAAGAATTTCGAGCACCACCTCGCGCACCTCGTGATCCACGGCGTGCTGCACGCGCAGGGCTACGACCACGACGAGCCCGAGGCGGCGCACAGCATGGAAACGCGCGAGATTTCGCTGTTGCAGCGCTTTCGCATCGCCGACCCGTATCGCGCGCGGAGCGACTGAAGGCGCTTTGCCCGTTGGTCCAGTTCGGGTATCCTCGGCGCACCGTTTCCCTAGTCGATACCCTTATGTCCGAGCCTCCCTCGGGCGGTTCCCCCAGGCGGCCGCTGCGCGAGCGCCTGGCAGCCTTGCTGCTGCGAGCCCCCGAAGATCGAACCCAGCTGATGGGCGTGCTGCGCCAGGCCCACGAGCACGAGTTGATCGACGCCGACGCGCTCTCGATGATCGAGGGCGTTCTCCAGGTGTCCGAACTTGCGGCGCGCGACATCATGGTGCCGCGCGCGCAGATGGACGTGATCGACATCAGCCAGCCCGCCGCGCTGTTCATGCCGCACGTGATCGAAACGGCGCATTCGCGCTTCCCCGTGGTCGAGGGCGATCGGGACAACGTGCTCGGGATCCTGCACGCGAAGGAACTGCTGCGGCTCTACGCGAACGACGACATCGACGTGCGCGACCTGCTGCGCCCCGCGGTGTTCATTCCCGAATCGAAACGCCTGAACGTGCTGCTGCGTGAGTTTCGCGTCAATCGCTACCATCTCGCCGTGGTCGTCGACGAATACGGCGGCGTCGCGGGGCTGATCACCATCGAAGACGTCCTCGAGCAGATCGTCGGCGACATCGAGGACGAATTCGATTTCGACGTGGCCGCGGACCACATCGTCGCGCTGGCACCCGGCGAGCACGGACCACGCTATCGGGTGCACGCGTTTGCCGAGATCGGTCCGATCAACAAGCTCTTCGACACCGACTTCTCGGACGAGGACTTCGACACGATCGGCGGTCTGGTGACCGGGCAGCTGGGACGCGTCCCGCGCCGCGGCGAGCGCATCGAACTGGGCTCACTGGGCTTCCAGGTGCTGCGCGCCGACGCGCGCCAGGTGCAGCTGCTGCTCGTCGAGCGCCTGCCACCGAAGGCGACGGAGTCACCCGACGTTCAAGATGACTGACGCTGCGCTCGCGGCGCACGCGTCGGCGCCGATGCGCGGCGCGCTGGTCCGTGCTCTCGCGGCGCTGGCGCTCGGCGCGCTCCATGCGGCAAGCTTCGGACCGCTGGAAGGATGGTGGCTCCAGCCACTGGCGCTCGCGGCGCTGATCCTTCTGTTGCTCCCGCAACGCCCCGCGCCGCGCTGGCGCGGCGATTTCACAACGGCGCTCGCCTTTGGCGTCGGCAGCTTCGTGGCCGGCGTGGGCTGGATGTACGTCAGCATGCATCGCTACGGCGGCATGCCGGCCCCGATGGCGGCCGCAGCGGTGGTCCTGCTCTCCGTGTATCTCGCCGCTTTCGGTGCGCTCGCCGTGGCCCTCACGCGGCGGCTCGCGGACAAGCCCTTCGGAGCGGGCGCGGAACTGGGTGCAGCGCTGCTCTTCGCGGGCCTGTGGACGCTCGGCGAGCTGGCGCGTGGCTACCTGATGACCGGATTCCCGTGGCTGTCGATCGGCTACGCGCACCTGGGCGGACCGCTGCGCCACGTGGCGCCGCTGCTCGGGGTTTACGGTGTCGGTCTGTTCGCGGCCCTCGCCGCGTTCGGCCTCGCCCTCGCGCTGTCCACCCTGCGCCAGCGCCGCTTCCCGGTCGCCGGGGTGCTGCTGCTCGTGCTGCCGGTCGCGCTCGGACTTCTGCTGGCGCCCGCCGTCTGGGTGCAGCCGAGCGCGCGGCCCCTGCCGGTGCGGCTGCTGCAAGGCAACGTGCCGCAGGATCTCAAGTTCGACCCCGATCGCGCGCTGGCGGCCATGGATACCTATGTCGCGATGGTCGAAGCGGGGCGCGCCGAACTGACCGTGCTTCCCGAGACCGCGTGGACCATTCCGTGGCGCGCGACCCCGCCGGAGATCAGCGAACGCCTGGCGCGCTACGCCGCGCTCGGCGGTGCGCTCGTGATCGGCATGCCGCTGGATGCCGCCGACCTGCGCCCGGCGAACGCGGCTGCCGCGTCCGCTGCGCGCATCACCAACAGCGTCGCGGTGATCGGGGCCGACGGCCGGATCACGGGGCGCTACGACAAGCGCCACCTGGTGCCCTTCGGCGAGTTCGTGCCCGCGCTGTTCGGGTGGTTCGTGCGCATGATGGACATCCCCCTGGGCGAGTTCGCCCGCGGCGCGGACGGGCAACCGGCGCTGTCGCTCGGCGACGAACGCATCGCCTTCAACATCTGCTTCGAGGACCTCTTCGGCGAGGAACTGGCCCGTCAGGTGCGCGACGGCGCGACCGTGCTGGTGAACCTGAGCAATCTCGCATGGTTCGGGGACTCGCACGCGCTCGACCAGCACCTGCGCATCGCGCGCATGCGTTCGCTCGAACTCGGCAGACCCATGCTGCGCGCGACCAACACCGGCGTGACGGCGGCGATCGACCACCAGGGGGTCGTCACCGCGCGCTTGCCCACCGGCGAGCGCGGCACGCTCGCGACCGAAGTGCGCGGCACGACGGGGCTGACGCCCTACGCGGTGTTCGGAAACTACCCCGTGCTGGGACTCGCGCTGGCACTGAGCGCGGCCGGAACGGGGCTTTGCGCCCGGGCGCGGCGTCGAACCAAGTAAAATCCGTGGTTTTCAAGGACAAGCCCGCCATGCTTTCGTTCCAGCAGGTGATTCTGCGACTCCAGGACTACTGGGACCGGCAGGGGTGCGCGCTGCTCCAGCCCTATGACATGGAGGTTGGCGCCGGCACCTTCCACACGGCGACCTTCCTGCGCTCGATCGGCCCGGAACCGTGGCGCGCCGCCTATGTCCAACCGTCGCGCCGTCCGAAGGACGGACGCTACGGCGACAACCCGAACCGGCTCCAGCACTACTACCAGTACCAGGTGGTCCTGAAGCCCTCCCCGCCCGAGATCATCGAGCTCTATCTCGGATCCCTCGAGGCGCTGGGGGTCGACACCCGCGCCAACGATGTGCGCTTCGTCGAGGACGACTGGGAATCCCCGACGCTGGGTGCGTGGGGACTGGGCTGGGAGGTGTGGCTCAACGGGATGGAGGTCACGCAGTTCACCTATTTCCAGGAGGTCGGATCGCTCAAGTGCCAGCCGATCACCGGCGAGATCACCTATGGGCTCGAACGCCTCGCGATGGCGTTGCAGAACGTCGAGAGCGTCTACGACCTGGTGTGGACCGAAGGCGTGCTCTACCGCGACGTGTTCCACCAGAACGAAGTCGAGCAGTCGACCTACAACTTCGAACACGCCAACGCCGAGATGCTGTTTCGGCACTTCAGCGACTACGAGGCCGAGGCGCGCCGCCTGATCGGAGCGCAGCTCGCTCTGCCGGCCTACGAGATGGTGATGAAGTGCTCGCACACCTTCAACCTGCTCGACGCGCGCGGCGCGATCTCCGTGACCGAGCGCGCCGCCTACATCGGCAGGGTGCGCGCCCTCGCGCGCGCGATCGCGCAGGCCTACTACGAGTCGCGCGAACGGCTCGGCTTCCCGATGCTCGCGCCCGCGGCTGCGCGCAAAGCGCCCGCCGGCGCAAACGGATGACAAGATGACCGTGGCACCGCTGCTGATCGAACTGCTCACCGAGGAATTGCCGCCCAAGGCGCTGCGCGCGCTCGGCGATTCCTTCGCCGATACGATCGCGCGCGGGCTGCACGATCGCCATCTCGCAGCGGCCGACGCTGCGGTGAGCGGCTTCGCGACTCCGCGGCGGCTCGCGGTACGGGTGGACGCGGTGGCCGCGCAGGCTGCCGATCGCGTCGTCGAAGTTCGCGGCCCTTCGCTCAAGGTGGGGCTGGACGCCGCCGGAGAACCGACGCAGGCGCTGCGCAAGTGGGCCGAGAAGCAGGGCGTGGCGATCGCCGAGCTGGCACGCGGCAACGACGGTCGCCAGGAGTGCTTCGTGGCACAGCGCCACGTCACCGGTGACAGTCTGGCGGGTTGCATCGACGCGCTGCTCGCCGATGCGCTCGCGAAATTGCCGATCCCCAAGCAGATGCAGTACCAGCTCGCCGACGGCGAGACGACCGTAAGCTTCGTGCGCCCCGCACACGGGCTCGTCGCACTCCACGGCGCCGAGCTGCTGCCGGCAAGCACGCTGGGGCTCGCCGCCGGCCGCACCACCCAAGGGCATCGCTTCCAGTCGCAGGACCCGATCGTCATCGACGACGCGCTGGGCTACGAGCAGACGCTGCGCGACGCGGGCCACGTGATCGCAAGTTTCGAGGAACGACGCGCGCAAATCGACGCGGCCCTGCGCGCTGCGGCCGACGCGTTGGGCGCCACGTTGGGCGAAGCGGCGCCGGTGGCCGCGCTGCTCGACGAAGTGAGCGCGCTCGTCGAGTGGCCGGCGGTATACGTCGGGAGCTTCGAGCCCGAGTTCCTCGCGGTGCCGCAGGAATGCCTGATCCTGACGATGCGCACCAACCAGAAGTATTTCCCGCTGTTCGACGAGAACGACCGACTGCTCGCGCGCTTCCTGATCGTCTCGAACATGGCGCTCGACGATCCGGCGCGCATCATCGACGGCAACGAGCGCGTGGTGCGGCCACGCCTGGCCGACGCGCGATTCTTCTTCGAGCAGGATCGCCGCACGCCGCTCGCCGCGCGGGTCGAAGGTCTTGCCGCCGTCGTCTATCACGCCAAGCTCGGCTCGCAGGCCGAACGCTGCGCGCGCGTCGCGAGAATCGCGCGCGGGATCGCCGCGGCGCTCGGCACCGACAGCGCGCCGGTGGAACGCGCGGCGCTGCTCGCCAAGACCGACCTGCTCACCGGGATGGTCGGCGAGTTCCCGGAACTCCAGGGTGTGATGGGGGCGTACTACGCCACCCACGACGGCGAAGACGAAGCCGTCGCCCGCGCGATCGAGGAACATTACCGGCCGCGCTTTGCCGGAGACGCCCTGCCGCAGACGCAGACCGGCACCGTGCTGGCGCTGGCGGACAAACTCGAAACGCTCGCCGGGCTGTTCTCGATCGGCCAGCAGCCCAGTGGCGACCGGGATCCGTTCGCACTGCGCCGCCACGCGCTCGGGGTGATCCGCATGCTCGTCGAGAAGGAACTCGCGCTGCCGCTCGACGCGCTGCTCGCGGGCGCGTTTGCCGCCTTCCCTGCCGCCGGGCCGCTCGCCGCCGAGGAGTTGGCGACCTTCGTCTACGAGCGCCTGAACGGCTTCCTGCGCGAGCGCGGTTTCAGCGCGCAGGAAATCGGCGCCGTGATCGACGCGCGACCCGCGCTGCTCGCCCAGGTGCCGCTGCGGCTCGACGCGGTGCGCCGCTTCCAGCAGCTCCCGGAGGCCGAGGCGCTGGCCGCCGCCAACAAGCGCACGGTCAACATCCTGCGCAAGTCCGGGGACGCAGCCGCCGCGACCGTGGATCCGACGCTGCTGACCGAACCGGCCGAAGTGGCCCTCGCGCAACGCGTCGACGCGCTCGCGCCAAGGGTTGACGCGCTGCTGCGCACGCAGGACTATGCGGGCGCAATGGCGCTGATGGCCGATGCCCGCGACGACGTCGATCGTTTCTTCGACCAGGTGATGGTGATGGCCGAAGAATCCGCAATCCGCGCGAACCGACTCGCGTTGCTCGCCCAACTGCGCGATCTGATGAACCGGGTGGCCGACATCTCGAGGCTTTCGAACACGTGAAACTGCTGATCATCGACCGCGACGGCGTGATCAACCACGACAGCGCGGCTTTCATCAAGAGTCCCGAGGAGTGGCGCCCCATCCCCGGAAGCCTGGAGGCGATCGCCCGGCTCTCCAAGGCCGGGTTCCGGATCGCGGTCGCGACCAATCAGTCGGGGGTGGCACGCGGACTCTACGATGTGCCCACACTGCACGCGATGCACGCGAAGATGCACCGGCTGGTGAACGAGGCCGGGGGGCACATCGACGCGGTGTTCTTCTGTCCGCATCACGAGGACGCCAACTGCGAGTGCCGCAAGCCGCGGCCCGGCATGATCTTCGAGATCCTGCGCCGCTTCGAAATCGAGCCGTCGCGCTCGTGCATGATCGGCGACCGGCTGAGCGACCTGCAGGCCGGACACAGCGCCGGATGCCGCACGATACTGGTGCTCACCGGCGTCGGACAGCAGACCCTGAAGGCCGGTGGAATGCCGGCCGGAACCACGGTGCGGGTCGATCTGGCGGCGATCGCCGCCGAACTCACGTCATGATCCGGGTCGGCACGGCGTGCGCCGTCAGGGAGTTCGCGCGATGATCACGGCGCTGCGCTCCGCGCTGTTCCACCTCTTTCACATCGTGACGCTGATTCCGTATGCGACCGCGTGCGTGCTCTGGGCGCCGCTGCCGCTCTCGACGCGCTACCGGCTCACGATCGGCTGGCTCAAGCTCTCGATCGGTGCGGCACGGTTGATCTGCGGCATCGACTACCGGATCAAAGGCGAGGAGAACCTGCCTGACGGGCCGGCGATCCTGCTCTCGAAGCACCAGTCGACCTGGGAGACCTACTTCTACCCGGCATGGATGCCGCGTGAGATCTGCTACGTGTTCAAGCGCGAATTGATCTGGCTGCCCTTCTTCGGGTGGGCGATCGGCCTGCTCAACATGATCCACATCGATCGAAGCAAGGGCATGAGCGCGTTCGAGAACGTGGTGCGCCAGGGCGTGCGCAAGCTTGCCGAGGGACGCTGGATCGTGATGTTCCCCGAGGGAACGCGCATCCCGGTCGGCAAGGCGGGCAAGTACAAGACCGGTGGCGCGCGCCTCGCATGCCGCACCGGGGCTCCCGTGGTTCCGATTGCCGTCAATGCGGGCGAACGCTGGCCACGCCGCTCGTTCCTGCTGTACCCGGGAATGGTCACCGTTTCGATCGGCGCGCCGATCCCTTCACAGGGAAAGAGCGCGGACCAGCTCAACGATGAAGTCGCGCGCTGGATCGAGGCCGAGATGCGTGTGATCAGTCCGCATGTGTACGCGGACGCGCCGGCGGGAGCCGCGGCCAGCGCCGCGGCGGTGCAGCGGTGAAGCGCGCCGCAGCGCGCCGAATCGATCCCGCGCAGGCGGCGCTGCAGCTGACGCTTCCGCTCTTTGCGCCGGATGTACCCCCCGTGCCGGCGTCGCCTGCGCCTCCCGCGGGCCCGTCGATCCGGCTGGACGGACAACTGATCCCCTACTGGCTGCGGCGCTCGAAGCGACGCACGATCGGCTTCATGGTCGATGACCGCGGACTCGGCGTGACGATCCCACGCTGGCTGACCCGCGCCCAGACCGAGGAGGCGCTGCGCGAGAAGTCCGCCTGGATCATCCGCCAGCTTGCCCACTGGCGCGAACACACCGCGAACCTGGCCCGGCTGGCAACGCGCTGGGAGCCGGGCGGCACCGTGCGCTTTCTGGGCACGGAGCGCGTTCTCGCGCTCGACCCGCAGGTGCGCGGGGTGGTGCTCGAGGACACGCGCCTGATCGTGGGTCTGGCGCCCGACGCCGGGCCCGAGCGCTTGCGCAATCGCGTCCACGGCTGGCTGCAGGAACAGGCCCGTGCACACTTCACGCAGCGCATCCCGGTATTCGCCGAGCGGCTGGGCCGCGCTCCGCGGCGCTGGGGCCTGTCCTCGGCACGCACCCGCTGGGGAAGCTGCACCAGCGACGGTTCGATCCGGCTCAACTGGCGCCTGATGCACTTCCGCGCCGAAGTGATCGACTACGTGATCGCGCACGAGATCGCCCACCTGCGCCAGCTGGACCATGGCGAGCGTTTCTGGGCGACCGTGGGCGAGCTCTTTCCCGACTTCGCGCGCGTGCGCGACGAACTGCGCGCGGCGCCGGACACCAGCCCGGCCGATTGAACGCACCCCTTTTCCCACTTTCCTGGAGCAGTGCCCGATGAAGATCCTCCACACCATGCTGCGCGTCGGCGACCTGCAGCGCTCGATCACCTTCTACACGACGATCATGGGCATGAAGGTGCTGCGCACCACCGAGCGCCCCGATCAGAAATACGCGCTGGTGTTCGTGGGCTACGAGCAGGACCCGGATGGCGCGGTGCTCGAGCTCACCTACAACTACGGCGTGGACAGCTACGAGATCGGCACCGGCTACGGACACATCGCAATCGCGGTGCCCGACGCCGCGGCGGCCTGCGCGCGCATTCGCGCCGCTGGCGGCATGGTGACCCGCGACGCGGGTCCGGTGAAGGGCGGCGACACGGTGATCGCCTTCGTCGCGGATCCGGACGGCTACAAGATCGAACTCATCGAGCACCGTCCCGCTCCTGGCGCCTGAGCGCGAGGCGCTCGGCAAGCGCGAAATAGACGGCGGGCGCCAGTTCCTCGGCGCGCGCCGTGGGGACGATGTCATCGGCGACAACACCCTGCGCGGCCAGCCACGGCAGCAGCGTGCCGCGCAGCATCTTGCGCCGCTGTCCGAACGCCGCGGAGAGTACCGCGGCGAGTTCGGTGAGCGCAGCAGTCTGCGGCTGCGCGCGTACCCGCATGCGCACGACGGCCGAATCGACGCGCGGCGGCGGATCGAAGGCTTTGGGCGGCACCGCCAGCACCGACTCGCACTCGTAGTGCGCAGCCAGCAGCACCGTGAGGCGCCCGTAGTCCTTGCTGCCGGGGGCTGCCGTGATGCGCTCAACCACCTCGCGCTGGAGCATGAAGTGCTGATCGACGATGAACTCGCGCAGCGTGGCGAGACGCACCAGCAGCGGAGACGATATGTTGTACGGAAGATTGCCGACGATGCGCAGCGCGCCGTGCGCGGCGTGCGCGGCGAAGTCGAAAACCAGGGCGTCGGCCACATGCAGTTCGAGGCGCTCCGCAGGAAAGCGCTTCGCGAGTCGCACGGCGAGATCGCGATCGATCTCGATCGCGGCGATGTGTGCGGTGCGCGCGAGCAGCGCCTCGGTGAGCGCTCCGAGGCCCGGCCCGATCTCGACGATCCGGTCCCCGGGGGCCGGCGCGATCGCCTCGGCGATCGCCTCGATCACCGCCCGATCGGTCAGGAAGTTCTGACTGAAACGTCGGCGCGGGTGGTGTCCGGAAACCGGCTTGATCAGATGCCCCCCGGGACGTGCAGGCTAGTTCGAATCGAGCCGGTACTCGACATAGGTGCTGTCGCGCAACTGGTTGACCCAGCTCTCGAAGGCTTCCTCGCTGCGCTGCGCGCGCAACGCCTGACGCGCCATCTGACGCCGGCGCTCGGGTGAGGCAACGTCTTCACGGCGTTCGAGCACCTCGATCAGGTGATAGCCGAACGCGGTGGAGACCGGTTCGCTGATGCTCCCCGGCGCGAGCGCGTTCATCGCCCGCTCGAATTCGGGAACCGTGTCCCCGGGGTAGATCCAGCCCAGATCGCCGCCCTTGCCTGCACTGCCGTCGGCCGAATACTGACGCGCCAGCGCCGCGAAATCTCCGCCGCCGGTCTCGACGCGGACCTTGATCTCGTTGAGCCGTCGCAGAACTTCAGCCTCCGGAACTTCGGGTGTCGGGCGAATCAGGATGTGCCGAACATGGGTCTGCACGATCGGCGGGCCGCCGGGCGCTCCCCCGCCACGCTTGTCGAAAAGCTGCAGGATGTGGAACCCGGCGCCGCTGCGCAGCAGGCCGGACACCTCGCCGACCTTGAGCGCAGCCGCCGCGTCGGCGAAGAGCTTGGGCAACTGCTCCGCGCTGCGCCAGCCCAGCGCACCCCCGCTCGGGGCGTCGGGCGCGTTCGCAAACGACGCAACCAGGCGGTTGAAGTCGGCCCCGCCCTTGAGCTGGCGCAACAGTTCCTCGCCGCGGGCGCGCAGGCGCGCGACCTCCGGCTCGGCGGCGCCCTCCGGGACGCGCACCTGAATCTGTCCGAGCAGGATTTCGGGCGGTGCGCTCGCGGCCGCGGCTTCATTCTCGGCGAGCCAGGTATCGATGTCCGCATCGCTCACCTGCACCAGCGAGTCGACTTCGCGCTCGCGCAGCCGAACGCGAACGATCTCGGCGCGAATCTGCTCGCGAAACGCGGTGAAGTTCGTGCCGTCACGCTCGACGCGCTCGCGCAGTTGTGCCGGCGTCAGCCGATTTTCCTGGGCGATGCCCTCGATCGCGCGCTCGAGCTGGGCGTCGTCGATGCGAATTCCCTGCTCGCGCGCGCGCTGTGCCATCGCCAGATCGACGATCAGCCGCTCGAGCACCTGTTTCTCCAGCACCTCCGTTGCCGGCCCGGTGCGGTTCTGGAGCCGGAGTTCACGCTCCACCTGCGCCGTGCGGGTCGCCAGCTGGCTCGCGGTGATCACCTGGTTGTTGACGACGGCGACGACCCGGTCGAGCGGGCGCACGGCGGTCTGGGACAGCGCCAGCCCGGGGGCGATGCCCAGCCAGGCGCCGATGAGGAGCGGGCCGCAGGCGGCCCGGAACAGACGTGTCTTCACTGTCATTCGTATCCCTGGTACCGGCTGGGCGAGTCCCGACGGTCCGTAGGCAACTGATAGCCGGGAATGTTCCGGCGTAATGTATCAAACGGATCGGACCCGATCCGCGCAACACCCTTTAGCTCGAGCTGGATGAAGAACGTCGATGTCGTCGTCAGCGCGGCCGTCACGTAACGCTGCGCGACAAAGCGCAGCGCCCAGCAGCAGGCATGGTACTCGACACCCAGCACACTTTCGACGATGCCCGGGCGTGCCGCGACCAGTTGGGCCGTGCTCGGGTCGATGCGCTGGTCGAGCCACGAATAGCTGATGCGTCCCATCGTGCGCCAGTTGACCGCCACCGGCCATTGCCAGGACAGGTCGAGCTGGCCGATCTCGCTGCGCAGGAACCGGACACCGGCGTTCAACACCCGCTGCTCGCCCGGCACGTAACGCCAGGAGAGGTTGACGCCCTGAAAACGCGAATCCTGCACGCTGTACTGCATCGCCGCGTCGAAGCTCATCGTCGGGCCGAGCGCACCCGAGGCCGCGACCAGCAGGTCGGAGCGCGCGTCGGTGCGCTGGGCGACCCCGGGGATCGAAACCCGCTGGTCCGTGAAGTAGAGCCGCTGCCCGAGCGCGACGCGCAGGGCTTCCGCTCCCGAAGTCGGGTCGATCATCCGCGAAACGACGGCGGTGGTGAGCTGGTTGAGGTCCGCCACCCGGTCACCCCCGACGAAACTGTTTTCGGCAAAGAGCTGCGCGAAGTTGAAGTTGGCAACGGCCGTGTCGAAGACCGGGTACGCCGACTGGTCGCGATAGGGCGTGCGCACGTAGAACAGGCGCGGTTCGAGCGTCTGCGTGAAATTCTTCCCGAAATACGACGTGCTGCGCTCGAACACCAGGCCACCGTCGAGGGAAAAGATCGGCACCGTTCGATTGAGCGTCGTCGCCAGACCGGCGTTGGAATCGAGGCGATAGGTGCTCAGGTGCACGCCGAGCTTGGGAACGAGGAAGCCCTCGGGGCGCTGGATCGGATAGCTGATGCTCGGGTTGGCGATGACGCGCAAGCCCTCGGGGGCGCCGGCGAGCGGCTTGGTGAACCACGTCGCATCATAGAACCCGGCGATGTCGAAACCGCCCAAATTGCGCTGGTCGTGGCGCGCCTGAAGTTGCGGCACCCGCTCGTAGGGCGGTGCCGCCACCGCGTCCAGAATGTTCTGCCAGCGGCTCGATCGCATCAGCACCGACCAGTTGCCGAAGCCGCGCGAGAGGTAGACATCGCGCGGCAGGCTGCGCTCGGAACTCGCGAGAATCGAGCGCGCGTAGTCCACGAAGTAGTTGTCGTCCGAAACACCCTTGAAGTTCCACCCGCCCGACCAGCCAGCCAGGTTCACGATGGTGTGCTGACTCGAGTAGTAGTGCCGCGAAGTGTGGGTCGTGGTGTCGCTGGGCGTGATCTCGACGCGGGTTTCGCCGAAGTAATTGCGCTCGAGATAGCGGTAATCGGCGCCCAGCTGAACCCCCCGCGTTGCCATCAGGCGCGGGTACAGGGTCAGGTCGTGATTCGGCGCGATGTTCCAGTAGTAGGGCAGCACGAACTCCAGACCGCTTTGCGTCGAGAGCGAGAAGGACGGCACGAGCAGCCCGCTGCGCCGCTCGTCACCGAGCGGAAACTCGAAGTACGGCGCCGCGAGGATCTTGACCCCCTTGAAGTACAGGCTCGCCGACCGCCCCCGACCCTCCCCCTTTTGCTCGTCGACGGTCAGCGAGTCGGCCCGCAGGATCCAGTCGAGCGCGTCCGGCGGACACGTCGTGTAGGTTGCCTGGCGCAATTCCATGCGCTGCGGACCGAGGAACTCGAGCTGTTCGGCCTCGCCGCGCCCCTGATAGCGCGGCAACAGGTAGGAGGGCGAGCGGAACACGCCCTCGGTGGTATCGATGCGCAGCCGCAATTCGGGACCGACGAAGACGTTCCCCTGCTGCACGACGCGCACACCGCCCACCGCAAAGAGCTCGTCGTCGGCCTCATAGTAGGTGATGCGGTCCGCCTGCACGACGGTGCCGCCCTTGCGCAGTTCGGCATTTCCGCTGAGCGTCGTGTCCCGATCGAGACGACCCGAAACACGGTCTCCGCGCACGAAAACGGGGTCCCCTTTTGTGTCGGGCCGACGTGCTTCGCTCAGTCCCGGGTCGAGCTGCAACGGGAAGCTGCCGGCCGCCGCCGGGCTCACTTGGCCAAGGGTCGGTGCCTCGTCTGCGCCGGGTGCAGCGGACGTGGCGGGAGCGCCTGGCGGGGTGCCGGGGAGGTCGCCCATCGCGTCCAGGCTGGCCGGGAAGCGCGGGCCGAGCGGCAGCGGACAGTTGGCCTGGCCGGTTTGGGCCCGGAACGACTGCGCAAACGCGCCGCCGCCGAAGGGAACCGACGCGGCCAGCAGAAGAACCGCTAGCGGGATCAACCCGCGCAAGCGCAGTCCGGACTGTTCGGCAGTCCGCTCGGGTGGCGTCTGTCGCAGTCGCGACGGATCCTGGTGGGCATGTGCTCGTTCGAGGGGTCGGAGACGTGCGACTATTATACGAACGACCGCCGCGGGATCGCGCACACCCCCCACATGCCGCACGACCAACGACTCGACGAACTCCACGACTGGCTGCGCACCCTGCCCTCGAGCTACGGACTGCAGCTCGCGTCGATCCGCCCCGCATCCAACGACGCGAGCTTCCGGCGCTACTTCCGCATCGACGCCGCCGGGGGCACGGGCGCGAGCTTCGTCGCCATGGATGCGCCGGTGCCGATGGAGGATTGCCGGCCCTTCGTGCACGCGGCCCGGGTGATGGGCGAGGCGGGACTCAGCGTGCCCGCGGTCCATGAATCCGACCTCGAGCGCGGCTTCCTGCTCCTCGACGATCTGGGCACGCGCACCTACCTCGACGAGTTGACGCCGGCGAGCGCGCCCGAACTCTACCGTGATGCGATCGGCGCGCTGGTGAACCTGCAGCGCGCCAGCCGGCCCGGCGTCTTTCCGCCTTACGATCGCGCGCTGCTCGAGCGCGAGTTGATGCTGTTTCCCGACTGGTATCTGGCGCGCCATCGCGGGGTGGAGGCGGGCGGTGCGGATGGGCAGGTGCTCTCGGATGCGTTCGAGGTGCTCCTCGCGAACCTGCTCGCCCAGCCCTGCGTCTACGTGCACCGGGACTATCACTCGCGCAACCTGATGCGGCTCCCCGGTGCCGGCAACCCCGGCGTCCTGGACTTCCAGGATGCCGTCTACGGGCCGATCACCTACGACCTCGTGTCGCTGCTGCGCGATGCCTACGTGGTGTGGCCCGAGGAACAGGTGATCGACTGGGCGGTGCGTTACTGGGAAGAGGCGCGTGCGGCTGCGCTCCCGGTGCCAGGGGACTTCGGCGCGTTCTACCGCGACTTCGAGTGGATGGGGCTGCAGCGCCACCTCAAGGTGCTGGGCATCTTCGCGCGGCTCAACTACCGCGACGGGAAGAGCCGCTACCTCGCCGACCTGCCGGTGGTGCTCGCCTACGTCGAGCGCGCGGCGCGGCGCTACCGCGCGTTCGGTCCGCTGCTGCAGCTGATCGAGCGCGTCGAGTCGCGCCCGGCTTCGATCGGCACCACCTTCTAGCCCATGGCGGCGATGCGCGCGATGATTCTCGCGGCCGGACGTGGTGAGCGGATGCGCCCGCTCACCGACACCTGTCCCAAGCCGCTGCTCGCCGTCGGCGGCAAGGCGCTCATCGCCTGGCACCTGGAGGCGCTCTCGCGCGCCGGCTTTCGCGACATCCTCATCAACCACGCGCACCTGGGGGCGCAGATCGAGGCCGCGCTGGGCGACGGATCGCGCTGGGGGCTGCGCATCGGCTACAGCCCCGAAGCACAGGCGCTCGAGACCGCCGGCGGAATCGCGAACGCGCTCGAGCGGCTCGGGTCGGAGGCGTTCCTGGTTGTCAACGGCGACGTGTTCTGCGACGTCGACTTCGCGCGCGCCGCGGCGATCGCGGAAAAGATGCGCGCGGCGGACCTGCTCGCCTGGTGCGTGCTGGTCGCCAACCCGGAGCACCATGCGCGTGGGGATTTCGGGCTGGACGGTGAGCGGCTAGTCGCGGACGCGCCGCAGCGCTTCACTTTCAGCGGCATCGGCATCTATCGTCCGGAGCTCTTCGCGCAGATCGTGCCCGGCGCGCGCGCGCCGCTGGCCCCGCTGCTCTACGCCGCGGCGGCTGCCCGGCAGGCGGGCGGCGAATTCCACGCCGGCCGCTGGACCGATGTGGGAACTCACGAGCGATTGGCGCGACTGGATGCACAATTGCAGGCCAACGGAGGATGAGCAACATGCAGGCATTGGTCGACCGTCGCGCGCGCCTCGTCGCCGCGATGCGCGCGCGCGGCGGCGGGGTCGCCGTTCTGTGCACTTCGCCCGAAGTGGAGCGCAACGGGAACAGCACCTACCCGTACCGCTGGGACAGCAGCTTCTACTACCTCACGGGCTTTGCCGAGCCGGAGGCCGCGCTGGCGATCGTCGTCGGGCCGGAGCATACCGAGACGGTGCTCTTTTGCCGCGAGAAGGATGAGGAGCGTGAGATCTGGGACGGGTTTCGCGTCGGCACCGCGGCCGCGCCGGAGCGCTTCGGCGTCGATCGTGCGTTGCCGATCGGTGCGCTCGATGAAGAACTGCCGCGCCTGCTGCAGGACGCGCCGGCGATCTACTACGCGCTGGGCGCCAGCGAAAAGCTCGACGAGCGGGTCCGGCTTTGGCTCGCCGCGGTGCGCGCGCAGGTGCGCGCACTCGTGGGCGCGCCAAAGCAGGCCTTCGATCTTGCCGCGCTCGTCGGCGAAATGCGCCTCGTCAAGGACGAGCACGAGTTGCGCATCCTGCGCCGCGGCGGGCAGATCAACGCCAGCGCACACGCGCGCGCGATGCGCGTCACCCGTCCCGGCATGCACGAATACGAAGTCGAGGCCGAACTGCTGCACGAGTACACGCGCTGCGGCTCGCCGTCGCCGGCCTACGGGTCGATCGTGGCCGGCGGGGCCAACGCATGCGTGCTGCACTATCGCGACAACCGCGATGTGCTGCGCGACGGCGACCTGCTGCTCATCGACGCGGGTTGCGAACTCGACGGCTACGCTTCCGACATCACGCGCACCTTCCCGGTGAACGGCCGCTTCAGCGCGCCCCAGCGCGAGCTCTACGCAATCGTGCTCGCTGCGCAGCGCGCGGCACTCGACGCGGTGCGCCCCGGAGTTCGCTTCCTCGATCTGCACGAAGCCGCGGTGCGGGTGATCGCGGCCGGCCTGATCGAGGTTGGCCTGATCCCCGGCCCGCTCGACGAAGCGATCCGCACCGGCAGCTACCGGCGCTTCTTCATGCACCGCACCGGCCACTGGCTGGGCATGGATGTGCATGACTGCGGCAGCTACCGCGAACCGGACGAAGCCGACACGAACGGCGTCGCACCCTCGCGGGTGCTGCGCGCCGGCATGGTGTTCACGGTCGAACCCGGCATCTACGTGCGCGCCGCCGATGACATCCCGCAGCGTTTCCACAACATCGGCATCCGGATCGAGGATGACGTGGTCGTGACCGAAACCGGCTGTGAGATGCTCACCGGCGGGGTGCCCAGCGATCCGGATGAGATCGAGGCACTCATGCGAGGCTGACGATGACGCGCGACGCTTTGACGGGCACCCGGATCCGGATCGACGGCAGCGGCCCGATCGCCATTGCCTGCGCGCTGCTGCTGCTGCGCCAGGGCTTTCGCCCGGGCGAGATCGCGTTCACACCCCCCAGCGCTCCCCCTCCCGATTGGCTCGTAAACCGGGCGCTCGCCACCTCACACGGCAGCTGGCTCACCCTCGGGCGCATCGTCGCGCTGCCGAGCGCTGCTCCGATCCGCAAGGTCGAGGTCCGGATTCCCGGCCACGTCGGCGTCATGCGCCTCGCGGCGCAGGAGATGGGCCTCCCGGCACTGGGGCACGTCGTGCAGTACGGGAAACTGGTTGCGGCGCTCACGCGCGCGGCCGCCGACGCCGGGCTGGGCGCGACGCCGCCGGACCCGGACGCAACCGAAGTGATCATCGAGGCGCGCGGCGATCCGGGCGAGGACGGACGGGTGCGCAGCTTCGCACAGTCGGCGCTGCTTACCGAGGTCGTGGCCAGCGGCTTGTCGCGCGACTGCGCGCTCGAGTGGTTCAGCACGGGCGGCCCGATCGCGCTGCTGCCGCACGTGGAACCCGGACGCTTCTCGCTCGTCTGGTGCGCTGCCCCGGACGATGCCGCGCGCCGCCTCGAGCTGGCGCCCGACGCATTTGCCGCCGAACTCGCCGAGACGCTGGCCGGCACCGGCGGCCTGGCGCGCGGATGCGCCGTGCCGGCGCTGAAACTGGCGGCAGCGCGCAGCGTGGTCGCGCTGGAACGCAAGGCGCGCCGCAGTGTGGTCGTCGGAAACGTGGTCGCGATCGGCAATGCCGCGCAATCGCTGCATCCCGTGGGCGCCCAGGGCCTGAACCTCGGCCTGCGCGACGCGCAGGTGCTCGCGCAGTGCCTGGGCGACGCGCGCTCCGCCGGCCGGCCGCTGATCACCGCGCTCGTTCCCTACCTCCGCGCCCGGCGGCTGGATCGGGGTGCGGTGCTCGCGGCCACCGACCTGCTCGCGGGCGCCTTCGGCATCCCGGCGCTGCAGCCGCTGCAATCCCTCGCCCTCACGGCGCTCGGGCTCGCCCCGGGCCTGCGGCGCGCCGTCACCCGCGCGTTTCTCTTCGGCTTGCGCTGATCGCACCGGCGCCGCATCCGGGCGCTGCATCCAGACATCGCACCCAGTCAGCGCGCGGTCTGCTGCCCGCTTTTTGAGCAGAAAAGGCCTTTCCGATAGAATGCGTTCTTTGTCGGGCGAGCCCGACGCTGTGCTGCTGATCGTCGTCGCGCCGGATCGCCAGGCTCACGCTGCGAGACCGAGGCTCCGAGTCGAAAAGAATGAAAATCGGACCGTATTCCCTGACCAATTCCGTCTTTGTCGCGCCGATGGCCGGCGTCACCGATCGGCCGTTTCGCGACCAGTGCCGGCGTTTCGGGGCAGGCTACGCCGTCTCGGAAATGGTCGCCTCGAACCCTCGTCTGCGCGACTCGCGCAAGACGCAGCTGCGCCTTGCGCACGACGGCGAGGCCGGGCTGCGCGCGGTGCAGATCGTCGGCGCCGATCCCGCGACGATGGCCGACGCGGCGCGCTACAACGTGGAGCACGGCGCGCAGGTGATCGACATCAACATGGGCTGCCCGGCGAAGAAGGTGTGCAACACGCTGGCCGGTTCCGCGCTGATGGCCGACGAGGCGCTGGCCGCCCGGATCATCGACGCCGTGTGTCGGGTCGTCGAGGTTCCGGTCACGGTGAAGATGCGCACCGGCCCGAGCGCGCAATGGCGCAACGCGGTGGCGATCGCGCGCGCAGCGCAGGACGCCGGCGCGGCGATGATCGTCGTCCACGGACGCAGCCGGGCCTGTGGCTTTCGCGGCGAGGCGGAATACGAGACGATCGGCGAAGTGAAGGCGGCGCTCGCGATCCCCGTGGTGGCCAACGGCGACATCGACTCCCCCGGCAAGGCCCGCGCGGTGCTGCGCGCCACGGGCGCCGACGCGGTGATGATCGGGCGCGCCGCGCTGGGCCGGCCGTGGCTGTACGGCGAGATCGCGCATTTCCTCGCCACCGGTGAAGCCCTTCCGGCGCCGGACTTCGACGAGCTCGGTCGCCGGATTCGCGATCACCTGCACGCGCACCACACGTTCTACGGCGAGCTCGATGGCGTGCGCAGCGCGCGCAAGCATGTCGGCTGGTACCTCGCCGGACTGCCGGCGGCGGCGGGCTTCCTGCAGTCCTTCTTTCAACTCGAGCATGCCGCCGGGCAACTCGAAGCCCTGCAGCAGTTCTTTTTCTCCGGCGCAGCGAACGACCGGAGTTCCCCATGGAGACAAGTCGCATGACCAGGACGCAGTCGCTCAACGACGCGGTCGCACGCTGTCTGGACCGCTATTTTAAGGACCTCGACGGCAACTTGCCGTGCGGGGTGTACGAGATGGTGATCCGCGCCGTCGAGCGCCCGATGCTCGAAGCCGTGATGCAGCAGGCCGACAACAATCAGTTGCGCGCGAGCGCCATGCTCGGCATCAACCGCAACACGCTGCGCAAGAAACTGCAGCACCACGGGCTTCTGAACAACGACTGAGCCCCGCGGGCTTGCACAGGAGAGCACCATGCAGCGAATTTCCCGGGCCCTGATCAGCGTCTCGGACAAGACGGGCCTCGTTGAATTCGCGACGGAACTCGCCGCGCTGGGCGTGTCGATCCTCTCGACCGGCGGCACCGCAAAGCTGCTCGCGCAGCACGGAATTCCGGTCACCGAAGTCGCCGAGTACACCGGCTTCCCGGAGATGCTCGACGGACGCGTCAAGACGCTGCACCCGAAGGTGCATGGCGGCCTGCTGGCACGCCGCGACCTGCCCGAGCATATGCGCGCGCTCGCCGAACACGGGATCGATCCGATCGACCTGCTCGTCGTCAACCTCTACCCCTTCGAGCAGACCGTCGCGAACCCCGCGTGCACGCTCGAGGAGGCGATCGAGAACATCGACATCGGCGGGCCGACCATGTTGCGCGCGGCGGCCAAGAACCACGCGGCACTCACCGTCGTGGTCGATCCGCGCGACTACCCGGCCATCGCCGCGGCGCTGCGCGCGAACGGCGGCGTGTCCGGGGAGACGCGCTTCGCGCTGGCGCGCAAGGTCTTCTCGCACACCGCGCGCTATGACGCGGCGATCTCCAACTACCTGGGCAACCAGGGTCCGGAGAAAAGCGCCGGCGGCTACCCGCCGACCTACACCCAGCAGTGGGAGAAGGCGCAGGACCTGCGCTACGGCGAGAACCCGCACCAGAGCGCGGCGTTCTACCGCGACCTCGACCCCGCGCCCGGCAGCCTCGCCAACTATCGCCAGCTGCAGGGCAAGGAACTCTCCTACAACAACATTGCCGACAGCGACGCGGCCTGGGAATGCGTGCGCACCTTCGATTCCCCCGCGTGCGTGATCGTCAAGCACGCGAACCCCTGCGGCGCGGCGATCGGCACCGATTGCGCAGACGCGTACGCGAAGGCCTTTGCCTGCGACCCGACCTCGGCCTTCGGCGGCATTCTCGCCTTCAACCGCCCGCTCGACGCGGCGGCCGCGCAGCTGGCGGCCCGCCAGTTCGTCGAGGTGCTGATCGCGCCGTCCTTCCTGCCCGACGCGCTCGTGCCCTTCGCCGCCAAGCCCAACGTGCGCGTGCTGCAGATCCCGCTCGAGTCGGGCGGCAACGCGCGCGACTTCAAGCGCGTCGGCGGCGGCCTGCTGGTGCAGTCGCCCGACGCGCGCAACGTCGCGGCGAGCGAACTGCGCGTGGTGACGCGGCGCCAGCCCACCGAAGGCGAGTTCACCGACATGCTCTTCGCGTGGCGCGTGGCCAAGTTCGTCAAGTCCAACGCGATCGTCTTTTGCGCGCAGGGCCGCACGCTGGGCGTCGGCGCCGGCCAGATGAGCCGGATCGACTCGGCGCGCATCGCCGCGATCAAGGCCGCCAATGCGGGCCTGACGCTCGCCAGCTCGGTCGCGGCTTCGGACGCGTTCTTCCCGTTTCGCGACGGTCTCGACGCGGTGGCCGATGCGGGTGCGACGGCGGTGATCCAGCCCGGCGGTTCGATGCGCGACGAGGAGGTGATCGCGGCGGCCGACGAGCGCGGCCTGGCGATGGTGTTCACCGGCATGCGCCATTTCCGCCACTGAGCCCGCAGCGCGCATGACCGATGCCGCGACCATCATCCTCGGGGTCGACCCGGGGCTGCGCCGTACCGGTTTCGGATTGATCGAAGTGCGCGAGCGCCGCGCCGTCTACCTCGCCAGCGGCACGATCCGCACGCCCGACGCCGATCTGGCGACCCGCCTCGGGACGATCTTCAACGGGCTGCGCGAGCTGGCCGAGCAATACCGCCCGACCGTCGCGGCGATCGAGAAGGTGTTCGTCAACGTCAACCCCGCCTCCACCCTGCTCCTGGGGCAGGCGCGCGGCGCGGCGATCACCGCGCTCGTGAACGCGGCGCTGCCCGTGCACGAATACACCGCGCTGCAGCTCAAGAAGGCGGTCACCGGCCAGGGCCACGCCACCAAGGAACAGGTCCAGGCGATGGTGCAGCGCCTGCTCTCGCTCCCCGGCCTGCCGTCCCCCGACGCCGCCGACGCGCTGGCCTGCGCGCTGTGCCACCTCCACGTCGGCGCGCTGAGCGCCGCGGTCACCGGTTCCGCGACCCGGCCGACGGTCGGCACGCGCATGCGGCGCGGGCGCCTGTCGTGACGCGCGCACTGGTGTACTCTCACGTCCATCATGATCGGACGACTTGACGGAATCCTGCTCGACAAGCGCCCTCCGGCGCTGCTCGTCGAGGTCAGCGGCGTGGGCTACGAGCTCGACGTTCCGATGAGCACGCTCTACGGGCTGCCCGCGATCGGCGAACGGGTCCGGCTGCTCACGCACCTGGTGGTGCGCGAGGACGCGCACCTGCTCTACGGATTCGCCACCGACGCCGAACGCGACGCCTTCCGCCTGCTGATCCGCATCTCCGGAATCGGCCCGCGCATCGCGCTGGCCGTGCTCTCGGGCCTGTCCGTGGACGAACTCGCGCGCGCGGTGGCCACGCAGGACACCGCGCAGATCACGCGCGTTCCCGGAATCGGCAAGAAGACCGCCGAGCGACTGATGCTCGAATTGAAGGACAAGCTCGCCCCCGCGCTCGGGGAAGCCCGCGCCGGAGTGCCCACCGACGCCGGCGCCGAGGTGGCGCGGGCCCTCGTGGCGCTGGGCTACTCGGAGCGCGAAGCGAACCTCGCGATGCGCCGGCTCGAACCGGACACGACGGTTTCGGACGGCATTCGCCAGGCGCTGAAGTCGCTGGCGAAGGGTTGAGCGGGGAGCGGCCGAGATGATCGAACACGATCGCCTGATCGCCCCCGCGGCCACGACGCCGCGCGAGGAAGCGATCGAGCGCGCGCTGCGCCCGAAACGGCTCGACGAATACGTCGGGCAGCAGCGCATTCGCGAGCAGTTCGAGATCTTCATCGCCGCGGCGCGCCAGCGCGGCGAGGCGCTCGATCACCTGCTGCTCTTCGGGCCCCCGGGGCTGGGCAAGACGACGCTCGCGCACATCGTCGCCGCCGAGATGGGCGTGAACCTGCGCCAGACTTCGGGCCCGGTCCTGGAGCGCGCCGGCGACCTGGCGGCGATGCTCACCAATCTCGAAGCCCACGACGTGCTCTTCATCGACGAGATCCACCGGCTCTCGCCGGTCGTCGAGGAGATCCTCTACCCCGCGCTCGAGGATTTCCAGATCGACATCATGATCGGCGAGGGGCCGGCGGCACGCTCGATCAAGCTCGACCTGCAGCCCTTCACGCTGATCGGCGCGACGACGCGCGCGGGGATGCTGACCAATCCGCTGCGCGATCGATTCGGGATCGTTGCGCGTCTGGAGTTCTACAACGTCGCCGAGCTCGGCGAGATCGTGCTGCGCTCGGCGCGCCTGCTCGACGCGCGGATCTCGGACGCGGGCGCGCACGAGATCGCGCGCCGCGCCCGCGGCACCCCGCGCATCGCGAACCGGCTGCTGCGCCGCGTGCGCGACTACGCCGAGGTGCGCGCCGACGGTTCGATCGACGACCGGATCGCGGATCGGGCGCTGCAGATGCTCGATGTGGACAGCGCCGGCTTCGACGTGATGGATCGCAAGCTGCTGCAGGCGATTCTCGAGAAATTTTCGGGCGGACCGGTCGGGCTGGACAACCTCGCGGCGGCGATCGGCGAGGAGCGCGATACGATCGAGGACGTGATCGAGCCCTACCTGATTCAGCAGGGTTTCCTGCAGCGCACGCCGCGCGGCCGGATCGCCACCGTGTCGGCGTATCGGCACTTCGGGCTCACGATGCCGCGCGCGGGGGACGGGCCCGAACTCTGGCCGGAACCCGGCGCCGCAGCACCGAAATGAGCGTGACCCGGCGCCAGAGTGCACGCGCGCCCCTGGCGACGGTGCCCGGCGCGAGCTTCGAATTCCCGGTGCGCGTGTACTACGAGGACACAGACGCGGGCGGCATCGTCTATTACGCCAACTACCTGCGCTTCTTCGAGCGCGCGCGCACCGAGTGGCTGCGCGCGCTGGGGGCCACCCACCAGCAGCTCGAGGCCGACGACGGGCTGCTGTTCGTCGTGCGCGATCTCTCGATCGAGTACCTCAAACCGGCCCGGCTGGACGACGAACTCATCATCGACGTGTGCGTGGCCGAAGCGCGCCGTGCCTCGCTGACGCTGACGCAAAGCGCGCGGCGCGCAGGCTCGACGGAAACGCTGGTCACCGCGTCGGTGCGCATCGCCGTGCTGCGTCGCGGCGCGAGCCGCCCGGCGGCGCTCCCTGACTGGCTGCTGCAGGAACTGAACCGATGAACAACGAACTTTCCATTGTCAGCATGATCGCCAACGCCAGCCTGCTCGTGCAGGCGGTGATGCTGCTGCTGCTCTTCGTGTCGATCGGATCGTGGAGCGTGATCTTTCGCAAGCTCTTCACGATCCGCGCCGCGCGCATCGCCACCGAGCGCTTCGAGGACGAGTTCTGGACCGATCAGGACCTCGTGACGCTGAGCGAACAGCTGCGTCTGCAGCACCGCGATCACGGGCCGATGGCGCGCATCTTCAAGGCCGGGATGGCCGAGTTCCTCAAGACGCGCCAGCAGCGTCCGCACGAACCGGCGGCCATGCTCGACGGCTCGCGCCGGGCGATGCGCGCAGCAAGCCAGCGCGAAATCGACGCCCTCGAGTCCAGCCTCGCCTTCCTCGCTTCGGCAGGATCGGTCAGCCCCTACGTCGGCCTGTTCGGCACCGTGTGGGGCATCATGAATGCATTTCGCGGGCTGGCGAACATGCAGCAGGCGACGCTCGCCGCCGTGGCTCCGGGCATCGCCGAGGCACTCGTCGCCACCGCGATCGGGCTGTTCGCCGCGATCCCGGCGGTCGTCGCGTACAACCGCTTCGCCTACGACATCGATCGCCTGTCGAGCCGCTTCGAGACCTTCATTGAGGAGTTCTCGAACATCCTGCACCGGCAGGTGGAGTAGCCGGCATGCCCGGCCTGAGTTCCCGCAGAAGCGGCCGGCGCGGCAAGCGCCTGGTCACCGACATCAATGTCGTGCCCTACATCGACGTGATGCTCGTGCTGCTGGTGATCTTCATGGTCACCGCCCCGCTGCAGCCTCCCGCGACCATCGACCTGGCGCGCGCGGGCGGCGGCGGCAGCTCGCCGGAACGCTACATCGAGGTGCAGGTCGCGGTTTCGGGCGAACTCGCCGTGCAGCGCGTGAACGCCGGCGACACCTCGCGACGCGTGGTGCGCCGGCGCGATCTCAACGCCGCCGTCGCGCAGATGCGCGGCGACGAGACGCTGCCCATCGTCATCACCGCCGACAAGGCCGTGCCCTACGGCGACGTGGCGGCGATCCTGGGCCAGTTGAAGCAGGACGCCGGGTCGCGCGTCGGCCTGCTCGTGCAGCCGGAACGCTAGCGCATGGTGCCGGCAGGCCCTCCCAAGCGCGGCGGCCGCTGGAAGTCGATCTCGCTCGCGCTCGCCGTGCACCTGGCGCTGGTGGCGATGCTCGTGGTCGGCATCCGCTGGAAGACCAGCCCGCCCCCCGCCCTGCAGGCCGAACTGTTCACCCCGCCGCCCAAACCGCTGCCCACGCCCAAGCCTGCGCCGACCCCCAGGCCGGTGCCGCTCACGCTCGCGCCCGAGATGCCCAACCCCGACATCGTCATCGAACAGCGGCGCCGGGCGGCCGAGGAGGCCGAGCGACAGGAGCAGGCGAAGAAGCGCGCCGAGGAGGAGAAGCGCAAGGCCGAGGAACTGGCGAAAAAGAAAATCGAGGATCTTGCCAAGAAGAAGGTCGAGGACGAGAAGAAGAAGCTCGAGGACGAGAAGCAAAAGGCCGAGGACGAGAAGCGCAAGGCGGCCGAACTGGCGAAGAAGGAAGCCGCCGCCAAGGCGCGCCAGGAGGCCGAGGAGCGCGCGCAACGCGCCGCCCAGGAGAAGGCCGAGCGCGTCACCGAGGCGCAGCGCAGCGCCTATCTGAAGGAACTGATGGACAAGGCCGGCACCCCGGGCGGCACCGCGGCCTCGGGCGGTAACATCGGCTCTGCCGGCGGCTCGGGCGCCGGCGCGCCGGGCGGGGCCGACTCCTCGTACCGGACCCGCCTCTCGACGCTGATCCGGGACAAGACGGTGTTTGCGATTCCGCCCGATCTCACCGGCAACCCCAAAGCCGTGTTCACGGTGACGGTGAACCCCGACTGCACGATCAGCGCGGTGCGGCTGCGCAAGTCGAGTGGCGTCACCGCCTGGGATCAGGCCGCGGAGCGCGGCATCCAGCGCTCGAGTCCCCTGCCGCGGATGCGCGACGGAACCTGTCCGCCCGACCTGGAAATCACCCGCGGACCGCGCGATCACGAGTGAGGCGCGCAATGTCCACGTTGCCCCCCGGGAACGGGCCGTGACGGAAATGATGCTCGTCTATAATGGCCGTTGGCTCCGCCTTCGAGCCGGCCGCTTGGCGCCGGTTCCCACACTCCGGTGCCAGCACACGAGATGACAACACCCCTCTTCGGATTTTCATCGAGGGTGCGGGGCTACGCAGGCATTTTCGTCGTCACCCTCGCATCCGTTCTGCTGCCCGCCCTCGCCGGGGCCCAGATGCGGCTGGATGTCTCGGGCGTGGGGGCCACCCAGTACCCGATCGCAATCGCCAACTTCGTCTCCGACGGGCGTGCGGCCACCGATGTCGCCGCGGTCGTACGCTCGGACCTCTCGCGCAGCGGCGCATTCCGCATGATCGAGCTACCCGGGACGCTCGCCGACACCGGCACCGTCGATTACGCGCAGGTGCGCGCCCGCGGCGCCGATGCCGTGCTCGGCGGATCGATCGCGCGGCTCGCCGACGGACGCTACGACATCCGCTATCGGCTCACCGATGTGGTGCGCCAGAATTCGCTCGGCGGCGAAGCCGTCACCGCTGCCGAGGAAGACCTGCGCTTCGCCGCGCATCGCATCGCCGACTTCGTCTTCGAGAAGCTCACCGGCGAGAAGGGCATCTTCTCGACGCGGGTGGCCTACGTCTCGCGCCAGGACAAGCGCTATCGCCTGAACGTCGCCGACTGGGATGGCGAGAACGTGCAGGTCTCGCTCGCCTCGCCCGAACCGATCATCTCGCCGTCCTGGTCGCCCGACGGCAAGCGCCTGGCCTACGTGTCCTTCGAGAGCGGCAAGCCCGTGGTCTACACCCACGCGCTGGGCAGCGGCAAGCGCACCGTGGTCGCCAACTTTCGCGGCAGCAACAGCGCGCCGGCCTGGTCGCCCGACGGAACGCGGCTCGCCGTCGCACTCACCCGCGATGGTCTGTCGCAGATTCACGTGATTGCCTCCGATGGCAGCGGCACGCCGCGGCGGCTGGTCAGCTCCGGCGGGATCGACACCGAGCCTTTCTTCTCGCCCGACGGCCAGCACCTCTACTTCACGTCCGATCGTGGCGGCTCCCCGCAGATCTATCGCGTTTCCGTCACCGGCGGCGACCCGACGCGCGTCACCTTCGGGTCGAGCTACAACTCGAGCCCGCGCGTCAGCCCCGACGGCAAGATGCTCGCCTTCGTCACCCGGCGCGACGGACGCTATCTCGTTGCGGTCAAGGATCTTGGCGGGGATGGCCGCGAGGAGGTGCTCTCCGACGGCGGGCGCGAGGAGGCGCCCAGCTTCGCGCCCAACGGTCGCTGGGTGATGTACGCGACCAAGAGCGGCGGGCGTGACCTGCTGATGGCCGTCTCCGTCGACGGGCGCGTGCGCCAGCGCATGAGCTCGAACGCCGGCGACATTCGCGAACCGACCTGGAGCCCGTACGCGCGGTAGCGACGGGAAATGGCGCGCGCGGGCGAATCGCGCGTGCCCTGCGCTTTCGAATCAGGGACCCGTTCAAGACGTTTCCGGACGGATCCAACACAAGGAGAAGACATGTCCAAGATACTCACGCTACTGCTTTCCGCAGCACTCGCCACGTCGCTGATCGGCTGCGGATCGAGCGTCAAGCTCGACGACGATCCCAAGCCAGCGGGAATCGAGTCCCGGGACGCGGCTGCGGCCGCGGCTGCCGCTGCGGCGGCGGCTGCCGAAGCGGAACGGGCGCGCGCGGCAGCCGCTGCGGCCGGTGCACCCACGGTGGCCATTGCGCCGAGCACGGTGGCCCCCGTCACCCCCGAGCAAAAGGATCCGCTCACCGATCCCCAGGGCCCGCTCGCGAACCGCAGCGTCTACTTCGACTATGACAGCTTCGCGATCCGGCCCGAGTTCCTGCCGCTGCTCGAGGCGCATGCACGCTACCTCAACGCCAACCGTCAGCAACGGATCATGATCGAGGGCAACAGCGACGAACGCGGCCCGCGCGAATACAACCTCGCGCTCGGCCAGCGTCGCTCCGAGGCCGTGCGTCGCGCGCTGGCCGCGCTCGGGGTCGCGGAGCAGCAGAGCGAAGCCGTCAGCTGGGGCGAGGAACGCCTGCGCGCGCTGGGCACCGACGAAGGGTCACACGCCGAGAACCGGCGCGCCGACATCGTCTACAAGTAACGCACGGCACCCCCGACCATGGAAGCAAAATCCTTCGTTGCGCGCGGCCGGCACGCGCCGGTCCTCGCGCTCGCACTCGCGGCCGCACTCCTCTCGCTCGCGCCGGCGCCGGCGCACGCGCTCTTTGGCGACGACGAAGCGCGCCAGGCCATCATCGAGCTGCGCACCGAGTCGCGCGCCCGCGCCGATCATACGAACCGCGAGCTGGCGCAGTTGAACATGCGCCTCGACCAGACCAACGCGCGCATCAGCGAGATGACAACGCGCTACGACGAGCGCCTGCGCGAACTCGCGACCCGCATGGAGCGCCTCGAGGCGAGCGCACGGGGCCAGATCGAGCTCCAGGCGCAGCTCGAGGGGCTGCGCCTGGAAATCGCCACGCTGCGCGGGCGCCTCGAGGTGCAGACCAACGAACTGGCGCAGACCCAGCGCCAGCAGCGCGAAGTGTTCTCCACCGTCGACGGCCGGCTGCGGCGCTTCGAGCCCGTGCAGGTGACGATCGATGGCCAGTCCGTGCAGGTCGACCAGACCGAGCGACGCAATTTCGAGGCCGCGCTGACGCTGTTTCGCGGCGGCGATTTCCGCGGCGCGCTCGCAGCGTTTCAGCAGTTCGAGCTGGCCTACCCCGAGAGCGCCTATGCGCCCGGGGCCGCGTTCTGGATCGGCAGCAGCCAGTTCGCGCTCAAGGACTACAAGGCGGCGATCGCGACCCACTCCGCGCTCATCGCGAAGAAGCCCGACGGTCCGCGCGTGCCCGACGCAACGCTCAATCTCGGCTACGCGCAGATCGAAAGCGGCGACGCCAAGACCGGTCGCAAGACCCTCGAGGGCCTGGTCGCGAAGTTCCCCGCCAGCCCGGCGGCACAGGCAGCCAAGGAGCGGCTCGCCGCACTGCCCGCCGAGAAGCCGGCTCGAGTTGACCCGCCGAAGCGGGGCCGATAAAATCTTCGGTTCTCCGGGGAATTTGCCGGGGATTGGTACGGGTCGTTAGCTCAGCTGGTAGAGCACCGGACTTTTAATCCGATGGTCGGCGGTTCGAACCCGCCACGGCCTACCAAACAAAGTCGTTTCACATCAAGGGCCTGCGCATGCAGGCCCTTTTTTGTTGCGCTGCGGAAAATGCCCCGAAAACGGGGGCTCTGGCAAGTTTCTGGCAAAACGTCCGGAAAAATGTTCCCGCGCCGCGCAACCACCAGGCCCGCGTGCGTGGCCCCCGTAAAAGGCTTGCCTACATCTCGACACCTCTTTGAGAAGGATGTCGAGCGATGTCTGCAAAACCGTACCGGGAAGGAAAAGGCTGGGCCGCGCGCGTGCGCAAGGCCGGGATCAACGAATACAAGAGCGGCTTTCGCACGAAGGACGACGCCCGGCGCTGGGCGATGGCGCTGGAACTGGGCGTCGCCTGGACCGATCCCAACCCGGCCGCCATGGCGCCGACCCTTGCCGCGGTGCCGGCGACAGCCTGCGCCCCGGCCGTCGCCGGGCTGCGTGCCGCCGGGCTGACCGAAGACGTGAGCCTCGCGGCCGCCATGAAGGCCCACTGCAAGAAGCGGACCGGCAAACAGTGAATCGCCCCGGCTTTCGTAGACACCTTCGAGCCATAATATTTGGCGACGAAGGGGGTGTTTATGAGCAGCAAGCGGTACACGGAAGAGTTCAAGGTGGCGGCGGTGAAGCAGATCACGGATCGCGGGCATTCGGTAGCGGATGTGGCGGGTCGGTTGGGGGTTTCGATCCACAGCCTGTACGCCTGGCGCAAGCAGTATGAGAAGCCCGGTGCGGTGCGCCAGGTCGATGCGGATCAGGCGGCGGAGCTGCGGCGGGTGAAGTCCGAGCTTCGGCGTGTGACCGAAGAGCGAGACATTCTAAAAAAGGCCGCGGCGTACTTTGCCAAGCTGTCCGGGTGAAGTACGCATTCATGCGAGATCACGAGCAGGAGTTTCAGTTGCGCAGCATGTGCCGGGTCTTCGGGTTGCACCGTAGCGGGTACTACGCCTGGCGGGCTTCACCGCTGTCGATGCGCGGCCGGGACGATCTGCGGGTGTTGGGAGTCATCAAGCACTGCTGGCTGGAGAGCGGTGGCGTGTACGGCTACCGCAAGATCACCCGCGATCTGCGCGATTTGGGGGAAGTCTGCGGCAAGCACCGGATTGCCCGGTTGATGCGCCGCGAAGGCCTGCGGGCGCAGGTGGGCTATGGCCGACGGCCTGGAATCAGGGGCGGGAAGCCGTCGATCGTCGCGAACAATCACTTGGCCCAGCAGTTCGATGTCGCAACCGCCAATCAGGTCTGGGTGACGGACATTACCTACATCCGCACCCACGAGGGTTGGCTGTACCTGGCCGTGGTGCTCGATCTGTTCTCGCGCCAAATCGTCGGCTGGGCCATGCAGCCGAGCTTGCACACCGACGTGGTGCTGCAGGCCTTGATGATGGCCGTCTGGCGACGCAAACCGTCCCCCGGACTGCTGGTGCACTCGGATCAAGGAACGCAGTTCACGGGTCACGAATGGCAGGATTTCCTCAAGGCGCACGGTTTGGTGAGCAGCATGAGCCGGCGCGATAACTGTCACGACAACGCTGTGGCCGAGAGCTTCTTCCAGCTGCTCAAACGTGAACGCATCAAGCGCAAGATCTACGTCACGCGCGAAGACACGAAGGCCGATGTCTTCAACTACATCGAGATGTTTTACAACACCCGCCGACAGCATGGACACAACGGCGGGCTTTCTCCAGTAGAGTTCGAGAAGCAGGTTTCACAACGAGGCTTATAGGTGTCTACAGAAGCCGGGGCGATTCAGCTCACACGGAACAGGGAAGGAACCAAAATGATGAACTTCGGGTACAGCAGCGTCTTGGGCCTCTTGATACTAATCGGAGACATCTGGGCAATTATCAATATTTTTCAAAGCTCTGCTTCGAACGAGAAGAAGCTGATTTGGATAGTCGCAGTGGTGCTGCTTCCCGTGCTGGGCTTGATCCTCTGGTTCTTCCTTGGACCGCGTAATCGAGGGGCGTAGCGTGCCAAGTTGCACTTGGCTGCACGTCGATGATGTCCTTATTGCAGAATGCACTGATAATTCGAAGTCGCCCGGCCATCGACGGCGCGAGCTCCGGCGCGCATTCCGATCAAGGTTCGCAACCTAGGGCTTCAACGATAAGAATGAACCTCCCACCCCCGCGTCGCTACCGCGTAACGTTTGCCGCATCCCTCGGGTTACTCGTACTTCTCTCCACTTCGGTAATCGCGCAGAAACTACCCCCGCCGTCCAGAACGGTCTACAAATGCGCCGTAGACGGGAAGACCCTCTATTCAGATTCCCCGTGTCTGGGAGCGGAAAGACTCGAGATCGAACCCACCAGAGGACTCGACAAATCCTCAGGCCGCTCAAGAATTGGAGGCGAAGTCCGACGCGAAAAGCATCGAGAGGATATGGCTGACGCGCTCCGCCCCGTCACTGGGATGAGCGCGAAGCAATTCGACCAGTATGGCAAGAGAAGTCAGCTAAGCCCCGAATCGCAGCGAGAGTGCCGCAACTTGGACATTGCTGCGCATACAACTGAGAGCGAAGAAAAACGTGTATCGAAACCCGAGCTTCCCTCAGTGCAGAAACGCCTTCTGGTTATTCGGCAGCGTTTGCGAGAGCTCGGGTGCTGAGATAAAAGTCGGGTGACCCGCGCAGCGTTAGCCGTACCTGCTGGAGGCCAGCTAAGCGCGAACATCAAGTTCACACCATCGCCCGCGTTCCTCGACATCCCGGGTACTTAGCACACCCCCAGAATTGCGAGCCGGCGTTCGCGCCTTTCTTGGCCGTCCGCTTGACCATGGATGAAGCGCACACCGGGCACGATGGTGCTGACGGATGCGCCGTCGACTGAATCTCCGCGATGGGCTCAACATTGCCCTTCTTCGAAGCACGCGCTTGCCTAGCCTGTTGAATCATCCCGAACAAACGTTGTCCGTCCAGGAGCGTGACGTTCAGGCCGTCGGCGAAGGCCTTGGCTTCAACAGTGAAGGTTCCCGACGTTACGACAAATCCCCCAGTGGCACCTGTGGCGGCCATCACCCCATACAAGGCACGCACGATGTCGACGCCGACTTTGTAGGCTTTCCACTGCTTACATTGGACCAGGAACTTCTCGCTGCCTTTCCTGAGCACCAGGTCAACGCCACCATCCGCTCCGCCACCACCGCTCTCGACCACGTCGAACCCCTGCAAGCGAAACGCCTCACCAACCAGCATCTCAAATTCGCGCCACGACATGCCCTCGAGCGCGTTCGCGCCCTTCGCTTGTGCAACGTTCGAGACCAGTTCCGTGCGCTTGCTTCGTTTCCAGGCCGAAATCGCAGCGCCGAGTAGGAAGATAGGTGGAACCAGGTACTGCCCCATGATCGCCAGCGAGCCAACCATCAGGCCGATGACTTGCCCTGGCCGAGTCACACTTGCAGCCGCGAACCCAGTGAGACCGTGCAGCACCAGGTAGCTGATGACGGCCAACGCAACCCCGACCCACCATGGAAGCATCGCCCCCAGATCGAGCAGGTCTTCCACTGCGCTCGTCTTCTTCCTCGCCACGTCTCACCCCTCTGCTGCGCCAATTGCGCGGCGAACCACTTGAATATCAACCGCCACCCCGTCTCTTCCCGAGCGCTCGCCGGAAGTTAGAACTGATAGGAAATCGTCGTGTTGGACTCGGAGATCATCTTGTTTGCGAAGAGCAGATCGATGACCCGATCGACGTCGCGTTGGGCGATCCTTTTCTGAAACAATGCCAGGATGTGCTGCGATAGCGTCTTGCGTTTTCGCGGTCGCGAGTTCTTCTCCGATTTCCGCAAGACAGCGACCACCCTCTCGTAATTCGGGTTCGCGGCAAGAGCAACCTTTGGGTCGATTTCCAACAGGCTGTTGATTCGCCTGCAGCGCAGACCGGTCTTGTTGAGTTGCCGCAGCAATGGATCAAAGCCCTTGTCCTTCGACAACACCACGCACCGGGTCTGCGGTGCCGTCTCCAGTACGCGTCCAAGATGGCAGGCGATGTGGAAATCGAGCGCGTTGCTGCCGTTGCCTTCGACACGCTGCCAATCGACGCGTGCGCCCAGCTTCTGTGCCGAGGTCACGAGCTCGATCGGTATCGACTTCTGGCTGGCACCAACAAAGAGGACGACGTTGGTGCCCTCGTCGAGCAGGGAGAAATCCACCTGCTGCACATTCTCGAAATCAACGAGCAGAAGTTCTTGTGCCAAAGCGACCTCGCAAGGACCGGATGATCCTTGGGATACTTCCGCAGAAGTGCCGTCGCCGCACTAGGGCGACCGACCGGCGCACATTTCCTTTCGACGAGCGGTTAGGTGTCGCGAGAAGTTCTCACCCGAAAGTGTGGACGGTTGGCGCGGCGAACCCCGCGGCAAGGCCGATCAGCTACGCCGGCCTCCCCCAGCTCTCCTGCGCCGCAAACTGCCGCGCCAGCCAGCCCTCCACCACCCCGGCCATCCACAGCGCCCGCTTGCCGATCCGCACCGGCACTGGGAAGCGCCCCTCGGCGACCATCTTCTCCAGGCCTCGCGCCGAGATGTGCAGCTCGCGGCACACTTCTTCTTTCGTCTTCAGTTCCATGCGTTTCTCCATCATCAAAAGGTTGGAGCCGCATATAGAAGACGTCTTTATCGGCAGGTGTGCCCCGGACGCCCGGGTCCTGGCGCATGAAGATTTTCCACAAGCCTGCCAACGCCCCAAGCTAAGGTTGCGAACGGGTTGCATGATGGCGGCGGTGACAGGGGTGGTTACGCCCTTTCCAGGCAGGTAGAACCATCAGGGTGCTTTCGGAGGCCCTACCTCTTTGACGACACTGGCGCCGCCTTGCTGCGTCTGCGAATGCAATGAGATCCAGCCGAGCGCTGATGACTCTCTGGTCGAGGTACCTAAACGATCATCTGGCGGTGCCTCACTATCCGAACAAGTGCCCTCTCCCGCTTCGCCTCCGGTTTAGCAAGGATTCCTCCGAACGCGCGAGGGATTGCACCTCGAAATCGGCAGGTCCCAGGTTCGAGCCCTGGTCGGGGAGCCAAGGAACACGAAGCACAGGAAGCCTCGCAGGTGTAATGCTTGCGGGGCATTTTGCTTTTTGCGGGGGTGTCCGAGACGAAACCAAACGAGTCGCGCGTTGGATCGAAGAGGTTATCGATCGGCGCAAAGTTGGTCGGTGTTGGCTGACTTCACGAACCATCAGGCGCCGCGTGACCGAAGTACGCATGGGAATGAAACAGCCACGCGCAGCGCGACTAGCAGCAGGGGGCGTGGTCGGCCCGGTATCGCAGCAGAGTCTGTAGGCTGGTCGGCATCGGACGGTCGCTCCCCGAATCCAGCAAATGGGCTCCGCCGAAACGGGCCCCGGGTCAACGCGTTGAAGACCTACGAAACGGCCTGCCCTTCCGCGACGCGCGACGCCTGCCTCGGCGCGGCGGGCACCAACCCGTAACGGCCCATGACTTCCCCGAGCTTGACCCGATCAGGCGGTCCACCCACGCCGGCTAGGGCGCCGACGTCGTGAAAGAACTGCACGCCGATATCCGGCGTGAGCATCACGAGCGTGCGCGCGGTCTCGGAACCAGGATTGCTGAAATGGTGCACGGACCCGCGCGGCGTCGACATCCAGTCACCCGGCTTCAAGTCGCGGGTTTCGTCATCGACCGAATATCTGAGCACTCCCTCCAGCACATAGACGCACTCTTCATTATTGGTATGGCTGTGCGGCGGAGGCACATGGGCACCGGCCGGAACCTTCATTTCGAACAACCCCAGCCCGCCGTTCTGCGCGCCATCCACGAGATAGCGAATCTCCATTTGTCCGACTTTAACAACCTGACTCATGACGACCTCCTTGGTTTTCACTCTGTTGTGTCCGCCGCTGCCGGCGAACGGTTCGTTTGGTGCGCCTACAGCGACAATGTAGTCAGCGACAATGTAGTCAATTGCAGCAATCGGATAAATCGTGTCTACTGCAATCCATTGTTGCAAGGCAATGACTAATGAAGGACCGTCTCAATGGGATGCGCGTGTTCGCGCAGGTCGTGGAACCGAAGAGCTTCACCGCCGCCGCGGACAAACTCGGCATGTCGAAGTCACTGGCGAGCCGGCACGTGAGCGCGCTGGAACGCTCGCTGTCGGTGAAGCTACTGCATCGCTCGACACGCAAGCTCAGCCTGACCGAGGCGGGCGTACTCTTTTACGAGTACTGCGCCAGGATCGTGCAGGAAGCAGAGCTGGCCGAGCAACACTTGACCCGGACCCAATCCGAGCCGGCCGGTCTGGTGAGAGTGACGGCAGTCCCGGCGTTTGCGATGCGACATGTGCTGCCGGCGCTCACGGAGTTCTACGAAAAGTATCCGAAAATTCAGGTCAAACTCTTCTGCAGCAATCGCACGGTCGATCTGGGCGATGAGGGATTCGACCTCGGCATTCGCGTGTCCTTCGGTCCGGCCCCGAATCTGGTAGCGCGCAAGCTCGCCGTCAACCGCTCCGTGCTGTGTGCCTCACCGGCGTACCTCAAACGAAACGGGCTGCCGCGCCGGATCGAGGATCTGCGCAAGCACGAGTGCGTGCTGTTTCCGGCACTCGCGCCGAAGGGAGTCTGGACGCTGCACCGGGGCGGGCGGAAATATTCGGTGCAGGTCGCCGGTGCCTTTGAAACCGACGAGATGGATGCGGTTTGCGCGGCCGTCACCTTCCGGTATGGGAATCGGTATCCTGCCTCTCTACATGGCGGGAGACGCCTTGCAGCGGGGTCAACTCGTACCGCTGTTGCGCCAGTTTCAGGTTGCACCGGAGAGCGCCATTTACCTAGTCTACTTACCCAACCGTACGCTCGCATCGCGCGTGCGCGCGCTGATCGATTTTCTCGTGGAGCGGTTCGGGCCCACGCCTTCGTGGGAGGCGGGTTGGTGAACTGCGTATTTCAGCGATCGTGGACACTCATTTCGTCTGATCATGGACAGGCGTGGGGTGCGCTTAGGTGTAGGCTGATTGCTACCAGATTTGCTAACCAAGACTGCAGACAACCACTGACCATAGAAGAGGAACAGCATGGATAAGGTACACAACGTAGCCGTGATCGTCGGTAGCTTGAGGAAAGATTCGATCAATCGAAAGGTTGCCAACGCGCTCGCGGAACTTGCGCCCGCAGAACTGAAATTGAGCATTGTCGAGATCGGACACTTGCCAATCTACAACCAGGATAGCGACGAAAACCCTCCGACAGCCATGACGGAGTTTCGCGCCCGGATAAAGATGGCCGACGCGGTTCTGTTCGTTACGCCGGAGCACAATCGCTCGGTGCCTGCCGCCCTGAAAAATGCTTTGGATATTGCATCGAGGCCGTACGGCAAGAACGCATGGAGCGGCAAGCCGGGCGCTGTCGTCAGTGCGTCGCCGGGGGCGCCTGGCGGATTTGGCGCCAACCATCACCTCCGGCAGTCGCTCGTTTTTTTGAATGTCCCAGCGATGGCGCAGCCGGAAGCCTATATCGGAGGCGCCGACAAGCTTTTCGACGCGAACGGCAAGCTCATAAATGACGAGACACGGAAATTCCTGCAAGACTTCATGCAGGCATATGTCGCCTGGATCACCACGAACACCAAATCTTAACGATGACACAGCCTGCACAAACGTAGATGGCACATAGCGTATTGATGACTTCGGGGGCTTCTGGCATAGGCAAATAAATTGCGCGGGCATTAGTGGCAAGTGGCTCCACAGTTTGCGTCTGCGACATTGACGTGGCGGCGCTGGATACTGGGGTGAAGGATATTCCCGGCTTAATAGCCCGAGTCTGCGACATATTCAAACGTGAGGACAAAGTGCGCATGATTGCTGCCGCCGTCGCGGCACTGGGTGGGCTCGATGTGCCTTGCGTCGATCTATCGCGACCATGCCGGGATCATCGGGGACCGGACTTTCGCGTTCTGGAAGCGGGCGGGGGCGTGAAAGAACCGAGCCATCTCCGCCGCCTGCTTTGATTGTTATCTGCGAAAAAAAAGGTTACTTTCCAACCTTGTCGATCCGACGGATGCGCAGTATTGATTCTGAAGTGCGGCATCTGCAGCGGCAAGAAGTTAATCCAGTGGTGGTTTTCTCGAACTGCCGAAATGGCCAAGGAATTGGGGAAGTACAGAGGGTCGAACGCGCCCACGGGACCTCAATCTGAAGTGAGCCTCAAGCCAGAAGAGCTCACGGACACGAAGGACTGGATTGTCGATTTCTGAGCGGCGGACACGGTATTCGGGCATAGGTTTTTCCGAAGATCGCGATCGCCCTCAGCTACGAACGACTACCAACCAAGGGGAGATTCCAGCATGCGGTTATCACCATCCATGAAGTTCCGCATTCCGGCAGTCGCAGCAATTGCAGTGACCGCTGCCGCGACGTTCGCATTTTCTGCCGCGACCTCCGCGCAGGAAAAAATCACCTGGCGCCTGCAGTCACATTGGCCGAGCGCGAGCAGCTCGTTCAAGGACAGCCTCGGCCGCCTGCAAAGAGAGTTGGGCGCTTGCACAAAAGGACAGATGGTCCTCGAATTGCACGAGGCCGGCGCGCTGTTTCCGGCCAAGGAGATATTCCCGGCCGTCAAGCGCGGTGTCATCCAGATGGGAACGATCTCGCCGGCGTACCTGCCCGAAACAGTGTCGACGGCTGGCATCGCCTCGGGCCTGCCGTTTTCATTCCGCAATGTCTGGGAGGTGTCCTACTTCCACAAGCAACTCGGCTTCGAACAATTGATCCGCGACGAGGTCGCAGCGCAGGGTGTTTACTACTCCACCGACAAGGTCTACCCGACCGAGATGGTGATCAAGTCCCCGGTCAACTCGCTGGCTGATTTCCGCAAGCTGAAGATCCGCTCCTCCGGCGCGCTGCAGCGTTTCCTGACCGCCTCGGGCGCAGCTGCTTCATACCTGCCCGGTCCCGAGATCTATCCGGCGCTGTCGACCGGCGTGATCAATGGCGTGCATTGGGGCGCCGCGCAGGGTGCGAACAGCATGGGACTGTACGAGGCTGCGAAGTACCACGTGAAGCCGGCGCTGAACATTGCCGGCACTGATGCCTTCATCATCAACCAGCAGGAACTCGACAAACTGCCGCCAGCGATCCGCAAGTGCATGATCGACACGCTCGACGAGCAATTCTGGATGCGCACCAACGAGTACCTGTATCTGGAGCAGATTACCCTGGCCAAAGCCATCAAGGAAAAGGGCGTGAAGATCAACGATCTGCCGCCCGAAGTCCTGGACCACCTGACCAAGGTGGCCGTCAAGCAGTGGGACGAGGAAGGCAAGAAGGGTCCGGGCGCGGAAAAAGCGCTCGCGATGGTCAAGAAATTCCTGACTGAACTCGGCTACATCAAGTAAGCAGCTCCTATCCGGCCCGGCCGCGCGCCGGGCCGGCCCCGTCTGCACTGCGTGCGGCGTTTTTTTGCGTCCACTATTGAGGTATTCCAACATGCGCGCACTGTATGCCGCCATGCGCGGGATCACGCGGTTCAACGATTGGCTGGGCAGGTCGGTGGCTCTGCTGCTGCTGGGAATCTTCGCGCTGCTGATTGCCGAGGTCTTTTTCCGCTATGTGGCCGGCGCGCCGAAGGTTTGGACCGGCGAACTGACGCAGTTGCTGTTTGGCCTGTACGCGGTGCTGTCCGGCGGCTACATCATGGCGCACGGCGGACACGTCAACGTCGATATTTTGCATTCGCGCCTGCCGCGGCACGCACGCGCCGTTGTCGATGTCTTCACCTCGCTTCTGTTTTTCGTATTTACCGGCGCGCTGGTGTATTTCGGCAGCGCGATGGCCTGGGAGTCGATGTCTTTCTGGGAACATTCGCAGTCGGCCTGGGATCCTCCGATCTGGCCGGTGAAACTGGCAATCCCGGTCGGCGCGACACTGCTGCTGCTGCAGGGCATAGTCAAACTGCTGCGTGACGTCATGGTGGTGTTCGGGATCGATGTGCCGGAATCACTCCCCAGAGTCCGTGACATGGTGGAGCCTGGGAAATGAGCGTCGGTCTGCTTACGCTGCTGTTCTTCGGTTCTCTGCTGTTCTTCCTCGCTCTCGGGCTGCCGCTGGCGTTCGTGCTCGGTGGCGTCTCGGTGATCTTTCTATATTTCACCTGGGGTCTGAACTCGTTCTACATGGTCGCTTCGCAGATGTGGGGCAGCATGAACAGCTTCACTCTGGTGGCGATACCGCTGTTTGTGCTGATGGCGATGCTGCTGGAGAAGACCGGGGTGGCGCAGGCGCTGTACCGGATGATGCACCTGTGGTGGGGCGGTGTGCGCGGCGGGCTGGCGATCGGCACGGTCGCGATCTGCACGATTTTCGCGGCGATGGTGGGGATCAGCGGCGCCGCCGTCGTCACCATGGGAACGATTGCCCTGCCGGCGATGCTCGAACGCGGCTATAACAAGCAGATGGCGATCGGGTGTATCAGCGCAGGAGGCGGGTTGGGCATCCTGATTCCGCCCAGCGTGCTGATGATCCTGTATTCGCTGATAACTGGTGTCTCGGTCGGCAAGCTGTTTGCTGCGGGCGTGGTACCCGGAATCATGCTGGCGGCGATGATTTGCGCCTACATCTTCATTCGCTGCTGGCTGCAGCCAAAAATGGGGCCGGCGTTGCCGTTAGCGGAACGCGGCACCTGGCCGGAGAAGTTTGCCGCGCTGCGTGCCGTGCTGCTGCCGCTGCTGATCGTGGCGATGGTGCTGGGCTCCATCCTTTTCGGTCTGGCGACGCCGACCGAGGCGGCGGCGGTGGGGGTGCTGGGCGCCTTGATCTCGGCCCTCGTACATCGCAAGTTGAGTTGGGAGCTAGTGCGCGACTCATGCCTGCGCACGTTTCGGCTGTCCGGCATGATCATGTGGATCCTGTTCGGCGCGCACGCATTCAGCGCGGCCTACCAGTCCATGGGCGCGCAATCTCTGATCAAGGGGATGATGACCGGTATCCCGGGCGGCCCCTGGGGAACCATCGTCTTCATCGAGTTCGTGTTGCTGCTGCTCGGCATGGTGCTAGATCCGGTCGGCATCATGCTGATCACGCTGCCGGTGTTTCTGCCCATCATCACCGCGCTCGGATTCGACCCGATCTGGTTTGGCATCCTGTTCATCATCAACATGGAAATCGGCTATCAGACTCCGCCTTTCGGCTTCAATCTGTTCTACCTCAAGGGGATAGTGCCGGCGGGCATTACCATGGGCGACATCTACCAGTCGGTGACGCCCTATACCCTGATCATGATCCTGGGCCTCATCCTTATCATGCTGTTCCCCGCTCTCGCCACCTGGCTGCCGTCGCTTTTGGTGCTGTAAGGCGGCGTGTGTCGGCGCGAACGCGTGCGCCTGGCGCCGTCGAGCTCAGTGCGGACCTCACATCCGCCTGCCCCACCGTTCTTGCGCCGCAAACGCCTCGACCAGCCAGCGTTCCACGGCCAATGACGACCACACCGCCCGCTTGCCGATCCTCACGGCTACCGGGAAGCGGCCTTCACTGACCATCTTCTCTAGTCCGCGCGCCGAAATGCCAAGCTCGCGGCACACCTCCTCTTTCGTCTTCAGTTCCATGCTCTTCTCCATGATCAATGGTTTGGAGCCGGGTATAGAAGGCGTGTTTATCGGCGGGTGTGCCCCGGTGCGCCAGGGCCCAGGGCCCCGTAGTCTCAACGACTTGCGGGGCTTTTTTCACGTCCGAACCGATTGGACTTTCGGTCACCGAGGCTCCAGCTTCGGCATGCCGGCAGATGCCCTTTCATGGGCGACGACAAACGCGCCGCGCGCGGCGCTCCAGACGATGGGGTGGAGTTTGATCCTGGTGCAGATCCAAGCATTCTGGTTGCCGCGCCCCTGCTTTATGTATATACTTTATGTATAGACACGGAAGCAAGGGGTACTCATGGCACATGCCATCAAAACAGCGGCGGTATTCAAGTCGGGCAACTCGCAAGCCGTGCGCTTGCCCAAGGATTTCCAATTCGATGTGCGCGAGGTGGAGATCCTGCGGCGCGGTGACGAGGTGATCTTGCGCCGGATTCCGACCAGTCTGGTGGCAGCCTTCGATCTGCTGGCCGAACTGCCCGAGGATTTCATGGCGGAGGGCCGCAACGACATGCCACCACAGGTGCGTGAGGAGCTATGAGCGCATTGCGCTACCTGCTCGACACCAATATCTGCATCTATATCGCCAAACAGCGTCCGCCTGCCGTCGCCCAGCGCTTTGCCAAGCTGGCGGCCGGTTCGGTGGGGATGTCGCTGATCACGTACGGCGAATTGCGTTATGGCGCGGAGAAGAGCAGTCAGCGTGTTCAGGCCATCGATAAGCTGAATCGCCTGGAGGCGTTGATTCCCGCCATCCCGCTCGATGATGCAGTCGGCGAGCGCTATGGTCTCATCCGGGCCCATCTGGAGCGTGCCGGCATGCCCATCGGCAACAACGACTTGTGGATTGCTGCCCATGCACTGAGCCTTGGCGTGACCCTGGTCAGCAACAACACCCGCGAATTCGAGCGCGTGCCCAAGCTGAAGCTCGACAACTGGGTCGCGTAGCGGTCCGGGGCGAAGGGGCCTGCCCATCGTTGTCTCACTACGCTTTCTTGTCTGGCCGTCTGGCGCGGTGCTTGGTGGCGGGTTCAGCCGTCACCGGTGACGGCACAGCTGGTTGGGCGGCAAACGCATTGCCAGGCTTGCCAACGACGCGGGGCGATGAACAGCGGCAGACGCGAACAGGTGCTGACCATTGATCGGCAAGTCAACTTGCTCATGCGGCGTGGCATGCACGTTACCAATCGGGCGCAGGCGAAGCAGCATCTCACTTGCGGCCTCAACCCGGCCGCCTCTAATCAGCCCTTCTGCTGGCTAACGCCAAAATGAAAACCCCGAAGCTCGTGAGAACTTCGGGGGTCAGAGACATTCGAGCCCAACAGGTTAAGTTAGTGGCTTGCCCTATAAGGGGCGGGGGAAAACGGGGGAAGTTTTCGGGGGACAGTCTTTTGGCTGGAACGGACCCGGCGCAGGCCACTTCGCATCGCTCCCCTGCACGCCTCGCGCGCGCACGAGACTGACCGCAACACGCCTGCCAGAACGCGCTCTACGGGGCGGGCGAACGGTGCGTATTTGTGCGGTGGCACCGGGCGGGGCGGTTTTCCCCTACGGGGGGCCGCCTGCGCAGATCGGGTAGCACTGCCCGCCCGCAAGACTGCGCGAGCGACCTACAGCACATGCACCTGCAGCGCGGACAGCAGGTAAGAGAGCGACTTGGTCGGACTGGATCCTCCGACTGCCATCATCACTACGAAAAGCAACGTGAACATCCCTACGGCGACGAGTAGTAACTGACCGAGTTTCATGACCCTTCCTGTGACCCCTCCTCACAATAATGGCCGACAAAAACACTCTACTACTAGCGAAGACGATTTGGCGGACTTCTCCGCACGGCGCACCCTGCCGGGGGCGCCCCCTGTTCAGCTTTCCGGGCTTACGTCCCCATACTCTTTGCGACACACTTGTCCCTGCCCCAGGGTATGCCGCATCCCCTTTTGGGGCGCCCCCCGTCTTGCAACCTTTATGCGAGAGGCGCCATCAGCGCTGGATCTTGACGCGACTTTCGGTCCTGCCCGAGCCTGCTCCGATTCGCCTTCATAGCGCCGTTTGCAGGACGATTCCGGAAAGCGGAAACACAAGGAGACGGATATGAGAACAACACCCGGCTTTTTCGCGTTGCTCACATCGGCATTGCTGATGACAGCGGTCGCATTGCCAATTTCGGCAGAGCAGCCGCCGGCCAAGCGGGAGCCAGTCGCGCGCGACCTCGGCCCGGATCACTTCGTCGCTGGAGGCACGGTTTCAATTGACAAGCCTGTCGTGGGGGACTTGGTTGCAGCGGGCGGGAACGTGGATGTATCCGCCGAAGTCGGCGGCGACGCGATGGTTGCCGGCGGCAATGTTCGTTTGGGCGCCGCCATAAAGCAGGGTGTGTATGCGGCGGGCGGGCGGGTCTCGATCAACGGGCCCGTGCAGCGCAATGTTCGCGTAGCCGGTGGCACGGTCGAGATCGGCCCCAAGGCGAAGATCAGCGGCAATGTGACGATCGGCGGCGGCGAAGTCCGCATCACCGGCGCGATCGACGGATACCTGCAGGTGGGCGGCGGGCAAGTTGTCATCGATGGCCCGGTCGGCGGCAACGTGGAGGTCGGCAGTGGCGCTATCGAACTCGGCCCGAACGCGCGTATCAACGGGAAGTTGCGCTACGCCAGCCATGACGAAATGAAGCGGGACCCCGCGGCGCTGGTGCAAGGCGGGATCGAACGTTTCTCGCCGCCCGACGACTGGCTGGTTCGGTCGGGCGTGCACGAGCGCGCGGGGCGTGGCGCTGGCTGGATCTGGTCCATAGGGTTGATGGTCATCGCCGCCATTCTGGTTGCTGCGCTTCCCGACGTTTACACGGCAGTCCGGGCGAGCGTGCGCGAGCGCTGGGCACTCTCCCTGCTGATCGGCTTCATCGCGCTGGTGTGCATTCCGGTTGCCGCTCTGATTTCGATGTTCACCGTCATTGGCGTGCCGCTTGCGCTGGCTACGCTCGCGCTTTACCTCGCACTGCTGCTGATTGGCTACGTAACCACGGGGATTTCGGTCGGCACACTGGTGCTATCGCGCTTGCAGTCGGCGCGCGCGTCGCGTACCGGCTGGCGCGTGGCCGCCGCGGTACTCGGCATGCTTGCGATCAGCTTGCTCGGGCGCGTGCCGTGGGTCGGCACTCTGGTCGTGTTTGCCGCGATGCTGCTGGGTATGGGCGCTTTGTTGATGCAGCTGGCGCCAACGCGATCGGCGCCGAAGATCTGAACTCAAGATGGCGCCAGCCACGGCCTACCAAACACCTCAAGGGCTTCGCCGCAGGGCTGGGCCCTTTGTTTTTGGGTGGCGATGAGAGTGCGGGAGCCCGCTCATCCCCAGCGGCTTCCGGACACACCGCAGCCGGATTGCTCACCCGCACTTCCCAGGTCCGATCCCTGGTCGGGGAGCCAAGAAAACCGAAGCCTCGCAGGCGTCATACCTGCCGGGCTTTCTTGCGTTCTTGGGCCTCTGACCCAGCCCTCACCACCCCCAGACCAGACCGCGCGAAATCCAGCCGACGAGTCCGCTCTCGCGCCGGACCTTGACCCAGGCGTTGCGGTGCGCCAGGGTGCGCAGCACTTCCCCGTACACCGCTTTGCCGAGAATCCGGCTGTTGGTGCCGGACGCGCTGCGAATATTTGCGATGTTCGCCTTCACGATCACATGCGGCGTCTTTGCCACCAGCGGGCGGTATACCCAACCCGCGTCGTTCTCGAAGTCGCGCACTTCCAGCCATTTGCCCTTGCGACCGGTCACCAGCAACGGATAACCCTTGTCCAGCACCCAGAGGATGGAATGATCGGTACCGGCGCCCTCCCTCATGTTGACGGTGGGACGGTCCACACTCACCATTTCCGCGGCCTGCAGCCCGGGCACAAGCGCCGACAGGGTCAACGCGACAAGCAATTCACGAAGGCATTTCAATCGGAACATGAGTCTCCTTTGTAAAGAAAATGGGCGGTAGTGCTGGGCCATAGGGTACAAGGCTCGGACGGCGCGCACGAATTCGCCACGCCGGCGCAGCGGTGCGCGAGCTTGAGAGGCATCCTCCGGCAAGCCGACCGAATGGTCTCGGAGATCGGTTGGATTGCGCCCGGCCCGCCCCCGTTGCACCCTTGCGTCAGAGACAGTATCCGATTGAAAAACCGTCTTCGCTCCTGGAACGTGCTAACATTGTGCTTCCAATCGTAGACGGAAGATGGACATGGAAGTGGCGATCCGCAAGATGGGCAATTCGCAGGGGGTACTGATTCCGAAGCCGATCCTGGCCCAAGTGGGGCTGGAGGGGCGGGCTGACCTGCAGGTGCGGGATGGCGTGATCGAGATTCGCCCGCTGCGGCGCGATCCGCGCGCGGGATGGGCCGATGACGCTCGGCGGGTAGCTGAGCATGGCGATGACGCGCCGGTCTGGCCGGAGCTGCCCAACGAGGGTGACGACGCGTTGGTCTGGTGATGAAGACGGGCGAAATCTGGCTGGTTCGGTTCGATCCGGTGGTCGGCAGCGAAATCCAGAAGACCCGTCCGTGTGTCGTGATCTCGCCCGATGAGATGAACGCGCACCTGCGCACCGTGATCGTCGCACCGATGACGACGGGATCGCGACCGGCACACTTTCGCATCGCGGTCATCTTCCAGAAGAAGCATGGCCTGATCCTGCTCGATCAGATTCGAACGCTCGACCGCGCCAGGCTGGTCACGCGACTGGGTGCCCTGCGTCCGGCGACACTCACCTCAACCTTGCGCACGCTCCAGGACATGTTCGCGCAATGACCTGACGGCACGCCCCCGCACCGTCCAACACCAATGCATCTCGTCACACACCGTTACCTCCCGCTAACATAATCCTAAGTTCTAGTGGCTACACTTGCACCGTGCTGGCGCGGCCGCTATGCCGCTACCCAAAGCCCACTGGAAACCTGCCGAGCCAACGATGCGCCTCACCTCCCATTCGCAGCCAATTCTGGCGTCACTGCCGGTTGCGCTCCCCCGAGCGCAGGTCATGCCGCGTCTGGGGCTCACTGCCACCATCGTGGTGGCGGTGGCGCTCTCCGGGTGCGTCGCCCCCGGCCCGATCTACGAGGCGCCCACGACGCTTACCCCGGCCGCCTGGCGGGGGGCGTCTGCCGCGCCCAGCGATCCGGTGCTCCTGGCCAGCTGGTGGCAGCAGTTCCACGACCCGGTGCTGGACTCCCTGGTGGCTGACGCGCTCGCCGCCAACCCGGACCTCGCCAGCGCCCAGGCCAGGCTGCGCGAAGCCCGCGCGCGCCGCGGCCTGGCCACGGCCAACCTCGCTCCGACGGTCACGGGCTCGGGCAGCGCCATTCGCCTCGAAGCGGGCAACGGGCTCGACCGCAGCGGCTTCAGCGCTGGCCTCGACGCCAGTTGGGAGCTCGACGTTTTCGGGGGTGGCAAGCGCCAGGTGGAGGCCGCCGAGGCCGACTACCAGGTGAGCGCCGAGAACCTTTACGGCGCCCGGGTGAGCCTGGTCGCCGAAGTGGCGCGTAACTATGTCGTCTTGCGTACCACCGCTCAGCGCCTGGCGCTCACCGAGGCCAACCTGGCGGCGCAGCAGGAACTCTACCGGCTCACGGGCTGGCGCCACCAGGCGGGGCTGGTCTCGAGGCTGGATGAGATCCAGGCACGGACCGAGCTGGAGCGCACCAGCGCCGGCATGTCGGGCCTCTACACGACAATCGACGCCACCCGCAATCAGCTTTCGATCCTGCTCGGTCGCGCCCCCGGCGAGCTCGATCACCGGCTCACTGCGGCCGGCCCGATCCCGGTCGCTGATGTCATCGGCGCCGGCATTCCCGCCGACACCCTGCGCCAGCGCCCCGACGTCCGCGCCGCCGAGCGTCGGCTCGCGGCGCAGACGGCGCGGCTGGGCGCGGCCGAAGCGGCCCGCTATCCGAGCTTCCGGCTCGGCGGCTCGCTGGGCCTCGACTCGGCCACGCTCGGCGCCCTGGTCAGCAAGGGCGCGTCGAGCCTCTCGCTGCTGGCCGGTATCACGGCGCCGATTTTCGACGCCGGTCGCATCCGCAGCAACATCGAGGTGCAGGATGCCTTGCTCGAGCAGGCCCGACTGGCTTACCGGGCGGCGGTGCTCACCGCCTTCCAGGAGGTCGAGAACGCGCTGGTCAACCTCGCCAATACCCGCGCCGCTCACGCGGCGCTCATCCGGGCAGCCGCCTCGGCGCGCTCGGCATTCGAACTGGCCCGCCAGAGTTATGCCGCCGGACTGGCTGATTTCCAGACAGTGCTCGGCAGCCAGCGCACCGCCCTGGGGCTCGAGGATCAACTCACGGCCAGCGCCGGCGAGCTGAGCGCGGCGCAGATTCAGCTCTACAAGGCGCTCGGCGGCGGCTGGTCAGCCACGCCCGAGCCGATCACCGCCAAGGATGGACGATGAACACGCCCGCGCCTGATTCCCCGCCGACGGCTGCTGCCGCTCCTGCTGCCAGCCAATCGTCGAGCGCCCCCGGTGGCGCCGTCGACCTCCAGCAATTGCTCGCCGCGGGAGACGGCACGCCGCTCAAGCGCTGGGGCAAGCGCGCGCTGTGGGCCGTCCTGGTGCTGGCCATTGCCGGCGGCGCCTGGTTCTATTTTGGCCGCGATGGCGCCGGCAACGGGCAGGAGACGCGTTACCGCACTGCCGCGGCAACGACCGGCACGCTGGTCGTGAAGGTCTCCGCCACCGGTAACCTCCAGCCGACCAATCAGGTTGATGTGGGCAGCGAACTGTCGGGCATCGTCGAAGCCGTGTTCGTCGATGACAACGACGTGGTCAAGAAGGGCGATCGGCTGGCTCGCCTCGACCCTTCCAAGCTCCAGGACGCGGTGGTCAGGTCGCGCGCCAACCTGGCGTCGGCCGTGGCGCAGGTGCTCCAGGCCCAGGCGACGGTGATGGAGACGAGGGCCCAGCTGGCGCGCTTCGAGAAAGTCTCCGAACTTTCGGGCGGCAAGGTTCCAGCCCAGTTCGAACTCGACGCCGCCCGGGCCAACGTCAAGCGCGCCGAGGCCAACGAGGCGACTGCCGAGGCAAGCGTCGAGCAGGCCCGTGCCAGTTTGCAGACCGACGAGACCAACCTTGGCAAGGCCGACATCCGCTCGCCCATCAACGGCGTGGTGCTTTCGCGCAAGGTCCAGCCGGGCCAGACCGTGGCCGCTTCGTTGCAGGCCCCGGTGCTGTTCTCGCTCGCCGAGGACCTCTCCAAGATGGAGCTCCAGGTCAACGTCGACGAGGCCGACGTCAGTTCGGTCAAGGCCGGCCAGAATGCGACGTTCACGGTTCACGCCTGGCCGGGGCGCTCTTTCAGTGCGGTCATTACCCGGGTTGGCTTCGGCTCGCAGGTCAATGCCGGTGTGGTGTCCTACCTCGGCGTGCTGGCAGTCGAGAACACCGACCTCAGCCTGCGCCAGGGCATGACCGGCACCGCAGAGATCACCACCCTGACGCGCGAGAACGCCTTGCTGGTGCCCAACGCCGCGCTGCGTTTCGAGCCGCCGCCCCCGCCTGAAGCGACGGCGAAGAAGTCAGGTGGCAACATCTTCAGTTCCCTGATGCCGCGCCGCCGACCCCAGGGCCCCAGGGCCAAGGTCGCGCCGATCGGCGGCAGCCAGAAGGTCTGGGTCGTGCAGGACGGCCGTGCCGTCCCGCTCGAGGTCACGGTCGGCGCCACCAACGGCACGGTGACCGAGATCACCGGCGGGGAACTCAAGAGCGGCATGGAAGTCATCACCGAGATCGCGGAAAGCAAGCCATGAGCGGTGCCGCGGCGCTTATTCGGCTCACCGGGGTCACCAAGGCCTACGGCCGGGGTCAGGCCGCGTTCCTGGCGCTCAACGGGATCGACCTGAGCATCGCGGCGGGCGAATTCGTCGCGATCATGGGCCCGAGCGGATCGGGCAAGTCCACGGTCATGAATATCCTCGGCTGCCTCGACACACCCACCGGCGGCAGCTACGAGTTCGAGGGCGTGCACGTCGAGCAGTTGACCCGCAAGCAGCGTGCGCTGCTGCGCCGCCACTACCTGGGCTTCGTATTCCAGGGCTTCAATCTGCTGGCCCGCACCACCGCGCTTGAGAATGTCGAGCTGCCGCTGATCTACCGCGGCGAGTCGGCGGCCCGGCGCCACGCCGGCGCGCGCTCCGCGCTGGCCCAGGTCGGCCTGGCCGGCTGGGAAACGCACACTCCCGGCGAGCTTTCGGGCGGCCAGCAGCAGCGAGTCGCGATCGCGCGGGCCATCGTCACCAGCCCGGCGGTGCTGCTCGCCGACGAGCCCACGGGCAACCTCGACACCGCCACCAGCCGGGAGATCATGGATCTGCTCACCGGACTGAACCGCGAGCGCGGCATCACCGTGCTGATGGTCACCCACGAGTCCGAGATGGCCGCCTACGCCCGGCGCGTCGTGCACTTCATCGACGGGCGGGTGGCCAGCGACGGCGCCAGCGAGCACCCCCGATGATCTGGAACACCTTGCTGCTCTCGTTGCGCGCCATCCGGCGCAACCTGCTGCGCTCCTTCCTGACCATTCTCGGCATCGTCATCGGCGTGGCTGCGGTGATCACGCTGGTCACCTTGGGCAACGGTGCCACCAAGACGGTGTCGGATCAGATCGCCAGCATGGGCAGCAACCTGATCATGGTGATCCCCGGCCAGGGACGCGGTTCGGGCGGCGTATCGCGCTTCAGGATGTCCGACGCGCAGGCCATCCGCAACGAAATCAGTGCCGCGAAGTCGGTGGCGCCCGTCAGCGGGAAGTCGGCCACGGCAGTCTACCTGGCGGCGAACTGGAATACCCCCGTCACCGGTTCAACCGCGGAGTATTTCCCGGCCGGCAACTGGGAGCTGACCTCGGGGCGAATCTTCAACGAGATCGAGGAGCGCACCGGCCGGGCGGTGTGCGTGATCGGCGAGACCCTGCGCAGCAAGCTTTTCGGCCGCCAGAACCCGGTCGGCAGCCAGATCCGGGTCGCCGATATCTCCTGCGAGGTGATCGGCCTGCTCAAGGCGAAGGGCCAGTCGGCCTTCGGTTCCGACCAGGACGACACCATCGTGATGCCGCTGAGCACCGTGCAGCGCCGGCTGACCGGCTCCCAGGATGTCACCCGGCTGATGGTCTCGGCGCGCACCGGCGCCTCGCTGGATGCGGTCAAGACCCAGCTGACCAGGCTGCTGCGCGAGCGTCGCAACCTGGCCGAGAACGAGGACGACGATTTCCGGGTGATGGATACCCGCCAGATCGCGGACGCACTCACCGGCACCACCAAGGTGCTGACCATGCTGCTCGGCGCGGTGGCGGCGGTGAGCCTGCTGGTGGGCGGCATCGGCATCATGAACATCATGCTGGTGAGCGTCACCGAGCGCACCCGCGAGATCGGCATCCGGCTGGCG
>JAGXFR010000053.1 GCA_024637155.1 Burkholderiaceae bacterium | reverse complement strand
CTTGTCGCCGAGCGGCTCGAACAACTTCGAGAGCAGCGGCTGAATCTGGTTGTGCACACCAAACGCCTTGAGCACCGAGAAGCTCAGCGCGAACAGCGGCACGATCGACAGCAACGTGGTGTAGACCATGCTCATCGCGCGCAGCGTGAGCTGACCGAACGCCAGGTCGCGCGCCAGAATCAGAACGGTGCGCACGAATCGCAGCGCGCGCGACTGCCAGCGCGTCCGTGAATTCTCCGGCCTGCCCCAGACGAGCGATTCCAGGCGATGCAGCAGATCAGTCCTCGAATCCTTCATTTCGTGACCTCGAGTTCGAGCCGCAGCTGGACGCTTTGCTCATCCGCCTCGCTTGCCTGTCTCGGTTCGCCGAGCCTGCTGCGCGCGGCCGGAACGCCACCCGCATCCGTCAGTTCCCGCAGGACCGCTTCAGCGCGTCGCGTGGCCAGTTGCACGAGCACCTCATCCGTTACCGGCTGCTCACGGAACAAGCGCTCGACGAGACCCTGGTAGAACGCCGGGGGTGGCGACGGCACTGGTGGTGCGCGCTCGGGTGTCGTCTTCTGCGGCGTCGGTCTTGCCTGGGGCGGAGCAATCGTCGGCGGACTGCCGGCCGACGCAGTGGCAGGCGCAGCGGGCGCTGGGGCGGTGGCTTCGATGGCCCGACGCTTGAGTACCGCAAGCACCTCGGGGGCGTAGTGCGTGCTGAAAGCGCTCTCAATCGCGCGTTGGGTGCGAGCGTTGCTGACATCGATCGGACCCGGGTCTTCGCCCCGCGCCAGCTCGATGCCCATGCGCTTGACGATCTCGCTTCGCACCGCGAGCGACTTGAGCGCGGGGGTATCCTGTGCGGCGGCGAAGGTCGGCGGCACCACCAGCATGAGCCCCGGCCGCTCGTTCATCGCACGTGCAATGGCGGCGAGCTTCTGGCGCTCGGGAGGTGCGAGCGCATCGTCGCCGGGATCGAAGGAGACTTCGTCCAGCGGCTTGTCGCCGCTTCCGAACAGCGCGCCGAGTGCCCGGAACGGCGAGCTGACAATGCCTCCGAGCAGGTTGCCGATTGCCTTCCCGATCACTGCCCCGTAATCGAATTTCGGATCGTCCAGATTGCCGCTGACCGGCACCCCGATGTCGATCACGCCCTTGGAATCCGTGAGGATCGCCACGGCGAGTTCCAGGGGCAGGTCCAGTGCCGCGGGGCTCGCCACCTTCTCGCCCAACTCCATCTGGTTGAGCACGATCTTGTTCGTGCCCTGGAGCTTGCCGTCCCTCACCTTGTATTGCAGATCCAGATCCAGGCGCCCGGCCACGATCCGGTACCCGGCGAACTTGGCCACATAGGGCGAGAGCGAGGTCATCTCCAGGTTACGGAAGATCATCTCGATTTCGGTCAACCGCTCGGGTCTGAGCACGCTGATCTGGCCGCGGATCTTCGCCGAGCCGTATTGATCGACGCGTGCGTCCAACTGCAATCTGGCGCTGTGCTTCGGATCCGTGCCCAGGCTCGTGATCACGCCCTTGAGTTCGTGCATGCGGGTCGCAAACTGCGGGCGCAGGCTCAGGTCGGCAAACTCCAACTCACCCGTCGCCACGCGCAGCCGGGCGACGCTGATGGGAAAGATTTCGCTCGTCGTTTCGCCCGGCGCAACGGAGTCCGCGCTCGCGTTCGCGTCCGCGCTCCCCGCGGCCGCGGCCGGCGCCTTCTTCAGAATGTCGGCCAGGTTCACCGACCCGTCGGCGGCGATGATCAGTCGGCCGGCGGGCTTGTCGACGCGCAACTCGCCGATGTCGACGCGGTTCGGTTCCAGGGTCAGCAAGACATCGTCCGATGAAACCGAGTCCCAAGACAGGAAGGGCCGTTTCGCCGCCAATTCTTCCAGCAACAGGCTGTTCACCGCCAGACTACCCTGGTACTCGAGGCGCCCGCCGCCGGCCGCATCGCCGTGGCGCAACCGACCCTTGCTCGACGCAGTGCCCGACGCGATCCGCAGTTCAGCGAATCTCGACAGATAGGTTTGCAGCGGCGCGAGTGCAATGCCGGCGATGCTGAGGTTGAGGTCCGACGCGCTGCCGTCCGCGCGAACGCTGCCGGTGACGCGAACGTCCCCGCCACTGGCGAGCGCGGCCTGGACCTCGAGCTGCATCGGTGTGGGTGATCCGGTATCGAGCTCGGCAATTCGCGCCCGAATCGGTTCGAGCCGCAGCGCGAAGGTCGGCGATTCGCGCCGGTCTTCGAAACCGACGGCGATCTGGTCGAATTGCGCCTGCTTCAGCGCGATCCGCCACGGCGCATCGTTGCTCGGCGCGGCCGCGGCTGCCGGGTCCGCTGTCGCCGTGTTCTCTCCGCCCAACAGGCTCAGCAGGTTGAACCGACCGGCTGCATCGAGCCAGGTGTTCGCCTCGCCCTGCGCGAGGGTGAGTGCGTCTGCGCTGAACCGGCGCTCGCGCAGGCGCAGCGTACCGCCGGCCAGCGTTGCCCGGCCCAGCCGCAGCAACTCAGTCGCATCGCGCGGGCTGCGCAGCACGGCGCTCGACAGCTCGGCGGCGAGTCCGTCACCGGCCAGTTCGACCGAGCCATCCGGCAGGCTCAAGCGAATGGACTTCCCCGCCAGATTCATGCTTGCCACCTGAGCCAGGTCGGATCTCGCGCCCAACGCGACGATCTGCAGCGCCCCGATTCGCAATGCGGCCTCATCGATGTCGGTCTGGCCGTCGGTCCGCACCGAGATCGCCGTCGCGTTGAATTCGCCGTCATTCAAGGCAATCCGCTCCTCTCCCTGCCGGCCCACCACACCTGCCACCGACGCCGTGGCCACGCGACCGGCAAGCTGGAACCGTTCGCCACCCTGCGTCAGCGACAACGACTGGGCACCGAAACGCGCGTCGCGCAGATCCAGCCCATCCTCGCCCCGGCTCATGGCCACGCCGCTGGCCACAACCCGTGGCGTTTGCAGTGCCAAGGTCAGACCGCCATCGTCGGCGCTCGTCAGCAGCGCCGAAGCCCCCTTGAGTGACAGTTCTTCGAGCACGGCCCGTCGCTCGCCTTGCGTCGCGCGGATTCCGGTGCCTGCGAGCGATGCCGTGCCCACCTCGATGCGCAGCCCGGCCTGCCCTTGAACCAGCGATACCTTGTCGCTGGCGATTTCGGCGCCGCGCAGGACCAGGTTCTCCTGCGCACGTTTGACCTGGAGGTCGGCGAACACGCTGCGCAGCTTCTTCAGATCGATCTCGAGCCGTCCCGTTGCGGATCGAAGAGACCATTCCTCGCCATCGATCGACAGGTCCCGCAGGGTTGCGTCCTGCCCTGACTGACTCATCGCCGCGCCGGAAAGCAGCACCCGCGGTGCGTCGAACGCCGCCTCCAGTTCAGCACCCGCCCTGGCGACCGACAGCCCGCCTGCCTCGAAACGAAGTTCGGGAGCGGCCAGGAAGTCGGCGCCCTGTTCGAGCCGCACGCCTGCGAGCGTCACGCTCGGATGGTCGACGCGCAACTTCAGGCTCGAGGATCCGACTTCGACGTCCGGTGCGGCGTTGAGCGCGATCGCGTCGATCTGCATGTTGCGCCCCCGGCTCGCGTCGGCCATACGCACGGCCAATTCCGCCACTTCTGCGTTCGCGATCGACACACGCCAGGGCGCAGGCGCCGACGAGCCGGACGCGGAAGCGACCTGCGCAGCCGCGATACCCGTTTGTGAGGATTCGGCGCGTTCCTGCACCAAGGCCGCCCAGTCGAGGCGACCCTGCGCATCGATCGAAACCCCGACGCGCCCCCGGGCCAGACGGCCGCCGGCAAAGGCAATCTCGCGCTGTTCGAGATCGACCCGCCCCTGGTTCAACGTCAGTCGCTCGAGCGCGAGCAGCGGCGACGAGCCGCCGGGCGCCGACAAGGAGAGTGAGGCGACGGCGAGCTCGACATCCTCGGCGGTGCCCGACAGAGAGCCGCTGCGCTCAAGGCTGACGTCGAACTTGGCGCCCGCATCGATCTGCCCTGCCGGGGACGCGATGGCGACGAAACGCGACAGCGCGCGCGCCAGCGTGGCCACCTGGAGGCGACTCAGCTTGAGCTCACCCTTCGCAGCCACCGGGTTCGCTGTCAGTTCACCGTGGATCTCGAGAGTCTCTCCGGCGGCGGACGGTGCCGTCAGGCGATAGCGTGCCGGACGCGCGGCCACCGTCGACAGTGCGTCGGCTTCGAACACCAGCGGCGCGATGGTCACGACCATCGGTTCGGCGAGCATTCGGTCCGAGACCGCCACGCTGCCGTCGTTCAATTCCATTCGCTCGATGACCAGGTGCGGCAACTGCGTCGCCTCCTCCTTATCGCTCTCGCCCAACCGTTCGAGCAGGGCACTGAAGTTGTGCCGGCCGTCCTTGTCGAATTCGAAGTTCAGGCTTGGCGCGTCGAGCACGACTGCCGCAAAGGACCAGGCGCGATCAATCACGCTGCGCCGCAGTTCGAAATCGACAAACAGGCGCTGAAAACTCAGCATGGGGCGGCTCTCTGCATCCGATAGCGCCAGATCACGGATCTCGAATTCGAACGTCAGCGGGTCGAAGCGCACCTCGGCGATGCGCAGGCGGTGTGCGAGCTTCTCGTGCACCTGCTTCTCGGCCTGCCACTTGATGGCCGCAGGCAAGGCGAAGTAGCCGACGAGCAGATACAGCGCGAACAGCGCCACGAACGCCAGTACCGGGACGCTGAACAGGATTTTTCGCAGTTTCTTGAGCATGGTTCGGCGCGTTGGCGGCGCAATCGACGGCACATCCCCTCGTGCAGGATGGCGGTCCGCCGCATTGATTTCGTTGCCCCAACTTAGGCCATTCTCGGCGCTACGTCGAATTGAGCTCCGTCACGGCGCATGAACGACGCCACCGCCCATCGACGGCCATGTGCGTGACGGGCGATCGCCGCACTGCGGAAGGACACGATAAGGGTCGTCGCCCGGGCGCGCAATCAGGTTTAAGAACATACCTTAATACACATCCCTAACTATTTGTTTCTACGGGATTTGTTAGAGAATTTACGGCCCATTTAGCGATCCATCGACCAGGACATGGAGGAGCTTCCCCAGAAACTCCTGCAAACCGGACCCCAGTCGCGCAGAGGGGTTATACTTCTTAAGTCTGGGCTAATCAGAGAAATGCATTCATCGCCCGGAAAGGATTCAACCATGCACGCCACGGAACCGTCCCTCACGCTGCTGCACAGCCCGTCGCCACTGCGCTATTTCCTGGCAACACGGCCCATGTTTCTGGCGACGACGCTGATCGGAACGCTGATCGGCATCGCCGCCGCGTACGCGAGCGGCGTCGCGTTGCGCGCCGACACGGCGATCGTCACGATCGTCTGCGCGCTGCTGGCGAATGCCGGGACCAACGTCCTCAATGACTACTACGACGCGAGAAACGGCACCGACGATGCGAACACGGCACGCATCTATCCGTTTACCGGCGGCAGCCGCTTCATCCAGAATGGGGTGATGAGCACGCAGGAAATGCTCGTCTTCGGCAGCGCGTTGATGGCGTTGACCGCCGCCGGCGGGATGTGGGTCGCGTCGCAATCGGGACCGGGCCTGCTGCTCATTGGCGCAGCGGGACTGCTGATCGGCTGGGGCTATTCGGCGCCGCCGCTCAAGCTCAATCATCGCGGCCTGGGCGAGGGCTGCGTCTTCGCGGGCTTCGCGCTGATCACCGTCGGGGCCGATTTCGTGCAGCGCGCGAGTTTCGCCGCGCCACCGTTGATCGCCGTCGTGGGATTCGCGCTGCTCGTCACCAACGTGCTCTACATCAACCAATTCCCGGACCGCGCAGCCGATGCCGGTGCGGGCAAGCGCCACTGGGTCGTGCGCCTCGGAGCGCAGCGCGCGCGCTGGGGCTATCTGCTGCTCGCCGGATCTGCGTACCTGTGGGTGGCGGGTGCCGTCGCCGCGGGCGCCCTGCCCTGGCCCGCGCTCCTCGCGCTCGCGCCGGCCGTGCTCTCGGCGCGGGCCGCGAAGATTCTGCTCGCGTCGGCGGGGCGCCCCGCGGAACTGGCGCCGGCGCTCCCGATGACGGTGGCGGCGGCGCTCTCGCACGGCGTCGTGCTGGCGATCGTGCTGGCCCTCTCGCGGCACCTGTAACCCGGCGCCAGCGGCGCGTTCCGGCGCATCGCGCGATTGGCTCGCGCCCCATGTGGAACCGGAAGGCGCCTGCGTCTATCCTGTTCGCTGTAGCATCCCCGAAACAAAATGGAGACGACGAGATGGCAGCGTGCATCGTGGGCTGGTCGCACTTCCCCTTCGGCAGGCACGACACCGAAGACCTGGAGTCGATGATCGTCAAGGTGAGCCAGGGCGCCATCGCCGACGCCGGGATCGGCGCCGAAGAAGTCGACGGCATTTGGCTCGGCAACCTGAATGGCGGCTTCGTCCCCGACACCTTCTGTTCGTCGCTCGTGCTCCAGGCCGACGATGCGTTGCGCTGGACGCCGGCGACCCGCGTCGAGAACGCGTGCGCGTCGGGCGCGGCGGCAATTTACAGCGCGCTCAATGCGATCGAGGCGGGACGCTGCCGGATCGCGCTCGTGGTGGGCGCCGAGAAAATGACCGGTGTGTCGGGCGCCGAGATCACGCGTGTACTCGGCTCGGCCTCCTACGTTCGCGAAGAGGCGGCCATGGGGATGAGCTTCCCGGGGATTTTCGCGAAGATCGCGCAGGACTATTTCGCGCAGTGGGGTGATCACTCCGGGACGCTCGCCCGGATCGCCGCCAAGAACCATGCCAATGGTGTCGACAATCCCTGGGCGCAGATGCGCAAGGACATCGGCTTCGACTTCTGCAACACCGTCTCCGAGAAGAATCCGATCGTCGCTGCGCCACTGCGCAAGACCGACTGCTCGCTGGTTTCCGATGGCGCGGCGGCGCTCGTCATCGCCGACGATGCGCTGCTCAAGCGCTTCCGGCGCGGCGTGCGCTTTCGCGCGCGCAGCCAGGTCAACGACTTCCTGCCGATGTCGCGGCGCGACCCCGCGTCCTTTCTCGGCCCGCAGCGCGCGTGGCGAGAGACGCTCAGCGCCGCCGGCTGTGCGATCGACGACCTGTCGTTTGCCGAAGTCCACGACTGCTTCACGATCGCCGAACTGCTCTCCTACGAGGCGATGGGCCTCGCCCCTGCGGGCCAGGGCGCCCGCGTGCTCGAGGACGGCACCGTCTTCGCCGACGGCCGGCTTCCCGTGAACCGCTCGGGCGGCTTGAAGGCCAAGGGGCATCCGGTCGGCGCCACCGGCGTGTCGATGCATGTGCTCGCCGCGATGCAACTGTGCGGCGAAGCCGGGGCGATGCAGATTCCCGGCGCCACGCTGGCGGGCGTCTTCAACATGGGCGGCTCGGCCGTGGCGAATTACGTGAGCATTCTCGAAGCCGCGCGTTGAACGTGGCCCGGCATCCGGCAAGTAGCGCCGCGCCATGAACGTCGCGTCACTGCTTGCGCGCAGCGCCACGGTCTTTCCGGGGCGTGCGGCGGTCTTTCACGGCGAGCAACTCGTGTCCGACTACCGGGGGCTTGCGGATCGGGTCGCGCGCGTCGCCGGGTATCTGCACGACACGCTCGCCCTCGCCCCCGGAGAGCGCGTCGCACTTTTCATGGCGAACTCGCCCGCATACCTCGAGGTGCTCTACGGCATCTGGTGGGCGGGGCTGGTGGCCGTTCCGGTCAACGCGAAGCTCCATCCCCGCGAGCTGGCCTTCGTGCTCGAGGACGCGCAGGTCGCATGCCTCTTCGCCGATGACGCTCTGCTCGCGCAAAGTGGCGCGCTTATTGCCGACATCGGCTGCGTCCGGCGGATCATCGCGCCAGACAGCCGGGATTATCGCGCTGCGCTCGAAACCGCGCCGGTCGCCGTCGCGTTCCGCTCCCCGGAGGACCTCGCGTGGCTGTTCTACACCTCGGGCACCACGGGTCGCCCGAAGGGCGTGATGCTCACGCACCGCAACCTGTTCGCAATGACCTCGTGCTATTTCAGCGACGTCGACCCCGTCGATCCGCGCGATGCCATCGTCTACGCCGCGCCCATGTCGCATGGCGCGGGCTTCTACAGCTTTGCCCACATGCTCGTCGCAGCACGCCACGTGATTCCCGAGTCCGGCGGCTTCGACGCCGCCGAATTGTGCGCGCTCGCGCGCCGGCTCGATCGCCTGTCGCTCTTCGCCGCGCCCACGATGGTCAAGCGCGTGGTCGATCACGTCGCGGTGAGCGGGGCCGACCCCAGCGGCTTCAAGACCTTCGTCTACGGCGGCGGCCCGATGTACGTCGAGGACATCCGCAAGGGGCTCGACGTGATGGGCAACCGCTTCGTGCAGATCTACGGCCAGGGCGAATGCCCGATGGCGATCACCGCGCTGTCGCGCGCGCACCTCGCCGAGCGCACGCATCCGCGCTGGCTCGAGCGCATCGCGTCGGTCGGGGTCGCGCAGTCGCTCGTCGAAGTGCGCGTGGCTGCGGAAGATGGCAGTTTCCTCGCGTCCGGGGAAACCGGCGAGGTGCTCGCGCGCGGCGAGGCCGTCATGGCCGGCTACTGGAGAAATCCGGACGCCACCGCGAACGCGCTGCGCGACGGGTGGCTGTGGACCGGGGACGTCGGGTCGCTCGACGGCGACGGCTTCCTCACGCTCAAGGACCGCTCGAAGGACGTGATCATCTCGGGCGGGTCGAACATCTATCCGCGCGAAGTCGAGGAGGTGCTGCTGCGCAACCCCGCGGTGCGCGAGGTGTCGGTCGTGGGCCGGCCGGACGCCGAGTGGGGCGAGGTGGTCGTCGCGTTCGTGGTCGCAACCGGAGTGAGCCCGGCGGAGCTCGACGCGCTATGCCTGGCACACATCGCGCGCTACAAGCGCCCGAAGGAATACCACTTCGTCGCGGCTTTGCCGAAGAACAACTACGGCAAGGTGCTCAAAACCGAGCTGCGCAAGCTCATTTGCTGATGGAGAGATTGCGATGAAAGCACCACCCCGGGGGCGCCGCGCGCTCGTGACCGGATTCCCGCGAACGATCTCTCTGGCGCGTTTCACACGATGAAGGCGGCGCTGCCCGGCATGGCCGCGCGCGGCTATGGCCGGGAGGTGAACATCTCATCGGTCCACGCACTGGTCGCCTCGGCCAACAAGGCCCCCTACGTCGCGGCCAAGTTCGGGCTGATCGGGCTCTCGCGCGTCGCAGCGCTCGAATACGCGAGCGCCGGCACGCGCGAACAGGGTGGCGCAACGGTGAACTGCATCGGTCCGGGCTGGACCGAGACGGCCATCATCGAGCCCCAGATCGTAGCGCGCGCCGCCGAGATCGGACAGTTGACGGCGTGGCTCTGCCATCCCATCGCGCACAACATCACGGGTGCTGCGATTCCGCTTGAGGTGGGGATGGACGAGTCAGTAGTTCCGGATTGACCCCTACTGCCATCCCGACAATCCTGGAGCCTTCGCCCGCCAGAGGTTAGCCTGTGGCGCTTTCCAACTTCCCACTCCTCCGGAGTATGTCCATGATCAGAAAACTCGCAGTCCTCACCGCCGCCGCAGTCATGGCGGTCACTTCGTTCAGCGTCTCCGCGCAGACCGCGCAGACCGCGCAGGAGCGCGCGATTCAGTATCGCCAGGGGGTGATGAAGGCGCAGGGCTGGCACGCGGGCAATATGGCCGCACAGATTCGGGGGACCAAACCCTACGAGAAGGAGGACTTCGCGCGCAGCGCCACCTTCCTCGCGCAACTGATGCACATGTCCTGGGACGGGTTTGGCCCTGGGACGGACAAGGGCGCGCCGACCAAGGCCAAGCCTGAGATCTGGACCGACAACGCCAAGTTCAAGGCGGCCGCCGACAACGCGATCAAGGCAACGGCCACCCTGGCCCAGGCCGCGGCGGGCGGAAACATGGATACGATCAAGGCGGCGTTCGGCGAAGTGGGCAAGGCCTGCAAGGGCTGTCACGACGATTTCCAGGCCAAGTAGGCGGTGCGGCGCTAATAAGGCACCGGTGCCAGGCGCTGCGGCAAGTCGAAAAGGAGCCACACCACGCCGGCAACCGACACGAAGACGATCAGCGCGCGGCCGGACCGACTGCTGTCGATCTCGATCGCGCGCGCTCCGGACGGCACCTGCTTGATTCCGCTGAACATCGGGCGGATCAGGTTCTCGCGGAAACGCACCAGATAGCCGAAGACTGCCGTGATATGCAGCGCGATCAGCCCGATGATCAGCCACGAATTGCGGTAGTGCAGTCCCGTGATCGCGTCCGACGTGCTCTTGCTGATGAAGCGCACCAGCGGCCCCTCGGTAAAGATGTCGTCGTTCGCGAAGAGCCCCGACACCGCCTGAAAGAGCAGCAGCGCGAGCATCAGCACGACGACCATGCCGCCCAGCGGATTGTGACCGGCATGGAACTCATGGGGCGCGCGCACTAGCGAGCGCGCGTAGGAGAGGATCGCGCCGGGGCCGCGCACGAAACTCGCGAAGCGCGCATGCTCGGGCCCCACGAAACCCCAGACGAGGCGAAACAGCAGCAGCGCGAGCACGATCTGGCCGCAGCGCACGTGCAGATTGATGTCGTCGAGCTTGATCGCCGCGATGCCCGTGAGGACGACCACCGCCAGCGCCCAGTGAAAGAGGCGCAGCGGCAGGTCCCAGACAGGAACGGCTGTGGCAGAGATCGCACCGCCGGCGCCCTGCGATTCTGACTGCTGCATCATCGTCTCCTGCATCTCGCGCGTGGCGCGTCAGCGGCCATTGAACCGCGCCGCGCCATTCATCGCAACTCGTGCGGCGCAAGTCCCCACGCGTAGGAGTCCATCGCCAGCATGCCGTGGGCGATGCCACCATCGATGACTTGCGCAAGTTCCCCTTCGCCGCGTGCGCCGAGCGCCACGAGCAGCGGCAGAAAGTGCTCCTCGGTGGGATGCGCCCGCTCGGCATCCGGGGCGAGACGACGATAGGCGACGAGCCGATCGTCGTGCCCGTCGACCACGGCCCTGCGCACCCAGCGCGCGAACTCGCGCACATAGGTTGCCTCGCCGGCGCCGCGCTGACGAAAGTCGTAGAGGTTGTGGGTGACGCCACCCGAGCCGACGATCAGCACGCCGCGCTCGCGCAGCGGCGCCAGTGCCCTCCCCAGCCGCAACGCGCTCGACGGATCGAGCGTGTGTGGCATCGACACCTGGAACACCGGCACATCAGCCTCGGGCAGCAGGTAGCGCAGCGGCACCCACGCGCCGTGGTCCAGGCCGCGTCGCTCATCGAAGCCGACCGTGAAGCCGGCGTCCGCGAGCAGGCGTGCGGCTTCGGCCGCCAGTTGCGCGTCCCCGCGCGCCGGATAGTGCAGCTCGTTGAGGGTCGGGTCGAAGCCGCTGAAGTCGTAGAGCGTGGCCGGCGCGGCCGTGCTCATCACGCGCACGTCGCGCGTTTGCCAGTGGGGCGAGACCACCAGCACCGCGGTCACGCCCGTCAGCCCCCGGCCCAGTGCCCGCAGCCGGGGCCCGAGTTCACCTGGTTCCAGGGCGAAGGTTGGCGCCCCGTGGGAGACGAACAGGACGGGCGCCTTGCTCATGATTGCGCGGCGGGCCGGGTGAAGGCGAAGCGACCGCCGTCGAGCAGCGTCACGACAACGGCGGCGACCGTCAGGAACGCGGGGTACTCCCAGCCGCCGCCGACGTTCGAGAACAGCCAGCCTTGCCCGGCGTGCACGGCGAGCGAGCCGAGCAGGATCGGGACGCTCGCGAGCGCGACCCAGCGGGTCTGAAAACCGGCGATCAGCGCCACGCCGGCGAGCACTTCGGCCGGAGCGACGATGTATGCGGTCCAGCCGGGGAATCCGACCGAATCGAAAAATCCGGCCGTCCCGATCAGCGTGAAGACGAGAAACTTCAGCAGTCCGTGGGCGAGGAACATCCCGCCCAGCGCAAGGCGCAGAAACAGGGCGGCGTAGTCGGAAGTCGTGCTGTTCATGTGGATCACTCCAGTGGTTGAGTTTGCAGGTTTTTCTGCACGCCACCGACTGTATATGGTCGCTCTTCGTTGATAAACCACCTATGATGAGACTCTTTGTCTCGTCTAGTGCAACAATGGATCGCTTCCTGGAGATGCAAAGCTTCCGCGCGGTGGTCGACGCCGGAAGCTTCGTGGGCGCCGCCGAGGCGCTCGGTGTGTCGAAGGCCGCCATATCGCGCCACGTCGCGAATCTGGAAGCTCGCCTCGGCGTGCGCCTCCTGCACCGCACGACGCGTCGCCTGTCGCTCACCGAGGAAGGCCAGGTGTTCGACGAGCGGAGCAAGGAATTGCTGAGCGACGTCGCGGCGGCCGAGCTCGAGGTCAGCGCGCGCAGCGCGGCGGCCAGCGGTCTGCTGCGGGTGAACGCGCCAGTCACCTTTGGCGTGCTGCACCTCGCGCCGCTGTGGGGGCTGTTCCATACGCGCCATCCGCAGGTCACGCTGGACGTGACCCTGGTCGACCGGGTGGTGGACCTGCTCGAAGAGGGCTACGACATGGCGGTCCGCATCGCGACGCTGCCCAGCTCGACGCTGATCAGCAGGCGGTTGGCCAGCACGCGCGTGGTGCTCTGCGCTTCGCCCCGGTACCTGCAGGCGCGTGGCGCGCCGCGCCACCCTGGCGAACTGAGCGGACATGCGGTGATCTCCTACAGCTACCTGTCGACCAGGGACGAATGGCATTTCCTGGGACCGCAGGGCCCGGTCAGCGTACGCACCGATCCCTTCATGCGCACCAACAGCGGGGACACCTGCCGCGCCGCGGCGCTCGCGCACCAGGGAATCGTGCTGCAGCCGACCTTTCTGATCGGGGAAGATCTCGCCGCCGGCACGCTGGTCGAACTGATGCCCGAGTTTCGGTCCGTGGAGTTGGGCATCTACGCGGTCTATCCAACGCGCAAACACGTCGCGCCCAAGGTGCGGGCGCTGATCGATTTTCTGGCCGAACAGCTCGCGCCGGAGCGCTGCGGCTGGTGAGGGGAAACGGCGGTCGCGCACTCTGATGTTGCGGCGCACCGACTTGCCCCTGTGGCGGCCTACAATGCGGCTTGGCCGCAGCCGGCCACAAACTTCCCGACTCCGCACGCATGGCGCTCAAGTCCACCATCTTCAAGGCAACGCTGCAGATTGCCGACATCGATCACGGCTACTACGCCGATCACGCGCTCACGCTTGCGCGTCATCCCAGCGAGACTGACGAGCGCATGATGGTGCGACTCGCCGCGCTCGCGCTGAACGCCCATCAGCTGCAGAGCCTGTGCAACGGCGACGGCACGCTGGCCTTCGGTTCCGGCCTGTCGGACCCGGACGACCCGGACGCATCGCTGACCGATTTCACCGGGCACAAGCGCCTGTGGATCGAGGTCGGCCAGCCCGAGGACAAGCCGCTCGCGCGGGCCTGCAACAAGGCTGATGCGGTCATCCTCTACGCGTTTCACCACGCCGCCGAAGTCTGGTGGCGCGGCATCGAGACGAAGCTCAGCCGGCTCGACCGGCTGCAGGTCTGGCGCCTGCCCTCCGCGGCGACGCAGTCCCTGGCCGAGCTGGCGGCACGCAACATGCAGTTCGACGCGACGATTCAGGAAGGCGCACTCACGATGGGCAATGCGCAGCACGGCGTGCGCGTGGAGCCGTTGCGCTGGAAATAGCGGGACGGTGTTGATCGGGCCGCGCGGCGCGCTGCCGCGGGCAATGGAACGAGGAGCATGCGATGGCGAAAGTGGCGATTGTCGGCTGCGGGGCGATGGGCTCGGTCTATGCGGCGCTGATGGTCGATGCCGGGCATGAGGTGCACGCCGTCACACTGTGGGAGGATCACGCGGCGGCGATGGCCAAGCACGGCTTGCGCGTGGAGGGCGCCAGCGGCGACCGGACGGTGCCGATTCACGCCTGGACCTCGACCACCGAGATCGGTCCCTGCGACCTGGTGATCATTGCGACCAAGGCCTTCGACGTGGAGGCGGCGGCACGCTCGGTGCTGCCGCTCCTGGCCGCGCACACCGCGGTGCAGACGATCCAGAACGGGCTCGGCTCGGCCGAGCGCGTGGCAGCGATCATCGGACCCGATCAGCTCGCGGTGGGCGTGGTCGGCGGCTTCGGCGCGTCGCTGCGCGCGCCGGGGCACATTCACCACAACGGGATGGAGATGATTCGCTTCGGCGCGCACGCCGGCCTGCCCCGCGCTGCGCTGGAGGCATCGGCCGCGATCTGGGAGTCGGCGGGATTTCGCGTGCAGCTCTTCGAGGACCTGCGCCAGATGGTGTGGGAGAAGCTGATCATGAACGTCACCTTCTCGGCGACTTCCGCGCTTACCGGCATGACGATTGGCGAGATCATGGATGACGCCAGCGCGTGGCAGGTGGCCAGCGGCTGCACGCGTGAAGCGGTGGCGGTGGCGCAGGCCGCAGGCATCCGGCTCGAGGTCGGCGACCCGATCGAGCATGTGCGCAAACTTGGCGGCAAGATCCGCGCGGCGCGCCCGTCGATGCTGCTCGACTACCTCGCGGGCCGGCGCTGCGAGATCGACGTGATCAACGGCTCGATCCCACGCGAGGGCGCCAAGGTGGGCGTGGCGGCGCCGGTCAATGCAACGCTGGTGGCGCTGGTCAAGGCGCGCGAGGCGGGATTCCCGGCGCACTGAGGCGCGGACTGCGCGACCGGGCGTCGGCGCGCAACGCAGGCGCCGGCGCGCAACCGCCTAGATCTGCCCGCCGGCCAGCAGCCCCCGCGCCGCCAGGTTGCCGATCAGCGCGCGCACGCCGAAGTGCCACGGCGCGACACGATCGGCGTGGTTCACGCGGTTGCACAGCGCGCCGAGCCGCGGGCTGCGGATCGTCACCACGTCGCCCACCCGGTGCGTGAAGCCGCTGCCGGGCACATCGCGATCCTGCACGGGCGCGAAGAGCGTGCCGAGAAACAGCATGAAGCCGTCGGGGTACTGGTGGTTCGCGCCGCAGGTCTGATCGACCAGATCCTGCGGGTCGCGGCTGATGCGGCGCATCGAGCTCGCGCCGCGCAGCGTGTAGCCCTCGGGACCCGTGACCGTGAGTTCGAGTTCCTCCGCGCGCACGTCGTCGAGCGAGAAGGTGGCGTCGAAGAGCCGCAGGAACGGCCCGATCGCGCAGGATGCGTTGTTGTCCTTGGCCTTGCCGAGCAGCAGCGCGCTGCGGCCCTCGAAGTCGCGCAGGTTCACATCGTTGCCCAGTGCCGCACCGACCACCCGCCCGCGCGGGTCAACGGCGAGCACGACCTCGGGCTCGGGGTTGTTCCATTTCGATTCGGGATGGATGCCAACCTCCACACCGGTGCCGACCGCCGCGAGCAGCGGCGCCTTGGTGAACACCTCGGCGTCGGGCCCGATGCCCACTTCGAGGTACTGCGACCAGATCCCCTGCTCGATCAGCAGTTCCTTCAGGCGCTGGGCCTGTGCCGAACCGGGGCGCACCGCCGCGAGGTCCGGACCGATCAGCGCTTCCACCCGGGCGCGAACTTCCAGCGCGCGCGCCGCGTCGCCCCCGGCGCGCTCCTCGATCACGCGCTCGAGCAGGCTGGTCACGAAAGTCACGCCGGCGGCCTTGATCACCTGCAGGTCGCACGGAGCGAGCAGCCAGGGCAGCGCCGGATCGCGCTCGTCGCGAAAAGTGTTGGCGACAATCTCCGCGAGGCCACCGATGCGCTCACCGACCGCTCGCGCAGCCTCCGCGGCCGGTTCGTCGCACGCGAGCAGGCTCGCCACCGTGGGGAAATGCCGACTCAGGTCGAACACACCGTCGGCGCGCACGGCGATCACCGCCGGGCCTGGCACTTTCGCCGGCACCCAGGCGCGTCCGATCAACGTGCCGGCGCAACCGTCGACGGGCAGCACGGCGGCAGGGTCGAAATTCGCAAAACCATCCATGAATCTTTCCTCTCCCGGGAGATTCCGTTCGCCCATCCTCGTTCGCAAAGGGATGGCGCCAGCCGCTATGGTGCCGCAGTTCCCCGTCGGGAGGGAACCCGGCGGGGCGTTCTGCTAAGCTAATTGGCTTTTCGAACCCTCCTGGGGAGCACGCTTGGATCGCCTCACTGATCGGCTGGACACGCTCCCGCCCGAAATTCTTTGCAACCTGCAACGCGGCGTCGAGAAGGAGGGCCTGCGTGCCGGCCCCGACGGGATGCTCTCCGAACGCCTGCACCCGGCCGCGCTCGGCGCCCCGCTCACGCATCCGCGCATCACGACGGACTTCAGCGAGTCGCAGCTCGAGCTGATCACCGGGATCCATGGCGATGCCGATGCCTGCGTCGGCGAACTCACTACGGTGCACCAGTTCGTCCATCGCCACCTCGCGGGCGAATTGATGTGGGCGAGCAGCATGCCGTGCCAGCTCCCGGCCGACGAGGCGATTCCGCTCGGACACTACGGAGCGTCGAACCTGGCACGGATGAAGACGGTCTATCGCAAGGGCCTGTCGTACCGCTACGGAAGCCGGATGCAGACGATCTCCGGCGTGCACTACAACTTCTCGCTGCCCGACGCGGCGTGGCCCCTGCTGCAGCATCGCGATGGATTCACCGGCGACCCGGTGGCCTATCGCAACGACGCCTACTTCGCCCTGATCCGCAACTTCCGGCGTCATTCCTGGCTGCTGCTCTACCTTTTCGGCGCCTCGCCCGCGGCGAGCCGCTCGTTCGTCACCCACACCGTGCAGGGCCTCTCCGAGCTCGAGGCGTGCACGCTGTTTCTTCCCCAGGGAACGACGCTGCGCATGGGGCCGCTCGGCTACCAGAGCGACGCACAGGCCTCGCTCGCGGTGAGCTACAACGGACTCGACACCTATGCGCGCGCGCTTTGTCGCGCGCTGCGCGAGCCCTATCCGGCGTATGAGGCGGTCGGCGTGCGCGACGGCGAGGACTATCACCAGCTGAACACCACGCTGCTGCAGATCGAGAACGAGTTCTACGGAACGATCCGACCCAAGCGCCGCGTGCACCGCGGCGAACGCCCACTGCACGCGATCGGGCGCGACGGGATCGAGTACGTCGAGGTGCGCTGCATGGACGTCGACCCGTTCTCGGCCGTCGGCATCGAGCCGGGCACCATGCGCTTTCTCGACGTCTTCCTGCTGCACTGCCTGCTCTCGGAGAGTGCGCCCGACACGCCCGCCGAAATCGCGGCCATCGCGCACAACCAGTACCTGACGGCCGAGCGCGGGCGCGACCCGGCGCTGCGGCTGACGCGCGGCGAGCAGCAGGTCGCGCTCGCCGACTGGGGCGACGAGTTGCTGCGCAGCTTCGGCCCGATCGCGGATGCACTCGATGCGGCGCGTGGCGGTGAGGCACCGCGCACAACGCAGCACCGTCACGCACTCGAGCGAGCGCGTGACGCGCTCGCCGACCCGTCGCTCACGCCCTCGGCACGGGTGCTCGCCGAAATGGCTGCGTCCCACGAGAATTCGCATCTGCGCTTCGGGCTCGCGCAATCGGTGCGCCACCGGCGCACGCTGCTCGATCTGCCGCTCCCGCCCGAGCAGGAAGCGCAATTCCGGCAGCTCGCGATCGAATCGGTCGCCGAGCGCATCGCGCTGGAACAGGCCGACGACGTGCCCTTCGAGACCTACCGCCAGAACTACCTCGCCCAGCGCCTGGTCGGCACCGAGTCGGCGATGGCCGGCGCAAACGGCGAGGTGCCCTGCGCGTAGTGCTCAGGTACTCGGAGCGCCCCCGCCGCGCGCCAGCGTGACGATCGCTTCCAGACCACCCTGCCCGCGATTGCGCAGCACCACGTCGCCCCCGTGGGCCTGCGCGATGTTGCGCGCGATGGTCAGCCCCAGGCCCGTGCCTCCGGTGGCGCGGCTGCGCGACGCCTCGAGCCGGTGGAAGGGTTCGAAGACCTTCTCGAGATCTTCCTCCGGGATGCCGGGCCCTTCGTCCAGCACCGTGATCACCAACTGCCGCGGCGTTGCCGCGACGCGCAGCACGGCCGCCCCGGCGTAGGCAGCCGCGTTGTCGAGCAGGTTCCCGAGGCAGCGGCGCAGCAGTGGCGCGTTGGCCATGATCTGCCCGGCCGGCTCGCCCTCGATGCGGACCTCGCGCCCCATCTCGGCGTGATCGGCCTGCAGGCTCTCGAGCAGCGCGTCGATGTCCACCGGCCGGCGCTCCGCCGCGCTCCCCAGTCCGCGCATGAACTCGAGCGTCTGCACCACCATCGCCTCCATCTCGGCGAGATCCTTCTCGAAGCGCTCGCGCACGTCGTCGTCGAGCATCTCGACGCGCAGCCGCATGCGCGTGAGCGGGGTCTTCAGATCGTGCGACATCGCCGCGAGAATGCGCGTGCGCTCGCGGATGAAGCGCTGCAGCCGCGCCTGCATCGCGTTGAACGCACGCGCGGCGTCGCGCACTTCAAGCGGGCCGGCTTCTTGCAGGGGCGCCCGGTCGATGTCGTGCCCGAGCTCGTCGGCGGCGGTGGCGAGCAATCGCAGCGGGCGCACCACCCAGCGCACCGCGACCAGCGAGAGCACCACGATGACCGCCAGCGAGACCAGCAGCGTGGCCAGCATCCGTCCGGGCAGATCCGCCGATTCCTGCGGGACCACGATGTCGAACGTGACCCAGGTGCCGTCGAGCAGCCGGACCTGCGTGACGTAGAAGAAACCGTCCCGCATCATCGCGCCCATCGGGCTGCCCGGCTCCATCATCCCGGGCCCCATGCCCATGCCCATCCCCGCCCCGAATCCCGTGCCCCTCCCCGGCCCCCCGCCGGGTGGCCATCCCTCGCCCGATCGCGGACGCCACGTCGGATCGCCGGCGCCGCGCGCCGAATCCCGGCGGCGCGGGAAGTTCGGCCGATCCACGCGCGTCAGGCGCATCTCGCGATCGCTGCCGAGCGCGCCGCGCAGCACCGCGGCGAAGCGCTCGACGTGGTGGTCCTGCGCGCCGGTCGGTGCGATCGGCGCGCGCTCCAGCGATACCTGCTGCGGGGGAACCGCAAGGATCGCCACGATGCGCGCGCGCTCGCCCGGCGGAATCGAGTCGAGCAGCTTGACGATGTCGGCGATGCGCTGCGCCGGCTGGCGCCCGCTCGCGTGTAGCAGCAGGCGGTCGCGCTCGGCGAAATTGATCCACGCGCTGAGCCCCTGCGCGAGCAGCAGTCCGGCGAAGAGCACGAGCGCCAGGCGCCCGAACAGCGATCGCGGCAGAATGCGCAACGACGGCATCAGTGCACTTCCTCGACCGGCACCGCCAGCACGTAGCCCTCGCCGCGCACCGTCTTGATCACCGCTGGATCGCGCGGGTCGTCGTCGATGCGGTGACGCAGCCGGCTCACGAGCACGTCGATGCTGCGGTCCAGCGCATCGGCTTCGCGTCCCTGCGTCAGGTCGAGCAGTTGATCCCGGCTGAGCACCCGATTCGGGTGTTCGAGAAAGACGTGCAGCAGCCGGTACTCGGCGCCGCTCAGCGCCGTGACCACTCCCTTCGGGGAGAGCAGGTGGCGATGCTCGTTGTCCAGCGTCCATCCGGCGAAGCTGACCTGGCGCACCTGCTGGGGCCGCAGGTTGCGCGGCAGGCTGCGCGCGCGTCGCAGAATCACCTTGATGCGGGCCAGCAGTTCACGCGGACTGAAGGGCTTGGGCAGATAGTCGTCGGCCCCCATTTCCAGACCGACGATGCGATCGGTCTCGTCGCCGCGCGCGGTCAGCATGATGATGGGAACGTCCGAGCGCGCGCGCAGGTCCCGGCACAGCGTCAGGCCATCGTCGCCCGGGAGCATCACATCGAGCACGACGAGATCGATCTGGCCTGCGCCGAGCGCGCGTGACATGGCCACGCCGTCGCCCACTGCGGTCACGCGCAGTCCGTTGCGCGTCAGGTAGCTGCTGAGCAGTTGCCGGATCTCTGCGTCGTCGTCGACGATCAGGATATGGTCGGTGTTCTCCATGGCCCGGTTTATACCGCGTTCCGCGCGCGCCGGCTCGGAATTCTGTAAGCCAGTGTGTCGAGCCGGCGTCGAGCAAAGCTGCGCTACAAAACGGCCTGCGCCCGACATTCGGCGTTTACATCTGCGTGTTCTGATGAGCGCGTGGGAAAAGGAAGTCCCCCCGGATCCTCCAACCGACGACGGTAAGCCGGATCCGAATCAACCAACGCAGGGAGATCAAGATGAAACTTCGCAACGTGGCAGTGGCTCTGGCGGCGGGTGCCGCCATTTCGGTGGCGGCGGTGGCCTATGCGCATCAGGGCGGCGGTGGCGCCGGCCCCGGCATGTGGGGTGGCGGCTACCACCAGGGAATGATGGGCGGCGGCTTCGGCCCCGGCATGATGGGCGGCGGCTATGGCCCCGGCATGATGGGCGGTGGACACGGCCCCGGCATGATGGGCGCCGGCTATGGCCCCGGCATGATGGGCGGTGGACACGGCCCCGGCATGATGGGCGCCGGCTATGGGCCGGGGATGATGGGCACGGGTCCGGGTTTCGACACGGAGGCGCGGCTCGCGAGCTTCAAGTCCAATCTGCGCATCAGCGCCGAGCAGGAAGGCGCCTGGAACGCTTTTGCCGCCAAGTCGAAACAACAGGCTGAGTCGATGCGCGCGACGCACGACGCGATGTTCGCCTCGATGCAGGATCCCAAGCTCACCGCACCGGACCGCGCGGCGCTGCAGGGCGCGATGATGAAGCAGCGCGGCACCGAGATGGAGTCGATGGCGGCTGCCTACAAGGACCTGTACACGGCGCTCACGCCGGAGCAGCGCGCGATTGTCGACCAGGGTGGGCCGGCGCGACGCGGACGACGCTGATTCCCCGGGGCTTCGGCCCCGTTTCCCGGTACGCGGGGGGATGCCGAGAGGCAATCCCCCCGTTCGCATTGTGCTAGGGTGACCCCAGGAAACCGCTAGAATGGGGGTTCCAGCCACGACGTTGGAGGACACTGCAATGAACATCACCCGAATCGCCGTTGTCGCGCTTGCCGCCGTGCTGGCGGCCGGCTGCGCTGAAATGAATCCGGTGCGCTACGGCGAGACGGCCGCGCGCCCGCCCGCCGTCGCCGAACCCGTCAACGCACGCTTCGGCCGGATCGCGCAGGTCGATATCGTGCAGGTCGACGAGAAGTACCAGTTCGGTGTCGGAACGGCGGTCGGCGCCGTTGCCGGCGGCATCATCGGTTCGCAGGTTGGCAAGGGCAGCGGAAACACGCTGGCCACGGTGCTCGGCGCCGTCGCGGGCGGCCTGGCCGGAACCGCGGTCGAGAGCAAGACGAAGAAGCAGGATGCGCAGCAGGTGACGGTCAACATGGACACCGGCGGACGCATCACGATCACGCAACCGGTGGATACGCGGCTGCGTGCGGGACTGCGGGTGCGCGTCGAAGGCAGTGACCAGACCGCGCGCGTCATTCCCCGCTGAGCACTGTCTCGATCGCGCAACGCCCGGGGGATCGAACACGCAGCAGCCGCCGTCAGTCGGGCGGCATGATCTTTCCGTCGCCCGCCGGCTTGTCGACAGCCACTGTTCCCGTTGACCATGCCGCAACCCTAGCGGAGCGACCATGGTCACCCACAGCGACGAGCCGTCTGAACTCATCGAATCGGAATGCAACGCGATGGCGTGGCATGCGGAGGAGGAGAATGCCGGGACCGCATTCGTCGCCGACCTGTTCAGCAGCCGCGTCTTCGACTGGCTGGAATTGCAGACGCCCCCGCCCCTGCTCCATCCCGGACTGGGCACGCCGAACTGAGCGCGCGCCCTGCGCGTGCGCTCAACGCTGAGCCACGATGCTTTCCATTCTTCTGGTTGTTGCGCAGTTCGCGCTGCTCGCCGCCCTTGCGGCGATGGCGCTGGTCGCGCACTGGAGCGTCTGGCCCCTGATCGCGCTCCTCGCCGGCATCCTGCTGGGGCTCTGGACGCTGGCCGTGAATCCGCCGGGGAACTTCCATGTGCGGCCGCAGCCGCGCGCGGGCGCCCGGCTGATCACGCGAGGGCCCTACCGCCGGGTGCGTCACCCGATGTACACCGCGGTGCTGCTCGTGGCGCTCGGACCGGCGCTCGGCGCGCCACCCCCGTGGAGTACGACTGCGTGGGTCACTTGGCTGGCGCTTGCGGCCGTGCTCTTCGTGAAGGCTCTCGTCGAAGAGGATCGGCTCGCCCGGGTTGAACCGGACTACGCCGCCTATCAGCGCCGAACCTGTGCGTTCGTCCCCTGGATCCTTTGAGGCACCAGGGGACGGAACACGTCACTGGAAGGGAGCTGCGCGAGCGATCAATTCCTCGAGCCCCTGCTCGTCCGGATTCACCGGCTTGCCCGGATGAATGATCGAAACCTGGCAGCTCTCCGCCGCCTCGACCAGCTGCCGATAGGTTCCCGCCTTGATGTCGGCGATGTAGGCCTGCTTGTTCTCGTCGTAGGCGAACATCTTCTTGTTGATCGTCGTGCACTCATCGCAACTCGAGCAGCGCATCGTTTCGATGTATGCCTCGCCCGGCGCGCCCTCCAGCTCGGCTTTCGCCGGTGCGGCGGGCGCCGCGGGCTGGGCCGCAGCGGTGGGCGCAGCGGGAGCCGCCTCGGCTGCTGCGGGCGCGGCGGCTTTCTCGGCCGTCATGACCGCGCCCAACGCCTGCTGCGCTGCATCCCAGGCCGCGCGTTCGCGCTCGAGGAGCGCCTGCGCATAGGAGTTGTGGATCCCGCCGAGTTCCTGCAGGCTGCGCCACTGACCGAGGCAACGACGCGCGGCATGCATCAACTTCTCGTCGATGATCACCCGGTGCATCCGGTTCTGATCGTCGACCAGGCTGACGTAGGGGGCCGTGCGCGGCACGACCCGGGCATCCTCGGCCTCGATGGCCTCGATGACGGGCACCAGGTCCGCTTCCCACTTGCCGCCGGGAACGCGCGCAAAATGCGCCGCGTAGCGACTGTCACAGGCGATGAAGTCGACGAGCGTGAAGCCGAGTCGCGTCGTCGCGCGCTGGTGAGCGGCATCCTCGTAACGCAATTCATGCACGGGCCAGTCGGCTTCGGGCTGCGGGTTGCTGGCTAGCGAGAAACGGGTCGCCCAGTCCGCGCCGGCGGTCGGGTCGTACCAGAACATCGGGAAGGCGCGCGACTCTACCGCGGCCGCGCCGACGAGATACGGGGAAATGCCGCCCGCAGCCGGTGAGGCACCCGAGAATACGGTGACCAGCCCGGGCCCGAATCCGCTCAGCCCAGCGGCGAGTTGCTCGCGCACCGCGAACATGTGCGACCCGACCGTCTGCATGACGAAGACGTCGTGCAGGCCCAGCGCCATCTTGGCGAGCTGTGTCGTGCCGGCATGGAACGCCACGCGCCCGTCGCCGATCGAAGAAGGCTCGATGATGTCGTCGGTGTGGACGACAAACTTGACCGGCAGTCCCGCCCCCAGCAACTCCATCAATTCGGAGCAGCCGCGCTGCTGGAGCTCGGCGCCGCTGACGCGCACCAGATAGCCCGGGAACTTCGCCAGGTCGGAATCGCCCAGCATCTGCGGGCCGAATTCGCGAAAGAACGGATCGTGGCGTTCGGGCACGTAATCCGAACGCAGCTCGAGCCGCGCGATGCCGATGGCCCGCACCAGCTTGACCACTTCCGGAAGGCGGGCGCTGTAGGCCTCAAGCGCCTCCGCGGGGCTGTCGAAGAGATACTCGTAGAGATCCTCCGGCTGGTTCGCGACGGTGGACACGCCCTCGAAGCTCACGAAGCGCTGGCCCTCGAGCACCGCGAGCACTTCGCGCACGCGCTGCAGGCGGCCCTCCGGGGCGGGCGCCCTGGCCGATACCGTCGAGAGAACGCCCGAGAGCGCACCGAAGTCGATCTCGGTGGCGAAGGCGTTGGCCATCGACGCGCGCAGGTGATCGGCGGTGCGCCCTTGTGTGGAAAGCGAGAAATCGGCGCGCAGCACGTCGGAAAGCCGCGCCACGAGTCCGCCGACTTCGGCACGGAAGCGACGCGCACGAGCCGCCTCGACGGCACGCCACATGTGCACGATGAAGCGCTGCGGCAGCGTCGCGTCACAATCGACGACCTCGCCATCGACGCTGAGCACCGTGCGTCCACGCAACAGGCTGTCTTCCAGCGCCGGATCGTCCCCAGCGGCGGTGAGACGGGCCGCTGCGGCGTCCCAAAGCGCGCCGAGCGTGTCGGATTCACCCGCCGCGACCGCCGCGCGAATCTCGCGTTCCAGGCGGCGCAGATGCAGCGTCGTGCGCTCGGGTTCCGGGTCGATCTCGAGCTTGGCGGCGACCTCGTCAAAGACCGCCGTGAGCGACTGCACGCTGGCCTCGGGCGCGGCGTCCGTCACCAGCACCACCGGGTAGTTATGGCGCAGCGCCGTGAGATCGCGGTAGTGCGCCATCAGCGCGGGTCGCAGCGACAGCTCAGCGATCGACTCGAGGCTGCCATCGGGCCGCGTGCCCGTCAGATGAAAGGCAATATGAGATTGAAGTTCCGCTTCCATTTTCGTGTGCGCTTGGTTGACTGGTTTCGTGGGGAGCTGCCGCAGGGTTACACGGAGAACTTGTCGAACTCGGCCTCGAGGCCGGCCCGGACGTACTCGGTCGTGCGCGGATGACCGGCGTTGCGAATGTCCTCGTAGCAGGGGACCGTCTTGTCCTGGAACAGGATTCCAACCGGAATCGGGTCACTCGACGAGATGATCTCGCGGGCCCGGTTCATGTTCGAGGGATCGTGCTCGAGCTGGTTGCGGTAGACCTTGGAGACGCCGGCGCTCAACTTCAGGCCGTTCTCGTGATGCAGCAGCTGGACGCGGCTCGGGTCGTTGACGTAGGGCTCGAACATCTTGGGCAGCCACTCGGGGCAGCGCTGGATGATGCGCACGAACGAGAAGCCCTTGTGGTGGTAGGCGGCGTTCAGGACCTGGTAGAGCACTTCCGGGATCCAGTCGACGACCTGCGCCACGAAGGACACGTTCTCGATGCCCAGCGTAACGCTCAGTGGGTGCATCGCCTCGAGGTAAGAGCCGCGCGGCGTGGTGTTGCTCTTGGTGCCGATCGGCGAGGTCGGCGAAGCCTGCTTCTTGGTCAGACCGTAGATCTGGTTGTCATGCAGCATCACGGTCATGTTCATGTTGTAGCGCACGGCATGAATCCAGTGCGCCGCGCCGATCGAGCAGCAGTCGCCGTCGCCGGTGTTGACGAACACCGTGAGGTCGGGTCGCGCCATCTTGATGCCCTCGGCAACCGGCAGCGCACGCCCGTGGATCCCGTGGAACCCGTAGGTATTCATGTAATGCGGGAAGCGGCTCGAGCAGCCGATCCCGGAGACGAACACGGTCCTCTCGGGGCGCAGGTTCTCGTCCCGGCAGATGCGCTGGACGGCGGCGAGGATCGCGTTGTCGCCGCAACCGGTACACCAGCGCGGCACGCCGCTCTGGTAGTCCTCGATCTGATTGCGTTTCTCGTAGAGCTTAAGCAGGCATTCGGTGGGTGCAATGGTCATGATGAAACCTCTCAGTTCTGCAGTTTCTTGAGGAGCGCCTGGCGCACGACGCCGGGTTTGATCGCCCGGCCCTGTGCCTCGCTCCAGCAATCGACGTCGACCAGGTAGCGCGCGCGCAGCATCATCGCCAGCGCCGCGTAACGCCGGTTGTCCTCGTCGATGAGCTTGTCCTCGGACTTGTCCGACCAGTTGTTCTCGACGGTCATCACCTTCTTGAACTTCTGCATGATCTCCTTGATTCCGGAGGCCATCGGCTGCAGGAAGGTCAGGTGGAGTGAGGAGACCTTCTTGCCTTCTGCCCGCAGGCCCGCGACGACCTCTTCGATCGTCCCGCGCGTGCTGCCCCAGCCGACGACCAGCAGATCGCCTTCCGGACCGCCGAACACCGGCGGCGCGGTGAGCGTTTTCTGCAGTGCCGCGAGCTTCAGGCTGCGCAGGCGCAGCGTCTTCTCGTTGGTGTCCGCGTCATAGGCGACCTTGCTGTTGCTGTCGTGCGCCAGACCGGTGAGCGTGTGCATCCCGCCGGGCTGACCGGGGATGAAGCGCCGCGCCAGGCCCGTCTCCTCGTCCCAGTCGTAGGGCTTCATGCCGGCCGGAACGGGACTCTGGTCGATGGGCGGGGCCATCCAGTCCTCGGAAAACTGCGGACGGGTAAAGGGCTGCTGCGAGGAGGCGAGGTGCGCGTCGGAGAGCACCACCACGACCATGTTGAAGGTCTCTGCGATCTTGCGCGCAGTGATCATCGAGTAGAAGCATTCCTCGATGGTGGAGACCGCCATCACGACCTTGGGTGCGTCGCCGTGGCTGCCATACACCGTGGTGAGCAGGTCGGCCTGCTCGCCCTTGGTCGGCTGGCCGGTACTCGGGCCGCCGCGCTGGACGTTGACCACGACAAGCGGAATCTCGCCCATCACCGCCAGCCCGATCGCTTCCTGTTTGAGCGAATAGCCGGGGCCCGAGGTGATCGTCACCGTGCACTTGCCGGCATAGGACGAGCCGATGGCGAACGCGCAGGCGGCAATCTCGTCTTCGGCCTGATGGACGATCCCGCCCACCTTTTCGAACACGTCGCTCAGATAATGCGACGCCGAGGTGGCCGGCGTGATCGGATACATCGCACAGATTTCCATCCCCGAGGCGAGCACGCCGAGCGCGAGCGAGGTGTTGCCGTTCAGGACGATCTGCGGTTCGGTCGGACGCTCGGCCGGGATGCTGTACTTGAAATCGAGGTTGGCTTCGGCCCAGGCGTGTCCGGCATTGAGCAGCCGGATGTTGACGTCGATCACGCTCTTCGCCTTCTTGCCGAAGGTCACCGCGATCTGCTCGCGGGCCATCTCCAGATCCAGGCTGTAGATGCTGGCGAGCACGCCGAGCGCAAACATGTTCTTGCCCTTGCGCGGATCCGAGACGATGGTCCGGCTCTCGCGCTCCATCGGCACCTCGAGAACCGCGAAGCCCGCGGCGATCAGTTCGTCGTGCGTCTCGATATAGGCTTCGACGATTTCCGGGTCGGCATTGGTGCGCCACATGTCCTCGAGCAGGATGATGCAGCCGGCCTTGAGCTCGCGCGCGCGCACCCGACCGAGCAGCACTTGCTCGTTGAAGGCCACCACGAGGTCAGCCTCGTCGCCGCAGTTGGTGACGCGCTTGGACCCGATCCGGATGCGGTTGCCGCTCGCACCCGCGACGCTGCGCGCCGGAGGCCGAATCTCGGCCGGAATGATCTCCACCGTCCAGACACCGTTGCCCATCTTGGCCGCCAGCCCGCCGAGCGCCTGGCCGCAGCGCTGCGCGCCCTCGCCCGAGTCGCTGATCACTTCGATCACGTGCTCGGTGAGCACCTGGAGCGTCTTGGCCGCCTTCTTGGGCACGGCCTGTGCCTGCGCTTTCTTGTGTGCCGTCATCGCCTCGTTCATGTTCGTCCCGTCGTACCGTGTTGTCGCGTTGCATCGCCGGTCGCGTCGCGACCGGCTCTCTTCGTGCCTAGCCGACCTGCACGCGTGCAAAGTTGTGCATGCGCCGGTCCATCCCGAACAACGTCGGCGCGTCGCCGCCCGCCGTGTCCGCCCCGCTCAGATCGAGGATTCCCAGATAGCTCTTCATCGCCGCAGCGGCCCGCCGCCCGGCGCCCATCGCCTCGATCACGGTCGCCGCGCCGGTGACGATGTCACCGCCCGCGAAGACACCCGAGATCGAAGTCTCGAGAGAATCATCCGCCGAGATGTAACCCCACTTGTTCAATTCGAGCCGCGAGGTCTGGCCGATGATCGGATTGGCGTTGGTGCCGATCGCATAGACGACCATATCGCACTCGAACTCGTGCTCGCTGCCCGCGACCACCACCGGACGCCGCCGTCCGGAGGAGTCGGGCTCGCCGAGTTCCATGCGCACGCAGCGCATGCCGCGCACCGAACCGGTGCCATCGTCCAGCACCGCGACCGGAGCGGTCAGCCAGTGGAACTCGACCCCCTCCTCCATCGCGTGGTGCAGTTCCTCGGCCCGGGCCGGGCTCTCGGCCTGCGTGCGCCGGTAGACGCAGTAAACCTTTTCCGCACCGAGCCGGCGACACACCCGGGTGGCGTCCATCGCCGTGTTGCCCGAACCGATGACCGCGACGCGCCGACCGATCGGCATCGGCGTGTCGAAATTCGGGAAATCCTTGGCCCGCATCAGATTGCAGCGCGTCAGCAGCTCGTTGGCCGAGAGCACGCCGTTGAGCGAATCGCCGGGCACCCCGAGCATCGTCGGGTAGCCTGCTCCCGTGCCGATGAACACCGTGTGAAAGCCCAGTTCGGTGATCATCTGCTCAATCGTGAAGAGCCGCCCCACCAGCGTGTTGTTCTCGAACTTCACGCCGAGCTTCGCGAGGTTGGCGATTTCGGCGTCGATCACGGCGTTGGGCAGGCGGAAGTCCGGGATCCCGTAGCGCAGCACGCCGCCAGGCTGGTGAAAGGCCTCGTACACGGTGACGTCACAGCCCGCCTTGGCCATGTCGGCCGCGCAGGCCATGCCCGCCGGCCCGGATCCGACGATCCCGACCTTGAAGCCACTGGGCTCCACATAGGGGATGTTGGCCCAGCCCTTCTCGATCGCCAGATCGCCGACAAAGCGCTCCAGGCGCCCGATCGCCACCGGTTCGAGGGTCTCGCCGACCACGCACACGCCCTCGCACTGGTTCTCCTGCGGGCAGACCCGGCCGCAGACGGCCGGCAGCAGGTTGGTGCGCGCGATCACGTCATAGGCGCCGCGGAAGTCCTTGCCGTTCATCTGCTCGATGAAGGCAGGAATGTCGATGCTCACCGGACAACCCGCAATGCACTTGGGATCCGCGCACATCAGGCAACGTTCGGCCTCGCGCAGGGCCTCGACCAGGCTGTAGCCGAGACTGACTTCGGTGAAATTGCGGGACCGCTCCGCAGCCGGCTGCTCGCGCATCGGCGTGCGTTCCTGCGGAATGGTCCGAATCGTCTTTTTCTTCGCCATTTGCTGCCTACGCTCCTCAGGTATTTCCAGTACGGGCGCCCCGGTCGTCCGGAGCACGCTTCATTCGTTTCTATTTCGCGCGGGACACTTCGCGAACGTCGGGCATCCGGCAGGTTTCGCTCCAGCGCTCCACGGCCGCCTTCTCCACATCCTTGTAGCGGCGCAGCCGCGACATCAGGTCGTCGAAGTCCACCTTGTGTCCGTCGAAATCGGGACCGTCGACGCAGGCGAACTTGACCTGATCCCCGATCGTGACGCGGCAGCCGCCGCACATCCCGGTGCCGTCGACCATGACCGGGTTCAGGCTGACCATCGTCTTGATCTTGCGCTCGCGGGTTGCCTCGGCAGCCGCCTTCATCATCACCGGCGGGCCGATCGCGATGGCCTCGTCGATGTCCGCGTGCCGGGTGAGCGCCAGCTTGATCCCGTCGGTGACCAGGCCCTTGATGCCGGCCGAACCATCGTCGGTGCAGATGATGAACTCATCGCAGACCGCCTTGAATTTCTCTTCCCAGAACACGAGCTCCTTGCTGCGGAAACCGACGATGCCGATGACGTATGCGCCGCTCTCCTTGAGCGCGCGGGCCTGCGGGTAGATCGGCGCGACTCCCAGTCCGCCGCCCACGCAGATCGCCTTCTTGGCGTGCCCGATCTCGCTGGGCAGGCCCATCGGTCCCACGAGTCCGTAAAGCTTGGTGCCCACCTGGCAGACCTGCTGCATTTCGCGGGTGGTCTTGCCCACGGCCTGGATCACCAGCGTGATCGTCCCCTTGTCCCGATCGAAGTCTGCGATGGTGAGCGGGATCCGCTCACCGTGCTCGTGGAGCATGGCGATCACGAACTGCCCCGGGCGGGCCGCCCTGGCCATCAACGGATGCCGGATCTCCAGCAGGTAGGTAACGTCGGAGAAATCCTCTCTCGTGACGATTTCGAAATCGGCCATCTCGTTTTCCTCTCGGTCAGCCAGCAATTGCGTTCATCGGTTACGGCGTCGGCACGCACGCGGCAAAGCCGAGCGTGCTGGTCCGAAGCAGCAGGTCAGTATGGTTCCTGGGTGTGTTGGCGCGGCAAACGCCAGTTGGCGGAGACGGAGGGATTCGAACCCTCGATGCAGGTTTTGCCCGCATGCTCCCTTAGCAGGGGAGTGCCTTCGACCTCTCGGCCACGTCTCCGGACTCGTTTCACGAGCGAGCCGCAGTGTATCGACAGCACCCCCACCGGTCAAACGCCCGCAACGGATTCGGTCGCGCCAGACCGGTGTTCGAGCCCGAAGGCCTTGTGCAGCGCGCGCACCGCGAGCTCCATGTATTTGTCCTCGATCACCACCGAGATCTTGATCTCGGAGGTCGAAATCATCTGGATGTTGATCCCTTCCTCGGAAAGCGTGCGGAACATCAGGCTCGCGATCCCCACGTGCGAACGCATGCCGATGCCCACTGCCGAAACCTTGCAGATCTTCGGGTCCCCGACGATCTCGCCGCCGCCGATACTGGATCGGACCTGCGCCTCGAGCACGCCGAGCGCCTTCTGGTACTCATTGCGGTGCACGGTGAAAGAGAAATCGGTCATCCCGTCGACCGACTGGTTCTGGATGATCATGTCGACATCGATGTTGGCATCCGCGACCGGGCCGAGAATCTGGAACGCGACTCCGGGCCGGTCCGGCACCCGCATCAGCGTGATCTTTGCCTCGTCGCGGTTGAACGCGATCCCCGAGATGACCGCCTTTTCCATGGTCTCATCTTCCTCGAAAGTAATCAGGGTCCCCGATGCCGCCTCCAGGGCGAGGTCGATGTCGGGCGGGGTCAGGCTCGACAGGACGCGGGTCTTGACCTTGTACTTGCCGGCGAATTCGACCGAACGGATCTGCAGAACCTTCGAGCCGAGGCTGGCCATTTCCAGCATTTCCTCAAAGGTGATCTTCTCCATCCGCCGCGCCTCCGGAACGATCCGGGGGTCGGTGGTGTAGACGCCATCGACGTCCGTGTAAATCAGGCACTCGTCAGCCTTCAGGGCGGCCGCCACCGCCACCGCCGAGGTGTCGGAGCCGCCGCGGCCCAGCGTGGTCACGTGACCGTCGGGGTCGACGCCCTGAAAGCCCGTGACGATCACCACCCGTCCGGCGGCGAGGTCGGCGTGCACGCGCTCGGCATCGATCGAGAGGATGCGCGCCTTGCCGAATGAACTGTCGGTGCGCACCGGCACCTGCCAGCCGGCATAGCTGACTGCGGGGACGTCGCGCGCCTTGAGCGCGAGGGCGAGCAAGCCAACCGACACCTGCTCGCCGGTGGCGGAAATCATGTCGAGTTCCCGACTGTCTGGGTCGGGTTCAATTTCCTTGGCCAAGGCGATCAAACGGTTGGTTTCGCCCGCCATGGCCGAGGGGACCACCACCATCTGGTGCCCTGCCGCGTGCCACTTGGCAACCCGCTCGGAGACATTGCGGATGCGCTCTGCCGAGCCCATCGAAGTTCCGCCGTACTTGTGAACGATCAACGCCATGCCAATCCCGGGTCACAAAACCTCACTATTTTAGAGGTTGTTCTACTTCAGTTCAAATGAAGTGACTTCCGGTGTCGGCAGATTCCCAACGCAGAGTCAGGCGCTCGCCGGCGGTGACCGCCACCCGTCGGTCGAAGCCGATCCCGGCAACCCACAGCAAGCGCTCATCCAGGTAGGCGAGCGGCAGTCGCACGCGTTGCCAGTTCGGCACTCCGTGCTCCTGGAAGAGATTCTTCAAGGTGCGGCTCGGGCCCGCCGCCGAGGGCTGCAGCCGCTCGCGCCCGCGGCGCGCCCGCAGCACCAGCGGCAGCGCCGCGAGTGCCTCGCGGGCCACGCCCGGAGCGCCCGCCCGCGTCTCGGGCTCGAAGCGCAGCCGGCCGCCGAGCTGGGGCAATTCAACGATCGCCTCGCCCTGCCAGCGGATCGATACGTCTCCGGTGGCGGTGGCCGGCGCCGTCACGGCCCGCGCCTCAAGGACGATCCAGTCGCGATAACGCCGCACCTGATGCGTTTCATGGGTGAGCAGCACCGAGGCGTCGGGAGCGGCGCGCGCCAGCTGGCGCTGCATCTCCTCCAGGCGGGCACGCGATGGCGCACGCAGGCCGTGGCGGGCCAGCCACGCGCGCAGCACAAGCGCCTGGCGCTCGTGCGGCAAAGCGAGCCAGCGCGAAAGGCGCACCGTGTCGCCGAGCACGGAGTCGAGTTCGCCTACCGTCTCGAGATCGTCCGCGGTCACCTCCGCGAGCAAAGCCCGCGCCTCGGCGGCGTTGCCGGCGAGCCGGGCCAGGGTCTGGCGGTAAGCCGGGAAGTGGCGCGCGATGGCCGGGAGCACCTGCAGGCGCAGCGCGTTGCGCACGAAGCGGGTGTCCGCGTTGGACGGATCCTCCGCGTAGTCCAGCTCGTGGGCGGCGACGTAGGCGTCGATCGCGGCGCGCGGCAACGCGAGCAGCGGGCGCCAGCGCCACAATTCGTTCGGCGCTTCCCCATTCTCGGCGCTGTCGTCGCGCGCCAGGGCCGGCATCGCTGCAATCCCGGCCAAACCGCTGCCGCGCAGCGCCTGGAGCAACACCGTCTCCGCGACGTCATCGAGATGATGCGCGAGGGCAAGCACGTTGGCCCCCGCGCTGCGGCACTGCTCGGCCAGGCGCTGATAGCGCGCCACGCGCGCCGCTTCCTCGAGTCCGCGCCGCTCGACCCCCGCAAGCTCCACGCGCGCGGTGTGCAGCGTCACGCCCAGCGCATCGGCACAGCGGTGTGCGCAAGCGACCCACTGCGCGGAATCGGCGTGCAGGCCATGGTCGACGCTCAACGCCACCGCAGCCCGCTGGCGGCGCGCCAGCGCGTGCAGCAGCGCGATCGAATCGCGCCCGCCCGAGACGGCAACGGCGATGCGCGCACCCGGCAGCTGTTCATCGAGCGCGGCGAGCGCGGCATCGAGCGAAGCGTCCAGGGCGGCGCCATGGCCCGGCGCCGGCCCGTCATCCAGGGGATCAGCGCGGGGCGGGCGCTTCCTTGAACCGGCCATATTCCATGATCCGCCGGTGGCGCTGCTCGACCAGCTCATCGGGCCGCAGCCCGACGAGCTGACGCAATGCCTCGGCAAGGGCGCGCCGCAACAACTGCATCATCTGGGCCGGGTCCCGGTGCGCGCCACCGACCGGCTCATTGACGATCCGATCGATGAGACCCAGCGCCTTGAGCCGGTGAGCGGTCACGCCCAGCGATTCGGCGGCATCCGGCGCCTGCTCGGCGCTCTTCCAGAGAATCGCCGCGCAGCCTTCGGGCGAAATCACCGAGTAAATGGCGAATTGCAGCATCAGCACGGTGTCGGCCACCGCGATGGCGAGCGCACCGCCCGACCCTCCCTCGCCGATGACCGTGGCGATGATCGGGACGCGCAAGCCGGCCATTTCGAAGAGGTTGCGCCCGATCGCCTCCGACTGCCCGCGCTCCTCGGCGCCGATTCCCGGGAACGCCCCGGGCGTGTCGACGAAGGTCAGCAGCGGAATCCCGAATTTCTCGGCGAGGTGCATCAGGCGCAGCGCCTTGCGGTATCCCTCGGGGCGTGACATCCCGAAGTTGCGATAGGTGCGTTCGCGGGTATCGCGGCCCTTCTGCTGGCCGATCACCATCACCGACTGCCCGTTGAAGCGCGCCAGTCCGCCCACGATCGACGGATCGTCCGCGTAACTGCGGTCTCCGTGGAGCTCATGGAAATCCGTGCACAGCGCGCGGATGTAGTCCAGGGTGTAGGGGCGCTGCGGGTGGCGCGCCACCTGCGCAATCTGCCACGGGCTCAGCTTGGCATAGGCGTTCTTGATGAGATCGTGGCTTTTCTTGCTCAGCCGCTCGATTTCGTCGGCGATGTCCAGCGCCGAATCGTCCTGCACGAAACGCAGCGCTTCGATCTTCTGTTCGAGCTCCGCAATCGGCTGCTCGAATTCAAGGAACGTGGTCTTCATCAATACTCCACCGGCACGGGGTCCAGACTGCGCCACAGAACCCAGGTGGCGACACTTCGCCACGGTCGCCAGGGTGCGCCGATCGCGATCGCCTTGACGCGGGTCACCTCGCCGTCCTCCCCGTAGTGCCGCGCGATGGCGCGCAGCAGCCCGAGATCGTCCACCGGAAACACGTCCGGTCGCAACAGATTGAATATCAGAAACATCTCGGCTGTCCAGCGACCGACCCCGCGCACGGCGACGAGCCGGTCGATCACGGCCTCGTCGTCGAGTCTCGGCAACGCACCCGGATCGATGGTGCCCTGCGCGAACTTCCCGGCGAGATCGCGCAGGTATTCGGCCTTGCGCTGCGACAATCCACAGGCGCGCAGCGTGGCGATGCGCATCCGCGCGACGCGCTCCGGATGCACGTCGCGCGCCTTGGCGGCAAAGCGCTCCCAGACCGACTGCGCGGCGCGCACCGAAATCTGCTGGCCCACAATCGAGCGGCACAGGGTCACGAACGGATCGCCGCGCGCGACCAGGTGCCCGTTCCCGACCTTGGCGATCAGCCCGGCGAGCACCGGATCGCACGCCGAAAGTTCGCGGCAGGCGCGATCCCAGTAGGGCGGCTTGCCGATGGGCGCAGGCGCGAGCAACTCAGCCCCGGCGCCACGTCGTGCCATCGGCACCGTCCTCGAGAACGATGTTGTGCGCGGCGAGTTCGTCCCGGATCCGATCCGCCTCGCCCCAGTTGCGCGCCTTCTTCGCGGCGCTGCGCGCGGCGATCGCCGCCTCGATCTCGGCGTCCCCCGGCCCCTCTCCCACCGCGGCGGCGCTGCCCCGCAGTCCGCTGCGGCGAGCCTCCGCGGGCCGCTTGCCGAGCAGCCCGAGCAGTCCGGCGAGCGCACGCAGCGCGCTCTCGAGCGAACGATCGCGACTGCGGTTCACTTCGGTGGCCAGTTCGAAGAGCACGGCCAGCGCCACCGGGGTATTGAAATCGTCGTCCATCGCGTCGCGAAAGCGCTTTGCGAAACCGGCGCCCGGCGCGCCCTTGGCCGGATCGTCGCAGGTGCCGGTGCAGGCGTCCTCGCGCCCGCTGCAGGTACACAGGCCGATTCCGCCCGCGACGCCCTTGCCCGGCACGAAGTCATCGCTGAGCGCCGTGTAGAGACGCAGCAGCGCATGGCGGGCATCCTCCAGGTGCGCGTCCGAGTAATTGAGCGGGCTGCGGTAGTGCGCGCGCAGGATGAAGAGGCGCACCACTTCCGGATCGAATTCGCGCAGCACCTCGCGGATCGTGAAGAAGTTGCCGAGTGACTTGCTCATCTTCTCGTCGTCGATCCGCACGAAGCCGTTGTGCATCCAGTAGTGCACGAACTGCCCCGCTTGCCCGTGAAACAGCGCGCCCTCGCTCTGGGCGATTTCGTTCTCGTGGTGCGGGAACTGCAGGTCGGCACCGCCCCCGTGGATGTCGAGCGTGTCGCCCAGCAGCGCATTGGACATCGCCGAGCATTCAATGTGCCAGCCGGGACGCCCGGCACCAAACGATGACGCCCAGCGGGCCTCGTCGGGCTCCCCTTCCTTCGCCGACTTCCAGAGCACGAAGTCCAGCGGATCATGCTTGGCCTCGGTCACCGCGACGCGCTCGCCGGAACGCAGATCATCGAGCGTCTTGCCCGACAAGCGCCCGTAGCGCGCGAACTCGCGCACCGCGAAATTGACGTCGCCGTCGTCGGCGCGATAGGCGTAGCCGTTGCCTTCGAGGCGCTCGATCATGTCGAGCATCTGCCCAACATACTCGGTGGCACGCGGCTCGTGATCCGGCGGGGCCACCCCGAGCGCGCGTTCGTCCTCGTGCATCGCGTCGATGAAGCGCTGCGTGAGCACGCCGATCGTCTCCCCCGTCACGCGCGCCCGGGCGATGATCTTGTCGTCAATGTCGGTGATGTTGCGCACGTAGGTCAGACGATAGCCGCTTGCACGCAGCCAGCGCTGCACCATGTCGAACACCACCAGCACACGCGCGTGCCCAATGTGGCAGAAGTCGTAGACGGTCATGCCGCACACGTACATGCGCACCTTGCCCGCCTCGAGCGGCACGAACTCTTCCTTGCCTCGCGTCAGCGTGTTGTGGATTCGCAGCATTTCGGGTCGGTGGTTGGACACAGACGCCCCGCGGGCTCTCGCGCCGCGGGTTCCGCGGCCACGGGGCCGGTCCGTTGCTAGAATGCGGGGATGCGATCGAGTATAGCATCGGGCCGCCGCGTCGCCGCGGCCGCAACACGGGGTGCGCTGGCCCTGGCGGGCGCATGTGCACTGGCGTTCGCGAGCGTCCATGCGCAGGTGTCGCAGCCGGGCGCGGCGTCCGGCGCGCCGCCCACAGCCACCGAGACGCGCCCCACCGTCGACACCGAGCCCATCGCCGCGGCCATTGCCGCGGCACGCCGGGCCTCGGGCGCATCCGAACCCGACCGAGCCCTCGCGATTCTGGACAAGGCACTGCTGGAGAACGAGCGTGACGCGCGGCTGCGCTTTGCCCGCGCCGTCGTGCTCTCCGAAGCGCGGCGCACCGAGGCGGCACTGGCCGCCTTTACGGCGCTCACCGAGGAGTATCCCGAGTTGCCCGAGCCGCACAACAACGTGGCGACGATGCACGCGGCCCGCGGCGAACTCGATCTGGCGCGCGCGCATCTGGAGCTGGCGCTGCGGGCCCGGCCGGACTATGCGCTCGCGCTCGAGAATCTCGGCGACGTCCAGCTGCGACTCGCCGAGCGTGCCTACCTGCGCGCGACGCAGGCCGAGCCCGCCAATGCCAGCGCACGCAGCAAACTCACCCTTGCGCGCGAGCTGATCGCGCGGGTCACGCTCCCGCTGGCGAGCATCCCGGCCGCCCCGGCGACGAGTGCGCCCGCCAACCCGAATCCTCCCGCGACGGGTCCGCGTCCCGGGAATCGCTGATTTCGTTTCTGACAGGAGAATCACCATGCTGCGCAAACTGCCGTTTCTCGGAGCCATCATCCTGGGCCTTTCGGCCGTCGCCGACGACGGGCTCGCCGCGTCGAGCCCGCGCGTGCTGATCAAGACCAGCGCCGGAGAAATCACGGTCGAGCTCTATCCGGACAAGGCGCCGCGCAGCGTCGCGAACTTCCTCGAATACGTGAAGAGCGGCCACTACGAGGGCACGATCTTTCACCGCGTGATCGGCAACTTCATGATTCAGGGCGGCGGCTTCGGCGCAGACTTCTACCAGAACCGCATGCAGCCCAAGCCCACGCGCGCACCGATCCCGCTCGAGGCGCAGAACGGGCTGCGCAACGACACGGGCTGGGTCGCGATGGCACGCACGGGCGACCCGAACTCGGCGACTTCGCAGTTCTTCATCAACACGGTCGACAATGCCGGCCTCAACCACCCGTCGCCCGACGGACACGGCTACGCGGTGTTCGGGAAGGTGGTCACGGGGATGGAAGTGGTCAATGCGATCCGGGCGGTGCCCACGCGAACCCTCGGGCAGATGCGTGACGTTCCGGTCACTCCGGTGTCGATCGACTCGATGAAGCTGCTGCCGGCGCAGTAGGCAACGTGTGACGAGCGGGCGGCGATCAGCGCGATGATCCGAATCGGCGGGGGCGATCGGGCGCTGTTTGCGTCGGACGTCCATCTCGACGATCGCCACCCGGCCACCGCCGAGCACTTCTTCGACGCCCTCGCGCACGTCTCGGCCGACGCGACGCACCTGTTCCTGCTCGGCGACCTGTTCGAGTACTGGGTCGGCGACGACCAGCCCGGCGCCACGGTGGACGCTGCGATTGCGCTGCTGCACGCCCTCTCGGCCGGGGGGGTCGCCGTGTACGTGATGCGCGGCAACCGCGACTTCCTGCTCGATCGGGGCACACCGGCACACGCCGGCACCGGATTTGCCTCGCGCAGCGGCGCGCAGATGCTGCCTGATCCAACGCTCGTCGAGCTCTTCGAAACACCCACGCTGCTGCTCCACGGCGACTCCTTGTGCACGGCAGACCGCGCCTACCAGAACTTCCGCGAGCTGGCCCGCACGGCCCGGTGGCAGGACGCGTTTCTGCATCATTCGCTGGCTGAACGCATCGAGCAGGCGCACGCGCTGCGCGAGCAAAGCGAGCGCTCCAAGGCCGGCAAGCGCCCGGAATGGATGAACGTCACGGCCGATGCGGTGAGCGCCGCCGCACTCACCCACGGCGCGCACACGCTCATCCACGGGCACACGCATCGCCCGGCGTGCCACCGCGCGCCGACGAACGCGGGTGAACTCGTGCGCTGGGTGCTCCCCGACTGGTACGCGCCCGACGAGGCCGCGGACCCGGAGTCCGATCCGTCGCAACGCGGGGGCTTCCTGCAGGTGAGCGCGCAGGGCTGGGAGACGATCGGCGTCTGGCCGGGGCTCGCAGGCGTGGCGGCGAACACCGGGATCGCCGCGGCACGACGTTCCTGACGCGCCGCGTGCCTGCGCTGCCGACGCTCAGTCGACGATTCGGTTCAGCGACGGTGCATCGAGCGGTTCGCCGGACGATTGCACGACCTTCGCGCCGAGACCCTTCAGTGCCCCCTGCAGTTCCTCGATCACCCGGTCCTGCGCGGCGACATGGTCGATCAGACGGTGCAGCGCCAGCGACACCGGATCGTCGCCGCCCTGCGTGACCGCGTAGGCCGAAAAGCCCATCTGCGCGGCGTGCGCCTCGCGCCGCTGGTCCTCGCCTTCGACGATGATGCGCGCCGGGACGCCAACCGCCGTCGCACCGGCTGGAACCGCCTTGACCACCACCGAGTTGGACCCGATCCGCGCACCGGCCCCGACGGTGAACGGGCCCAGCACCTTGGCGCCGGCGCCAATCACCACGCCGGCCTCGAGCGTCGGGTGACGCTTGCCGGGTTCGAGCGATGTGCCGCCCAGCGTCACGCCCTGGTAGATCGTGCAGTCATCCCCGATCTCTGCTGTCTCGCCGATCACCACGCCCATGCCGTGGTCGATGAACACGCGCCGCCCGATGCGCACCGCGGGGTGGATCTCGATCCCGGTCAGGAAGCGGCCCACGTGCGAGAACCAGCGAGCCAGCGTGCGAAATCCCGCGTTCCACAGCCCGTGACCGATCCGATGGAACGCGAGGGCATGCAGCCCTGCGCAACACAGCAGCACTTCGAGTCCCGACTTCGCGGCCGGGTCCCGCTCCAGAATCGTGGCGACATCTTCGCGAATCCGTTCAAACATGTCCCGCCTCCCCGTGAACCCTGCGCCGCGCCGTGCGTGGCTCTCGGCGCGGCCGCCTGCTTCAAGTGTAGGACTTCCCCAGAACCCCTGTCGCCGGCACATGTACAAAACCGCTCATCAGGCGCCGCGCGCTGCGCGAGAGAATCGCCTTGTCGAACTGCCAGATGCCGCCGTGCTGCGAAACCTCCGCGCCGACCGCGAGCGTCCCCGAGACGTGGCCGATCCGCGTGGCAACACCCGGCAGCGTGCGCGCCACTTCGTTGACGATCGTCCCCGGCGTGGCCGCCGCCGCGGCGAGCGCGATCGACCCGGTGCCGGTGAACGCGTGGTGCAGCTTGCCCATCGAGACGATGCGCGCCAGCACGTCGATGCGCTCGGCGGCGATCTCCGCTCCGGCGCTCGAGCGATAGTTGGCGGGGCGCGCGATCCACGCGAGCTTGGGGGTCGCCGGCCGCGCGCGCGTCGCCTCGGCGCTCGATTCCGCCAGGCCCATCGCCACGGCGGCGTGCGCGCGCACGAGTTCCAGGCGTTCGAGCAGCCGCCGGTCGCGGTTGACGTCCTCGGGCAGTTCGCGGCCCGTCAGGCCCAACGCCTGCGCCCGCACGAAGACCGTCGGATTGCCGGCGCTGATCAGGGTGACCGCCAGCGCCCCCACGCCCGGCACCTGCAGGATCTCCTGCGCCGCTCCGGTGGGAAACATCGAAGCCGGGGTGCTCGGCGCGAGCGGCGCGGCGGCGGCGCCCGCCTCGCTGCCGTAGAACTCGAGCCTCACTTCGGCGGCGGAGAAGGCCACGCCGTCCTCGTTGAAGGCGCCGTCCTCGAGCACCGCGCCGTCACGCACCGGCACGAGCGCGTCGATGCGCTGCCCGAGATTGCGCTGCCAGATCCGCACGCGGGTCGTCCCCTCCTGCGGGGCGACCAGGCCCTCGAACACGGCAAAGGGGCCGACCGCCGCGGAGAGATTGCCGCAGTTGCCGCTGTAGTCCACCAGCCCGGTGTCGATGGCCACCGCGCCGAACAGGAAGTCGACGTCGCAGTCGGTGCGCCGCGACGCACTGATCACCACGACCTTGCTGGTGCTCGAGGTGGCCCCGCCCATGCCGTCGGTCTGGCGCGCGTAGGGGTCCGGGCTGCCGAGCACGCGCGCGAAGAGCGCGTCGCGCGTCGGACCGGGTCGCGGCAGGTCGCGTTCATGAAAGAACACACCCTTGCTGGTGCCGCCGCGCATGTACACGGCGGGAATGCGCTGCTGGCTCATGCCGGGGTCCTGGTTCCTGCGCTCGGGGAGGGTCGCGCACTCAACGGAAGCGCTCCGGGAAACGCTCGATCTGCGTGCAGATGCCGCGCAGCAGGTCGACCTCGGCGATCTCGAGGCGCGTGCGGCCGAACAGCCGGCGCAGGCGCGGCATCAGCTTCTTGGGGTGACGCGGATCGAGAAAGCCGATCTCCACGAGCGAGCGCTCGAGATGAGCGAACAACTCCTCCACCTGCGCCAGCGAGGCGCGCGCCTCGCCGTACTGCAAGGCACGCGGCTCTGCGCCCGGGGGCGGCGCAGCCGTCCTTGCGGCGCCCGGCACGGTGGCCGGGGTCGCGATCAGTTCGCGCCGCAACGTGTAGGCGAGCACCTGCACGGCTTGCGCCAGGTTCAGCGACATGTAGTCATCGGCGCCGGGGATCGAACACAGCGCCTGGCAGCGCAGCGCCTCGTCGATCGACAGCCCGGTGCGTTCGGTGCCGAAAACCAGCGCGATCGATGCGCCCGGGTGCCCGACGAGTTCGCTGCGACAGCCGCGCGCGACGGCTTCGGGCGGCTGGGACGCCGGCGCGAACTCGCGTGTCTCCGCGCTGACGGCAATGGCCAGGGTCATGTCCGCGAGGGCTTCGTCGAGTGAGGCAACCACGCGGCACGAACGCAGGATGTCCTCGGCGCCGCTCGCGAACGCGATCGCCTCCGGTTGACTGGGCGCATCCGCGTGGCGCGGCGAGACCAGCGTCAGGCGCCGGAACCCCATCACGCGCAGCGCGCGTGCGGCGGAACCCACGTTTCCGGGGTGACTCGGGCGCACCAGCACGAAATCAATGCGCCCGGCGGCATCGGCGAAGCTCAGTTCCATATCGTTCGCAGGGTTCAACTAGAATGATGGGTTTTCACACGACAGGCCTTGCCCCATGCATCCGATGCTCAACGTGGCGATACGGGCGGCGCGCAAAGCCGGACGAATCATCAACCGTGCCAGCCTAGATCTCGAAACGCTCACGATCACGCGCAAGATGCGCAACGACTTCGTGACCGAAGTGGACAAGGCTGCCGAGGTGGCGATCATCGAGACCCTGCTCGGCGCGTACCCGAAGCACGCGATCTTAGCAGAGGAGTCGGGCCACCAGCCGGGCGCGCACGCGGCCTCGATCGAGGAAGCCGAGCACATCTGGGTGATCGATCCGCTCGACGGCACGACCAACTTCATCCATGGCCTGCCCCAGTATGCGGTGTCGATCGGACTGCGCGAACGGGGCACCGTGACGCAGGCGGTGGTCTACGATCCCACGCGGGACGAGCTGTTCACCGCCTCGCGCGGAACCGGGGCATTTCTGAACAACCGCCGCATCCGGGTCTCGAACCGGGCGAAGCTCGACGAGGCGCTGGTGGGCACGGGCTTCCCGTTTCGCAAGTTCGATCACGTCGACGAGTATCTGGCGATGTTCCGCGCGATGATCGAGAAGACCGCTGCAGTGCGCCGCCCCGGTGCCGCTGCACTCGATCTGGCCTACGTCGCCTGCGGCCGTTACGACGGCTTCTTCGAATTCGGGCTGATGCCCTGGGACGTCACCGGCGGCGCGCTGCTCATCACCGAGGCCGGCGGCCTGATCGGGGATTTCTCCGGTGAGCCGAACCACCTGATTGGCGATGAGGTCGTGGCGGGGAACCCGAAGGTCTTTGCGGCGATGATCGCCGTGCTCGAGGGCTGCCGGACACGCTGGGCGGCCGG
>JAGXFR010000052.1 GCA_024637155.1 Burkholderiaceae bacterium | reverse complement strand
GCGTGGGGCAATCGCCCCGAACAGGTGATGGTGCAGCCGCGTGAACTCACCGCGGCGCGCAAATAGGGGCGGCGGCGCAGGGCCGCAGTTCCATCGAGTCCGAGCAGGAGTCTCACGATGAGCGCAGCAACCGACTTGCACATGCCAGAGCACCAGGAGGGGCACGACGCCGCACATCACGGTCCGGCGAAAGGCTGGCGCCGCTGGGTGTACGCGACCAACCACAAGGACATCGGCACGATGTACCTGCTGTTCTCGCTGGTGATGTTCTTCGTCGGCGGGATCAACGCGCTGCTGCTGCGCAGCGAGCTCTTCCAGCCCGGGCTGCAGATCGTCGAACCGGCGTTGTTCAACCAGCTCACCACCATGCACGGCCTGATCATGGTTTTCGGCGCGATCATGCCCGCCTGGGTCGGGTTCGCGAACTGGCAGATTCCGCTGATGATCGGCGCCTCGGACATGGCGTTCGCGCGGATGAACAACTTCAGCTTCTGGCTGCTGCCCCCAGCCGCGCTGCTGCTGATCGTCTCCTACTTCGTTCCCGGGGGGGCGCCCGGAGCCGGCTGGACCGTCTACGCGCCGCTGTCGATCCAGATGGGTCCCGGAATGGACTTCGGCATCTTCGCGCTGCACATCCTGGGCGCGAGCTCGATCATGGGGTCGATCAACATCATCACGACGATCCTCAACATGCGCGCGCCGGGCATGACGCTGATGCGCATGCCGCTCTTCGTGTGGAACTGGCTGATCACCGCCTACCTGCTGATCGCGGTGATGCCGGTGCTCGCCGGGGCGATCACGATGCTGCTCACCGATCGTCATTTCGGCACCTCGTTCTTCAACGCGGCCGGCGGCGGCGACCCGGTGATGTTCCAGCACATCTTCTGGTTCTTCGGGCATCCGGAGGTCTACATCCTGATCCTGCCCGGCTTCGGGATCGTCTCCGAGATCATCCCGACCTTCGCGAGGAAGCGCGTCTTCGGCTACAGCTCGATGGTCTACGCGACGGCCTCGATCGCGATCCTTTCGTTCATCGTCTGGGCGCACCACATGTTCACCACCGGCATGCCGGTGACCGGTCAGCTGTTCTTCATGTACGCGACGATGCTGATCGCCGTTCCGACCGGCGTGAAGGTATTCAACTGGGTCGCGACGATGTGGCGCGGTTCGATGACCTTCGAGACCCCGATGCTCTTCGCGGTGGGCTTCATCTTCGTGTTCACGATCGGCGGTCTCACCGGGATCATCCTGGCGATCGCGCCGCTCGACATCGCGCTGCACGACACCTACTACGTCGTGGCGCACTTCCACTACACGATGGTCGCCGGATCGCTCTTCTCGCTCTTCGCGGGGGCCTACTACTGGCTGCCCAAGTGGACTGGATACCACTACGACGAGAAGCTCGGCCAGCTGCACTTCTGGATGTCGATGATCTTCTTCAACGTCACCTTCTTCCCGCAGCACTTCCTGGGTCTGGCCGGAATGCCGCGCCGCTACGCTGACTATCCGATGCAGTTCGCCGACTTCAACGCGATTTCGACCCTGGGCGCCTTTGGTTTCGGGCTCTCTCAGGTGTTGTTCGTCTACATTGTGGTGAAGTGCATCCGCGGCGGCCCGGCCGCTGCGGACAAGGTGTGGGAAGGCGCCACGGGGCTCGAGTGGACGGTGCCGAGTCCGGCCCCGTTCCACACCTTCGAGACCCCGCCCGTGCTACGGTGACGGTGCTGCGCAACGCATTGGAGGCGACGATGCCCGAGAGCGAGAAGCGGATCCCTGGTGCGCCCGACCGGCGGCGCAACCGACGCACGGCGTGGATCGCGCTGTCGATCGCCGCGGCGTTCTTCCTGGGCGTGATCCTCAAACGGGTCTTCCTCGGATAGGCCGCGCGATGGGCAACGAACCCACCGGCGCTCGCCGCAGCAATCTCGCGCTGCTCGGTAAGCTCGCCATCGTGGCAGGGCTGATGTTCGGTTTCGGCTTCGCGATGGTGCCGATCTATCGCGCGATCTGCGACGTGACGGGAGTCAACTTTCTGACGCGACCCGACGACGACGCGCCCCAACTTGCCCGCAAATCGGTCATCGACGAGCAGCGTTCGGTGATCGTCGAGTTCGACGTGAACGCGCGCGGCACGTGGCACTTTCGACCCGAGACCCGCAGCCTCACCGTGCACCCGGGCGAGGTCGCGACGGTCACCTACGAGCTCGTCAACACGCAGCCGCGCGCGATGCGCGGGCAGGCGATTCCGAGTTACGCGCCGCTGCAATCGGGGCAGTACTTTCGCAAGATCGAGTGCTTCTGCTTCCAGCAGCAGGACTTCGCGGCGAACGAGACGCGCCGCTTCCCCGTCGTGTTCGTGATCGATCCGGGGCTGCCCAAGGATGTCGGAACGATCACGCTCTCCTACACGTTCTTCGAGATCGCGACGCCGGAGGCGCCGCGCGCCGCCGTGGCGCCGCTCCGCGGAGACGCCTCGTGACGCGCGAACCCGCGGCGGCACAGCCGCAGCGCGCCAGCTTCGCGCAGACGTTGCGGGCCGTTGGCGCATCGTTCTTCGGCGTGCGCGGCAGCAGCGCGCATGCGCGCGACGCGCGGCAGCTCCATCCGCTGCACGTGATCGTCGCCGGGCTGCTGCTCGCGGCGTGCTTCGTTCTGGTGCTGATATTCATTGTTCGTGCCGTGGTCGGCGCCTAGCGCGGCGCGGGAGAACGCGAGAATGCAAGGAGAATGGCGATGAAGGAGACGGGAGTGGAGGCTTCGGGGGATCACTATTTCGTTCCCGAGCCGTCGAAATGGCCGATGGTCGGCGCCATCGCGCTGACCTTCTTCGGCTTTGGGATGGCGACCTGGGTCAATGGAATGGCGATCGGTCCGTGGCTGTTCGCGATCTTCGTCGGGATCCTGATCTACATGATGGTGGGCTGGTTCGGCGTGGTTGCCGGCGAGTCCGAGGGCGGAAGGTACGGCCCGCGGGTCGACCTGTCCTTTCGCTGGTCGATGGGCTGGTTCATCTTCTCCGAGGTGATGTTCTTTGCGGCCTTCTTCGGCGCGCTGTTCTACGCGCGCGCGATCGCACTGCCGGTGCTGGGCGATCTGGACCACACGGCGATGCGCTGGCCCGGCTTCGTGCCATCGTGGCCGCACATGGGCCCCGGAGGCGACGTGTCGGCGTTCCAGATCATCGGACCCTGGCCGATCCCGACGATCAATACTGCGCTGCTGCTGAGCTCGGGCGTGACGCTGACCATCGCACACCATGCGCTGGTGGCAAACCGGCGCGGTCCGCTGGTTTTCTGGCTGCTGGCGACGGTCCTGCTGGGTTTCAGTTTTCTCGGTCTGCAGATCTACGAGTACGCGCACGCGTATACGGATCTGAACCTCAAGCTGAGTTCGGGCGTCTACGGTTCGACTTTCTTCATGCTCACCGGCTTTCACGGATTTCACGTGACGGTGGGCGCGATCATCCTGTCGGTGATCCTCTTTCGGGTGCTGCGCGGTCACTTTCGCCCTGACCATCACTTCGCGTTCGAGGCCGCTGCCTGGTACTGGCACTTCGTCGACGTGGTCTGGCTCGGACTCTACGTGGTCGTCTACTGGTTGTGAGGGCGGGCGCGCGGCATCGCGCGCTCAGCGCCGCAGCAGGGGCAGCCCGGTGCTCTCGATCCAGCCGAGCCAGTAGGCGAGCAGGATCAGCAGAAACAGCGATATCGACAGTCCCACGCGCACGGTCAGCGCCCGCAGCATGTTGCGCCCGGGACGCGGGCGCGCCAGCGCTACGAGGGCCGAGGCGAGACTCGCGATGATCAGGACAAACGCAATGACGACAAGCCACCTCATGAACGACTCCGCAGTTCCCGGACCATTGTAAGTCTGCCGCCGATGCGCAAGGGATTTCTCCTTCCGACGCTGGCCGCGATCGCCATGTTCGCGCTGACCGTCTCGCTGGGCAACTGGCAGATGGACCGGGCTGCCTACAAGGCAGGCCTGCAGGCCGAGCTTGACGCGGCCGAGCGGGCCGAGCCGCTGCGGCTCGGGGCCCATCCGGCGGGCGCATACGCGGCGGGAAATCGCCTGATCGCGGTGGGGCGCTTTCTCCCGGGGCGCACGGTGCTCATCGACAATCGCACGCACAACGGAATCTCGGGCGTGCATGTGGTCACGGCGCTGCGCGTCGAAGACCCCGGCACGGCCCAGCCCGGCGCGTTGGTTGCGGTATTGCGCGGCTGGATCGCCCGCGACCCAACGGATCGGAGTCGCGTGCCGGCGGTGGTGACCCCGGCCGGAGTCGTCGAGGTCGAGGGCTGGATCGAGCCGGAACTGGCCAAGGCGCTCGAACTCGGAACGACGACGGGCGCGGGACCGGTGTGGCAGAACTTCGACCACGACCGCTTCGAACGCCTGCTCGGCGAAGCGGTGCTGCCCTTCGTTCTGCGGCAGAATGCGTTGCGGGGCACGCCGGACGACGGGCTGGTGCGGGCGTGGCCGGTGCCCGGGAACGGCGTGGCGAAGCACCACGGCTACGCGTTCCAGTGGTACGCGCTCGCGGCGCTGGTCGCGGGACTGTGGGGGTGGTTCCTGGTGAAGGGGAGCAGACGAGGTGGGTCCAACGGATCGGAGGTCGGCGTTGCACGCTGAAGCGACGGAGCAGCGCGCGGCCGGGGTGCCGCGGCGGACCAGCCGGTGGACCTTGCTGGCCATCCTGGCGCTGTGCGCGGCGCCCGTGATCGCGTCCTATCTGGCCTATTACGCGTTCCCGCCCGAAGGCCGCGTGCACTACGGCGCGCTCGTCGAACCCCAGATCGGCGTGGCCGATCTCGCGGTGACGCCGCTCGCGCCGACCTCCGACGCGCAATCATTCGCTGCATTGGCGGGCCGCTGGGCTCTGGTCACCGTCGCGCCCGGCGCATGCCCGGGCGACTGTGCGCAACGGCTCTACGCGATTCGCCAGGTTCGCCTCGCAGTGGGACGCGACGCGGAGCGAGTGGAGCGAGTGTGGCTGGTGACCGACGGCGTGGCACCGGCCGCCGAGCTGCTCGCGCAGCACCCCGGGATGCATGTCTGGTTCGCGCCGCCCGGCCTCGCCCAGGAGCGTTTCGCAGGGAGCGAACACGGACTCGCGCGGATCTTTCTCGTCGATCCGCATGGGAAACTGATGATGCGTTTTCCGGCGCAGGCCGATCCCGGACGGATCCGCAAGGACCTCGCCAGGCTGCTGAAGATCTCGCGAATCGGATGAATTGACGCCTGGCGCGTCGCACCTTGTCCCGCATGGGGAAGAAATGATGATGACCGAATCGAATCGCGCAGCAAGCCCCGCCGCCATTGGGTATCGGCGCCTGGTCGCATTCGCCGCGGTGCTGACCCTGTGCCTGATCATGATTGGAGCCTACGTGCGCCTGTCGGACGCCGGGCTCGGTTGCCCGGACTGGCCCGGTTGCTACGGCAAGGTGCTGCCGAGTCAGGCGCACGCCGAAATCGCGGGCGCGGTGGCGGTGCAGGGGGGCGAACACGGACCGGTCTCGATGCTCAAGGCCTGGCGTGAAATGGGTCACCGCTACGTTGCGATCCTGCTGGGCATCATCGTGATCGCGATCGTCGTGCAGGCATGGCGGCTGCGCGACACGCTGCGTCAGTCCCCGTGGCTGCCAACGCTGCTGCTGGGAGTGGTCATCCTGCAGGGCCTGTTCGGCAAGTGGACCGTCACGCTGCTGCTCAAGCCCGCCATCGTCACCGGTCACCTGTTCGGGGGCCTGCTCACCCTGGCGCTGCTCGTGTGGCTGTGGCAGCGACAGAATCCGCTGCCGCGCTATGTCGATGCCGAGCCGGTCGCCGCGCTGTCGCGCTTCGCGTGGCTGGGACTCGGGGTGCTCGGGGTGCAGATCGCCCTGGGCGGCTGGACCAGCGCGAACTACGCCGGGCTCGCCTGCCCCGACCTGCCGACCTGCCAGGGACAGTGGTGGCCGGAGACGCACTTCACGGACGCCTTCCACATCTTCCGCGAGCTGGGGATGACGCGCGACGGAGCGGCCCTGCCGCTTGCCGCGCTCACTGCGATCCAGATGGCGCACCGCATCGGGGCCGTCATCGCCGGGACTTTCCTGCTCTGGCTGGGCGTGCGCATCGCCGGCACCGAGGGCGCCCGCGCGCTCGGCTGGTGGCTGCTGGCTGCACTCGCGCTGCAGGTCACGCTCGGCGTGATCGTCGTGCTTTCCGGATTGCCGATGTGGGCCGCAGTCGCGCACAACGGTGTCGCCGCCGTACTCACCGCATTGCTCGTCGTGGTTGCGCAACGCGCCCAGCGCGCGCGCTTGAGGATCTGAACATGCAACTCGCTCACCAACCTTCGGCAGCATGGCGTGACGTCGCGCTGCGCTACCTCGCGCTGACCAAGCCGCGCATCGTCGTGCTGGCGTCCTTCTGCGCGCTGATCGGCATGGTGCTCGCCACCGACGACGCGTTGCCGTGGCGCCTTGCCACCTTTGGGGTCATCGGAATCGCGCTGCTCGCGGGTGCCGGTTTCGTCTTCAACTCGCTGGTCGAGCGCAGCATCGATGCGCGCATGTCGCGCACGCGCCGTCGACCGCTGGCAAGCGGCGCGGTGGGCGCGCGCGGCGCGCTTGCCTTCGCGGGTGTGCTCGGCGGGTGCGGGGCGCTGCTGCTCTATGTCGAGGTCAACGCGCTCACCATGTGGCTGACGCTTGCCACCTTCGTCGGGTACGCGGTCGTCTACACGCTGCTCCTCAAGCCCGCCACGCCGCAGAACATCGTCATCGGCGGCGCGTCGGGCGCGATGCCACCGGTGCTCGGCTGGGCTGCGGTCTCGGGCGAAGTGGGCGCGGGCGCGCTCGTGCTCTTCCTGATCGTCTTCGTCTGGACGCCGCCGCACTTCTGGTCGCTCGCCCTGTACCGCATCGAGGACTATCGGCGCTCGGGCCTGCCGATGCTGCCCATCACCCATGGCTCGCGCTTCACCCGGCTGCAGATCCTGCTCTACACGGTGCTGCTGGTCGCGACGACCATGCTGCCCTTCCTCACCGGGATGAGCGGGGGGCTCTACCTGTTATCGGCGCTGGCGCTGGGTGCGGTTTTTGTCGCCTATGCCTGGCGCCTCTGGCGCGCGTACTCGGACGCGCTGGCGAGGCGCACCTTCGGCTACTCGATCTTCTACCTCGCGGCGCTCTTTGGCGCCTTGCTGATCGACCGCTTCCTGTAGCCGCAGCGCGCGCCTCAGGCCGGCGCGCGTGGACGGCGCGCAGCGAGCAGCGCCGCGGCGCAGATCAGCGCCCCGCCCAGCGCCACCCGCGGCGCGAGCGTCTCGCCGCCGAGCCAGATCGCCGTTCCGGCGGCAAACACCACTTCGCTGAGCAGGATGATCGTGGTCACGCCGTTGGGCAGGCGCGCCGCGCCGTACTGCAGCCCGAGATTTGCGACGAGGAAAGCGACGGCGAGGGCCGCGGTACCTGCGAGCCAGGCCGGCGCGAGGGCCGGCGGCCAGGCCACTTCTCCGGCCGTGGACATCAGCAGACCGACCGTCGCGGAGACCAATGCGCCGCCGGCGAACATCGCCACCGCGCGCCCCTCCTCGGGGGCGCCGGAGAAACGGCGCAGCAGCACGGTCGTGAATGCGAAGGCCAGACCGCCGACGAGCCCCAGCCAGTCGCCGAGCGAGTTCGGAATCGGGGCTCCCAGTCCGGGTTCCCACAGCACCAGCCACGCGCCGCTCAGCGCGATCGCGATGCGCAGCAGCGCCGTCCCGGTGATCGGTTCGCCGTTGAGCAGGCGCGCCAGCGGCACCGCCCAGACCGGCATCAGGTAGAAGAGCAGCACGACGCGCACGACCTCGCCGACGATCACGCCCCAATTGAAGGCGGCGTTGGTCAGCCCGGAAGCGAGCAGCAGCCACCAGAGTTCCGGCCGCGCCAGCAGTTCACGCCACGCGCGAGGACGCCAGAGGTGGATCGCGCCGAGCGCGAGTACGTACACGAACGCGGTCGTCCACAGGCTGTGCAGGCCCAGGGCATCGAGCTTGCGGAAGGGCCACCAGGAAACGCCCCAGATGAACGAGTTGAGCACGATCGCGGCCACCGCCGTGAGCCGTGCGCGATCCATCGCAAGCGCGGTGCCCATCGCTATCGGGTGGGGCGAATCGGGCAGGGTGTGCGCACGAGGGCAGGAAAACAAAAGCCGCCTCGGGTCTCCCTCCGGCGGCTCCCAGGTCGTGCGGACGGAACCACGCTAGGCGAAATCCGCCAGCGCCACCTTCATCTTCTGCAGCGCCTTGGCCTCGATCTGGCGGATGCGTTCCGCCGACACGCCGAATTCGGCGCCCAGCTCGTGCAGCGTCTTCGTGCCGCCGTCGCTGTCGTCGTGCAGCCAGCGCGTTTCGACGATCCGGCGGCTGCGCTCATCGAGCGTGGCGAGCGCCTGCTCGATGCCTTCACCCTGCATGCGCGAGCGATCGCGCTCGGCGATCACGCGCTCGGGCTCCGCGTTCGGGGCCTGCAGGTAGGCGATCGGGGCGAAGCTGCTCTCGTCGTCGGGGTATCCCTCGAGCGCGAGGTCGTGGCCACCCATGCGGGTTTCCATTTCGACGACGTCCGCGCCGCGCACGTTGAGCTTCTCGGCGAGCGCATCCACCTGATCGGTCGTCATCGTGTGGTGATCGGGCTTGTTCGAGCGCAGATTGAAGAACAGCTTGCGCTGTGCCTTGGTGGTGGCGAGTTTCACCAGCCGCCAGTTGCGCAGCACATATTCATGGATTTCCGCGCGAATCCAGTGCATCGCGAAGGAGACCAGGCGCACCCCGCGCGTCGGGTCGAAGCGCTTGACCGCCTTCATCAGGCCGAGGTTGCCTTCCTGGATCAGGTCGGCGTGGGGCAGCCCGTACCCGAGGTACTGGCGTGCGATCGAGACGACCAGCCGCAGGTGCGAGAGCACGAGTTCGCGCGCGGCGTCGACGTCGTCGTTGTCGCGCAGGCGGGTCGCCAGCTCCGTTTCCTGTTGTGCGGTGAGCATCGGCATGCGGTGGACGGCGCTGATGTAGGCGTCCAAATTCCCGAGCGCCGGCAGCGCCATCGCTGCGCCAATGGCGCGGCTCGGGGCGACGGTTATCGAGTTTCGTTCCGGCATGGCTTCTTTTCTCCTGTTATTACGCTGCACCAACCAATCGGTGCACAGGTAAATATAGCACTCGCAGGGGGTGAGTGCTAATTGACCCTGTTTATCCGGACGATAGAGGAAATCAATCGCTTCGGCGGCTTCCGAAGCGTCGCGTGGACCCTGTCCGATCAGCCGAGCAGGGCACTCGCAAATTCGTCCGCGCTGAACGCCTGCAGGTCTTCGATCCCTTCGCCGACGCCGACGAAATAGACGGGAATCGGCCGGTCCCGGCGCGTGTACGCGAGCGCGGCGAGGGCACCCCCCTTGGCGGTTCCGTCGAGCTTGGTGACGATCAGCCCCGTGAGCGGGGCCACCTCGTCAAAGGCACGAACCTGCGCGAGCATGTTCTGCCCGGTGTTTCCGTCGAGCACCAGAATGGTCTCGTGCGGCGCGTCGGGCATTGCCTTGGCGATGACACGCCGGATCTTGCGCAACTCTTCCATCAGATGTTTCTGCGTCGGCAGCCGTCCGGCGGTATCGATCATCACGATCCCCGAGCCGCGCGCCCGTCCGGCATGCACCGCGTCGAAGGCGACCGCGGCCGCGTCGCCCCCTTCCTGCGCGATCACCGCAACCTGATTGCGCGCGCCCCATTCGGCCAGCTGCTCCCGGGCCGCGGCCCGGAACGTGTCGCCGGCAGCCAGCAGGATCGACTTGCCCTCGCGCTGCAGGTGACGGGCGAGCTTGCCGATCGAGGTGGTCTTCCCGGCGCCATTGACGCCGGCGATCATCATCACCAGCGGCTGCGCGCGGTCGATGTCCACGGGCGCTTCCATCGGCCGCAGCAGCTCGGCCAACAGTGTGCGCAGTGCCTCGCGCGCCTGATCGCCGGATGTGAGCCGTTCCGAGCGAACCCGGGCGCGCAGTGCGCCGATCAGGTGTGCGCTGGTCTCCACCCCGGCGTCGCTCATCAGCAGCGCGGCTTCGAGATTCTCGTAGAGCTCTGCCTCGATCGTCTCGCCGGCGAACAGCGTGAAGAGATTGCCGCGTGTGCGGGAAAGCCCGCGGCGCAGATTCGCGAGCCACCCCGGGCGCGCCACGGGCGCCGCCGGGGCGAGCGCCGGGGCCGGGGTCACCTGGGCCGGCGGCGCAGAAACCGGGGCCGCCGGCTCCGGCGTGGGCGCGACGGGCTGCGCTTCCACGGGTTGTGGACCGGCCTCATCCTTGCGGAGCTCGGGCTTCTTGCGCCTCAGAAAACCAAACATCGTCGTGGGGTCGCCATGGAAGGGAAAGGGGAACCGCGCCCCCGTCGGGGCATTCACGCGCCGGTGCTTCCGGTGCGCGACGGCGTCGCCGACGCGGGATTAGTCCGGTCGGGTTCGGGGCACGCGCTAAACTCGTGGATCCTTTTCTTGCGATTCTACTTTGATGAAACGAATCCTTCTTCTCACCATCGCCTTGCTGCTCGCGACGGCGGCTGCCGCCGGTCATGCACAGACCGTTGAGCGCACGCTCGCCAATGGCATGAAAGTGGTGGTGCGCCCCGATCATCGGGCGCCGACCGTCGCGCACATGGTCTGGTATCGGGC
>JAGXFR010000051.1 GCA_024637155.1 Burkholderiaceae bacterium | reverse complement strand
TCCGGTTCCGTTGGATCCGGACGCCGGAGAACGCGCCGAACGTGCGTCAGTTCCGGTGCGTTCGCGGCTTGCGAAAGGTGGACGCGAAGGGGATGAAGACGAGCGAATTGATCACGACGAATGACCGTAGCCCGTAGGCCGGCTCGGCGGCGCTCACGTCCGCGTCGCGATCCTCGCGCGCAACCATTGGGCAACCTGAATGCCGCGCACCGGGCAAGAGATGTGCCCAGATACCCCCATGGGGTAGTTGCCTTGTACCCCACTGGGGTATATATTTCCCCTACCGACTGCGCCAAACGACGCGCTTTGGAGGGCAACGGCATGATCGGAAATCGTTGGCTGGTGACGCTTGCACTGTTGCTCGCGCAAATGGCACCTGCCGTCTACGCCCAGGAACCGAGTGCTCGCGACTTGGTCGATCGCATCGACACGCTGCTTTGGGGCAAGACGCTGCAGGGGGAGTTCGAAATGACGATCGCCACGCCGCGCTGGCAGCGCACGCTCACGCTGCGAGCGTGGATGGAACGACCCACGCGCTCTCTCGTGCGCATCCTCGCGCCCGCGAAGGAGCGGGGAATCGGCTCGCTGCGCATCGGAGCGGAAATGTGGAACTTCATCCCGAAGGTCGAACGCACGATCAAGATCCCGCCATCCATGATGCTGCAACCGTGGATGGGTTCGGACTTCACCAACGACGATCTGGTGAAGCAAAGCAGCGCGGTTGACGACTATACGCAGCGCATCCTGCGCACCGAGACAGCCGCGGGCGCGCCAACCTACGTCGTCGAAGCCGTGCCCAAACCAGACGCTGCGGTCGTTTGGGGGAAGATCCTCTATTGGGTGCGCAAGGCGGACTTCATGCCGCTCAAGCAGGAGTACTACAGCGAACGGGGCGAGCTCATCCGAGTCCTGAGCTACTCGGAAGTGCGCCCGCTGGGCGGGCGAACGATGCCGACGAAGTGGGAGATGCGTCCTCACGACAAGCCGGGCAATGTGACGACGATCGTCGTCAAGTCGGCGCTCTACGACCAGGCCGTCGAGGCGGAGGTATTCACCCAGCGGAACCTGCAACAGCCATGAACCCAGACACGGCCGTGGTGCAACTCGAAGGCGTCACTCGAACCTACCGCCAGGACGGCGTGGACGTGGATGCGCTTCGCGGTGTGAGTGTCAGCGTCTGCAAAGGCGATTTCGCGGTGCTGGTCGGGCCGTCGGGTTCGGGCAAGACCACGCTGCTGAACATGATTGGCGGATTGGACTCGCCGACGGAAGGCCGGATCTGGATTGCCGGCAGCGATATCGGTCGGCTCAGCAAGGTAGAGCTGTCGCAGGTTCGATTGCACAAGATCGGCTTCGTGTTCCAGGAGTTCAACCTCATCCCGGTTCTTTCCGCGCTCGAGAACGTTGAGTTCGTCATGCTTCTGCAAGGTCTGCCGGAGTCGCAGCGCCGCGCGCGGGCGAGCACGCTACTGCGGGACCTCGGACTGGAAGGGCTGGAGCACCGTCGTCCGAACGCGCTTTCGGGGGGACAGCAACAGCGCGTCGCGGTGGCGCGAGCGATCGCTGCCGAACCGATCATTGTGCTGCTCGACGAACCGACCGCGAACCTCGACTCGAAGACCGGTGGCGCACTGATGGATATGATGCGGCGCCTGAACGAGGACCAGGGCATCACCTTCGTCTTCTCCACCCACGACTCGATGGTGGTGGAGCGCGCGCGACGCGTGATCCGCATCCGGGACGGGCAGATCGAGGCCGACGAACGCAGGAGCGCTTGATGCTTCTCGCGCTGGCCTGGAGAAACGTCCTGCGAAACCGCAGACGCTCGGTCATCACGGCGGCATCGATCGCCATCGGTCTCGCCGCGATGATCTTCCTGTGGGGTTTCGTGGATGGCATGAACCGTCAGATGGTCGAGAACACGACGCGCTTCTTTGCGGGCGATATCCAGGTCCATTTGAAGGGCTACCACGACGGTCCGACTCTCGATTCGACCATCGAGAAAGCGGATCCGGTGTTGCGCGCCGCGCGCCGGAATCCGGCAGTCGCGGCGGCCAGCATGCGCATGGAAGGCAGCGCGCTCGTCAGCTCTGGCGACAAGTCGCGCGGTGTGCACTTCGTCGGCGTGACACCAGACGAAGAGGCCCGTGTTACGGCCCTCTCAAGCGCAGTGGTCCAGGGTGAGCCGCTTTCCGGGGCGGCGCGCGGCGTGCTCATCGGCGAGAAACTCGCCGCGGCACTGAACGTGCGCCCGGGCGACGATCTGGTCTTCGTCGGGCAGGGGTATGACGGATCGATCGCGAGCGGACGCTATCCGGTGAACGGTGTTTTCCGCACCAAGATCGACGAACTCGACGGATTCGTTGCGGTGATGCCACTCGAGACGGTGCGGGAGTTCTATGCCGCACCGGGTGGCGCCACGACGATCGCAGTGCGGCTCAGAGACCGCGCAGGCCTGGGTGAGGCCCGCGCGAGCCTCGCGGCAGACTTGGGCGAACGCTTCGAAGTTCTGGGCTGGCCGCGCCTGTTGCCGATGGTGGCGGTGAGCGTGCGCTTTCATGAAGTCGTGGGCTACGTTGTGTTGCTCGTGTTCTTCGTCGTGGTTGCCGCGGCGGTGGCCAATCCCGTGCTCATGGCGGTGCTCGAGCGCACGCGCGAGTTCGGGGTCATGCTCGCGCTGGGCATGAGCCAGAGCAGACTCCTGCGTCTGGTGCTGCTGGAGTCGATCCTGCTCGGTGTCGCCGGCTTGCTGGTCGGGAATTCCATCGGCCTTGCGACCACCGCCTACTTCGGACAATTCGGCATCGATCTCGGAGCCTTTGAGGCGGGCATGCGCACGATGCCGGGCTTGTCCGACATCGTCTACCCCGTGGTGCGCGCCGATCGCAGCGTGATGCTCTCCGCGTTCATCTTCGCCATCGCCTGCCTGACGGCCTTGTATCCGGCCGTCAAGGCAGCGCGCCTCGATCCGGTGGAAGCCATCCGCGGCGTGGTGCGTTCCGGAAAAGCCTGGGGGCACCACACGGTGGCAACCACTCGCTGGCCGGTGTTCGTGCTGATCGCCGCGCGAAACCTGCTGCGCAACCCTCGTCGCAGCATGATCGTGATCGGCGGCACCGCGTCGGGAATCCTTGGTTTCGTGTTCATGCTCGGTTTCTTTGACGGGTTTTTCGAGCAGTCGATCGAGAATTCGACGCGTTATCTCACCGGACACATTCAGCTCGAACGCGCCGGTTTCCGGCGGGACCTGGCGCCGGAACTGGCCATCGAAGCGCCGGAAGCGCTGCTCGCGCAGATCCGAAGTGTCCCGGGCGTGGCCGCGGTGGCGCCGCGGGTGCAGACCCAGGCACTCGCCAGCACCGCCGCGAACTCGGAAGGCATCGTGCTCATCGGCATCGATCCGCCATCCGAACGTCGGGTAACGTTCATCGACCGCACCGTCGTTCAGGGCAAGGCGCTTGAGTCCAGTGCCGAGCGCGACGTCATGATCGGCCGCAAGCTCGCCGACAAGCTCAAGTTGAGATTGGGCGAGAAAATGGTGGTCATGGTCCAAGGGGCCAACGGGCAGCTCGGAACCGCAGCCTACCGCGTGAGCGGGATCTTCGCCACCGAGAGCACGAGCTTTGATGGCACCTTCGCTTTCGTCACGCTGCCCGCGGCGCAGGCGCTCCTCGGGCTCGGTTCACGTGTCTCGACAGTGAACCTGCGGCTGGAGGACCGTTCGCGTCTGGGCGCGACCGTCGACGCTCTGCGCACGCAGGTTCAGGTGCCCGAGATCGTTTTCGTCCCGTGGCAGGAACTGTTGCCGCAGCTTGAGGAAATGGTGGAATTCTCGCGCGTGTTCGCCGACATTCTTCTCGTCCTGTTGCTCCTGGTCGTGGCGACCGCGGTCATGAACACGGTGTTCATGGCGGTGGCAGAGCGCACGCGCGAATTCGGCGTGATGATGGCGCTTGGGACCTCGCCTGCGGCGATCCGGCGCATGGTCGTCTACGAGACCCTGGTGCTGCTCGGGCTTGCCTCGGTCGTCGGTTACGGACTGGGCATCGCTCTGGTCGCGTATCTCGGGACGGTCGGCATGGATCTCTCCGGCTATTTCCGTGACTTCCCGTCAATTCCGGGGATAACCGGAATCATCTATCCGAAGATCTTCGCGGCCACCGTCGTGCCTCCGGGCGTCGTGCTGCTCATCGCGGGGGTTCTGGTGTCCCTGTTCCCGGCGAACCGGGCGGCGCGGCTCGACCCGGTCGCCGCAATCCGGCATGTCTAGGCCCGCCCGCGCCCTGTTGGCCGCCGGACTGGCCGCGTTCAGCGCGGGGGTGTTGGCCGAGCCGGAAACCGGGCTCAACTTGTCCGGGTACGTCAAGACCCTGTTCATTGGTTCGCGCACGGTCTTCCCCGTCGAGCAACGCTACGCGCTCGACCTGAACCGATTGCGGCTGGAGTTCAAAGGCAACCTCGCTGCGGGCGTGGCCATCGATCTTCAGTACGACAACGAGATCCTGCTCGGCAACTACCTGCGCACCGCGCAGTTCGGGCTGCAAAAGGATCAGCCGAAACCGCAGTACTGGGACCTCGATGGGACCTACGCCGAAGGCGGCTCCTACTACGGCCGCCATCGGCTCTACCGCGCCTCGGTGACGCTCGCCGCCGGAGAAACGGATGTGCGCCTCGGCCGACAACGGATCGCGTGGGGCACCGGACGCTTCTGGAGCCCGCTCGATATTCTGAATCCGCTCAGCGCAATCCAGTTGGAACGCGAGGAGAGAATCGGCGTGGATGCGGTGCTCGTCGAACGCAGATTCGGCGCGCTGTCGCGGTTGAGCGGGGTCTATGCGCCTTCTCATGCTGCGCTTGACGCGAGCACTGCGCTGCGCTGGCATGCCAATCGCGCAGGCGTCGATTATTCCCTTGTCGTCGCGCGTCTTGTCGGCGAGGCGGTCGCCGGGGCCGACATCGCGACGCAGCTTGGTGACGCGGGACTGCGCGCCGAACTGACGACCGCGCGGCGGGAGGATGGATCGCGCTACCGGCGCACACTCGTCGGGCTCGATTACGCGTTTCCCAATACGCTCACCTTGAGTGGGGAGCTCTACTACAACGGCGCCGGCGCCTCCGATCGAAGCGCGTACGATTTTGCCGCACTGTTCGCAGGCCGAATCCAGAGTGTCGGGCGACGATACTTCGGCGCGTATGCCGGTTACGAGATCACGCCGCTACTGAAATGGACGAACCATCTGGTGGTGAACCTGGCCGATCGCAGCCGATACTTCTCGCCCGTTCTCACCTATTCGCTGAGAACAAATGTCGATCTGACGGTTGGCGCGCAGCTGTTCAGCGGCCCCCGCGGCAGCGAGTACGCGCTCTTCCACAACACCTACTACGCTCAGGTGCAATGGTACTTCTGAGCCGTACCGCGCTAGTCGCAGAATCGAGCGAGCGCAAGGCCCGCAAGATCGACAACGTCAAACCCGGTGACGCCAGCGTAGACTCCATCTCTTCGGAAGTCCTTGCCCCGGCAATCGGGATGGCGTTGACCAAATGGCTTCAATCGTCGTGATGGGGGTGGCGGGTTGCGGCAAGTCGGTTCTTGGCGCAGCACTCGCGGATGCCCTGGCCTGCCCGCTGATCGAGGGGGACGCGTTCCACCCTGCGGAAAACGTGGCCAAGATGCGTGCCGGCATCCCGCTCGACGACGCCGACCGATCGGGCTGGCTGACGACGCTCGGCGTCGAACTGCAACGCCACCCGGACGGCGCGATCCTCGCCTGCTCGGCCCTCAAGCGAGCCTATCGCGACAAGCTGCGCGCCGCCGTACCCGATCTGCGTTTCGTGCATCTGGAGGTGACGCCCGAGGAGGCGCGCCGCCGCGTTGCGAGCCGCGCTGGTGAACATTACTTCCAGAGCAATCTCGTGAGCAGCCAGTTCGAAGCGCTGGAGAATCCGCAGGATGAGCCGTGCGTGCTGTCCGTTGACGCGACTCGGTCCCTCGCTTCGCTGACACAACAGGTGGTGCAATGGAGCCGCGTGACATGAACTTCGCAGGCGTCTATCCCTATCTCGTCTCACCGATCACGGCCGACGGGAGCGTCGACGAACCGGTCCTCACCCGGCTGTGCGACGACCTGATCGCCGCTGGCGTCCACGGCCTGGTTCCGCTGGGTTCGACCGGGGAGTTCGCCTACCTGTCGTGGCCGCAGCGCCGGCGCGTGGTCGAAGTGGTCGTCGCCGCGGCCCGAGGCCGGGTGCCGGTGATCGCCGGGGTGGCCGCCACCACCACGGCCGAAGCCGGGCGCCAGACGCGCGAGATGGCGAGTGTGGGCGCCGACGCCATCCTCGCGATCCTGGAGGCTTATTTCCCGATCCATGACGACGGTGTTTACGACTACTTCCGGGCGATTGCCGCGGCCGCGCCGCTGCCGGTGGTGCTCTACACGAATCCGAACTTCCAGCGCTCCGACCTGTCGTTGCCGGTGATCGATCGACTGAGCCGGATCGAGAATATCCGTGCCATCAAGGACGCGTCGAACAACACGGGCCGTCTGCTGTCGATCATCAACCGGGTCGAGGGACGCATGCAGGTGTGTGCCGCCTCCGCCCACATTCCCGCGTGCGTGATGCTGATCGGCGGGGTGGGCTGGATGGCGGGGCCGGCGTGCCTCGTGCCGCGCCAGAGCGTGGAACTTTATGAACTTTGCCGCGCCGGCAAGTGGGACGCGGCGATGGCGCTGCAGGCGCGTCTCTGGGCGCTCAACGAGGCCTTCGCGCGACACAACCTGGCGGCGTGCATCAAGGGCGGGCTGGTGATGCAGGGCTATGATGTCGGCGCACCGCTGCCGCCGCAGTCGCCGCTCTCCCCCGCAGGACAGCTCGAGTTGCGCCAGGCACTCGAATCGGTCGGCGCACTGTAGCGCCGCACCGGCGGTTCCATTCTCCATTTCTCCTCACGGGTGCATCCATGACGCGCAGCATTCTCGACGAAGCACACATCCACCCGGCGATTCGCGAAACGATCGCCAGTCGGCACGCCGGCATCGTTGCCGAAGTGCAGGCCGCGCTCGCCGCGAACGATGTCGTGGTGGTCGGCATGAAACAGAATCCGATGCCGAGGAAGGCGTGCCAGGCGCTCGATGCGCAGAAGATCGCATACAAGTATCTGGAGTACGGCAGCTACTTCGACAACTGGCGCCGACGCAACGCGCTCAAGATGTGGACCGGCTGGCCCACCTTCCCGATGGTTTTCGTCAAGGGCGTGCTGGTGGGTGGCGCAAACGATCTGGTCGCGCTGATCGCCAGCGGGGAGCTCGCGCGGATGCTCGCACAGCAAAGCTCCTAGTCTGGCGCTTTGATGTAGCGCTCCGCCCAGCTGGCGAGCACTTCCGCGACGTAGGCCGCATCGCTCGCGCGCGAGAGCAGGTGATCGGCATCGTCGAGCGACACGAAACTCTTCGGATGCTTGGCCGCGCCGAAGATCGTCGCGGCGTTGTCGATGCCCACGGTGCCGTCCTGCGGCGCGTGGAACACGATCAATGCACGGCGCAGTCCGGCAATGCGCGCCATGAGCGTCTGGCCGCGCACATCCTCGAGAAACTGGCGGCGGATGCGAAAGCGCCGTCCGGCCAGGGTGACCTCGGCTTCTCCCTCGGTCTCGATCGTCTCCAGCTGGGCGCCGAAGTTCGCCACCACGTGCTCGGCATCCGCCGGCGTGCCGATCGTTGCCACCGCCCGGCACTCGGGCACGTCGCCGGCGGCGGCCAGCACCGCTGCGCCGCCGAGGCTGTGCCCGATCAGCACGGCCGGGGCCTGATGCTCGCGGCGCAGGAAATCGACCGCGCACAGCAGGTCCTGCACGTTCGACGAGAAGTTCGTGTTGGCGAACTCGCCCTCGCTTGCGCCCAGCCCCGTGAAGTCGAAGCGCAGCACCGCGAAGCCGCGCTTGGCGAGGCACGCCGCCACCCTTGAGGCCGCGAGGATGTCCTTCGAGCAGGTGAAGCAGTGCGCGAAGAGCGCGTACGCGCGGATCTCGCCTTCGGGCCGGTCGAGCCGTGCCGCGAGTGTGGCGTCCTGGCTGCCGGGAAATTCGACCTTGGTGGAAGTGACGTTCATCGGCCCAGTCTCCGGGGCGCGGCGCGTGCCGTCAAGCACTTGCCACGCGAACGTAAGGAATGCCCCGCGCGTGCGACCATGCGTTAGGAGACTGCCATGCCAAACATCTTGAGCACCCCCCGTTGCGGCGTTTTCGCCGCCCTGCTCCTCGCCAGCCCGCTGGCGCTCGCCGCGACCCCGACCGTCATCGACCTGACGCAGACGGGCTGCCAGTTCCTCGAGAGCGAGAAGGGAGTCGATCACGGCTTTCGCACGACGCGCGCCGAGGACTGCGTGACAATCAACGAGCGCACCGGCGGCGAGCGCCTCGCTGCGGCCAAGGTGCTGGAGCTCAAACCGGGCGCCTATATCTTTCGCGTCAGCAACCGGAACGTGCCCTACGATCTTGGTTTCTGGCTGCGCGGCGCGACCCTGCTTCAGCGGGCCACCCTCCCGAGCGTATCGGGCGGCGGCCTGGCACCGGGCGTATCGCGCGACTACGCGATCGAACTCAAGGCGGGCGAGTACGTGTACTCGTGCCCGCTCAACCCGACGCCGGACTACAAGCTGATCGTGCGCTGAGCGGGTGGAGCGTAGCGGATCCCGTAAACGGGTGTAAATGGGTGTCTGATTGGGTGTAGAATTCGCTCGATGATCCGATCGCACACCATCCGGATCACGGCGGACATGCTGAGGCTGATCGCCGGGATCGACGAGTTCAAGGGCGCGTGGCGCGCGCTGGGTGCCTTGGCGCCCGATCGGCTGTCCGCCCTGCGCCGCGTGGCGACCATCGAGAGCATCGGCTCGTCGACGCGCATCGAAGGCAGCAAGCTGTCCGACCGAGACGTCGAGCGTTTGCTCTCGAACCTTCAGCTGACGAGCTTCGCGACCCGCGACGAGCAGGAAGTTGCCGGCTACGCGCAGGTGATGGAGTTGGTGTTCGCGTCGTGGCAGGACATTCCCGTCACCGAAAACCACATCAAGCAGCTGCATCAGACGCTGCTGGTGCACAGTGAGAAGGACGAATGGCATCGCGGCAAGTACAAGACCACCTCCAACAGCGTCGTCGCCTTCGACGAAAGCGGTGCGCAGATCGGCGTGGTCTTCGAGACGACCTCGCCCTTTGAAACGCCACGGCGGATGGCGGAGCTGTTGGCATGGATCGATGAGGAGTCCCGGACCGGGCGCCTGCACCCGCTGCTGATCGTGGCCCTGACGGTGGTGGTGTTCCTCGAGATCCATCCGTTCCAGGACGGCAACGGCCGGCTCTCGCGGGTGCTCACCACCCTCATGCTGCTGCGCGCGGGCTACGCCTATGTGCCGTACAGCTCGCTCGAAAGCATCGTCGAGCAGAACAAGGACACGTACTACCTTGCGCTACGACAGACGCAGGGAACGATCCGTTCCGACGAACCCGATTGGCAGCCGTGGTTGCTGTTCTTCCTGCGCTCGCTGACCGAGCAGGTCAGACGACTCGAGAAGAAGATTCGGCGCGAAAAGATGGTGCTCGCGGCGCTGCCCGAACTCTCGCTGCAGATCGTTGAATTCGCCCGCGAACATGGCCGCGTCACCATCGGCGAGGCCGTCAAGTTCACCGGCGCGAACCGCAACACGCTCAAGCAGCACTTTCGCGCACTGGTCGAACGCCAGCACCTCAACCAGCACGGCCGCGGACGCGGCGTCTGGTATGACCTGAGCTAGAACTTGTAGCGCATCGACACCCGGAACACGTTGACCCGGTAGCTGGGGGCGGTCTCGCCGAGCGTCAGCACGTTTTCGATCGTGGCCGGCATCACGCCGTCGAGCTGCCAGTTGCGGCTGTCGTAGCGCTCGTGCCAGAAGCTGCCCTGCAACGTGATGTTGTCCTTCAGGCGGTAGGTCGCGTAGACGCGCAGGCTGTCGAGCGAGGTTGAGAGCTTCGGGAACGCTGGGCCGCCGACGCCGGTGAACACGCCGATCTCGCCTTTCGAGCGCGCAAATCCGAGGTCGGCGCCGATGTCGAGCTTGTCGGGAATCGCGATGTGCTTGACGCCGATGCCCACGAAATCGACCGTATCGCGATTGCTTGCACTCCAGTCGGGCGTCGAGAAGGTGCTGCTGCCCGATTGCTCGGAGCGGATCTGCTGGCGGTTGACGAAGAAGGTGAAGCGGGTCTCATCGGACATCGCCCAGGACAGGTCGCCCGAGAGCATCAGCTCGCGCCCGCTGGTCAGTCCGATCGAGGAGGCGTTGTAGTCGTCGCGCGACGCGTCCACGCCGACGCCGAGGCGCACTTCCTCGCTCACCGTGATGTCGGCGCGCGCGCTCGCCGTGTCGCGCTTGCGGTCGGCGAGGTGATACTTGCGCATCAGCGGATTCTCGGGCGGAATCAGCCCGGCCACCGCGGCATAGCCGCTGTTGCTGCGCTCGCCGTGGGCGGCCTTGAAGCTCAGTTCCACGTCCTCGAAGGCACGCGAGCTCAGGCGCGCCCAGACCGTGTCGTCCGTCGTGCGGTCCACGGACTGGAAGGTGCGCCGGTTCTCGTCGCGATCGTAGCCCAGCGCGACGCGGTTCTCGTCGCTGATGCGGTAGTCGCCGCGCAGCTTGAGCTTGTCCTGCGTGAAGCTGTAGGGCGTGTTGCTGCGCGGCGCCCCGACGAACATGTCGGTGGCGACCGACGCGTAGGTGAGGATCGGCGTCGTGTTGTCGCGGTCGTTGTGGGTGTAGGCGGCGTTCAGGCGGAACGCGTCGCTCAGCTGCGAGGTGAAGCGCAGC
>JAGXFR010000050.1 GCA_024637155.1 Burkholderiaceae bacterium | reverse complement strand
GTTAGGCGTCCGAGGGCCAAATCTGTGCGCTATCGTGGCAGTGGAAAGTTCGGCGGCATCAACGCGAGCGTCGCCGTTTGCAGCGCTAGCCAGTGAGCCCACGCACGAGGTGTGAGATCAGCATGCCAAACTACAGTGGTCACAACAACGCGAAGTACCTGCGGCACCAATGAAGATAGTTCACCTCAGCCCATGTGCCTCCACTTTGAGACGTGCTCATGGACTATATTGATAGTCTTCAATGGCCAGCTATGGTCGTAACCGTTACTGCAGCGTGGCTAATTGCATCTCAATCAAAGGCAAGGCGCGAGGTTGGATTCTGGATCTTCCTGCTGAGCAATGCACTTTGGATTGTTTGGGGATGGCACAGTAGTGCGTATGCCCTGGTGGTATTACAAGTCGCGCTAGCATTGCTCAACATTCGAGGGGTTAGCAAGAATGAGCAATCGTCCAGTCCCAAAACGGACGCCTAACCCGCTGGTCAACCGGACCTGCCCTCGGCAGGCCGGTTACCAGCAACGTTGAGCGGCTGCTTAGGATCAGCTACCCGACTTCCACATAGAACACGCTGACCGTCTCTTCTTGGCCAGTAACGCTAGTTCGGAGCCAGTTCTTAAAGCAGACATTCGAGGGTTGTCAGTAACCTTGTGCCGCTGACCGCTTAGGCCGAACTGCTGACAGCCACTCCTGAAACACGTATGACTGGAATCGACCCAAACCAGCCGACCAATGGCACGGCGCGATGGTTCCAAAGCGGCCGCTCGTGACGAAGTGATGGTAGGCCGCGGCAGGACTTCGCAGGGCACGTCGACCTCGATCTGGGTAGAGAGCACTCCGTGCTGCGCCGATCGCGAAACTGTGGCGGGCGTGGATGTGTAGTGGCGACACGCTTATGTTCCGGTTGTCACGGTCGGACGACGACGTTGCCCCGCTTATGGCCGCCGTCGACGCGTTGATACGCGAGCACCATGTCGGCCAAATCGAAGATCTGATCGTGCACGACAGTGAGCTGGCCGTCGGCGACGAGTCGCAGAAGGAACTCGACGTCGGCCACCCGTTCGGGCGTGACCCCCGCGGCCACGTTGCCGACAGCCCGGATTGTCTCGCCCAGATTCGCGACGGCGAGCAGCAGTTTCCCATTGGGGCTCAGCAGCCGCCGGCCCGACGTGATCGACAGATTACCCACCGTGTCGAGCACCACGTCGAAGCGCTCGCTGACCGAGAAAAGGTCGGTGGTTGTGTAGTCGATCACCCGCTCGGCACCCAGGCTCGTGACCAACTCGGCGTTTGCGGCGCTGGTCACGCCGGTGACAGTGGCGCCAAAGTGACGGGCGAGCTGCACCGCGTTCGTGCCGATCGCACCGGACGCACCGTTGACGAGCACGGACGTCCCTGGTCCTACCCTCGCCTTGTCCTGCAGGAAGTGAAGCGCCGTCGTGCCTCCGAACAGCACGCCGGCCGCATTCTCGTGGGTCACGGCGGCGGGCTTGCGGGCGAGCTTCGTCGCGGGCAGCGCGACATACTCGGCGTGTGCACCCATCGCCATGCCGGTCATGGCGCACACCTCGTCGCCCGGAGCGAAGCCGGCCACCTTCAAGCCCACCGACTCAACGACACCGGAGAAAGCGCTGCCCAGGATTGGGCGCCGCGGTCGCCGGATGCCGAACAGCAGGCGAGCGGGAATCGCGAATCCCCGCGGGAACCGAGCGCCCCGAATGCGCGAATCGGCCGATGTCACCGCTACAGCGACAACCCGCACCAGCGCCTCGTTGGCGCGGGGTTCGGGCCGGGGAACCTCCGTGACACGCACCAGCTCGGGCACGCCGTATCGATCGATGACTGCTGCTCGCATGCCGTCTCCTTACAAGCGTAAGTCTTGGACAAGGATGGTACCCTTACACTCGTAAGTCGACAACCCTCCGAAGGAACCCCCGAAATGGCCCGGCGTCCAGCGCTGACCCAGGACCGCATCATCGACGCTGCCGTCCGGGTTGCCGACCGCGGTGGCCTCACTCAGGTGAGCATGCGCACCGTCGGCCACGAACTGGGCGTCGAAGCCATGTCGCTCTATCACCACCTCGCGGGCAAGGATGCGTTGCTCGACGGCCTCGCGAACTGGGCGTTCGCACGGATCGAATTGCCCGATCCGCGCCTGCCTTGGCGGCGGGCTATGACCGAACGTGCCGGTTCCGCCCGCCGCGTCCTGGCCCAGCACCCTTGGGCCCTGGGTCTCATTGAGTCCCGCCGTTCGCCCGGGCCGGCACTGCTTCGACACCACGAGAGCGTGCTCGCGTGCCTGCGCCACAACGGCTTCTCGGTCGCACTGGCATCACACGCGTTCTCGGCGATCGATGCCTACGTCTACGGCTTCGTTCTGACCGAGTTGAACCTACCCTTCGGTGCCGACGAGAGTGCCGAAGAGTTCGTCACCGAAATTCAAGAGATGCTGCCTGCGGACGAGTTCCCCCATCTGATCGAGATGGTCACCGAACAGGTCGTTGGCAAGGACTACGCCTACGGCGATGAGTTCGAGTTCGGACTCGAGCTTGTACTCGACGGCCTCGAACGACATCTCGCCCGACATGCACACTGACAGCGCGACGGCCGGAGACCGCAATGATCTCGAGTTGCAGGGTGAGCCCGGTGGACTTGGCAAACCGTGATCGCTGGCTTGGGGCTACGGTGACAGGCGAGATGCCAGGAAGCTGCCCGCAGCCAGCGTCCGAAACCGGCCGCGAGCGTGAGTACGGTAACGCAAACTGAACTACCGGTTACGCTGCAAAGGGGACGTCCAGAACCGTTGCCTCGGGGTGTTCTGCCGCGACACAAGGTGAACCACATGCGAAACTGCATGGAGGCCCTTGACGGGACGCTGGCACTTGTAGTGCCACTTGGTGGAGGTAGGTTCTGTGCGATGCTGCAGGGTCGCTATGGAACCCTACAAGGCCGCAGCAGCGCCCGCACAGTACCGCTTCACAGTTGCAGTAAGCGACGTAGTCCTTGTCGCGCGAGCAGCCCTTGCCGTCCATGCTGATGGCGATGCTGTTGGCCTCGAGCGTGGTGATGAACTCGGAGCTGGTGAACTGGCTGCCCTGTCGGTGTTCGTGATCTCCGGAGCGCCGTAACGCATGGTCGCTTCCTCGAGTGCCTCCACGCTGAAGTCGGCCGCCATGCTGTTCGAGAGCCGCCACGTCAGGATGCGCCGTGTGGCCCAGTCGAGCACTGCCGCCAGATACACGAAACCGCGCTTCATGGGTAGAGACGTGATGTTCGTCGCCCAGACGTGATTAGGCCGCTCGATGACGATGTTGCATAGCAGTTTCGGATAGATCCGGTGGGACGGGTGTCGCCGGCTCGTGTTCGCCCGCCGGTTCGGCAACGACGGGCACGCCAGGGCGACACGCACAAAGCCATGTGCAATGCAATTGCACACGGATTTCAACAAGTGAGCGGGCACTCTCGTGGAGACGCGCAAAAAGAATGGTGGCCAAGGGCGGAATTGAACCACCGACACAAGGATTTTCAGTCCTCTGCTCTACCAACTGAGCTACTTGGCCAGGCCCTGCAGGCACGGAACGTTGCACCCCGTGCGGGACGCGATTATAGCAAGCAACCCCGGGTTGCGCCCGGTCTGGGCTGCTTCCCGGGAGGCGTCGCACGGTATCATCCGCCAAGAAGCTGCCGTCGCAGATGCCGCAGCCAATTCAATAATCCGTTTCGGAGACAATCGCATGCCCAATCGCAGCATTCGTTCGTTCGCGCTCGGCGCGGCACTTCTTGCGGCCGGCGCACTCGCCCACGCCGGTACCGTCACCGTGATCACCTCGTTTCCGAAGGAACTCACCGCCGCGTACAAGGCGGCCTTCGAGAAGAAGTACCCGGACATCAAGATCGAGATTCTCAACAAGGGCACCTCGGCGGCGATTGCCTTCGTCAAGGAAAAGAGTCCCGGCCAGCGCCCCGATGTGTTCTGGGTCTCGGCCCCGGATGCCTTCGAGGTACTCAAGCGCGACAACCTGCTCGAAAAGATCACCGACCTGGCCAACAAGGAAGCGCCGGCGAAGATCGGCGCGTACCCGGTCAACGACCCGGACGGGCTGTACCTCGGTCAGGCGCTCGCCGGCTACGGGATCATGTGGAACACGCGCTACCTCGCGGCCAACAAGATCCCGGCGCCCAAGGAGTGGGCCGACCTGATGAAGCCGGTGTACTTCGGGCACGTGGCGATGTCCTCGCCGTCGCGCTCGGGCACCACGCACCTGACGATCGAGACGATCCTGCAGGGCGAGAAGTGGGAGAAGGGCTGGACGCAGATTCTGCAGATGGCGGGCAACAGCGTGCAGATCACCGAGCGCTCGTTCGGCGTGCCCGACGGCGTGAACAGCGGGCAGTTCGGGCTCGGGCTGGTGATCGACTTCTTCGGTCTGGCCGGCAAGTACTCGGGCTTCCCGGTGGACTTTGTCTACCCGACGACGACCGCGGTCGTTCCGGCCAACATCGGGCTGGTGGCGGGCGGAAAAAACAGCGCCGAGGCGCGCACCTTCATCAGCTTCACGATCTCGCGCGAAGGCCAGGAAATCCTGCTCGACCCGAAGATCAGCCGCCTGCCGGTGCTGCCGTTGTCTCTGCTCACCGGCAAGGTGCCTCCCGGATATCCGAACGCGGCCGAGATCGCCAAGCGCGCGAAGGTGAACTTCGACTCGGACCTCTCGGGCGCCCGCTACAACGTGGTCTCGTCGCTCTTCGACCAGACGATCACCTTCCGCCACAAGGAACTGCAGGCCGCCACCAAGGCGATCCACGACGCCGAGGCCAAGCTCGGCCCGAATCCGAATGCGAAAGCGGCGGAACTGCTGCGCCAGGCGCACGAACTGGCGTTCGCGCCGATCGTCGGCGAGCGCATGGCCGGCGACGCCAACTTCCTGGAACTCTTCACCAAGAACAAGAAGGACGCTTCGGTGAACAAGCAGGTCACCGGCCTCGAGGAAGTGTGGAGCACCAAGGCGAAGGCCAACTACGAGAAGGCCCGCGACCTCGCCCAGCAGGCGATGAGCGCGCGCTGATTGCGCAAGCGCCCCGCGCCGCTGACGTGGTGCGGGGCCTTTTCCCTTCCATGAACCCCGGGCTCGGTTCCCGATGAATTCCCGATTCGGTCTCGGGCCGACGATCGTCGCTGCGGCGGTCGTCGGCTTCCTGCTGGCATTCCTGCTGCTGCCCATCGGCACGGTGTTTCACGCCGCCTTCGTCAACGCCGACGGCAGCCCGACGCTGGGGCACTTCGGCGCCTTCTTCTCCCAGACGCTGCTGCGCGAGTCCTTCTACAACAGCCTCTACGTGGCGGTGATGTCGGTGGTGTTCGCGACGCTGATCGCGGTGCCGCTCGCCTATTTCACGGTGCGCTTCGACTTTCGCGGTTCACTGCTGATCCAGACGCTGGGCGTGGTGCCGCTGATCATGCCGCCCTTCGTCGGCGCGGTGGCGATGCAGCTGATCTTCGGGCGCAACGGCAGCGTCAACCTGCTGCTCAACGACTGGTTCGGCTTCGGCATTCCGATCATGGACGGGCTCACCGGCGTGATCTTCGTCGAGAGCCTGCACTACTTCCCGTTCATCCTCCTGAACCTCACCGTGGCGATGCGCAACATCGACGGTGCGATGGAGGAGGCGGCGCTCAACCTCGGCGCGCACGGCTGGCGGCTGTTTCGGCGGGTGATCTTCCCGCTGGCGCTCCCCGGTTACGTGGCGGGCGCAGCGCTCGTCTTCGTCAAGGTGTTCGATGACCTGGGCACGCCGCTGGTGCTGGGTACGACCAACATGCTGGCTCCCCAAGCGTACCTGCGCATCACGCAGGTGGGGCTGGATGATCCGAGCGGCTACGTGATCAGCGTGATCATGGTGCTGTTCTCGATCTTCGCGCTGTGGATGTCGGCGCGCATGTTGAAGGGGCGCGATTTCTCCACGCTGCAAAAGGGCGGCGGTTCGCTGCAGCGGCGCAAGCTGCCGCCGTGGCAGGCGCTCGCCGCCTACACCTGGATCGCGCTGGTGCTCCTGCTGGTGCTCTCGCCGCACATCGGACTGCTGATCCTTTCCTTCGCGCAGGTGTGGAGCTTCTCGGTGCTGCCCGACGCCTTCACCATCGCGCACTACGGCACGGTACTCGGCGATTCGGCCGGGATGATCTTCAACACGCTGCTCTACTGCTCGCTGGCGGCGGGGATCGACGTGGTGCTCGGCGTCGCGATTTCCTACCTGATCCTGCGCACGCGGCTGCCCGGGCGCATGTCGCTCGACTGGATGGCCTCGGCGCCGCTGGCGGTGCCGGGCATCGTGCTGGCGATCGGTTACCTGCGCTTCTTCCGCGACACGCCGCTGCCGTTCACGGACGGCGAGTTGCTCACCGGAAGTTGGGTGCTGATCATGATCGCCTACTCGGTCCGGCGCCTGCCCTACGCGCTGCGCTCGTGCTTCGCGGCACTCCTGCAGATGCACCCCGCGCTCGAGGAAGTGGCGCAGAGCCTCGGGGCGACGCGTGGGCGCATCGTCTGGCGCATCGTGGTGCCGCTGATGATGGGCGGGATTCTCGCGGGCTTCGTGACGAGCTTCATCACCGCCGCGGTCGAGCTCTCGGCGACGATCATGCTCTCGACCAGGGAGAGCCAGGCGCCGATGTCCTACGGGATCTATCTCTATATGCAGAGCGTCTCGGGCCGCGGACCCGGCGCGGCGCTCGGCGTGCTCGCGGTGCTGATCGTGGCGATCGGCACCTTCGCTTCGAACTGGCTGCTCGAGAAGGCGCGCGGCGAGGCCGCCCGACCGCTCGTGGCGCAGCCCTAGTCGAAACCAAGCAGGAACAAAGACGATGAGCCTGAAGAAAGTATCCGTCGAGTGCCGTGGCGTCGGCCTGTCCTACGGAAAGACCGAGGTGCTGCGCGACGTCAGCATCTTGGTCGAACCGGGCGAGTTCTTCGCACTGCTCGGCCCCTCGGGCTCGGGCAAATCGACGCTGCTGCGCCTGATCGCCGGCTTCAACGTGGCCAACCGCGGACAGGTGCTGATCGACGGCAAGGACGTCTCGGGAATTCCCGCGCATTTGCGCAACGTCGGGATGGTGTTCCAGAACTACGCGCTGTGGCCGCACATGAGCGTCTACGACAACGTCGCCTTCGGGCTCGTCGAGCGGCGCCTGCCGAAGGACGAAATTCGCGCCCGCACGACGGCCGCGCTCGAGCGCGTGGGGCTCGCGCAGTTCGGGCAGCGCCGTCCCGGGCAGCTCTCGGGGGGGCAGCAGCAGCGCGTGGCGGTGGCGCGCACCATCGTGATCGAACCGCAGGTGCTGCTGCTCGACGAGCCGCTCTCCAACCTCGACAAGAAGCTGCGCGTGACAATGCGCGAGGAACTGCGCTCACTGCAGCGCGACCTGGGCATCACCACGCTCTTCGTCACCCACGACCAGGAAGAGGCGATGACCACCGCCGACCGGATGGCGGTGCTCGATCACGGCATCGTCCAACAGGTGGGCAGCCCGGTGGGCATGTACGACTATCCCGAGAACCCCTTCGTGGCCGGATTCGTGGGCACGGCGAACACCTTGCCGGGGCGCATCGCCGAGGCTGGCGCCGACACGCTCACGGTCGAGGTCGACGGGATCGGGCCGATCCGGATTGCGGCGCAGCCGGGACTGCAGGCGGCGGGCGCGGTGCAGCTGACCTTTCGGCCGCACACCGTGCATCTCGATGCCGACGGGGTCGGCGAGTCCGCCGCGTACCTGTGGATGGACGGCGAGGTGGCGGCAAGCGAGTTCCTCGGGGAGTTCGTGCGCTACCGCATCCGTGCCCGTGGCCACGAACTCTCGGTCGATCGGCCGCACTTCAGCGGCGGGGAACCGCGCGCCGTGGGTGCGGCGGTTCGCGTCGGGATCGATCCCTCGCAGCTGCGCTGCCTGCGCGCCTGAGGCAACCCGCCCGGCGGGTCGGCTGCTGCCGGGGGTGCCCGGCACGCGCCCATATAATGGTCGGATGATGGATCGCAACAGCGCCGAATCGACCGACGTCGTCGTGGTGGGGGCCGGACTGGTCGGACTCGCCGCCGCGGCGGGCTGCGCGCGTCGCGGGCAGCGCGTGACGCTGGTGCGTCGCGATCCCGTGCCCGCGCCGCGCGCCGCCGATGCGCCGTGGGACCTGCGCGTCTACGCCGTGTCACCCGCATCGCGCGCGCTGCTCGATTCACTCGGCGCGTGGCAGAAGCTCGACGTGGCGCGCATCGCACCCGTCTACGACATGCGCGTGCACTCGGCGAGCGAACTGCATTTCGGCGCCTATGAGGCCGGGATCGAGGCGCTCGCCTGGATCGTCGAACAGGACAACCTCGGGCAGGCGCTCGAGACCGTGGTCCGCGCAGCGGGCGTCACCGAGCGCGAGAACGCGGCGGTGGCGCGCGTCGATCTGGATACGGATCCTGATGCGGCGGCGCTGGTACTCGACTCCGGTGAGGAACTGCGCGCGCGGCTGATCGTGGCGGCCGACGGTGCGGATTCCCCGGTGCGCGGGCTCGTCGGAATCGGATTCACCGAGCAGCGCTACCCGCAGCGCGCGCTGGTCGCGCACTTCGAAACCGAACACGCGCATCGCGATTGCGCCTATCAGTGGTTCGGCGAGCACGGCATCCTCGCGCTGCTGCCGCTGCCTGCGGCGCACGACAGGGATCGCTGCAGCATGGTCTGGGCAGCGCCGTTGTCGCTTGCCGATGAACTGGAGCAATGCACCCCGGAGCAACTCGCGCGCCGCGTCGAGGGCGCCTGCGGCGGCGCGCTGGGCGCGATGGTGCCGTTCACGGCCGTGGCCTCGTTCCCGCTGCGCCGGCGCGCGGTGACCACGCTGTTGGCCCCGCGCCTTGCGCTGGTGGGCGACGCCGCGCACGTGGTGCATCCGCTGGCGGGGCAGGGGATGAATCTGGGCCTGGGTGACGTGGCCGATCTGCTCGCCGCGCTCGGGGCGGAGTCCGACGAACCGTGCGCGGATCCCGGCGCGCGGCTCCTGTTGCGTCGCTACGAGCGTGCGCGCGCCGAACCGGTGGCCATGATGGGTTTCGTCACCGACGCGCTGCAGCGGCTCTTCGACCCGGCGTCGGCCGCCGCGCTGGGCCCGTTGGGCGAACCGATCATTGCCTTGCGCGAACTGGGCTGGCGCGTGGTCGCCGGTGTTGCGCCGCTCAAGCGCTTCCTGGTCGCGCGCGCGATCAACTGATGCGCGGCGTCGCCGCGCGATGGATTTTCTGCCTGGAGTGAAGATGTCGGATGTGATGGGAAACCAGTACGCAAGCAGGATACTGCGGGGTGTGGCGGGAGCGGTGTTCACACTGGCGCTCGGGATGGCGCCGGCGGGCGCGCAGCAGCGTCCGGCGCCTGCGGCAAAGGCAGAAGAGGTGCCGCCTGCGGTGGTGGCTGCGGTGCGTGCGAGCATCGAAGCATGGACGCGCGGCAACTATCGCATCGACGAGGTGCGGCGCACGCCGATGCCCAACCTGCTCGAGGTGCGCATCGGCAACGACCTGCTCTACGTCGACGAGAAGGCGCAGTACATCCTGGTGCAGGGTGAGCTGATCGACATGAAGTCCAACCGGAACCTGACCCGTGAGCGCCTCGACGAGGTGCTGGCGATCGATTTCGACACGCTGCCGCTGGATCTCGCGTTCAAGCAGGTGGTGGGCAACGGCAAGCGCCGCTTCGCGGTCTTCGAGGACCCGAACTGCGGGTACTGTCGCAAGATGCGCGCCGAAATGGTCAACCTCGACAACGTGACGATCTACACTTTCGTGATCGCGATCCTGGGCGGCGACTCCGACCTGAAGGCGCGCAAGGTGCTGTGCGCGGCGGACAAGGTGCGCGCGTGGAGCGATCTGATGCTCACCGGAAAAATTCCCGGGAACGCGGGCACCTGCGACACGCCGCTCGAGAAAATCCGCGCGCTCTCGCGCAAGCTCAATGTGAGCGCGACGCCGACGACCTTCTTTGCGAACGGGCGCCGGCTGCCGGGCTACGTCCCCGCGGCGAAGTTCGAACAGCTGCTCAACGAGCACTCGGCGAAATAGCCGGCGTCGCATCCGCCGGCCACAACAGCCACATCTTTGCGCGCTGGCGCATCCGTCCGGCGAGTTCCCCGGCCGCCGCTCCGGTGCCGGTGAAGAGGTCGGCGCGCACCACTCCGGTGATCGCCGACCCGGTGTCCTGGCTGACGACGACCCGCGCGAATGGCGTCGCGGCGGCGCTGCCCGCGACATCGGGAAGCGAGGTGTCCACGAACAACAGGGCGCCGGGTGGCACGACGCGCGGGTCGGTCGCCACCGAACGCAGCGCGGTGAGCGGCACACCGAGCGAACCCGGCGGCCCGGCATCCGCGGGAAGCGCGCCCAGTTCGCGAAAGAAGATATAGCGTGGATTGGCGCGCATCGCATCGCGGGCACGCTCCGGGTCGGTCGCGAGCCGTGTGCGCAGCCACGCGCGGATGCCCTGCATGTCGGCCGTGTCGCGCGTGAGTTCCCCTCTCTCGATCAGCACCCGACCGATCGGCACGTACGTGTGTCCGTTGTGGCCGGCATAGCCCATGCGCACCGTCGTGCCGTCGCGCAGTCGCACCCGGCCGGACCCCTGGATGTGGAGGAAGAAGGCCTCGACCTCGTCGTCGAGCCACAGCAGCGCTTTCGCGATCGGTGCGGTCGCGGTTTCGATGCCGGCGCGAGGGGGATGGCCCGCGCCGGCGGCCGGGCGCGGCGGCAGCGCGTAGACGGGCGTCTGTGCCGGGCCTTCCCGGTCGCGGCTGCCGGTGAGCACCGGCTCGTAGTAGCCGGTGATCAGCCCTCCGGTGCGGGGACCCTCGACGCCGAGGGGCCAGGCGCGGAATCGCTGCTCGAGCCAGGCGCGCAGCGCCGCCGGGTCGGGCGGAATCGCGTCACGGCACAGCGCCGGCCAGGGCTGCGGGGGGCGCGCCAGCTGGCACTGCCCGGTGAGCGCCGCGCCCAGTCCGGCGAGGTCGTCGTCGGCCCAACCGGGCAGCGCGGTGAGCGCAACGCCGCCCGGGGGGCTCCCATGCGCGCAGGCGGTGAAAGCCATGGCGCCGGTCATGGCAAGCCAGCGCGCGGCCCGCAGGGTTGCCGCTAGAATCGTCTGCAAGGGGGAATCGCCGATGTGGGTCGTGTATCTCGAGGCGCTCGGGGTGCTGTTGCTCGTGCTCGGCCTCGTCTGGTGGACGATGCGCGGCACGAAGTAGGGCGCGCGCCGCGCGGTCAGTGCAGCGCCTGCGGCATGCACAGCGCGAACTGCGGGATCTCGGCGTCGAAGCGGTGGCCGTCCTCGGCAACGAAGAAATAGCTGCCCCGCATCGAACCGGCCGGGGTCGGAATGCGGCTTCCGGAGGTGTACTCGAAGCTCTCTCCGGGGGCGAGCAACGGCTGGTGTCCCACCACACCCAGGCCCTTGACCTCGATCACCTGCTGGCGCTGGTCCTCGATGATCCAGTGGCGGCTGATCAGTTGGGCCGGCACCGAACCACGGTTGGTGATGCGCGCGGTGTACGCGAATGCGTACTCCTCCCGCCCGGGGTCGGACTGCTCCGGGATGTACTGGGCGTTGATCTCCACCTGAATCTGGTAGCGTTCGTCGGTCATGGGGGGTTCGGGCTCCTGCGCCTCTGAGAGGCTCTGACGATACAATGCCGGATCCATTCTAAGCGGCAAGTCCACTTCCATGACGCGCACTCTGCGGATTGCCCCCAGCATCCTGTCGGCCGATTTCTCGCGCCTCGGTGAGGAGGTGCGCGCCGTCGAGGCGGCCGGCGCCGACCTCATCCACTTTGACGTCATGGACAATCACTATGTCCCGAACCTGACGATCGGGCCGATGGTGTGCGCGGCCGTGCGTCCGCACGTGAAGATTCCCATCGACGTGCACCTGATGGTTGCGCCGGTGGACCGGATCATCCCGGACTTCGCCGAGGCCGGGGCCAACCTGATCACCTTCCACCCCGAGGCCGCCGCGCACGTCGATCGCACGCTGCAACTGATCCGCGACAGCGGGTGCAGGGCGGGACTCGTGCTCAACCCGGCCACACCGCTGAACGTGCTCGACCATGTGATGGACCGGCTCGACGTCGTGCTGCTGATGTCGGTCAACCCCGGTTTCGGCGGCCAGAGCTTCATCGGCTCGGCGCTCGCCAAGCTGCGCGCGGTGCGCGCGCGCATCGACGCGCACGTCGCCGCCGGGGGCGCACCCATCTGGCTGGAGATCGATGGGGGCGTGAAGGTCGACAATATCGCCGCGATCGCCGCGGCCGGAGCGGACACTTTCGTCGCCGGATCGGCGGTGTTCGGCGCACGCGATCCGGATGGCGGCTACCACGGAATCCTCGCCAGGCTGCGCGGAGCGCTCGGTGAAGCCTGAAGTGCGCGCGGCGATCATCGACCTGGACGGCACGCTGCTCGACACGGTCGCGGACCTGTCCGCCGCGGCCAACGCGATGCGCGTCGAGCTCGGGCACGAGCCGCTGGCGCTCGCGCTGCTGTCCACCTTTATCGGCAAGGGGGTGGAGAAGCTCGTGCATCGCACGCTCACCGGGCACCTCGACGGCCGCGCGGAGCCGAGCGCCTTCGAGGCCGGCATGCGCTCGTTTGCGCTGCACTATCGGCGCGAGAACGGGCGCAGCGCGACGCTCTATCCGCAGGTGCGCGAGGGACTCGCCGCGCTGCGCGCGCTGGGGCTGCGGCTGGCCTGCGTGACCAACAAACCGCAGGTCTTCACGGATGCGCTGCTCGCCCACTTCGGGCTCGATGCCGAGTTCGACCTCGTGCTCGGCGGCGACGCGCTCGCGCGCAAGAAACCCGACCCGCTGCCGCTGCTGCACGCCTGCGAGCGACTGGGCGTCGCGCCCGCCGAGACCGTTGCGATCGGGGACTCGCTGAACGACGCGCTGGCCGCGCGTGCCGCCGGCATCCCGGTGCTCGTCGTCCCCTACGGCTACAACGAGGGGCGTGACGTGGCGACGCTCGACGTCGACGCGATCGTCGGGACGCTGCTCGAGGCGGCCCAGTGGGTGGCGCAGCGCCAGCCGCGGGCGCTGTCGCAACAGGGGTGCGCGCCATGACCGAAATCGAATTTCGCGCGCTCGCGGCGCAGGGCTTCAACCGGATCCCGATCCTCGTCGAATGTCTCGCCGACCTCGAGACGCCGCTGTCGATCTACCTGAAGCTCACCGATCGGGGCGCGCGCGCGAACACGCTGCTGCTCGAATCCGTGGAGGGCGGGGAGCGCTTCGGGCGCTACTCGTTCATCGGTCTGCCGGCACGCACGCTGGTGCGCGCCACCGGCGACGCGATCGAGGTGCTGCGCGACGGGGTCGTGATCGAAACGGCGCAAGGCGACCCGATCGAATTCGTGCGCCAGTTTCGCCAGCGCTTCCGGGCCGCGCTGCGTCCCGGTCTGCCGCGTTTCTGCGGCGGGCTGGCCGGGTACTTCGGCTACGACGTGGTGCGCTTCATCGAGCCGCGCCTGGGCGCGTGCGACAAGCCCGACCCGATCGGCACGCCCGACATGCTGTTCCTCGCGGTCGATGAGTTGGCGATCGTCGACAACCTGCGCGGCAAGCTCTACCTGATGGTCTACGCCGACCCGGGCCAGACCGAGGCCTACGTGACGGCGCGACGGCGCTTGCGCGACCTGCAGCAGCGCCTCAAGCGCGCCGCGGTGGAGCCGTCCGACGCCGAGGTCGAGACCGGATCGGTGATCGAACGGGACTTCGCCAAGGCGGATTACCTCGCCGCGGTGGCGCGCGCCAAGGAGCACATCGTCGCCGGCGACGTGATGCAGGTGCAGATCGGCCAGTGTCTGCGCAAGCCCTTTGCCCACTCCCCGCTCTCGCTCTACCGCGCGCTGCGCTCGATCAACCCGTCGCCGTACATGTACTACTACGACTTCGGCGACTTCCACGTGGTCGGCGCCTCGCCGGAGATCCTGGTGCGCGAGGAGCAGGTCGAGGCCGCTGCGGGCGAGACGGTCACGCGGGTGACGATCCGCCCGATCGCCGGAACGCGCCGGCGCGGCCTGACCGAACGCGACGACGCAGCACTCGCTGCCGAACTGCTCGCCGACCCGAAGGAGCGCGCCGAGCACCTGATGCTGATCGATCTGGGGCGCAACGACGTCGGCCGAATTGCGGTCACCGGCACCGTGCGGGTCACCGAGCAGATGGTGATCGAGAAGTACTCCCACGTGCAGCACATCGTCTCGAACGTCGAAGGCACGCTCAAGCCGGGACTCGACGCGATCGACGTGCTGCGCGCGAGCTTTCCGGCCGGCACGCTCACCGGCGCGCCCAAGGTGCGCGCGATGGAGATCATCGATGAGCTCGAACCCACCAAGCGCGGCATCTACGGCGGCGCCTGCGGCTACCTGAGTTATTCGGGCGAGATGGACGTGGCGATCGCGATCCGCACGGGAATCGTCAAGGACGGCACGCTGCACGTCCAGGCCGCCGCCGGCATCGTCTACGACTCGGTTCCCGAGACCGAGTGGCAAGAGACGGAGGTGAAGGCGCGCGCCGTATTGCGCGCGGCCGAGGTCGTGGAAGAGGGGTTCACGCGCGAGGTTTGAGGCAATTGCGTGCACTTGTGACCCTGTTCACGGTTCTTCCCCCCTGCGGGCTCTACAGTCCATCTGCGTCGGCCAGGGCGGGTCGGGTTCCATATAACGATAAGTGTGCTGCGTGGTTCCAGGGACCACCGGTGGGTTGGTGTGCGCGATCGCGACGGGTGCGGGCGGCGGCGAAGTGACGTGATCAACGAATAGAGAGCTGATGGCGAATTCCCGCGACAAGAACGTTCCGTACGAATCGCTGATCCTCCCGAGGCGGATCCTCGTGTGGGGGTTCATCCTGGTCGCCATCTGGTACCTGCACTGGCGGCTGGGCACCTTCAACCCCGATGCCTACGCATTCTCGGTGGTGATCTACAGTGCTGAGGTCTTCGGTTTCGCCACCGCGCTGCTGCACTTCTTCATGTGCTGGCGGATGACCGAGCGCGTGGCGCCGCCCGCACCAGCGGGGCTGACCGTCGACGTGCTGATCCCGACCTACAACGAGAGCGTCGAGCTGGTTCGGCGCACGCTCGCCGCCTCGGTGCAGATGGACTATCCGCATCGCACGTGGCTGCTCGACGACGGCAACCGCCCCGAGATGCGCGCGCTCGCCGAGGAACTGGGGGCCGCGTACCTGGCGCGCGCCGACAACGCCGACGCCAAGGCCGGCAATCTGAATCACGCGCTCAAGCACGCCACCGGCGAGTTCGTCGCCGTGCTCGACGCCGACCACGCGCCCAGCCGCAACCTGCTGACCGACACGCTGGGCTACTTCGACGACGCGAAGGTGGCGTTCGTGCAGACGCCGCAGGACTTCTTCAATCTCGATTCGTTCCAGCACCGCAAGCGTCAGGGCAAAAGCCTGGTGTGGACCGAGCAGTCGCTCTTCTTCCGGGTGATCCAGCGCGGCAAGGACTACTGGAACGCCGCTTTCTTCTGCGGCAGCTGCGCGGTGATGCGTCGCGCCGCGCTCGACGACATCGGCGGCTTCGCCACGGGAACGGTGACCGAAGACCTGCACACCTCGTTGCGGATTCACGCGCAGGGCTATCGCTCGGTTTATCACGCCGAGCCGCTCGCCTTCGGGCTGGCGCCGGAAACGATGAAGCCCTTCCTCAGCCAGCGCGTGCGATGGGGGCAGGGCGCGATGCACGTGTGGCGCAAGGAGGGAATTCTCTTCAACAGCGGTCTGACGATGGCGCAGCGGCTGAACTACTTCGCCTCGGTGCTCACCTACTTCGACGGCTGGCAGAAAGGCATCTTCTACATTGCGCCGGTGATCGTGCTCGCCACCGGGACGCTGCCGATCCTCGTGGAAACGAAGGATTTCCTGCTGCACTTCCTTCCGTTCTATCTGCTCACCTTCTGGGTGTTCGAGGAAGTGGGGCGCGGCTTCGGGCGCACCCTGATGATCGAGCAGTACAACATGGCGCGCTTCGCGGCGTTCGCCTGGGCCACCTTCGGGCTGCTGCTGGGTTCGGGCAAATTCAAGGTCACCTCGAAGGGGCGCGTCTCCGAGCGCTGGCAGAAGTACGCGAGCCCGCAGATCGTGGTGCTCGCGGCCAACATGATCGCGATCCCCGTGGGGATCCTGCTCTACCTCAACGATGGCGCGCTGCCCTTCGACGGGATGGTCGCGAACATCGTGTGGGCCAGCGTCAACGCCGGGCTTGCCTGGGCGGTGGTGCTCTTCGCGCGCAGCAGTGCCGCCTTCATGCGGACCGAATACCGATTCCCGATCCCGCTGCCGGCACGTCTGCTGCGGCCCGACGGCAAATACGTGGCCGGCGTGATCGACGACATTTCGCCGAGTGGCTTTCGCTTCTACGGCACCGTTGGCGGGCTGGGCGTCGTGGGCACGCCGATTGCCGGAAAGATCTATCTCCCCGACGGTGCGGTGCGGATCGCGGGTAACGTCCGCTCGGTGAAGCGCGCCGGCGTGGGCGGCGACGTCGACCCCGAAGGGGAGAATTACGTGAAGGCGATCGGGTGCAGCTACCTCGCCCACGGCGACGGCCAGCGACGCATCGAGGAGTTCCTCTTCGGTTCCGACCTGCAGTGGAAGCTCAATCGCTTCTCCGAACAGATCTGGACACCGCTCGCACGCTTCTCGCACGGCAAGCACAAGGAGGCGGCGCTCGATCCGGTGCCTCCCGGCAACTGGCTGCCGGCGAGCGGTACTGTGCTGGGTGTCCCGTCGTTGCACTGCGTGCCGGGGCTGCTGCGCAGCGACCCGGAGGGCAAATCGGTGCGCTTCCTGTCTTTCGCCGATCTCGGGGACACACCGCGCGCCGACCTGCGGGGCCGCTCGCGGCGGCGGGAAATCCACCAGCTGGCAAGCCTTGAATTGATCGAAGTCCTCGATCAGGCCAGTGCCCGACTCTATCTCTATTCCGTTACCATGCCGCTCGACGTCGCGCCGAGCGCGCGGAAAGTCGGCGCCGATTCCGGCGCTCTCGTCCCGGAGCCGTCCATCTCATGAGAACCGCCCCTGTCGTTTTCGCGGCAGCCCTTGCCGCTGCCGCCGTCGCCCCGGGGGCCATGGCCGCGGACGCGCTGGCGCTCGCCGGAGTCGAAGTCGCGCGCAACGCCGGATACGTCTATGTCGGTTACCTCGGCGCCTTGCCCGGCTCGACGCTGGGCAATGGCTGGGTGCACCGGCAGTGGCTCGACGGCCTGCAGTACAGCTATGACACGACGCAGTCGATTCGGGCGCGCAGCCCGGGATTCTCGACGGCGCTCGGCTACCACGGTGGCGACGCCAGCGTCGCGTGGGGCGCTTACCTCGGCTTGCGCTTCGCCGACACCGATCTCAGCCCCGACGATCCGGGCAACGTCAACCGCGGTTTTCACACGCGCGCGCAGGCTCAGGTCGAATATCGGGTGCCCCGGGTCGTCGGCGGTGCGGAATTCGACGGCCTGGCACAGTGGGAATTCGGCAGCCGGTCCTGGTATGCGCGGGCCCGGCTGAACGGCTGGGCAGTCGGACCGGAGCTGGTCTGGAAAGGCTCTCCCGAGTACCACGCGGTGCAGATCGGGGCGACGATGCGGCTCTACGACACCCGCGCCGGGGAGCATCTGACGCTCAAAGGCGGGCTGGACCGCCAGAGCGGACGCTCGACCGGGCCGTACCTCGGGCTCGAATGGGTGCGCGGGCTGTGACGCCTGAAAACCCACGATAATGTGATGTTTTTCCTTCCCGGGAGACGCGCCATCGTGTCAGCTTGGGACTTCGCAGCGGTGCTGCCGCAATACATCTGAAAACGGATCATGAAACACTTGCGACGCCTTCTCTGCTCGGCCGCGCTGATCAGCGCAACGGCGGGCGCGCACGCGGCCACCCTGTACAGCAATGACTTCAGCGATTCGTCGCTCGGCATGTCGAACTGGAGTTCGAGCGCCGGGCTGAACTTCAGCACACCGCCGGCGAACACCGCGGGAATCAATCAGTTTCTCGGCGAATACGGGGGCACCCAGTCGGTGCGCTTCGCGCTGACCGACGAGAGCCTGCGCAACGCGACGGTGACGCTGACGTTGGACTTCCTCGCGATCCGCTCGTGGGACGGGCAGGACCCGACATGGGGTGGGCCCGATCGCTTCACGATCCTGCTCAACGGCGCCACGCTGCTCGACAAGAACTTCAGCAACGGGGCCGGAAGGCAGACCTACACGTTGGATGAGCTGGCCCCCAACGGCCTCCCCTTCGCCGCCGGGGCGAATGACTTCCCCATGGCCGGTTCATCCGCGCAGTACGCGCTCGGCTACTCGTTCTGGGACGGGATCAACGTTGGTACCTACGACCCGCAGGACGCGATCTACCGGATGGTCTTCACCGTCAGTCTGTCCGACGTCAACGAACTCTCGCTGGTGTTCGCCGGTGCGGGCCTGCAGGACACGTGGATCGAGAACGATCCGCGCTGCTCGGAGCTCGCTCCGCAATTCTGCCGGTACCGCGACGAGTCCTGGGGGCTGGACAACTTCCTGCTGACGCTCGACAGCTCGATCCGCATCCCGGGTCCCGCGATCCCCCTGCCGGGCACCCTGGTGATCCTCAGCGCAGGGATGATCGGGTTTCTCGGGGTGACGCGCACACGCGCGAAGCGCTGACGTCGGCTCGCTGACGTCGGCTCCCTCACGGCGCGCGTGCGCCGCGGCGATCCGGTTCCCGGATCGCGCTCCATCCCCGATTCCCCGGCATCCGACCCGCCACCGATGCGGCCGCGGCGACGCCGCGCCCACGAAAAGTGTCGAGATTTTTTACATGCAAGCTCCTGATTCGGACGATATTCAATCCAGAAACCAAAAAACCCTTGTAAATCAAAGCTGCTCCGATCCCTTGGCACGCGACTTGCATACGTTTTGGGCGAACCCCGTCGATTTGACGGAAACAGGAGGTGCCAAAAATGTCTTTGAAGAAACTAATCACCACCACCCTAGCCGGCACCGTCTTGGTGCTCGGTGGCATGGGGGTCGCTTCGGCCTCGCTGGTGTTCAGCAGCTCGGTCGACAATACGGGTACCGGCTTCGGCGGGCAGAACAACATTTTGACGGTGCAGCTCACAGGCGGGGGCGGCGGCGCGGGCGATTCTACCGATATTGAGAACGGCAAGGTGGCTTGGAACGGCACCACGGACGTGCTTACGGGCGCTCAGGTGATCAGCGGCGACGTCAAGACGCGCACCTACACCTTCGGTTTCCTCGGCTACACCAACGAGACGGACATCGCGCTCGTCTGGAACCCCGCCGAAGTCGGCAGTACGGCTGGGCAAGAGACCCACGTTGATGCCCTGATCCTCACCATTTACGAGCCGGACGGCACGTCGTTCTTCACCGACTCGCTCGGCGGATCAGTGACTCACCTCACGACCGAGAACCCGGGCAACGGCGGAAACGGCTTTGTCTACATCCTCGATGCCACTGGCCTTTCGAATCTGAATACGGCGCTCGCGGGTTACGGCGGTTCAATCTCGGACCTCGTGATCGGTCTTGAAACGACCGTCAGTTTCGCTGATGACGGCCCCGACACTTGGACGATCCGCGTGGGCCCGGGCGGCCAGACCGTCCCCGTCCCCGGCACGCTCGCCGTGCTCGGCGCCGGCCTGATGGCTCTCTTCGGCGTGACCCGCCGTCGCAAGGCCCAATAAGAACAACGCCTCCGGGCAAACCAGCCGCAAAATGCCGGTCCGCAAGGGCCGGCATTCTCTTTTGCGCGCACAGGTTTTCGCGCGCAGACTCGGCGAAAATGGCATCCTCCCGGCTTCCCCGCGAACAGGACGAGCGCCCGATGCTCCTGATGATCGACAACTACGACTCCTTCACCTACAACCTCGTGCAGTATTTCGGGGAACTGGGGGCGGAGGTGCGCACGCTGCGCAACGACGCGCTGACCCTCGACGAGATTGAGGAGATGGCGCCGCAGGGCATCGTGATCTCGCCGGGGCCCGGCATGCCCGACGACGCGGGCATCTCGCTGGCGCTGATCGAGCGCTTTTCCGGGCGCATCCCGTTGCTGGGCGTGTGTCTCGGGCACCAGGCGATCGGGCAGGCCTTTGGCGGGCGCATCGTGCGCGCGCAGCGCGTGATGCACGGCAAGGTCGACCGGGTGACGCACGCGGGCGAGGGCGTTTTTGGCGGGTTGCCGGAATCCTTCGAGGTCACGCGCTATCACTCGCTGGTCGTCGAGCCGGGCTCGCTGCCGGCGTGCCTTGCCGTCACCGCGCACACGCCCGACGGCGAGATCATGGGATTGCGCCACCGCGAGTTCGACGTCGAGGGCGTGCAGTTTCACCCGGAGTCGATCGCCACCGAGCACGGCCACGCGATGCTCGGCAATTTTCTCGAGCGTGCGCGTGCGCGCGTGACCGCCTGACCGCCTGACACGAAGGAACACCCGATGCCGATTACCCCGCAGGAGGCACTGCAGCGTTGCGTCGAGCACCGCGAGATCTTCCACGACGAGATGCTGCAGATCATGCGGCTGATCATGAGCGGCGAGATGTCGCCGGTGATGATGGCCGCGCTGCTCACCGCGCTGCGCGTGAAGAAGGAAACGGTGGGCGAGATCGCCGCGGCGGCGCGCGTGATGCGCGAGTTCGCCACGCCGGTGACGATCGATGCCGGCCCCCACTTCGTCGATATCGTGGGCACGGGCGGCGACGGATCGCACACCTTCAACATTTCCACGGCGGCGATGTTCGTCGTCGCGGCCGCGGGCGCGCAGGTCGCCAAGCACGGCAACCGCAGCGTGTCCTCCAAGTCGGGCAGCGCCGACGTGCTCGAGTCGCTGGGCGCGTGCATCACGCTCGATGCGGCGCAAGTCGCGCGCTGCATCGAGGAGATCGGGCTGGGCTTCATGTTCGCGCCGAACCACCACCCGGCCATGAAGAACGTCGCCCCGGTGCGACGCGAACTGGGCATGCGCACGATCTTCAACATCCTCGGGCCGCTGACCAATCCGGCGGGCGCTCCGAACATCCTGATGGGGGTCTTCCACCCGGATCTCGTGGGCATCCAGGTGCGCGTGCTGCAGAGCCTGGGCGCGCGCCACGCGCTGGTGGTGTGGGGCAAGGACGGGATGGACGAAATCTCGCTCGGCGCCGCGACGCTGGTGGGCGAACTGCGCGACGGCGAAATCACCGAGTACGAGAT